>WRMW01000004.1 GCA_009776955.1 Clostridiales bacterium | reverse complement strand
TCACGATGATCTGCTCCGGCGTATAGTTCCTCTTTGGCATTCTGCTTCCTCCTTTTTAAAACTGGTTACGACTATCATATCCTATCTTAAAAAGTGGTATGAATCTTGGGGGGAAGGTCACCCTGTGTACCATGTCTGAAATGAGTTCAGCAGGAGTAAACTCGTCAACAACAATCGCCTTATTCTCTTGCCTTGCGAAAAAACCAGACTTACCTGAATTGAAATCCTGCGTAGTGGTTGTATAAAACTCGTCAAGCCTTGTTGCTTCTTCCATCGTCCACTATACCACCCGCCTAAAGCTCTGCGGATTGGTTTCCCACTCTATGCGACCCGCATCAATAATTGCCTTTTCTTCGTCCGTTAGGTCGGTTTCGATAACCAAGCGGTCAGGCGAGGCAAGCAAACGTAGCACTGGGCGCAGGGCTTCAAGCTCCGGCTCTGGAATATCCTTTATGTAGTCTATTACTTCTTGCCTTAACGCTGTCATGGTATCGCGCTCCTTTGTAAATGCCGCCTCGTGTGCCGCTGATGCAAGGTAAACATCCATGCCTTAAAGATAGCAAAATCGCATACAACCGTCAACATAAGCAACACATCAAAAGTAAGCAGAGGTATCTACCATTTCTATTTAGATAAATTTTTATCCGAACTTTTATCTATTTTTTATCTACCGATTAGACCGCTTTATCCGCCGTTCACGGCTAAATATTTCCAGTAGTCAGGGCATGAAAAAGGCCTGAAACCCATTGATTTCAAGCCTTTTTCTTTGGAGCGGAAGACGAGATTTGAACTCGCGACCCTCGCCTTGGCAAGGCGATGCTCTACCCCTGAGCCACTTCCGCAGGCCGGTCTTTCGACCGTTATTCAGTTGTGCTCCGCACCCGCCGTCAAAGGGCAGATGGTGGATGGAGAAGGATTCGAACCTTCGTAGGCTTAGCCGACGGGTTTACAGCCCGCTCCCTTTGGCCGCTCGGGCATCCATCCATATGGAGCTGGCGGAGGGAATTGAACCCCCAACCTGCTGATTACAAATCAGCTGCTCTACCTTTGAGCCACGCCAGCATTTCTGGTTGCGGCAGAGCCCTCTTTTGGCGACCCAGAACGGGCTCGAACCGTCGACCTCCAGCGTGACAGGCTGGCATTCTAACCAACTGAACTACTGGGCCACATTGTTGACCGCCTTCGGGCAGTCTGGTGGGCGTAACCGGGCTCGAACCGATGACCCCATCCTTGTAAGGGATGTGCTCTCCCAGCTGAGCTATACGCCCATCTTGCTCGTCTTTTTTGCCAAACTGCGGGTTGTTGCTCGTCCGCTCGTCAGTTACGTACCACCAGTACGCTCCTTCCTCGCTCCCTCGCACGCCCCTGATTTTGGCAAAAAATACTTCGCAATTTCATCTTGCAAAAGCCTTACGCAACGCTTTCCTGCGAAAATCCTCTGCAATGGCTCCGAGGGTGGGACTCGAACCCACAGCCTATCGGTTAACAGCCGAGTGCTCCACCATTGAGCTACCTCGGATCGATGCTCCTCTCCAATCCAAGTCGCGAGCCAAGGGACATCTTATCACAATAAAATTCCGCATGTCAAACAAAAAAGTGGCTTTTCATTGAATTATCGCATATATCATATATAATTGTCATTGACCGAATGCGGCAGTTGAATACAGACCAAAAATGCTATAGGGGGTACAACCATGAACAACGCAAGCAATCCGTACGTAAATGCACAAACGCAATTCGACACAGTGGCCGAAGCGATGTCGCTCGACATGAGCATGCGCGAATATCTGAGGGTCTCGGCAAGGGAGTTCGTTTTCTCCATACCCGTGAAGATGGATGACGGGACCACCAAGACCTATATGGGATTCCGAATACAGCACAACAATGCGAGAGGCCCTTCAAAAGGCGGCATCCGCTTCCACCCTGACGAGACTTTGGACACCGTCCGCGCCTTGGCAATGTGGATGACGTGGAAAAGCGCTGTCGTCGACATCCCGCTCGGCGGCGGCAAGGGCGGCATCGCCTGCGATCCCCGCACCATGTCGATGGGTGAACAGGAGCGTATGTGCCGTGGGTATGTCCGCCAGCTTTCAAGCACCATCGGTCCCCTTATCGACATACCCGCGCCCGATATGATGTCGAGCGCGCAGCATATGCTCTGGATGCTCGACGAGTACGAGACTATTATGCGGGCGCACTATCCCGGCGTCATCACCGGCAAGCCCGTCGGAATGGGCGGCTCGCTCGGCAGGGCTGAGGCCACGGGATACGGCGTAATGTATACCCTTGTCGAGGCGTTGAGACTACGGGGTGACAGCGTAAAGGGCAAGACCGCTTCGCTCCAGGGCTTTGGTGCGGTCGGCGAACATGCAGCCCGCAAATTCGAGGAGCTCGGCGGCATCGTGACTGCGGTGTCGTGCTGGGACAACAACGACAAGAAAGCCTACACTTTCAAGAAAAAGGGAGGGCTTGACATAAACGCCCTTGCAGCGGCGAAGGATGCTTATAGGGATATAGACAAAGAAAAAGCCCGTGATATCGGCTGTGATATCCTGCCTGGCGATGCATGGCTGAGCGAGGAAGCCGACATACTTATCCCCGCCGCCCAGGAGAACGAGATTACCACCAAGAACCTTGATTCCATCAACAAGTCCGTGCGTGTCATCTGCGAAGCGGCAAACGGCCCCACGACCCCAGAGGCGGATCCGCTTATACTGGCGAAAGACATAATGATAATCCCCGACTTCCTGTGCAACGCCGGCGGCGTCACCTGTAGCTACTTTGAGCAGGTCCAGGGCAATATGAACTACTTCTGGGGAAAGAGCGAGGTCCTAATAAAGCTGGAAACCGCCATGACAGCGGCCTGCACCGCCGTCTGTGAACTGGCAGAGGAGAAGAAAGTCCCATTGCGCGATGCCGCCTATATGATATCCATACAGCGTGTCGCTGATGCCGTCAAGATGAGGGGCTGGGTGTAAAGAGACCTTAAAAAACCCTAGGCTACAAGAGCTTAAACGAGCCTTTGTGAAAGTCGATAAGCCCGTCTTTCCGCATCTGCGATAGCTCATGCGAAAGCGCACTGCGGTTAACGCCGAGGTATTGCGCGAATTGCTCACGGTCCATGTTCAGCTCGATGCTGTCTGACCCTGCCAAAAAGCACACGTTCTCCAAATAGACCATCACCCTGTCCCGCAGGGCGCGCCTATACAAGACGTCTATCTTGTGCAACCGCCGCAGGCTCTCGTTCGCAAGCGTCTGCGTCACGCCGTCCCTCAGCTTTTGCTGCTCCAACGGCGAAATCTTGCCGGAAAACATTCCGTCGTAGTCGACAAAGACGATGTCGCATTCGTCGAGCGCCTGCAAACGGAACGGGCATTTTCGCGAAGCGGAGCACGCGATGTCGAGCCCGCATATCTCGCCAGGGACGAACAATTGCACGAAGTCCAGCGCTCCGCCCTCTTGCTCGCGAACTCCTTGGATACGTCCCGAAAGCAAGACCATGAAGTCCGCCCTGCGGCTGCCGGCTTCGGCTATAGTCGCACCTTTCTCGTATCGTGCCCCTCTCGCCCGCCCACGCATCAAGGCCGCTTCAAATTCGTTCCCTGAAAGCCCACGGAACATACGCGACACACGCAGTGCCGCCTTTTCCCGCTCCCCTATCCTATAGCTCTTTGTGCTGCCCACTTGCAAGCCCACTTAGGCAAACCCGCCAGACAGGCCTGCCTACAATATATACCTGTCTACATCGTCGGCTTTTATCACGTCAAGGAATTTGTCCACGACAAAGTCGCGATCGACCATTATTTCCTTCTCCCCGCTGTCGGGGATGCTGTACGCCTGATCCTCAAGCAGTTTCTCCATTACCGTATGCAGGCGACGTGCCCCTATATTCTCCGTCTGCTCGTTTGCGAGGAACGAGATATGCGCTATTTCCTTTATGGCCTCGTCTGTGAACGTCAGTTCGACCCCCTCCGTCTCAAGCAGTGCCTTGTGCTGCTTTATCAAGGCGTTTTCGGGCTCGGTAAGTATGCTGACAAAGGCTTCCTCGGTCAGCGTCTCAAGCTCGACCCGTATCGGAAAACGCCCCTGCAGCTCCGGTATCAAATCCGTCGGCTTTGCAGTATGGAAAGCCCCTGCCCCTATAAAGAGTATGTGGTCCGTCTTTACAGGCCCGTGCTTGGTGTTGACGACGCTGCCCTCGACTATCGGCAAGATGTCACGCTGCACGCCCTCGCGTGACACGTCGGCGCCCGAACGGAACCCTCCGCCCGATGCTATCTTGTCTATCTCGTCTATAAATATTATCCCGTTCTGCTCGGCGTTCTCCAAGGCGTCGCTTGTCACCTGGTCCATATCAATCAGGTTTGCCGCCTCCTCCTCACGAAGTATGCGGCGGGCATCCTTCACCTTAAGCTTCTTTTTCTTTTTGCGGCCACCGGGGTTTATGGCGTCGAATATGTTTCCTATCGCAATGCCCATGCCGCCCTCGCCCACGTCAAGCTGATTCTGCTTGGGCGCATCAGACACTTCAATCTCGATATATTGTTCGTCAAGAAAACCATCGCGTAATTGCTGCCTTACCTGCTCGCGCGTCAGCTCGACCTCGCTGTCCGTCCTTGTATCGGGCTCGTCCGGCTGCTCCGCCCCATTCGCTTGCGTAGCCCCGCTGCCCGTGCCCCCGACACTGCCTGCCGCACTCACGCCGCCTGCGCCGCCCATAATAAAATCAAACGGCCCTCTAAGCGCCTGCCCGCCGGCTCCCCCGCCCCCACTGCCGCCTACGCCCTGCTTCTTGCGTCCCGGCGCGATGGCGTCAAGTATTTTTTCTTCCGCCATATCCTCGGCCACGCTGTATTTTTCGTCAAGGCGCTTTTGCTTGGTGATGCGGATGGATGCCTCGACGAGGTCACGTACCATGCTGTCAACGTCACGGCCGACATAGCCAACCTCCGTGAACTTGGTCGCCTCCACCTTTACGAAAGGCGCATCCATCAGCTTGGCGAGCCGTCTCGCTATCTCCGTCTTTCCGACGCCTGTGGGCCCCATCATCAAGATGTTCTTGGGCGTAATCTCCTCACGCATCTTTTCCTCGACCAGGCCGCGCCTATAGCGGTTCCGCAAAGCGACCGCCACGCTCCGTTTGGCGCCGTCCTGCCCGATTATATACTTGTCAAGCTCCGCCACGATCTCCTTGGGCGTCATGCTGTAAAATTTGTTGCCGAAAAGGCCCAATACATTCTCGTCCGCCATACCGCAGCCCTCCTATAATTTTTCGACCGAAATATTGTCGTTTGTGAACACGCAGATCGAAGAGGCGATCCGCAGGGACTCCAACACGATGGCTTCCGCGCTCATTTCCGTATGGTTGAAAAGCGCGTTCGCCGCCGCAAACGCATAGTTGCCGCCGCTTCCTATGGCGACAAAGTCTTGGTCTGGCTCGATTACCTCTCCATTGCCCGAAATCACGAGCAGGCACTCATGGTCTGCCGCCACAAGCAGCGCCTCTAGGTTACGCATTATCTTGTCCGATCGCCAGCTCTGCGCCAGCGACACAGCAGCCCGCTTCAGGTTGCCGCCATGCTCCTCTAGCTTCTTTTCAAACTTTTCAGTCAGGGTGAAGGCATCGGACACAGAACCGGCAAAGCCTGAAAGCACCGTCCCCTTGTAAATCTTCCTGACTTTCTTTGCCTTGTGCTTCATAACGGAGTTCTGCCCCATCGTCACCTGGCCGTCGCCGCCTATGCAGACATCGTCCGACCCCCGCCTTACCGCCACGATTGTTGTTGCATGAAATTGCTCCATTTTGCCCTAGGCCCCCTTTCCTTTATTCCTTGTAACCGCACTCGGCGTTTGAGCACGCATATTGCGTTGTTTTCGTCTTTCTCTCGACCAACAGCGCCTCGCACTCCGGGCATTTTTTGTTGACAGGTTTGTACCAATAAACCTGCGTGCAGTCGGGATAGCCCGAGCAGCCGAAAAACGTCTTCCCCTTCCTGCTTTTGCGGGAGACCAAATCTTTTCCGCAAGAAGGGCAGGAAACGCCCTCAATCTTCACGACTATAGGCTTGGTGTTCTTGCACTCGGGATATCCGGAACATGCGATAAAGCGCCCAAACCTGCCCTGCTTGAAAACCAGAGGCTTCCCGCAAAGCTCGCAGTCCTCGCCCGTCGGCTCGTCCTCTACCTTGATCTTTTCTATTTCAGCATCTGCGACCTTGAGCTCTTCGGCAAGCACGCCGTAAAAATCAGAAACGATACCCTGCCAGTTGCGCCCCTCGGTCTCGATGTCATCAAGCCTGTCCTCCATGCCCGCCGTAAACCCTGCATCGACAATCTCCTTGAAGTATTTTTCCATCAGCTCTGTCACCACAAAACCAAGCTCGGTCGGCAACAACGCCTTTTTTTCGCGTTCAACATAGCCTCGCCGCTCCGTCAGCGTCGCTATTATAGGCACGAATGTGGACGGCCTGCCGATATTCTTTTCCTCAAGCTCCTTGACAAGCGACGCTTCGGTGTAACGTGGCGGGGGCTGCGTGAAGCCTTGCTCCGCCTTTACGTCCTTCTCGTCAAGCGCCTCGCCAATCGAAAGCTCAGGCAGCAGATTGCCCTCATCGTCCTCAAGCGTCGTCTGGTAGACCTTCAAAAATCCGTCGAATTTGAGCTTGCTCCCCGTAGAGTGGAAAGTGTATGTCCCGTTCTCGATATCCGCCGCTACGCTGTCGTAGACCGCCTCGCTCATACGGCTCGCCACAAATCGCGACCAAATAAGCTTGTACAGCTTGAACTGGTCCGGTGCCAGCGAGTCCTTTATGTCCTCTGGGCGCAGATGAACGTAGGACGGGCGGATGGCTTCGTGCGCGTCCTGGATATCCTTTTTCTTGTTTGAATAAAAATTGTTCCCGACATAGTTTTCGCCGTAGTGTTCTGTGATATACGTTTTCGCAGTCGCTATGGCTTCCTCCGAAACCCTTACCGAGTCCGTCCTGATATACGTCACAAGTCCGAGAGTGCCCTGGCCTTTGATGGTCACGCCCTCGTAAAGCTGCTGTGCTACGCTCATAACGCGGCGCGTCTGGAAACCGAGCTTGATTGACGCGTCTTGCTGAAGCGTACTGGTCGTGTAAGGCGCATAGGGCTTGCGTCTACGTTCTTTTGCGTCCACGGTCTTTACCGAATAGCTTCCGGCTTTCATTGCCGCAAGCGCTTCGTCCGCCTCGGCCTTGTTGCTTGGTATGAATTTCTTCCCATCCTTTTCGGAAAGCTTTGCCGTGAATTCCTTCGTGTCACCGGATTTCTTCGCAAGCTGCACTGCTATCTTCCAAAACTCCTCAGGAATAAACGCCTTTATCTCGCGTTCACGGTCTACAACCAGCTTTAGCGCGGCCGACTGGACCCTGCCAGCAGACAGCCCCATCCTTATCTTGCTCCACAAAAGCGGGCTTATCTGATATCCCACAATGCGGTCGAGCACCCTACGCGCTTGCTGTGCGTCAACAAGGTTCATATTGATCTTGCGTGGCGCCTTTACTGCGTTCTTTATTGCTTCCTTCGTGATTTCATTGAAGACGATACGGGACTCAGTCTCGTCCGAAAGCCCGAGTATATGGCCGATATGCCACGATATGGCCTCCCCTTCACGATCCGGGTCCGTTGCAAGCAAGACGTTTTTTGCGCCTTTTGCTTCCTTTTTCAATTCACGTATAATGTCGCCCTTGCCCCTTATATTTATATATTCAGGCTTGAAGTTCTCTTCGATATTGATGCCCAGCTTGCTCTTAGGCAAATCCCTTATGTGCCCTACCGAAGCGACGACCTTGTAATTAGTCCCCAAAAACTTCCCTATAGTCCTCGCCTTTGACGGCGACTCCACGACAACCAATGTCTTCGTACCCTTCTTCGCCTTTGCCGAAGCGCTTTTACCTGCTGCCATTTTCCCTCCAGTTCTTGTGCCACTATGCGACTCCATGCGCGATTCCCCCGCAATTGTGCCTACAAGAAATTATTCAAACATGTTTCATTCTTTATGTCAATAGACGGGCTAAGCTCTGGGGATAAAAACCTTGCCCGCACCCGTCGTAACAACCCCTTTGATCTCGAGCAATGTCACAATGGAGGTAAGCGCGCCTATGGGAAGCCCTGTCTCTGCCATAAGGCGGTCGAGCGACAATTCGCCGTGCTGCATCAATGCCGCCACCACCCGTTTCTCGTCAGATGACATTAGCTTGCCGAGGGATGACACGATATCCGTTTCGATTTCTAGGCCTGCAAGTATGTCGTCGATAAAAACAATAGGAGTGGCGCCGTCCGCAATCAGCTTGTTGCACCCGATGCTGCCCTTGCGGTTGATATTGCCAGGCACGGCGTAGACCTCACGACCCTGGTCTGCCGCACACTCGGCAGTAATGAGCGAACCGCTTGCAAAACCTGCCTCGGCGACCACCGTTGCGTTCGACAGCCCGCTGATTATGCGGTTGCGGGCGGGGAATGTGAATTTTGTGGGCCGCAGGCCGTCAACATATTCCGACAAGATCAAGCCCGTCCGTTCTATCTCCTGCATCAGCCCGCGATTTGACTTGGGAAAACAAAAGTCTAGCCCGGATCCAAGCACTGCTACCGTAGGCGTGCCGCCCTCCAGCGCCCCTTTGTGCGCCCAGGTGTCGATGCCCTCTGCCATGCCTGAAACAACGCATACCCCATGCTCGGACAGACGCTTCGCTATGGTGAACGCAGCCCAACGGCCGTATTCCGTCGATGAGCGCGAGCCCACAATGGCGATTTTGGGATGCTTCAGCACATCAGGGTTTCCTGCATAGTAAAGGCGCTCTGGCGGCTTTGGGATAAGCGAGAGCAGGATAGGATAGCGTGGATCCTCCCTGCCAATAAACGGCCTTCCGCTTGAAAAACGCAGACTCGATGCGTCCAATGCGCCCACTTTTATTTAAGCCCCCTATAAGCCACGGCTTCAGCTATATGCACGCTTCCTATCGTTTCCTCGCCCGAAAGATCTGCTATGGTTCGTGCGACCTTTATAAGCTTTGAACGTGCCCTTACGCTTAATGAAAAGTGCTCGTACGCCTGCCTCAACACATCCTCGGCCTCTTTGTCCATAATGCATGCATTCCTGATGCCGTCCGCCTGCAAGCGCGCATTGGGCAAGCGGCCAGGATTCCTTTCCATGGCACGTTCGCGTGCGGAAATCACCACCGCCCTCATTTGTTCCGTATTCATGCACTCGCCGCCACGCGCTTCCGCTTCACCGCCAAGCTCCGCCTCGTCCACCGCGCCCATCCTGATATGCAGGTCGATGCGGTCCATCAATGGGCCTGAAAGCTTTGAGAGGTATCTTTGCACCTTCGTCTGCGGGCATCTGCATTCGTGTGCAGGGTCGCCAAGATAGCCGCAGGGACAGGGATTCATAGCCGCCACAAGCAGAAAGTCGCATGGATATCGCCCCTTGAAGCCGACACGTGCCAAGTCGATGAAACGGTCCTCTAGCGGCTGTCTTAGCATGTCAAGGGTATACCGAGTGAACTCAGGGAGCTCATCCAGAAACAGCACCCCCTTGTGCGCCAGAGAAAGCTCTCCCGGCTTGGGCTTGAAGCCTCCGCCGACTATCGCGGTATGCGTGGCCGAATGGTGCGGCGCGCGAAAAGGCCGCTCGTACATAAGGCCGTGACCCGCTACATGCTCGCCTGCGATGCTGTGGATACGCGTCACCTCGCCGCTTTCCTCGTCGGTCAAAGGCGGCAGTATGCCAGGCATACGCCTCGCAAGCATGGACTTGCCGATACCGGGCGGCCCCGTAAGGCAGATATCATGCGCGCCTGCCGCCGCGATCACGAGCGCGCGTTTTACGGCCTCTTGGCCTTTTACATCGAAGAAATCGTCCTCGCATGCGGGAATGGCCTTGGATTTCTTTTTGCCGCGTCTACCGCTGCGTACAGGGGCTATTTCGCCGCCGCCGAGCAAGTGGCCGACCACCTCGGTCAAAGAATGGGCCGGGTAGAGAAATAGCCCCGGCAATTCCTCGACTTCGCATAAATTATCTATCGGCATAAATAAATGGTCGACGCCGTTTTCCTGTAGGCTCAAAGCCATAGCGACTGCGAAAGCAGCCCTGTTCAGCGTCCCGTCAAGCGAAAGCTCGCCTATGAAAGCAGACCGCCCGCCTTCCGGCAGGTTTATCTGGCTCTTTGCCGCGCCGGCCAGTATGCCGACCGCTATAGGCAGGTCGAAGTGGCTGCCCTCTTTGCGCGAGTCCGCAGGCGAGAGGTTGACCGTGATGCGTCTCAGAGGAAACTCATACCCGCTGTTTGCGATTGCCGCACGCACGCGCTCCTTTGACTCCTTCACCGCGCTGCCTGGCAAGCCCACAAGATGAAAAGCCGGCAGGCCTGCAGTCAAATCCGTCTCTACGGTCACAAGCTCGGTGTCGAGCCCGTTCACGGACGCCGTAAGGACTTTTGAAAATCTGTCGTTGCTCATCTTGCCCGTTTCACTCCCAAAACGCGTTCTCTACATGGTTGATATCGTGGTCATCGCCTACGAAAACCACCTCGATGACATCAAAACGCATATCAAAGTCATCATACAGCCGGTACAGGCGCATCTTCTGCGAAAGGTACCACGATGCGACCCTGCGTATATGCCTCACCTTCTCTGCATTGACGGCTTCCGCAGGGATTCCAAAGACAAGGCTTTGTCGGCACTTCACCTCGCAGAACACAAGCAGCTTGTCCTTCTTGCAGACAAGGTCTATCTCGCCGACCTTGCACCTGAAGTTTTGCTCGACTATGCGAAAGCCCTTTCCCTCGTACATCTCCCGTGCAAGCGATTCGCCCAGTTCGCCGAGTTCCTGTCTGCCATAGTGTGTTGTCTTTGTATTTTCGTCCATGTATGCATAATAATGGAAATTAATACCCCTGTCAAGCAATTTTTGTAAATATTGTATAATTTTTCTGAGGGCGGCCTTCTTACTACCTATACGGTCGCCAGAAAGCCGGTGAGAACAGCAATACAAGCGTAAGCAGCTCAAGCCTCCCCGCAACCATCAACAAAGACATATAGACGCGCGAAAACTGCGAAAACATCGTAAACGCCTCCCCTACCCCAAGCCCTGGCCCTATTACGAGCCCCGTATTTGAAAGCATCGCGATAACGGTTCCAAGCGTGGTCCCCGCATCTGTGGTGTCAAAAGAAAGCACAAATGCCGATAGCGCGACGATAAAAGCGTAAACTATCATAAGGGTGGCGATGCTCGAAACGCGGTCCGACGGCACCGCATTGTCCCCTATCTTTACGGCAACTACAGCGTTCGGGTGCAGGCGTTTATATATATTCCGGCGTATAAGCGAAATGGCGACCAGCATGCGAGCCACTTTCAGCCCGCCAGTAGTCGAGCCAGAGCAACCCCCAACTATCATCACGCCGATAAGAAGCCATTGCGTCGCCTGCGGCCAAAGGTCTACATTCGTACCAGGATAGCCTGCCGTCGTCGCAAACGATATTGACTGCATAATGCCGTACCGCGCCGCCTCGCCCGCCGTGCCATAAGTCCCGAACGCAAGCAGGATTATAAACACGAGCCCGCAGACCGCCGCGAGCATAATGAGATAAGCCCTTATCTCGACTTCCCTGAAAAATTCGCGTGGCCGCCGTTTGAGCAGATGCCGATAGCTCACAAACGACATTGACGCAATGATGCAGAACACCGCAACGATGGTATCTACATACAGGCTGTTTCCAAGCACTGCACCCGCTCGGTAATTCGCGAAGCCGCCTGTCCCCACGCTGCTGAACGAAAGAACTATAGCGTCAAATATCCCCATGCCCCCCAAAGCCAGCAACGCCATTTCCACCAAGGTCAACCCCAAGAAAAGCAGGAATATAGTCCTTGCCGTGTCCGTCATCCGCGACCTTATCTTTTCGACGGTCTGAACTGTCGTCTCCGCATTTGCCAGATTTGCGGCGCCATATCCAAGCATCGGGATAATCGTGATTGCAAATATGATTATCCCGACGCCTCCTAGCCATATCGTAAGCTGCCTCCAAAAAAGCAGGCTTCTCGGAAGCTCTGCCAGGTTTTCCACAAGCGTCGAGCTTGTCGTCGTGATACATGCGGTAGCCTCAAAAAACGCATCTATAAATGTGTGGTGCGAGCCGGAGAGCAGATAAGGGAACGCACAAAAAACAGCCGCAAACACCCAACAGAGCGTGACAGCCAAAAGCCCCTCACGTATTTTGACGGTTTTCGTCCTTAGCCCTCGGCGCGAAAAACGCACGACAAAAAACCCGACCGCCGCAAAGACCACAAAAAGCCACAGGAATATCCAGCCCATATCCAGCTCGCCAAAGATAAGCGAACAAACAAGGCCAACAAGCATAGTGCCGCCTATGATGCCGCTCACGAGGCCAAGTATTGTAAGAACAAACCGTATATCCAGATTTGTTTTCATAGCTGTGCGTTTTATGCGAAAAAGCCCTTTTTCACTCTAAGCAATTTTTCAAGGTCGAACGATTCGGACAGCAGGCTTAAAATCAGGAGACGGTCACCCTCGGTCATTTTGGTGTCATCGTCTGGCAGAATGACCGTTTCCCCACGCTGCAAAGCGATTATGGCGACCCCGCTCGGAAGGTTCAGACTTCCTACATCCTTGCCGTGCAGACTCATGCCACGGTCGGCCATTATCTGCACAAGCTCCGCCTGCCCTTGGATGATATGCGACGAAAGGACGGCGGCACCATCAATAATTCGCACAATATGGCTCACCGAGATATCTATAGGGTTGACAACCATATCGACGCCCATGCTCGTGATAAGCTCGCCAAAGCTCTCCCTGCTGACTTTGGCAATAGCGTCTTCTATGCCCGCCTGCTTGGCCATAAGTGCAAGCAGCAGGTTTTCCTCGTCAAAGCCTGTCACGCCTACAAGGGTATCCACCTCGGAAAAACTCTCATTTTCAAGCAGCTCCGTATCTGCCGCATCGCCGTTGAGGACAAGCGTGTTCTGAAGATGCTCCGACAAATACTGGCATCTCTGCTTTTTTATCTCGACAATCTTGACAGAAGCCCCAAAATCCTCAAGCAGCCTCGCCAAGTAAAAGCCCACCTTGCCGCCGCCCGCAATCATAACGCGCTTGGTGTCCGTCCTGCGTTCCTCATCGATATTTTTGGAGGCGAGACCTTCAATATATTTGCGATCCCCGACTATGTATAGGAAATCGTCTTTTTCGATAATATAATCCTCATCGCATTTCGGTATAATGAATTTGCCGTTTTTGCTAATTGCGGCAAGAGACATTTTTGCGCTTTTCAGACTCTCGCTGATTCCAGAAACCGAACCGACTGCAAACCCTGGCATCTCGCCTGCCTCCATCTCAAGCACGGCCGCCTTGCCGGCATGCAGCACCCCGCCCTGAAACGAATATTTTTCCGTCAGATATTTATTTATTTCTTCTGCCACCCCGCGATCTGGGTTGACTATATGATCGACTCCAAAGATTTCTTCCAGAAGCCTGTACTGCCCCCCGTATTCAGGATCCCTTATTCTCACAATCACCCTCGTGACGCCCAGACGCTTGGCAACGGCACCTATAACAAGGTTTTTCTCGTCACGGTCGGTCACCGCAATAAAATAGTCAAACTCATGGATTCCTATTTGTTCAAGCAAAGATGCCTCTTTAGCGTTCCCCGCCACTGTCGCAACGTCAAGCGAAACCGCCAGCCGCCTGACGAGCTCTTCGTCCTTGTCAATAAGCGTAATAGAGTGGTCGCCGCCCTTTAGTATCTCTGTGATGCGCAGACCTAGTTTTCCAGCGCCTGCTATTGCGATTTTCATACATACCTCCGACTGAGCACTAACATTCCGTCAACACCATACGCCCCTGCGGTAAACGGGCGCGGCCCGAAGGCCGCGCCCGTATGTGCAATTTTACTCTACGAAACTATCTACGCAGTAGCTGCAACTTCTTGAGTGATAGCCTTCTCCTGCTCGTCCGAAAGGATGTGAACGCCCTCGCGCGGCGCGATCTTCCAGTACACAAGGAAGGCCACGAAGAACGAGAAGAGGTACGCATTGGCGTTGATCCATGCAAACACGGCCAGACCGCCAATCTGGGACACCAAAGCCGGCTCCCCAACGGTGGCCGAAATGGCGGGAATAAGGCCCAAAATCGTGGGCAATATCGCACCCGCCACCCAAGCGATGATGGCATGGGTGTTGAAGCCGCTCTTGTACCAGTAACGGCTGTTCGCCTGATAAAGCGAAATGATGTCGATATTCTTCTTCTTGATGAAGTAGTAGTCGAGGATGAATATCGATGCAAGCGGTGCCAAGAACGCGCCATAGGTGTTGAGGAAGTTGAACATAAACCCGATAAAGGCGCCGCCGACAAAGTAGAACGGGATGCCGTAGGCCACAATCGACACGATGCACGCGATAAGCACGCCCGCTTTGTAACCGATTTTGCCAGGGGCAAGGTTCGAGAACCCGTTTGCCGGAGCCACGATATTGGCCGCGATGTTCGTCGTCATCGTCGCGAAGATGACGCCAATGCCGACTACGACGGTGAGCACAACTGCCCCTGTGCCCACTCCAAGATGCCCAAGCACGCCGACTGGGTCGAAGATGGCTTCATCCAAGGCAAGGAAAGTCGCCTGTGCCATGAACGCGCCTACAATCGCACAGAATGCCATGGCCGGAACCATGCCGTACATCTGGCCGCGGAACTGTGTCTTCTGGTTCTTTGCCCAGCGCGAGAAGTCCGGGATGTTCAGCGCCATTGTGGCCCAGAACGCGATATTGCCCGTCAGAACGACGAGGAATGCGAACACATACTGATACGTTTCCGTCAAGCCGCCCGCACTGAGGTCGGACGAAAAGACCTGACCGAAGCTGAAGCCCGCGCCGTTGGCAAGGACAACAGACCAGACCAGAAGCAGCACGATAAGTATGATAAGCACTGGGGAGCTGAACGACTCGAATATGCGTATGGCCTTGGAGCCCGTTGCCGTAATCCACGCACAGAGAGCCATGAAAATCAGGAAGAACAAGAACTGGATGCCAACAGGCTGGTCGTTGAAAGCCGGTACAAGCGCTTTGATGATCATAGTAAGCGCGCCGCCGCCGACCATCGACTGCACCATGTTCCAGCCGCAAGCCGTGACCGCCCTCGAAATCGACGGGATATGCGCGCCGCGCATACCGAATGTCAGCCTCGAGAAAATCGGGAACGGTATGCCGTACTTCGTGCCCGCATGCGAGTTGAGCTGGATAGGAACAAGGATGATTGCGTTGCCGAGTATGACGTTGAGTACCGACGCCCATACGGGAAGGCCGAGTGCGACGCCGCCCGAAGCCATCATGATGGACGGTATACAAATCGCCATTCCGACCCACAGCATCGAGATATGGTACGTGTTCCATGTCCGCTCTGCCATTGTTGAAGGCGCAAGATCCTCGTTGTAATACTTGGAATCCGCCAGCTGCGCCTTTGCAGAATCGGTAAGCTCATAGAGCCCATCCCTCTGCAATTGTGTGATTTCTGCCATAACTACCTCCTTTTTAAAGTACCCCTATAACTAAAAATTAGTCCAATATAGTCAAATAGCGCGGTTAGGCGCTATCTGAGGTCTGATTATTCCAAGGCGACAAGCGTAAGCGAAACCGCCACAAAAACTATGGCGCCGGTAACGGTGATCCTTGTAAAAAACCGCTCCCACCCTCGGCTCTTTTTCTTGCCGAAAAGCTGCTCCGCACCGCCTCCTATGGAGCCCGAAAGCCCCGCGCTATTGCCTTCCTGAAGCAACACGAACGCAATCAGGATAAGGCTTGCCGCCAGCAATAATATCTTCAACATCAATACCAAACTTCAACACCTCCGTTACATACGCCACATACAGGCGGATTGTATCACAAACGCCTGTGCATTTGCAAGCCTAAATCAAACCCGCCCCAAATAGCGGCGCGAACACCACAGCAACGATGGACATAAGCTTTATAAGGATGTTCAACGACGGCCCCGATGTGTCCTTGAACGGGTCGCCTACCGTATCGCCGACCACGCCCGCCTTGTGCGCCGGGCTGCCTTTTCCGCCGTGGTTGCCTTCCTCTATGTACTTCTTCGCATTGTCCCACGCGCCGCCTGCGTTCGCCATCATAATGGCAAGAAGCACGCCCGAGACAAGCGCGCCGGCGAGCAGGCCGCCGAGTGCCGCCGCCCCTAGCACTATGCCGACGACCAAGGGGGCGACAATGGCCAAGATACCCGGAACGACCATTTCTTTGAGCGCCGCCCTTGTTGAAATATCAACGCACCTTGCATAGTCGGGGTTCGATGTCCCTTCCATTATGCCCTTGTCCTCGCGGAACTGCTTGCGTACTTCCTCAATCATCTTGAACGCCGCCTTGCCGACGCTGTTCATCGTAAGCGCGCTGAAGAAGAACGGCAGCATACCGCCAATAAACAGCCCTATGACAACTATCGGCCTGAGCAGATTTATGGTCGGGTCGTCTGGAAGGCCGAGCACCCCTGGGTTCTGCTGGTTTATCACCTGCGTATAAAGCGCGAACAGCGCGAGCGCCGTAAGCGCCGCCGAGCCGATGGCAAAACCCTTGCCTATCGCCGCAGTCGTATTGCCCACGGAATCGAGCTTGTCCGTGATTTTTCGCACATCGGGCGGGAGCTTCGCCATTTCAGCGATGCCGCCGGCATTGTCCGAGACCGGCCCGTAAGCGTCGACCGCCACGACCATGCCCGTAGTTGACAGCATGCCGACCGCCGCAAGCGCGATGCCGTACATCCCGGCGAACGCATAGGCAAAGAATATGCCCACCACGATGCAGATGATAGGCCAGACCGTCGACAGCATGCCGACGCCTATGCCGCTGATAATGGTCGTAGCCTCGCCCGTGACCGACTGCTCCGCTATATGCTTCACATGCTTGTAGTCCGACGAAGTGTATATCTCCGTAAGCTTCCCTATGGCGACCCCGACAAGCAGCCCCGCGACTACGGCGATGGCGCAGTTGGAGTTGCCGAAGAACAGATTGCTCATCACAAAGGCTACCACGACCACGATGCCTGCGCTCACATATGTCCCCATATTGAGTGCCGTCGCCGGGTTGCCGCCATCCTTGCCACGTACAAAGAACACGCCTATTATCGAGGCGATGATTCCGAGCGCCGCCAGGAAAAGCGGGAATATCGCGCCCGCAAGCGGAGGAAGCTCAAAAGCCGCTCCGAACTTAGGCGTGATGGTCGGGATGATGACCGCCAGTGAGACGGCCGAGATAACGGAACCCACATAAGACTCGAACAAATCAGAGCCCATGCCCGCGACGTCGCCCACATTGTCGCCCACATTGTCCGCGATGACGGCGGGGTTGCGAGGGTCGTCCTCCGGTATGCCGGCTTCGACCTTGCCGACCAAATCAGCGCCGACGTCCGCAGCCTTGGTGTAGATGCCGCCGCCCACGCGCCCAAACAGCGCCATGGACGAAGCCCCGAGGCCGAAGCCCGTGATTATTTCGCTATATTCGATGCCTATTCCTGTGTAAATGTAGATGAAAAGATAGCCGATGCCGAGCAGCCCCAAACCGACCACGCAAAGCCCCATCACGGCGCCGCTGCGGAATGCGACCTTGAGTGCCGCAGGCAAGCCTTTGTCGTTGGCCGCGCTCGCCGTGCGGACATTGCCCCAAGTCGCCACCTTCATGCCGAAGAACCCCGCAAGCACCGAAAACACCGCACCATTCAGGTAGAACAGTGACGTTGTCCAACTGATCGCAAAGCCCAGCACCACCACCAAGGCCACGATAAGCACCGCCATGAACTGGTACTCGCGTCGCAAAAACGCCATCGCCCCTTGGCTGATAAACCCGGAGATTTCCTCCATACGGGACGTGCCGATCGGCTGCGCCTTCACCCACCGCGCCAGCACGAGTGCCACCACTAGGGCTACCACCGCGAATACCGGCACCAAAATCATCATCATTTCCAAGCTGTTACCCATTAGTTTTCTTACCTTTCATATGCATTTTGTGGACTATATCATACACTACAAATCGCCAGAAACCCTTCGGGCTGCAAACTTGCGCCGCCCACAAGCGCTCCGTCGATATTTGGCATATTAAGTATCTCTGCGGCGTTCTCCGGCTTTACGCTGCCGCCGTATTGCACACGGACAGCGTTTGCAGCATCCTCGCCATAAAGTTTTTTTACCTCGCTACGGATAAATGCGCACATTTCTTCGGCCTGGGCCGCCGTGGCGGTGCGTCCCGTCCCTATCGCCCAAACGGGTTCATACGCTATGACAAGCCGCTGAACGCACTCGGCGGTCAGGCCCGAAAGCCCTGCCGCCAATTGGGTGCGGACGACAACGAACTCCTTGCCCGCCTCGCGTTGCGACAGCACCTCGCCGACGCAGAATATAGGGGTGATGCCATGCTCAAACGCCGCATGGAGTTTTTTGCTTACGGTTTCATCCGTTTCCAGGAAATATTGACGTCGCTCGGAATGCCCTACGACGCAATAGTCCACCCCTATCTCGGCGAGCATCGGAGCGGATATCTCGCCCGTATAGGCGCCTTCCGCCTCAAAGTGCATATTCTGTGCCCCGATGCCTATGCCGCTGCCGGAAAACGCTTCCTTCAGAGCCGCAAGCTGCGTGAAAGGCGCACAGACCGCCGCCTCGTTTTCCGTATTGCTTCCGGCGAAAATCGTCTTGAACTCCTTGGCAAAGGCCACAGCCTCAGCCGTGGTCTTGTACATCTTCCAATTCCCTGCTATCAATTTCTTTCTCATTTTTCGTTCAGCACCTCCACACCCGGCAGCTTTTTTCCCTCGATAAACTCAAGCGACGCGCCGCCGCCCGTGCTGACATGGCTCATTTTTTCGGAGAAGCCATAGAGCGCTACCGCCGCTGCGCTGTCCCCACCACCGACGATGGACATCGCGCCGCTCTCCGTAGCCTTCACGATGGCTTCCGCCACCGCCCGCGTGCCTTTTTCAAAGTTCGGCATCTCAAATACGCCCACCGGCCCGTTCCACAGGATGGTGCCGGCGCTGGCGATTTCACGCACAAAAGCTTCCGTGGTCTTAGGCCCTATATCGAGTCCCTGACGGCCTTCTGGCACTCCGTTCGGCGGTGCCGCTTCGTACACCTCAAAAGGCGCATCGTTCGAGAACGCCTCCGCCGCCACGACATCCGTGGCGAGAAGCAGTTTTACGCCTTCTTTTTCAGCCCGCGCAAGCAGCGAGCCTGCGAACGCTATGCCGTCCTTGTCCAGTATGGAATCGCCTATCTCGCACCCCTGCGCTTTCAGGAAGGTATAGACCATCCCGCCGCCAACCAAAAGCGTGTCGGCTTTCTGCATAAGGCTCTCGATCACGGCTATCTTGTCCGCCACCTTTGCGCCACCGAGTATCGCAACGAACGGGCGCTTAGGGCTGTCGAGCGCCTCGCCCAAAAACTTTAGCTCTTTCTCGATAAGAAATCCCATCACAGCGGGGATGTAGTCGGCCACCCCGGCAGTCGAGGCATGGTGGCGGTGCGCCGTGCCGAAGGCGTCGTTGACAAATACGTCTGCAAGCGATGCAAGCTCTTTCGCAAACGGCGCCTGCACGGAAAGATCTTTCGCATCTTCTTCCGTGCGGAAACGTGTGTTCTCCAAAAGCATCACCTCGCCCGCCGCCAAAGATGCCGACTTCGCCCGCACGCCATCGTCCACCACCGCAGGCACGCTCTCGAACCATACGGGAGCGCCAAGCCTTGCTGAAAGATCCGCCGCGACCGGCGCAAGCGAAAACTCAGCCTTGGGCTCACCTTTCGGCCGCCCAAGATGACTCATAAGTATGACGCGGGCGCCCTGCCCTCTTAAATACTCAATAGTAGGCAGGGCACCCGCTATCCTCGTGTCGTCCGTGATGCGCCCATCGCCATCAAGCGGCACATTGAAATCGCACCGCACTATAGCGGTCTTGCCGCCAAAATCAAAATCCCTTACCGTTTGTTTCATAATTCTATATATACTCCATCAAATCGACGGCGCGGCAGCTATAGCCCCACTCATTGTCGTACCATGAAAGCACTTTCAGCATGGTGCCGTCGATCACCATGGTTGACATCCCATCGACAACGGAGCTACGCGAATCGCCCTTGTAGTCGATGCTGACAAGCGGCTCGTCGCTGAAGCCCAGTATCCCTGGCATTTCGGTCTCCGATGCTTTCTTCAAAGCCGCGTTCACCGCATCCTTGTCCGTAGCTTTCGAGAGCTCAAAGACCACGTCCACGACCGAGACCGCAGGCGTAGGCACACGCATCGCCCCGCCGTTCAGCTTGCCCGCAAGCTGAGGAAGCACGAGCGAGACCGCCTTTGCGGCGCCCGTCGTCGTCGGTATCATCGACATCGCCGCCGCCCTCGCCCTGCGAAGGTCCTTGTGCGGAAGGTCGAGTATCTGCTGGTCGTTCGTATATGAATGTATGGTAGTCATCATGCCACGCACTATGCCGAACTCGCGGTCGATGACCTTTGCCACCGGCGCAAGGCAGTTCGTTGTGCATGACGCATTTGAGATCACATGGTGTGCCGCAGGGTCATACTTGTCCTCGTTGACGCCCATTACTATCGTGATGTCCTCATCCGTCGCTGGCGCCGATATGACGACTTTCTTCGCGCCCGCCTGGATATGCTTCTCTGCGTCCGCCTTCTTTGTGAAGATGCCTGTCGACTCAAGGACCACTTCGACCCCAAGCTCGCCCCACGGCAATTCTGCGGGGTTGCGGACGGCGGTTATCTTTATCTCCTTGCCGTTCACTACGATGGCATCGTCCTTCGCTTTCACGTCCCCTGCGAAAATGCCGAAGCAGCTGTCATACTTGAGCAAATGCGCCAGCGTCTTGGCATCTGTGACATCATTTATCGCTACGATATCTAGATCTGACCCTTTTTCCATAGCCGCCTTGAACGCATTGCGCCCTATCCTGCCGAACCCGTTGATCCCTACTTTTTTTCCCATTTCTTTTCTCCTTGAGTACCAAAAATATAACCACTACATTCTATACTTTCTTTCTCCGCCATTCAAGGATTTTTTGCTTGTGGTATACTATGAGCCACAGAAAGATTTTTTTGGAGGTAAAAACATGAAACGTATCAGTATCGGCCTGCTCGGGCTTGGCAATATAGGCGCCGGCACTTACAAGGTGTTGGAGCAAAACCGCACGCATATCGAGGCAACCACTGGACTCGACTTGAGAATCACAAGGATACTCGAATTGGATCAAGAACGCGACCGTGGGTTCACGGTGCCGCCAGGAGTGTTCACCGAGGACCCCTCGGCAATTTTCGATGACCCGGATATTGATATCGTTGTCGAGCTTATCGGCGGCATCGAGCCGGCGACCTCTTTTATGGCCTCGGCAATGAAAGGCGGCAAAAGCGTCGTGTCCGCAAACAAGGCGGCCATAGCCGAAAACTATGAGCTTCTTACCGAGACTGCGGCATCAAGCGGGGTGGGATTCCGCTTCGAGGCGAGCGTCGGCGGCGGCATCCCCCTTATCGGCGCCATCACCGAACACCTCTGTGCCAACGAGTATACGGAAATGCACGGCATATTGAACGGCACGACCAATTACATACTGACGAAAATGAGCGAGCAAGGCCTCCCATATGACGACGTGCTGAAAGAGGCGCAAGAACTCGGCTTTGCGGAAGCCGACCCCACAGGCGACGTCAAAGGTGAGGATGTAGCCAACAAGCTTTCAATACTGATGTCGCTCGTGTTCGGCAAGCGCGTGCGCCCCGAGGACATACCCACGCGGGGCATCACGAGAATCACGCCGGAAGATTTCAGGGAGGCTGCCGAAAACGGCTGTGTCATCAAGCTGCTGGCAAGCGCTTTCCGAGCGCCGGACGGCACATGCGAATGCTTCGTCCAGCCCTCATGGCTGAACAAAACGCACCCCCTCGCGGAGGTGCGCAATGAATACAACGCCTTGCTTATACGAGGCAACGCCGTGGACGACCTAGTGTTTTACGGCAAAGGCGCTGGGCCTTTCCCCACCGCCAGCGCCGTACTTGGCGACGTAATCGCCATCGCCCGCCGCCTATAGGCCATACCCCTACTTGGGGCCTGAAATGATCTCCACCTCCTGATAGTTCTCGACGCCGGCCGCGTTCGCTTCGTCCGTGTCGATGTGGAATTCGTTCCTGTGCGGGTCGCCCGAGCGGATAAGTACATCCTGAAAGATGACCGGCCGCGTCCCAAAAGTCTGCACATCCACAATGTCCTTGTCCTTCAAGCCCGCTTCCTCGGCCTCGGACGGAGAAAGGTGTATATGCCTGAGCGCTATCATCACGCCCTCAGCGAGATCAAGCTCGCCTGCCGGCCCCACCAGCTTCACGCCCGGCGTCCCGTCCAGCTTGCCCGACTCGCACACAGGCACGTCAAGCCCGAGCGCACGGGCGTCCGTCGCCGAGATCTCGACCTGCGTCTGCGGCCGCGTCGGCCCTATGATGCGAATCCCCTTGAACGTGCTCTTAGGCCCGACGATATCGACCCTCTCATCGGCCGCGTACTGGCCTGGCTGCACCAGTTCCTTTATCGGCGTAAGCTTCGCCCCCGCCCCAAAGAGCGTTTCGAGGTCTGCGTCCGACACGTGCAAATGCTTGTTTGAGATGCCCACTCCTACTTTGTAACCCATTCTGATAATCCTCCTCTTAAATAAACCGCAAACTACCCTTAACGAATTGATTGTTGACTACACTTCAAGCGCCGCGATATACGGTAGATTCCTATACCTCTGGTCTGCATCAAGCCCGTACCCGACCAAAAATGCAGGCGGTGCCGTGAAGCCTACATAATCCGCATTTATATCTATGCGCCGCCCCGAAGGCTTGTCGAGCATGGCGCATACCTTCAGGCTGGCCGTCCCGTGCCCCTCAAGATAGTTGCACAGATAGTCGAGCGTCGTGCCGCTGTCTATGATGTCCTCTACAATGATAACATGCCGCCCCTCTATATTAATATTAAGATCTTTCAAAATCTTCACGATGCCGGACGATTTCGTCGCCGCGCCATAGCTCGAAACGGACATGAAATCCACGGCGGTGTCAAGGCCTATCGACTTCATTATCTCGGACAGCCACATCACGCAGCCCGTCAATATGCCGATAAGCACCACTTCCTTGCCCGCATAGTCGGCCGTGATCTGCTTGCCTATCTCAGCCGCCCTCGCCTCAATTCGCTCCTGCGTAAAAATCGCCTCGCCCTGCTTGTAATCACCCACCGCATTCACCTCGCTCTCCACTCGCTCCATTCATTGCAAATAACCCTCCATCGCCCCAAGCAATTCCTCCACGCCCGTCCGTTTCAGCGACGACACGCACACCACACGCTCCCCGTCCGGCAGCCCGAGCGCGCTGCGTATAGCCGCCAAATGCCTAGAACGTATGTTTGTGCCGATCTTGTCCGCCTTAGTCGCCACGATAAGCGCAGGGATGCCATAGTGCGCAAGATACTCCACAAGCTGCCCGTCCTGCCCCGTCGGCTCATGCCGGATGTCCACCAGCACGCACACCGCTCTGAGCGTGTCCCGCCCCCCAAGATAGCTTTCGACCATCGCGCCCCACTTCTCCGAAACGCTGCGGGACACACGTGCATACCCATAGCCCGGCAGGTCGACTATGCGGAACTCATCGCCGTTGACAGAATAAAAATTTATCGTCTGGGTCTTGCCAGGGCTGCCGCTGACCCGTGCCAGGCTCTTCCTGTTCGTGATAAGGTTCAAAAGCGAGCTCTTGCCCACATTCGACCGCCCCGCAAAAGCGATTTCCGGCGGTCCAGCCGATGGGTATTGGTCACGGCGCACCACAGTCGCCAGAATGTCAGCTCTTTTTATTATCATTTTTCTTGGAGGGTTTGGGCGCTTTCGTAAGTATGTGCGGTATCGCATCATTTGCGTGGTCAAGCAGCACAAACTCCGTCGCCTTGCGAACCTCATTCGGTATTTCCTCAAGGTCGACGGCGTTGTCGCGAGGAAGCAGCACCTTCCTTATGCCTGCCCTATGAGCCGCCAAGACCTTCTCCCTTATGCCCCCCACCGGCAACACCTTGCCTTGCAAGGTTATCTCGCCCGTCATGGCGACATCCTGACGTGCCGGTATCTTCGTGAGCGTGGACAGTATCGCCATGCACATCGTAACGCCGGCAGACGGCCCGTCCTTAGGCGTCGCCCCCTCAGGCACATGGATGTGGATGTCGTATTTGTCATAAAAATTTTCACGCACCCCAACGCTTGCCGCAATAGAACGGATATATGAGATCGCAGCGCTGCCGGACTCCTTCATCACGTCGCCAAGCTGCCCCGTCAGAACCACGCTCCCCTTGCCTAAAACAGCCGAGGTTTCTACAGAAAGCGTCGTTCCGCCCACTGCCGTCCACGCAAGCCCCGCCGTCACCCCCACGAGCGTACCCTGAAAAGCCGTATCGTACCTGAACATATGCTTGCCGAGGTATTTCTCAAGGTTCCGCGAGCTTATCACGGCCTTCTTGGTCTTGTTCTCGACTATCCGCCGCGCCGCCTTGCGGCATATGCCAGCTATGTTCCGCTCCAAGTTCCTTACGCCCGATTCGCGCGTATAATGATTGATGATCCCATGCAACGCCGACCCCTGTATCGCAAGCATAGTCGCGTCAAGCCCATGCTCCTTGAGCTGCTTGGGGATAAGGTATTGCTCGGCAATCTTCACTTTTTCGTGCTCCGTATAGCCTGGCACCTCAATAAGCTCCATCCGGTCGAGCAGCGGCTTGGGTATAGTGTCCGTCGTGTTCGCCGTAGTGATGAAGAACACCTTGGACAGATCGAACGCAAACTCCAAGTAATGATCGGTAAACTCTTTGTTCTGCTCTGGGTCTAGCACTTCAAGCAGTGCGGACGCGGGATCGCCACGGAAATCCGTGCCTATCTTGTCGACCTCGTCGAACAAAAACACTGGGTCCATCGTCTTGGCCTCTTTCATGCCGTTTATTATGCGGCCTGGTATAGAACCTATATACGTACGGCGGTGGCCTCTTATCTCGGCCTCGTCCCGTACGCCGCCAAGCGACATGCGCACAAAAGACCGCCCCATCGCGTCCGCCACGGATCGCGCTATCGAGGTCTTGCCCACGCCTGGCGGCCCCACAAGGCAGATGATTGGGGCTTTGAGCGACGGCGAAAGCTGCATTACGGCCAGATATTCAAGGATGCGCTCCTTGACTTTCTCTAGCCCGTAGTGATCCTCATCCAGCTTTTTCGATGCCGCACGGGTATCTATATCCTTCGCGCTATAGGCGTTCCACGGCAAATCAAAGACACCGTCTATATAAGTTCGCACGACTGTAGCCTCCGCCGAGCCCGGCTGCATGCGGGAATACCTCTTGATCTCCTTTTCGACTCTTTCAAAGACCTTCTTGCCGAGCTTCAGCTTTTTCAGCTTCTTCAGCCAATCAGCGGCCTCCTCTTCAGCATTCTCGTCATCCCCGAGCTCCTCACGGATTGTCTTGAGCTGCTCACGAAGATAGTACTCCTTTTGGTTTTTGCCAATATTGACCCGGACTTTTTTTGTGAGATCCTGCTCGATGCGAACAATCTCGATTTCCTTTTTCAACATCCCTTCAAGCATCTCAAGCCGCTGCCCTATGTCAAAAGCCTCAAGTATCTGCTGCTTCAGCTCCGTCTTGAAATCCACATGTGAGGCGATGGTATCAGCCATTGTGCCTGGGTCATCTATAGACTCGATCGAGGCGAAGGCCTCCGAGGGCAGCCTCTCGTTCAAAGACAGATATTCGTCAAAGCTTTCAAGCACAAGGCGCGTCAGCGCTTCGATACGCGGAGGTATTTCAGAGAAACTCTCGTGAGGTATCTCCGTAACAACCGCTTCGACAAAAGGGGCCTCCGCTGTTATTTCCTCTATACGCCCGCGCGCAGTCCCCTCAGCCAGCACACGTATGGAATCGCCCGGCAGCCTGAGCATCTGCTTTATCTTCGCAACAGTCCCCACCATATAGTACTCTTCTGCAGTCGGCAACTCAGTCTCCGGGTTTTTCTGGGCCACCAAAAAGATGATCTGGTTGCTCATCATAGCTTTTTCAAGAGCATTTACAGACTTCTCGCGCCCTATATCAAAGTGAAAGACCATGTTCGGAAACGCCGCCATCCCGCGAAGCGGTATGACCGGCATAGGCATGCGCCGCCCTGAAAAGATATCGTTGTGTGCTAATTCATTCTCCATATGTTATGCGATGTCAGGACACGTTCTGTGCCTCACCCTCTATCAGCGCATCAATCTCCAAGTCCCCGGACAGCCTCGGCATATCCGCCAGCACAAGCGTAGGATGCGTATCCTTTTCTATTGCCGCCTCGGTGATAACGACCTTTTTTACGTCCGACCTGGACGGTATCTCAAACATTATGTCCGTCATCGCGTGCTCAAATATGCTGCGCAGGCCTCGTGCCCCTGTCTTGCGCGCTATAGCCTTCTCGGCGATCTTGCGTATCGCGCTTTCTTCTATTTCCAAATCCGCCCCGTCGATTTTAAAGAGCTTCTTGTATTGCTTGAGCAGCGAATTTCTTGGCTCCGTTATTATCTGAACGAGGGCATCCTCGTCAAGCTCGTGCAGCGTACACATCACTGGCAGCCTCCCGATAAACTCAGGAATCAGCCCGTACTTCAAAAGATCCTCCGACTGCAATTTTTTCAGCACATCGGCCTTTTCCTCCTTGTTCATCTTGAACTCGCTGTTGAAGCCGATGGTCTTCTCCCCTATGCGACGCAGGATTATCTTTTCGAGCCCGTCGAACGCCCCGCCACAGATAAACAGCACATTCGTCGTGTCAAATGGTATGAAGTCCTGATGCGGATGCTTGCGCCCGCCCTGCGGCGGCACATTGGCAATGGTCCCCTCTATGATTTTCAAAAGCGCCTGTTGCACCCCTTCGCCGGAAACATCGCGCGTTATCGAGGCATTGTCGCCCTTGCGTGAAATCTTGTCGATCTCGTCCACGTATATGATGCCCTTTTGGGCTTTCGCGATATCGCCGTCCGCCGCCTGGATAAGCTTCAATAATATGTTCTCGACGTCCTCGCCCACATAGCCCGCCTCCGTCAGCGCCGTGGCGTCCGCAAGCGCGAACGGCACATTGAAAATCCGTGCCAATGTCTGAGCCAGCAGCGTCTTGCCCGATCCCGTAGGCCCTATCATCACGATATTGCTCTTTTGTATCTCCACCCCGTCGTTGTCATAGTTCCCCGCATAGTTTATACGCTTGTAGTGGTTGTACACCGCCACCGACAGCACCTTCTTCGCCTCATCCTGCCCTATCACATAGTCGGACAGCGCCTCATAGATCTCTCTGGGCTTCGGAACATACAGGCGCCCGTCGCGTTCGCCTCCATATACGCGATTCTCACGTGCATATTGTTCCTCCTCCTCACGAAGAATATCTATGCAAAGCTCAATGCAATCATTGCAGATATACACATTCGGCCCTGCGACAAGCCGCTTCACCTCATCCTGCGTCTTCCCGCAAAAGCTGCATCTTAGCTGCCTTCTGTCATCACTCTGTGCCACTACATGCCTCCATTTTTATTTCGCTTAATAATATAACTTTTCTGCCGTCCCATTGATTTTGCTTGCCTTGTTTACTATGTACGCGACTCTATCACCCTGTCGATAAGGCCGTACGCCACCGCATCACGGCCTGAAAGGAAATTGTCCCTGTCGGTATCGACTGCGATGCGTTCAAGCGGCTGCCCCGTACGCTCAGAAAGTATCCTGTTGAGCCTCTCACGAGTCCTAAGTATATGCTCGGCGTGGATCTTGATGTCTTCCGCCTGGCCTTGAACGCCACCCATAGGCTGATGAATCATGATCTCGGCATTCGGAAGCGCAAACCGCTTGCCCTTTGCGCCGGCCGAAAGAAGGAGCGCGCCCATGCTCGCCGCCATGCCTACGCAGATGGTGCTCACGTCCGAGCGAATATACTGCATGGTGTCGTAGATCGCCAAGCCTGCGCTCACAGAGCCGCCAGGGCTGTTGATATACATATTGATGTCCTTGTCGCTTTCTTCGGCCTCAAGAAAGAGAAGCTGTGCCACGACGAGAGATGCGATATGCTCGTCGATGGCCTCGCCCAAAAATATTATCCTGTCCTTGAGCAATCTGGAGTAAATGTCGTAAGACCGCTCTCCGTGGCCTGTCTGCTCTATTACATAAGGTATCAGCGCCATAGCTATTCCTCCCGTCTTTCCCTTTTGCTAAGCTTCTCCCGTTATAGCGTTCGCGTAGATGTAGTCCACCGCTTTTTTGTTCTTGATATCATCCTTTAGCAGCTTTATCTGGAACTCCCCAAGCACATCCCTCAGTTTTTCCTTCTCCATGCCGTACTGCTCGGCCATCTTGGCAAGTTCGTCCTCCACTTCTTCCTCGCTTGCCTCAAAGCCCTGCAGCCTCGCGATATTCTGCACGATAAGTTTCGTTTTGACACGCTTGTATGCGTCTTCCTTGATACGCTCTCGCAGCTCGTTCGGCACCTGCCCTGTCATTTGGAAGTATTGCTCCAACTTGAAGCCCTGCTGCTTTACGCCCTGCTCAAACTCCTTCAGCATATCTTCAAGCTGGTCGTCAACCATCACCGTCGGCACATCTATATCGTTGGCCTCGTAGATCTTTTGCAGGATGGCGTCCTTCATCTCCATCTCAGCCCTGAGCACGCCTTGCTCCGCAAGCTTCGTCTTGATATCCGCACGAAGCTCGTCAAGGGTGTCGAATTCGCTGATATCCTGCGCAAACTCATCGTTGAGTTCCGGCTTTTCCTCGACCCTCACCTCGTTCACCTTTACGGCAAAGACAGCCTCTTTCCCCGCAAGCGTGTCCGCATGGTACTCGTCTGGGAAGGTCACCTTTACATCCACCTCGTCGCCAGCCTTCTTGCCCAGAAGCTGTTCTTCAAAACCCTCGATGAAGGCGCCCGACCCGAGCTTGAGGTTGTGGCCTGCATCCGTGCCGCCGTCAAACTTCACGCCGTCAATAGAACCCGAGTAGTCGATATTGACCGTATCGCCGTCCCCTGCTTCCCCATCGCTTTCCACAAGCCTCATGCCTCGGTTCTGTGCTTGCTCCAGTTGCTTCTCGACGTCTTCATCCGAAGCCGGGTAGCTGACGCTCTCTATTTTGACGCCCTCATAATCCTTGACGTCAAATTCGGGCGGGGTCTCCACTTCGATCTTCACCACAAACCCTTCGCCATGCTTTATCTCCGGAAAATCGACCTCCGGCCTGCAAACAGGCTCTATGCCAAGCTCGAGCAACGCGGCTGGATAGTCCTTTTGGAGTAAGCCCTCGATAGCATCATCATCGAACACATGCTCCCCGTAGTGCTGCATTATGAGTTTGCGCGGAGCCTTGCCTTTACGAAACCCATCGATACGGAATTGGTCTTTCATCAGCTTGTAGGCATCTATAAGCGCCGCCTCAAACTCCTCCGCCGTATACTCAAGCTCAAATTTTACTTTCGCATCCTGCTTCTCTATAAACGTCGCTTTCATATTCTTACCTTACCGTTCCCTTTCACATGATAGTTAATCCACCGCCAATGCCGCCCGCACAGCGAACAACATCCGGTGCTTACGCACCCGACCACGAAGTATATCACAATATCGAACGGTTTTACAGCCTACCGGCCGGCGTTGCCGCGCTCAGGCTCCCGGAAGGGGTTCACCTCCTGCTGTATCCTTTCCAGCTCCGACTGCGAAACCAAGGTCACCTCGGCTTCCATCGCCTCGCCGTCACGGTCGAAAACGACCGTGATGGTGTCGCCGGAACTATACCCCAAAAGCAGCTTTATAAGCGAGTCGCTGCCGTCGATCTCATTGCCATCTATGGCGGTGATGACGTCCTTGACCATCAGCCCCCCCCGCTCTGCCGGAGACGCCGGCGCCACATCCGTGATGCACGCGCCGCTGTCCACCATCAGCTCCACATTGGGGTAGTTATCCCTTATCACGCCCACGTCCGCCGCGCTTACGCCCATGAACACACGTTCGAAACTTCCGTCCCTTATGACTTTCTCGACGATAGGTATGGCGGTATTTATCGGGATGGCAAAGCCCATCCCCTCCGCATCGGCTTTCGCCGTATTGATGCCTATGACCTGCCCGCGGTTGTTGAGCAGAGGCCCGCCGCTATTGCCTTGGTTGATGACCGCGTCCACTTGGATAAGCCCTTGCATCCTGGTGTAGCCACCCATCCCGTCAGCCACGGTTATCGTGCGGTCGAGCCCGCTCACCACGCCCGACGTGACGCTTCCGCTGAACTCCAGCCCGAGCGGGTTGCCTATGGCTGCCACATACGAGCCTATTAGCACAGCGCCTGAGTCTCCAAGCTCCACCGGTGCAAGCCCTCTCGCCTCCACTTTCACCACTGCGAGGTCCAAGCCGGCATCGCTCCATACAAGCGTGCCGGGTATCTCATCGCCGTCGCTCAAAAGTATATCGATCGCGTCAACGCTGCCGTCCATCACCACATGCGAATTGGTCAGGATATAGCCGTTCGCATCTATTATCATGCCTGTGCCCACGCCGCTTACTTCCCTTTCGCCAAACCCGAAAGGCAAGGAGCCCATACCGTACCTGCCTGTTGCCGTGATGCCTACCACAGACGAAAGCGCTTTCTTCGCTACGGCCTCGGTCGTCGTGATATCGTACGAGGGTTCTATCGTCACGACGGTGCCGCCGTCCATGGTGATTATCTGGCCAGGGTTCATCCCCGCGCCTATAATGCCGCCTCCGATGCCGGACACAACGCAAGCGACGATGATGACGACGACAAGCACCGCCATGTTCTTGCGGCCGATGCCGGATCCGGGCGGGCGCTCCTTGCGCTCTTTTTCCTTCTTGCGTTTAGAGGGGGGAGGCGACGGTTGCTGCCCGTATTGGGCCTGTGCGAACTGGCTGTACGGCGACGAGCCGTAAAGCTGCCTCGGGGGCGGTGCCTGACCCGGCTGCCCGTAGACCTGCCCTGGGGGTGCATAGCCCTGCCCCGGATGCACGTACGCCTGAGCTGGCGGGGGCGGTTGCACCTGGTTGTACGGCTGATGCGGCGACTGTGCCTGCGTATAAGGCTGCTGGGCATACGGCGACATATGCGCCTGCGTATACGGTTGTTGCGTATACGGCTGCTCCGGCTCTCTCAGTATGAAATTCGGCTGCTCCGGCTGCTCCGGCTCCATCGGCTCCGGCTCTGGTTGCTCCGGCTCCGGCGCAAACGGCGACGCAAAATCCCTGTTCTCGTAATCATTCATCTTAAACACCCTCCTTCAGCGGTTATCTTCCACCACCTTGCCACGCCACGCTTAAACGTACCTGAAAGCGGCAGCCCCCTTCTGGATGGGGAAGTGGCTTACATCTGCGCAAGCCGCTTATACTGAGCAAGCCGCCCGCTTGCGTCATCCTCGCAGGCCTCAAACAGCCCTTCCGCCACATCCGGGAACTCATGCGACAACGACTCATATCGCACCTGCCCCATGATATAGTCGCGGAAGCTCGCCGTCGGCTCCTTGCTGTCAAGCGTGAACGGATTCTTCCCCTCGTTCTTAAGCAGCGGGTTGTAGCGGAAGAGATGCCAGTATCCGCACGCCACCGCATCCTTCATATCCTCCTGCGTCTTGCCCATACCCTTCTTGAGCCCGTGGGCGATGCATGGTGCATAGCATATGATGATGGATGGCCCGTCAAATGCCTCCGCCTCAAGGACGGCCTTCATAAACTGGTTCTTGTCCGCGCCCATGCTCACCTGCGCCACGTAGACGCTGCCATAGCTTATCGCCATCATCGCAAGGTCTTTCTTCTTCATGCGTTTGCCCGAAGCCGCAAACTTGGCGATTGCCGCCGTGGGCGTCGCCTTTGAAGCCTGTCCGCCAGTGTTTGAGTAGACCTCGGTGTCAAAGACGAGCAGATTGACGTTTTCGCCAGAGGCGATCACATGGTCGAGGCCGCCGTAGCCGATGTCGTACGCCCATCCGTCGCCGCCCACAGCCCAGATGCTCTGCTTCATAAAGTAGTCCTTGTCGGCAAGTATCTCGCCGCAAAGCTTTTCGCTCTTGCTTTCAGTCAGCTTTTCCGCATATGCGTCCGCTGCGGCACGGGCCTCCGCTCCGCCCTCGCCCATACGGTCAAGCCACTCCTGCGCGGCGTCTTTCAGCCCTTGGCTTGCATTCGGGGAGGCAAGCAGCTCGTGCGTCTTGTACGCAAGCCTGCCCCGTATCTGCTTGTTCGCAATAGCCATGCCCATGGCATACTCCGCATTGTCCTCGAACAATGAGTTCGCCCACGCCGGGCCACGGCCTTTGTCGTCCGAGCAATACGGCGTCGACGGCGCGGAGCCCCCCCAGATGGACGAACAACCCGTCGCATTCGCTATCATCATCCTGTCGCCAAAGAGCTGTGTGACCACCTTTATGTAAGGAGTTTCGCCACAACCCATGCAAGCGCCCGAAAACTCGATATACGGTTTTGCGAACTGGCTGCCCTTGACTGTTTCCTTGTTCATAAGCCCGTCGCGCACCGGCAGCGTCGCAAAATACTCCCAGTTCGTTTCTTCGGCGGGATCCCATCCGGCCTCGGTCATCACGAGCGCCTTCTCCTTCGCCAGACAGATATCCGCGCAATTTCCGCAGCCCATGCAATCTAGCGGACTCACCTGGATACGATAAGAAAGCCCCTCAAAGCCCTTCCCGACCGCTGGTATCGCTTCAAACCCCGCCGGCGCCGCCGCCTTCTCAGCGTCTGTCAAAAGCACAGGACGAATGCTTGCGTGAGGGCATACAAAAGAGCATTGGTTGCACTGTACGCACTTGCCGGGAATCCATGTCGGTATCGAGAGCGCGACGCCGCGTTTCTCGTACGCCGAGGTCCCCTGCGGGAAAGTGCCGTCCTCGCGGCCTGCAAACGTGCTCGCAGGAAGCTTCCCGCCCTCTTGCCTGGTCATAGGAACAAGCACGTCGCTTATAAATTCGGGGGTCTCTTTGCAGACGGCTCCCTTGTCCGGTGCGTTCAGCCACGCGTCAGGGACATCTATCGCTTCAAAATCCGTAAGGCCGCGGTCGACGGCCGCATAGTTCATATCGAGCACCTTTTGACCTTTTTTGCCGTACTCCTTTTCGATGCCTGCCTTCAGGTATTTCACGGCCTCCTCTATCGGCATGACTTTCGTCAGCGCGAAAAACGCCGCCTGCATTATCATGTTGATGCGGCCACCTAGGCCTATCTCAAGCGCGGTCCTATACGCATCGATAATATAGAACTTCGCCTTTTTCTCCGCGAGCGCGCGCTTGACCGCCCCCGGCAGATGCTCCTCAAGCTCATCCTTGCCCCATATGGTGTTCAGCACGAAGATGCCCCCGGGCTTCAGGTCCTTTGTCATGTCATATTGTTCCAAATATGCCTGATTATGACAAGCAACATAATCGGCGCTGTTCACCAGATAAGTCGACTTGATCGGAAGATTGCCGAAACGCAAATCGGAGATTGTGACCCCACCCGATTTTTTGGAGTCGTATGAGAAATATCCCTGTGCATACATATCCGTGTGGTCGCCGATGATTTTTATTGCCGTCTTGTTGGCGCCGACCGTGCCGTCGGAGCCGAGGCCCCAGACCCTGCTCATAATAGTGCCCTCCGGCTCGGCCGACAGTTTGTGGTCGTAATCCAGTGACGAGTTGTTGACGTCGTCTGTTATGCCTATGGTGAATTTGTCCTTAGGCCCAGCCGCAGCCAGGTTGTCGTAGACCGCCACGATCTGCCCAGGCGTTGTATCCTTGGAGCCGAGGCCGTAGCGGCCTCCATAGACCTCAGGCGCGCCCGCCTTGCCGTAAAACGTAGAGCGCACGTCAAGGTAGAGCGGGTCGCCAGTGGCGCCGGGCTCCTTGGTACGGTCGAGCACCGCGATGTGCTTCACCGTAGCCGGCAGCGCCTTGACAAAAGCTTCCTCTACAAAGGGTCGGTAAAGCCTTACCTTGACAAGCCCTACCTTTTTGTTCGAAAGCACGTTCTCCAGCACTTCTTCCACGGTTTCGCAGACCGAACCCATTGCCACTATCACGTGTTCGGCGTCTGGCGCGCCCACATAGTCGAATAAGTGGTACGGACGCCCCGTCTTCTCGCTTATCTGCGAAAGGTAGTCGGAGACTATGGCAGGAAGCCTGTCGTAATAAGGCTGTGCCGATTCCTTGGCCTGGAAAAAGATGTCCGGGTTTTGCGCCGTGCCGCGCGTCACCGGCCGCTCTGGGTTGAGCGAGCGGTCGCGGAACGCCTGTATCGCTTCCATATCGACCATTTCCGCAAGGTCTTCATAGTCCCATGCTTCAATCTTCTGCACTTCGTGCGAAGTCCGAAATCCGTCGAAGAAATGCAGAAACGGCACACGGCCCTTGATGGCGCAAAGGTGCGCCGCCGCGCCGATGTCCATGACCTCCTGCACCGAGCAGCTTGCAAGCATGGCGAAGCCCGTCTGTCTGGCGCTCATAACATCCGAGTGGTCGCCGAAGATGCACAAAGCGTGCGCCGCAAGCGTGCGTGCGCTCACATGGAAAACGCCAGGCAGCAACTCCCCGGCTATCTTGTACATATTGGGTATCATCAAAAGCAGCCCCTGAGATGCCGTGTAAGTGGTCGTCAGAGCCCCCCCCTGAAGCGACCCATGCATCGCGCCGGCGGCGCCGGCCTCGCTCTGCATTTCCGTCAGGCGCACAGGCTGCCCGAAGATATTCTTCCGGCCATATGCCGCCCATTCGTCGACGACCTCTGCCATCTGGGAGCTAGGCGTTATGGGATAAATCGCGGCGACCTCCGTAAACGCATATGACACATGCGAAGCGGCTGCGTTGCCGTCCATTGTTGCGACTATCTTGTTCTTTTTCGTTGTCATTTTTCACCACTTTCTTCTTTCTCACAAAAATAAATCCACGGTCAAAAGCTTACCATGAAAACCTATAAAAATCTATCGTTCAGAGAGTTTACGCACGATTTCGTCAGGAATTCTATAGAGCGGAAACTGCACCATAACAGCCCCTGACAGATACGCTGCCATAGGCATGCCGTAGACCACGCTGCTACGTTCGTCCTGGCCTATTGTATATCCGCCGTAATCGCGGATCTTCTTGAGGCCTGCCGCGCCGTCCGTGCCCATTCCTGTAAGAATCACTCCAAGGGCGTGCGAGCCCGCCGCTTCCGCTACAGAATCGAAGAGCACATCCACCGACGGCCTATGCCCGCCCACCTTCTGCCCCTGCCCGCACCGCACACGGTAGGCAGGGGCGATGGAGCTTCTCTCTTTCCCTGTGCCGACTCTCTCCACTCGCAAATGATAATCCCCCGGGGCGATCAGCACCCTCCCCGGCCTTACCTCATCGCCGTCCTCCGCCTCTTTGACGTCCAGGTTCGTGTCCTCATCAAGCCTTTTCGCGTACATCGCCGTAAAGCCCGCCGGCATATGCTGAACGACCACCATGCCCGGCATATTCGGCGAAAATTTTGTAAGTATGCTGTTGATTGCGTCTGTGCCGCCGGTGGAAGCGCCGATAGCGATGATGCTTTGCGGGTCTATCTCCCCTCTCAACCCCTCGGCTTCAAGGGTGATGCCTGTATTCGTGCGGCGGCGATAAGCAAAACGCGTCCGTGAAGCCGCGATGATCCTGCTTTTCAGATCCACGAAGAAATCCTTGGGGTCATCCGTCAAACTGTCCGGCTTCGCCATAAAATCTGCCGCGCCCGCATCCATCGCCTCGAAAACGCTGGCTTTCAGCGAGCTGACAACTATGGAGGCCAGCGGGTATTGCGGCATAAGGCGACGCAAGAACTTGATCCCGTCCATGCGCGGCATCTCGATTTCAAGCGTCATCACATCGGGGGCGAGCCTTAGGATTTTGTCCTTTGCATCGAATGGATCCCTCGCGAAGCCGACCAGCTCGATTCGACCGTCGCCCTCAAGCCCTTTTGCCATAAACTCGCGAAACAATAATGAATCGTCAAGGACCAAAACCTTGACTTTTGCATCGTCACGCATTGCCGTCCGCGATTTCCTCGATTATCTCCATTTCTTCGGTCTTGAGAAGCTTTTCCGCATCCAGCAAGAGCAGCACGGTGTTCTCCACCTTGCCAAGCCCCTCGATATAGCGGTTCTCAAACCCAAGCGTGCCTCCGGGCGGCGGAAGCGCGATCTGGCTGTCGTCGAGCGATAGCACGTCGTCTACCTTGTCCACTATAAGCCCTACGGCAATCGAATTGACATCGATCACGATAATGCAGGTGCGCTCGGTGTAAGCCAGCTCCGCCTTTCCAAACTTGAGCCTTACGTCGATAAGCGGAACAATCCGGCCACGCAGATTGATGACGCCCTTTACATAGTCCGGCGTTTCCGGCACCTTCGTCGCTGTTTGGACACCGATAATCTCAAGCACGAACCGGATTGGCAGCCCGTAGACATTGTCTTCAATTGTAAAGGTAAGGTATCGTCCTCGCTGGGTGTCCTCTTCCTCAAAACCGTCTTCTTCAATATAATCCGCCATATTGCATCCTCCGTTCTGCTTAGGTTCTTTCTGCGAGTTTTGACAAAACTTCGTCCTCAAATGGGATGTCCGCAAATAGGACCATATAGTTTTTGAAATCGCGCTTTCCAGCTGAAAAACACTCTTCAATGATAAATGGCTTGCCATCATCGGTCGAAAACTCCGCCATAGGCACGGCCAAGGCCGCCTCTGCCCCAGCGACCCCCACGTCCACACAAGGTGTCGACATGTCAAAAGCGAGCCCTGTAAGCGTCGAAACGACACCGAGATACGCAGACCCCAGCATATTGCCCATCTCTTTTATCGCCGAAAGCCCCAGCTCAGAAATGTCTCCCGGCACGGCACTATTGCCATCGCCGTCATCGCCGCACGTGCCGTCCACCAATATTCCTGCAATCCCTTCCGCATCCTCACGGCCTAGCAAAAACACCAGGCTACCGCTCGCGTCGCCATTATAGCGAACCGTGACCGCGACGCAGCCGCCATCCGTACTGCCCAAGGCATCGACAAGCCCCTCGTGGTCGAGCGCCCTCACTTTCGGCTTGCTGATGCCTAGGCTTCCGCCGAGCATCGTGGACAGCGACTTCGCCAGGCTCATCCGAGCACGTTCCTGACGGTCTGCACCAGCCGCTCTGGTTTGAAAGGCTTGACGATAAAGTCGAGCGCGCCCATCTTTATCGCTTCTATGACCATCTTTTCCTGCCCGATGGCGGAACACATGACAATCTGTGCGCCAGGGTCGTTCGCACGTATTTCCTGCAACGCCGCAAGTCCGTCCTTGACCGGCATCGTGATGTCTAGCAGCACCAAGTCGGGCTTGGCTTCATTGAACACCGCAATGGCCTCCTCGCCGTTGCCCGCTTCGACAAAGTCGGAAAACCCTGCTTTCTTTAGGTTTTCTTTTATCATCATCCGCATAAAAGCGGCATCATCGACTATCATTATCTTTGGCATCATAGCCCCTCTGCACCAAGGTTTGTATAGACCTTTTGCACATCGTCATCATCCTCAAAAGCGTCCAGCATCTTTGTCAACAGTTTCCGCGCCTCATCATCCTTAGGCTCGGCCTCCATGCTCGGAATGAAATCCACATCGGCTTCCTCAAGCTCATATCCGGCTCCGCGCAACGCGTCTGCCACCGCATGAAGATCCTCCGGCAAGGTACGCACTTCCCAGTAGTCACCCGCGTCAAGCACATCCTCAAGCCCTGCGTCAAGCCCTGCCTCCATAATGGCGTCCTCGTCCGCCGCGCTTTTCTCGATAAGGACTACGCCCTTTCGATCAAACATATACGACACCGAGCCCGGCGCGCCGAGGTTGCCGCCGTACTTGTCAAAGTTGTGCTTCACCGCGGCGGTCGTCCTGTTCATATTGTCCGTAAGGATGTCCACGATGATAGCGATGCCCGACGGCCCGTAGCCCTCGAAACGCCCCTCAGTAAGCACGTCGCCCGCAAGCTCGCCCGTGCCCTTTTTAATGGCCTGCTCTATTTTGTCCTTGGGCATTCCCCCGCTTTTCGCCTTGTCTATCGCGGTCTTTAGCGACGCGTTGTACGCGGGATCACCTCCGCCCTTCGCCGCCACTATTATCGCCCTCGCATACTTCGTAAAAAACGCCGCTCTCTTGCTGTCCTGCGCTGCCTTGCGGCCCGCTATCGTCCCATGCCTTCCCATATTTCCGTGTTTCCTCCGTTTTTCTATATTTCTTTCGCTTTTCTCCATTATAACAAAATTAATTATGCTATTGACATAATGAGGCAAAACTATTAAAATGCGTCCTTACATTGGTTAAATCTGTATTTGGACTCATATTTTCCTACTATCAATGAGGACTCTTAAAAGAAAGGAGAGCAACGTATGGAAAATAACCGCGGACAATGGGGATCATCTATGGGGTTCATACTGGCAGCCGCCGGCTCAGCCGTCGGCGTCGGTAACCTCTGGCGATTCCCGTACCTGATGGGAAGCAATGGCGGGTTTTGGTTTCTCATCATCTATCTGGCATTTGTAATACTGCTAGGCATACCCGTGCTGCTGGGCGAATTTTCGATTGGTCGCTTCACCCAGCTTAGCCCCGTAGCAGCGTACAAAAAGATCCAAAAGGGTTCGGGCTTCGTAGGAGTGCTTGCCATCATAGCGCCGTTCGTCATTATGACTTACTACGGCGTGGTTGGCGGCTGGGCACTGAAGTTTATGGGTTCGTTCGTCACCACAGGTGCCGGCCTTGACTGGAGCGCGTTTACGGGAGGCGACCTGACCCTCGGAGTGTGGCAGCCATTAGTATGGACTTTTATCTTTCTTGCAATAGCATGGTTCTGCTGCATCTTCGGAGTCAAGGGCATAGAGAAGGCAAACAAGGTAATGATGCCTGCGCTCTTTGTGCTGCTTATCATCGTCATCATCCGCTCCGTGACGCTTCCGGGAGCGAGCGAAGGCTTTATGTTCATGTTTGCGAACGTGGACGGCTTCACGCTCGGCGCCGTGCCTGCGGCGCTCGGTCAGGTGTTCTTCTCTATGAGCCTTGCGATGGGCGCGATGATAACCTACGGCAGCTATCTGAGCAAGACCGAGAACCTGCCCAAGTCCGCCGTCAGGGTCGCAAGCCTCGATGTGCTGGTCGCGCTCCTTGCGGGCGTCGCCATCTTCCCTGCGGTGTTCGCCATGGGCGCCGAGCCGGGCGCAGGCGTAGGGCTTACATTCTTCACCCTGCCGGGCGTGTTCGAGGCGATGCCGGCCGGAGCGGTGTTCGGGGCGATATTCTTCCTGCTCATCTTCTTCGCAGCGCTCACCTCGGCCATTTCGCTTATCGAGGCATGCAGCGCATTCGCGATCGACAGCCTCAAGCTTTCACGGAAGGCTGCCGTTTCGATCCTGTGCGTCATCTTTGCCGTCCTGTCCATCCCGAACTCCATGTCATTCGCTGCAGGGACTCCGTTCTCCGGCGAGGTGTTCCTCGGCATGGAACTGTTCAGCTCTGTGGACGAGATCGTCAACAACTTCATCCTGCCGCTCGGCGGACTGTTCATGTGTATAGTCGTCGGGTGGTTCTGGAAGCCACAAAACGCCATCGGCGAGATCGAAAGCACCCCAGGCTACACCTTCAAAGCGCAAAAGGCGTGGTCGATGTGCATAAAGGTCGTGACGCCCGTGCTTATAGCCATCGTGTTCGTCACATCTGTGCTCAAGCTGTTTGGGGTCGTTTCGTTCTAATCAGGGCAAGCAGCCGTTACAGCAACTCTAGGCCCATTGGCCATTCTCCAGAACCGCCGTCGGGACTTCCCGACGGCGGTTCGCTGTTTGCTGTTTGCGGTTCGCTTATTTGCCCTAATCTTCGGCTCTGTCCACCAGTTCCGAGAGATCATCGTCCCCTTTGAATCGCAGCACGTTCACCATAAAGATGTTGAGCTTGTTTACGATGTTTGGCGGAAGGAGGTTGCCATCGACTTCCACCGAGAGGATGGGGTAGTTGCGTTCACGCGCCCATGGCGTGTATATGCCCTCTATGACCCGCCCTATCAGGCAGGCGAATGGTGCGATGTTCACTATGCCTGAGTAGCCTGCCTCCATGGACGCGGCCGCCGAGCCGGAGGACACCGCTATCTCGGAGTTGAGCTCCAAGTTCACAAAATGCTCCTGGCTGTATTTCATTATAAGACGCATATCGTGGGGCGTTTCAGGTATAAGCCCGGTGGGGCCCAGTATCTTCAGCACCTTTTTCTCCACAGAATGCTTCCACCACATTTCGATGCCCAGTATCTTGAGGTCGCGCCAGGGCTTTGAGAAAAGCCGCGTCCCGGGCTTCCTAAGGGCGATAAGTTTCTTGAGGGCGTACTCCCGCACAAAGTCCAGATAGTGGATCCATTCGCTTACGCCCGCCACCTTCACCACGATGCCCCGCTCGCTCATTAGCTCCGTCAGCTCGCCCACGGCAAAGTCGTCTCGACGCACGTAGATCTCGCCGACCACAAGCACCTTCGGGCAGTCCTCCAATTTTTTCTTTAAGGGTATTTTCTTCACGTCGGCCGCAACCTTGGCGAGTTCCGTCCATATGCTCTTTGGCTCGCGCTCTACTGCGGACATCAGTTTTCGCCATGAGGCTTTGTAATCCTCGGTCGCCTTGACGGGGTCACAGGCCGTGGTCAGCAACGAGTTCTGGATGTCCTTCAGGTAGTCCGAGATTACAAGCCCCTTCCACATCTCCTTGGCGAAGTCCCCGCCCACCTCGGTATACGAATTGTCCGCGGAGAGTATAAAGACGACCACGTTCTCGAGCCGCATATCCTTGAACAAATTTTCATAATATATATAGTATTGCCCTGTGCGGCATGGCCCCGTCGTGATGGGCACAAAGAGCAGGTATAGCTCATCCTTACGGTAATCCTTGCTCCAAAAGAACTCAAGCGCGCTGCCAAGCACCAGATGGCTCGGCACACATTCCTTGCCCGAAGCGTGGGCGCGGGCTATCTGGAGCGTCCTACCGGTGGCGACAGGCAAAGCCTCGGCGTTGATGCCCTGCCCCCTGAGCGTCGCCCCCATATACTCGGTGGAGATGGCGCCCATATTTGACAGCAGCACCTTTACGCGTTTGTTGTTCCTTATCCTTACTTTTTCGCCGGTCTTGTGGTTGTCCACCCTGATTTGGTCCTCTGTGGATGCCGCGGGGTCGTATACAAACTTCCAGCCGTTGTCGTAGCGTTCCGCCTCGGCCTCGCCCCTCTTGGCGCGGTAGCCGTCGATGATGTCCAGAAACGCCTCGACCCTCGTGTCTATGCCGGCGTCCGCGGAATGCGAGTCAAGCTCCAGCACCAAGAAAGGCTTCTGCCCCATAATCCACTTAATATAATGTAAGATAAAGGAGTCCGGCGCGCATGAGAAATTTGTGACGAAAGTTAGGTAGATATTGTCCTCGTTCTTTAGCAGGGTCGCGGTCTTGACGTCCTGCTGCCCGTAGAACCAATACATGTTCGAGAAGATGTTTTCGTCCTCGAACGGCAGTATGTCAAAGGGCACGACGGAATAGCCGCGCGTGGTGAACTTGCGTGGGATGCCCATATTCGCCTCTGGCGTGAACGCGTTGTAGGGCCGCCCAAGGAGCGCTATCACCGGCCTGTCCGCCTTGCGCGCTTCTTCCAAGGCCTCAAGCCCCAATGCCCTTGCCGCGCTGAAATAATCTTTCTGCTTTGCCAATGCCTTGGCGAAAGCCGCCTTGGTTTCTTCATCTGGGATGCCAAGCCTGCCCCCCATCACCTGAAAAAGCTCAAGCGCCTTTTCGTCGCCGAACTTGAAGCTGACCACCAACGGAAGCCACTTCGCCTTGTCCACGTCGGGGAAGGCCTTTTCCATATAATATGGCAACGCCTGCGTTATGGGGCAGAAGTTCGCATGGACGTTCTCCTCGTAGCTAGGCATGTCACGGAAGTGCGGCAGCAGCACATAGTCCGCGCCTTTCTCTATGCAGTCCTGCACTGCGCCGTGAGCTATCTCCGCAGGGAAGCAATATTCCGACTCAGCCCGTGCAAGTCCCTCCGCGTCCACATCGGTGGAGAGAAGCGTCTTTATGCCAAGTTCGTGGAAAAACCACGAGTAAAGCGGGTAGAGGGTATGCACCGAAAGCGCCCTCGGTATGCCCACAGTGAAATCCCTTTTCGCGTCTTTTGGCTCGCTTGGCGCGGCGTATTCCTCGAAGATAAGCTGCTGCCGCCTCTCCACATAGTCAAAGACGGGCACGTCCTTGATGGCCTTTCGCATATTTGTGTATTTGTTGCAGCGTCCGCCGAACATATACTTGCGATCCTCTATGTTCAGCACCTGGATGGGGCAAAGGTTTTCGCAGGCTTTACAATCGAACACACGTTCGTATTCTATCTCGCGCGAAAGCAGCTCGCCTATATCCACCCTTGTTTCGTCAAGAAGCCCGTCGGCCTGCTTGCGTTTGGCGAGCAGAGCCACCCCGAAACAGCCCAGAAGCTCAGGCGACGGCGGCACGAGTATCTCCTTGTCGAGAAGCATCGCGAACGCCAGAGGGACGGCAGGGTTTTTCGCAACGCCGCCCTGCAAAAATACCTTCCCCCCTATTGTGCGGCTCCCGACCACGCGGTTGAGGTAGTTCGATACGATGGAGCAGACGATGCCGGCGGTGATGTTCTCGCGGCTTGCGCCCTGTTGCACCGCCTTTCTTATGTCGCTGTTGATAAATGCCGAACAATGCTCGCCGAATTTGAGCGGCGCGTCCGCACCGAGCGCGATGGGGCCTATCTCCTCCGCGCTATGTATGGAAAGGTCGCCCGCCGCGCTTTCTTCGAGGAACGAACCCGTCCCTGCCGAGCACGCCTCGTTCATGGCGTAGTCTATGGGCACGCCGTTCTTGAGCAGCACGTATTTTGCGTCCTGCCCGCCTATCTCAAATATGGTCTCGACCTCTGGGTCGAAATACGTGGCGCCTACGGAGTGCGCGATGATTTCATTGTATATGCCCGACGTTTCGAGAAACACACCAAGTATCTCGCGGCTTGAACCAGTGGTGGCGACAAGGCGTATATCGACGTCACCTGTGCCAGTGTCAAGGACAGCCTTGTCCTGAATTATTTTCAGGCACTCTTTCAGCGCCTTTACGGGATCGCCGTGGGTGCGTCCATAATGGCTCGCCACTATCTCGTCGGTCTCCATGTCGACAAGGCACGCCTTGGTGGTGGTGGAGCCCCCGTCCACGCCAAGGATATACTTGCGACCCGCCATGACCTTGCCGCGGGGCTCCGCTCCGGATGCTTCGCTAGTCCCGCCGAAGAACCTCACCTTGTCCGTCCAGTCCTTGAGGGCGGGCAGCGGGTTGAAACGTATCTCGTTCGGCCTGAGCAGCCTGTCCGTCTCAGGGAGCGGGCTTCCCGAAGCAGGCGCAAGCACGGCGGCGCCCAATGCCTCGAATACAGGCGCCGTTTCGGGAATCACAAACTCTATCTCCGGAGCCTTCTCCCTTATAAACCGTATGATATGCCTGTTCAGGGTAATGCCCCCGATAAGAGCCACCTTGCCGGAGGTGACCTTGGCACGCTTCAGAAAGTCCACGACCTTGACCGCCATCACGTCGGAAAGGGAAAGGACTATGTCGTCCTTGGTCGCTTCACGCTTGTTGAGTCTATGGGTGCAGTCGCTTTTCATAAACACGGAGCAGCGAGTGGACAGCGGGTATGCCTTGGCGGTGTCGGGCACCTTCTCGATATCCTCTATGCCCATGTCCATACGGGCGAGCTGCTGCATAAGGAACTCGCCGGTGCCAGAGGCGCACTTGTTGCCAGAAAAATTGTTGACTATCTTGCCCTTGTCAAGGGAGTAGACGATAAGGTCTTCGCCGCCCATGCTCACGACAGCGTCCGCATCGAGCGATAGCGCCTTTAGCGCCGCCTCCACGCAAAGGGGTTCAAGCGTGCCCGACGCATCGAACAGAAAGCGGCCCTCGTTGCCTGTCACAAGCGTAGGCGTGCCCGCAGGGATGCCGCCTTCCTCTATAAGCTTCCTGGCCGCCGCCCCAAAGTCCCCTTCGTGGACCTTGAAAGCGCTCCATATCGGCAGCCCATCCTCTGCCAGAACCATCTTTAGGGTCGTAGACCCTATGTTAATACCCAAAGACCGCATACTTCACTCCTTGCATACTATATACACCAAGCACTCATTTTACCACATAATATCGAGAAGTACGGGGCAGTGGTCGCTGCCCATGACCTCGTTCAATATCACCACGTCGTTCACTTTGTCAACGATACGGCTTGACACCACAAAATGGTCTATCCTCCAGCCTGCGTTGTTCGCGCGGGCGCCGTAGCGGTACGACCACCAGCTATATGCCTCCGTCCTGTCGGGGTAGAGGTGGCGGAAGCTGTCCACAAAGCCCGCATCCAATATCTCCGCAAACTTCCCTCGCTCCTCGTCGGTAAACCCTGCGCGCCCACGGTTCGGGCCTGGGTTCTTGAGGTCTATCTCCTGCGGCGCCACATTCAGGTCGCCGCATAGGATGACCGGTTTTTTCGCGTCAAGCCCCTTTAGATAATCCCGCCGGGCGTCCTCCCACTCCATCCTGTAATCGAGACGCACAGGAGGCCCGCCGTCCTCCGCGTTTCGCGCGTTGGGCGTATACTCGTTCACAAGGAAAAACTCATCGAACTCCAAGGTGATGGAGCGTCCCTCGTCATCGTGCTCCGGCACGCCTATGCCGTAGGCGACCGACAGCGGCTCCGGCCTCGCAAACACCGCAGTCCCCGAATACCCTTTCCGCTCGGCGCTGTTCCAATATTGTTCGTAACCCGGCAATTCCACCACGGCCTGCCCCTGCTGCATCTTTGTCTCCTGTATGCAATAGATGTCCGCATCGCATACCGTGCAGAAGTCAAGGAACCCTTTCCCAAGCACGGCCCTCAACCCATTTACGTTCCATGTCGCTATTCGCATTGCTTCCCCCCCACAGGCGTGCCGTCAGGCAGCCCTTTGATATCCTTTATATATACACGGTACAAGAAAATTATTCCCAATGCCAAAGCGCCTATCTCCGCAAGCGGATATGAGTACCATACGCCGTTAACGCCAAAGTTTATCAATAATATATAGGCGAGCGGCAGGATGAAGCCAAGCTGCCTCACGATGGCGATGATAAGCGCGAACACCCCATGCGCAAGCGCCTGGAACAGCCCTATCGTGATGATGCCGAAGGCGGCCGGCAGCCATGCGATGCTGATAGTGCGAAGCGCGTTGACCCCCATTTCGAGCGTCTCTGGGCTGGCGCTGAAAAGCATCATGATGCGGTCGGGGAATATCCAGAATATAGCCACCCCTATGACCATTATGATGGTCGCGGCAACCACCGCATATTTATAAGTGGCTATAAGCCTTAGGCGGTTCCCTGCGCCAAAACTATAACCTATGATAGGCAACGCCCCCTGGTTCAGGCCGACAACAGGCAATATCGTGAAGGTTGACAGCCTGTAATACACGCCTAGCACGAACACAGCCGCCCCGTGCGCAAACAACATTTTGTTCAAAAGGCTGACAAGGACGGGCATTACCGCCTGCATCACCATGGTAGGAGCCGCAACGACAAGGATGTCCTTTATGGTCTCGGGCTGCGGGCGAAAGCCCTTGAAGCTTACACTTACCGCGTGCTTGCGGCTGAACAGAATATATAGCGCGATGACCAGCTCGATTGTCTGCCCTATTACGGTGGCATAGGCGGCGCCGGCCACGCCGAGCTGCGGAGCGCCTAAGTAGCCCATAACGAGTATGGGGGTAAGCACGGCGTTCGTTCCTACCCCGACAAGGCTGAACAGCATGGGGTGGAACATATTGCCGGTCGCCTGCAAGGTCTTCCCTATCATTATCGAAAAGCATATCGACACGGAACCTATCATCACTATGCGGCAATAGGTAAGCGCCATTTCGTAGATTTCGCCGCTCCCTTCCGCCCCCGTAAAGAGGCTGAGGAAATCCCCTGCGAAAAATATCCCAAATATGGCGAATATTACCCATATCGCCAAAGCGAACACCATGCCGTGCGTAGCTGCGGAATCCGCATCCTCCTGGCGCCTCTCGCCAAGCCGCCGCGATATAAGCGATGTAAGCCCCACGCCTATCCCGACGCTTACCGCCATCATAATCATCTGAAGCGGAAAGACCAAGGCCAAGGCGGTCATGGCGTCCTCGGAGATCATAGAGACAAAAAGGCTGTCGATCAAGTTGTACATCGCCACCGCGAGCATCGAGATCATCGGCGGTATGGACATACGCGCAAGCAGCTTTCCTATGGGCATGACGCCCATCCTGTTTTCGGGCATAGATTCGGTCTACCTTCCTTACACAAAAAAATGAGAGCAAGCCGTAAGCCGGGTTCTGTCGTGGACGATCATCTATCTGGGACCATTGTTGCCAATGGCCTCGTGCGGCTACCAATTAGCGGGGACATGCCAGGCCAGCACTTTTGCGTCCCCTTGCCTTGCTCCGGGTGGGGTTTTCACGGCCGCCCTGTCTCCAGGAGCGCCGGTGCGCTCTTACCGCACCATTTCAACCTTGCCGTCCTGTGCAAGCACAGTCTTAGGCGGTGTGTTTCTGTTGCACTTTCCCTACGGTCACCCGCGCCGGACGTTATCCGGCACCCTTGCCCTATGGAGCCCGGACTTTCCTCACGACACATAAAGCATCGCGCGATCGCCTAGCTTACTCTCTTGGTGTATTGTAACATATTATGCGTCTATATCCACCACAAGATCTGCCGCCGCCACGTTACGCAGCTCCTTCTTCGCCATGGCGTCGTATATGACAGGTATGACGAAAAGCCCCATCATGGTTCCGTAGGCAAGCCCCCCTATGCAGACGATGGCAAGGGGCTGCATCATTTCCGACCCCTCGCCGATGCCGAGCGCCATCACCGCCAACGCGCCCATGGTTGACAGTGCCGTCATCAGGATCGGACGCAGCCTGACAGCCGCCCCCTCCCGTATGGCAGCCACCCGCTCCATGCCCTCAAGCCGCAATCGGTTTATATAATCGATCATAACAATGCCGTTGGCGACTATGACCCCCACAAGCATGGCGAATCCGAGCAGCGATATCACCGACAATATCGTGCCCGTCATAAGCAGCGCCAAGAAGCCGCCAGTGAAAGCGAGCGGCACGGTGAACATTATTATGAACGGGCTCAACAGCGACTGGAATTGTGCGACCATTACCAAGTAGACCAACAGCAGCCCCAAAATCAGCATGAACCCAAGCTGCTCGAAAGCGTCCATGATGGTAGCGCTCTCGCCTGTTATCTCGTATGTGACGCCGGGCGGCAAGACGAGGCCGGCGATGATGCTGTCAAGCTCCTGCGCCACGAGCGTCACGCTATACTCCGCGTCTATTGACACCCTGACGGGCAGATATCGCCTTTGGTTAGACCTGAGCACGGACGGCAGTGTCTCGTCCTCGCTTACGGTGGCTATGTCCAAAAGCTTCACCCATTCGGTCGTGCCGTCCCTTTTGGACACGGGGAAGGTGAGCCCTCTCACAAACTCAGGCGTGAACCCGTCATCAAGCCCTTGCTCGTTTACGACCGACACGCCATAGCTGTCCCCACGCCATGTCACCTCGGTCGCGCTGCTCTCCGCCGTCAGCGCGGAATTCACTTGCTGAAACACCTGCGCCGTGGTGAGCCCGTGCTCGGCCGCCTTCATGCGGTCCACAGTGAAGTTTATCTCCGGCATGGCGTTTTCGAGGCCGTCGTTCACCCCTTCCACCCCCGTCACGCCTTCTATGGCCTCGCCGATGATTCTTGCGGTCTCCACCAATAGCGTCCCTTGGTCGGCAAAGATATTGACGGTGACGCCGCTTCCTCCAAGCGCCGAAGCGTCCATGCCGCCACCGTCGCTGATGTTTATCTCAAGGTCCATATCGTCAAGCGCCGCCCTTATATTGTCCGAGACCTGCGCCGAGTCCGTGCCCGGCTCCACCAGCACATATGAGCTGACATTCCGCATGACGCCGCCCTCGCCGCCGCCCATCAGAAAGCCCATCATCCCCCCTTGGCTTGAGCCGGACATCATGCCGAATGTCTCGATGCCCTCGACCTCCAATAGCCGCTCCTCCGCCTCGTCCGCAGCCGCCCTGCGTTCCTCCAGCGTGGTCTCCCTCGGCATGGTCAGCGATATGGCAAGCTCGCTGCTCGCCCCCTCTGGCATATAGGCAAAGCCCTTGCCCACGACCGCCCATGCGCTCCATGCGAGCAACGCCACCGAAAAAACGATTATCACCGGCTTGTATTTGAGCGACCACACGAGCGCCCTGTCATAGACGGCAAGCGTGCGGCCGCCCCAGCGGTGCTCCTTTGGCTCCACATTCTTGAACATCCCGCTTGCCAAGGTCGGCACAAGCGTCATGGCTATTATCGTGCTTGCCGCAAGCGCGAAAGCGTAGGTTAGCGCGAAGTCCGTAAACAATTGGCGCGTCAGCCCCTCCACAAAGACGATTGGCAGGAACACGCACACCGACGTGAGGGTGGTCGCGATTATTGGCCCTAGCATCTGCGTGGTGCCGGTCACCGCCGCCTTTATCGGCGAATACCCCTTTGTCCTTAGACGGTATATGTTCTCTATGACTATGACGCTGTCGTCCACCAATCGCCCTACGGCGATGGCAAGCCCGCTGAGGCTTATGATGTTTATCGAGACGCCCGCGAAATACATCGCTACCAACGCGAAAACGAGCGATATCGGGATGGAGCATAGCGTGATGAATGTCGGCCTGATGTCCCTCAGAAAAAGCAGCAGGATAAGCACGGCGAAAAGCGCGCCCCATAACAAGTTCGACGTAAGCGTGTTTATGACCATGTAAATATAATCGCCCTGGTTCATAAACGGCGTGAATTTCAGCCCTGGATACTCTGCTGAAAGCTCCGCGAATTTTTCAAGAATCGCGTCCGTCACCTCTGTAGTGGAGCTCTCGCTCTGCTTCATAAATTCGAGCAGGATGCCGTCATTGCCGTCAATCCTGGCATAGATGTCCGAAAGGTTGTCGCTCATAAAGACGTCCGCCACATGGTAGAGCCTGATGACGCCTACATCGTCCACGCCCGTGTCCATCAGCGCCATGTCGCTGAGTTCGTCTATAGAAGCCACCTCGTCGCCGACCCGCACAAGGTACTCCGTGAACTCCTGGCGGACAAGGCCTGCGGGCATTGTGAAGTTCTGCGCCTGCAACAACGTGGAAATCATAGGCATGGTCAGCACTGCGCTCATATCCGCCTGCTTTAGGGCGTTTTCGAGGGCGTCCTCAAATTGTTCGAGGCCTTGCTCTATCTGCATAATGCCTGCGTTGAGCTGCCCCTGCGCTGCGGCGATCTGCGCTGCGGCGTTCGACAATTGATGCTGCGCCTCGATGTTCGCAGTGACGAGCGCACCTTGCACCTGCCCCAATATCTGCGGCATCATCAATGTAATGGTCTGGATGCCCGATTCGAGCGCGGCTATGCCTGCCTCTATCTGGGCCTTTTGGATATCGAACTCGGCAGCCACCCTGGCCGTTATCTCCGCAACTATGATATCTTCCATCCCGGGCGGGAAAGTGCCGCCGAACTCCTCGTCCCGCACTTTCTCTATCGCCAGCTCCGTGGCTATCCTCTGCATCTCCGGCATGGCGGCAAGGACGTCTTGCAGCTCTTTTAGCTGCTTGTCCAGATCGGCGACCTGCCTTGTCAGCTGCTTGGTGATGGCCTCGCCAGACTGCGCCCATCCTCCACCCATGCCGCTGGCGAGTTCTTTTGCCCCGCTTTCGATTTCCTCGCTGCTTTTCTTGAGGTCCTCCAGCCTACCCTCAAGCTCGGACTTCGTCTTTTTGAGGTCTCTCTCCCTCTCGTCTATCTCCTTTTCAATGGCGGCCGCTATCCTTGCGTTGACTTCAGCCACCTTTTCGGCGCGTATCACCACGTTCACCTGCTCACGCCGCTTGCCGCTGACATCGACCCTCGCGACGCCGTCTATGCCTTCGAGCCTAAGCTCCAGATCCTCCTCCATAAAACGCGACAGGTCAGCCGTTTCGTAGCCCTCACGCTCCACGGCCGCTATCATGGCGGGCATCATGTCAGGGTTCATTTTTATGATGACGGGCGTGCCGATCAAATCGTCCCACCCGCCCTCTATCTGGCTGATCCTCTGGAGCATGTCGATCGTCACGGTGTCGAGGTTCACGCCATCGGCGAACTCCATTGTTATGGAGCTGAAGTTCGACCGCGATTGCGAACTGATGTTCTTTAGCCCCCCTAGCGTCGCAAAGCCCTGTTCTAGCGGCCTCGTCACCTCCGCCTCGACCTTTTCCGACGTGGCTCCGGGATAGACCGTCATGGTCATTACGTATGGAAGCTCAAGGTTTGGCAGGAGCTCCGGCTTCATGCTTCGGTAGCTTGTGATGCCAAGCGCAAAGACAACGACTACGACCACCAATACCGTAAACGGTTTTCTAACGCTGAATCCTGCCAATATCCCTCCTGAAACCTCGTCAATAAAATATGTTTCATTTTACAATGCAACAAAACCTTATTATAATGGTTTTGGTTCTAAAATCAACTTGATTGGAGGAAACAATGGGGACATTTTATGTCGAGCGAGTTTAACAACGACTCCTTGTTGGAGCTCTATCTATACGAGTCTTTTTCGTTGCTCGATTCACTCGACGACATTCTGCTTGCCGCGGAGTCGTCGGGGCGTCTTACGGGCGAGAACATAAACGAGATATTTCGCATAATGCACACCATCAAAGGAAGCTCGGCGATGATGTCGTATAGCGGCATCTCCGAAGTGGCGCACAAGACCGAAGGGCTTTTTGCGGAGATACGGGACTCCGGGTTTGACACAGTACACTTCAACGAGATATTTGACGTGGTGCTTACGGTGTCGGACTTTCTCAAAACAGAGGTGAGAAAGGTGCAGGAGGGGCAGGCGCTAGAGGCAGATGTATCGTCGCTTACGACCGCCGTGCTCGCTCTGACCGGCAAATTGCAGGACAAGGGGTTTGAGGAAGAGGCAATGCCCCCTCCGGAAGCCTTTATGCCCGTAGCCCCCGAAGGCGGACGTATGCTCGGCGTCGATCCTGCGCCAAACGAGCTCACAGCAAATATCGCGAAAGTCACAGCAAACGCCGCAGCCACGTCCCAATCGGACGCACGCGAAACATATTGCCTCCATATACACTTCAACGAAGGTTCCAAAATGGAGAATATCCGAGCCTTTATGCTTATCAACAAACTTTCGGAGAAGGGCACGGTAAACCGAACCATACCGGAAAGCCCCGAAACCAATCCTGAGGCGGCAAACACCATCATCGAAAACGGCTTCTACATAAGCTATGCCACTTCGCTTTTCCGTGAGCAGATCGAGACGCTTATCAAAGGCACATTGTCAGTCGAGTCCATATCGTTTGTAAGAAAGATGCCAGACGATCCGAACGGGGCGCCCGCCCGCGAACAGGCAAGGCCGGAGCCGCGCCCCCAGCCTATCGCCGTGCCGCCGCCAGACACGCCTGACGAGCCGGCTGCCGACGCTGTCCCAGACGAGCTGCCCGCCGCCTCTCAGGCCGCCCCTCACAGCGCACAGAACATTATTGGCGTCGAGCTGAAAAAACTCGACACCTTGCTCGACCTTGTCGGCGAGATTGTCATCAACGAGTCGATCGTCACGGAAAACCCCGATCTGAGCGGGCTTGAGCTCACAAACTTCCGCAAGGCGGCACGTGCGCTTGACAAGCTTACCGACGAGCTTCAGGGCACGGTGATGGCCATACGTATGTTGCCTGTATCCACGGTGTTCCAACGTATGCGCCGGATAGTCCGCGACATGTGCAAAAGCCTGGCCAAAGAAGCATCCCTTGTTCTGGTGGGCGAGGCCACCGAGGTAGACAAGGCCATTCTGGACGCTATGTTCGACCCCATCATGCACCTTGTACGCAATGCGATGGATCACGCCATCGAAACCCCGCAGGACAGGCTACGGGCAGGAAAGGCTGCGGATGGCCACGTCATCCTTTCTGCCCAGAACAGCGGCGGCGATGTCGTCATCTCAGTCAGCGATGACGGCAGAGGCCTCGACAAGAATGCTATTCTGGGCAAAGCACGGGCATGCGGGCTCTTGCGCAAACCTGAAAGCGAATACACCGACAGGGAGATTTACAATCTGCTTATGGCGCCAGGGTTCTCGACACGGGACGACGTTTCCCTGTACTCGGGGCGCGGCGTAGGGCTTGATGTCGTCAAAAGCAATATAGAGAAAATCGGCGGCTCTGTCATCATAGAGAGCAGGGAGGGGCTTGGCACGAATATCATAATGAAAATACCTCTCACCCTCGCCATAATACCGTGCATCGAAATCGCCATAGGCGGAGATGTCTATTCCATCCCGATAAGCAATATACGCGAGTCGTTCAAGGCGGACGCGGGGCAGATCGTCACTGACCCATCCGGCGCTGAAATGATACTTTTGCGTGGAAAAGCTCATCCGATCGTGCGCCTATATGAGCGTTTCGGCATAAAGAGCGCAGTGACGGATATCTCAAACGGCATCCTTGTGCTCGTCGAATCAGGGGCCCACACCGCCTGCCTGCTCGCAGACTCCCTTGTCGGAAAGTTCCAGGTCGTCGTAAAACCGTTGCCCTTGTACCTCAACAAGTTTAAGGTCAAGCAAGCGGGCGTCTCCGGCTGCACCATCATGGGCAACGGCAATATCAGCCTTATTGTCAATGTTCATGAAATGATTGGCGGCCACTAGCGCGATGAACACGATTCTGGCCCTCGGCTCACAGGAGTTTTTCGATATATCCGAATATATCAAGAAAAAGTACGGCGTCAACCTAGCCGCCAAAAGCTCGCTTGTCGAAGGCCGGCTGAGCACATACGTGCGAGGCAAAGGCTTTTGGACTTATGGCGATTATTTTGAATATGCCAAGACCGAACCCTCTGGCGCGGAGATGGCAAACCTTATAAACCGCCTTACGACAAACCATACTTTTTTCATGCGCGAAAACGACCACTTTGAGGTTTTTACAAAGGAAACGCTGCCATGGATCCTGTCGCTTCCGGACGGCCACGACCTACGCCTATGGTCAGCGGGCTGCTCCACAGGAGAGGAGCCTTACGGCCTGTCGATATATATATTCGAATATATGGAGAAGCACGGATACGGCATAGACCGGTTTGAGACTACCGTACTGGCCTCCGATATCTCGGAAAAAGCCCTGACTGCCGCTTCCGGTGGCGTTTTTCATCATGAAAACCTGTCAGCCATGCCTCCTGAGTGGGTCGGAAAATATTTCTACGATCTAGGTGAGGGGTACTTTCACGTCATGCCTAAGCTACGGGCAAACGTCGCCTTCAAAAAAATTAACCTGCTGGACCCTCCCATAGCAAAAAAGCCTTTTCACGCAGTTTTTTGCAGGAATGTCATGATATATTTCGATGCGGAAACCCGCGAAACATTAGTCAGCCATTTCTATGACATTATGGAGCCTGGTGGATGGCTTTTCGTCGGGCATAGCGAATCGCTCAACAATATAAGGCACGGGTTCAAGTATTTGCAACCCTCAGTATATATGAAACCGCTATAGCAATCTCTAGTCCACAAGAATCGGCATCGGAAGCGGAACGGCGCCAAGGCCTCCCCCTCCGTAGCTCCAGCGGTTGACCGAGTTTGTGCCCTCGTCGACCCGCAGGCTTCCAATCTGCGCAAAATCATTGTCAAGGGCGTAAGCGCCCACAACGCCTGGCCCAACCACGTAGAAAACATCCCCTATAAACAGCCCCCTCATTTCCTCCCATGTTGTGCCGCCTCCGTCGAAGCTTACCCTCGCAAGCCTGCCAAACCCGCTGGCCTCGCTATAGCTATATATCAAATAGCTGTCGATGGTCGGAAACGCAACCAACGCTTTGTCGGCGCTTACGAGCACCGCCTTGTGATTTTGCTCGGGGGGCGAAAACTCGCCATCAAGAACAAGCGAATGGCGCTCTTTGACGTTCGCCGGGTCGCTGTTGTCAAACATTGTAAGTTCAAGCCCGAGCCAGGCTCCCGTTTCAGGGTTTGCGGCTATTCCGAGCCCAAAGAGCCTCCCCTCGGAGTAAGGGCTGAGATATTCCGGGAACCCGCCTATGTCCAGCTCGCTTGCTATTCGGGGGCTGGCAGGGTCGCTAAGATCTACAGTCAGAAACGGCACGCTGTCACGATTGGCTACAAAATATGCATTCTCGTCCATAAACCGACGCGAAGCAACATGTGCGCCAGGCGCCAAATCCTCAATGCCGCCTAGCATATCTAGGTTGATATCCAGAGTATAAAGCCCGGTCATCGTCTTCGTTTCGCCTTGCGGAAGCCTTTCCCAGTCTTCGGGCGAATAAGACGCTTCCTGGTCAATAAAGCCGTACCAGATGTTCAGGTCATTGATCGTAGTCACTCTAAGCACATCATGGCGCTCATCGAGCGACAATTGGTTCAGGACATAGCCGGGCACCCGCCCTTGCGCTCCGGGCGCAACCAACCCGTCACTTATGGTAAGTTTCGTAAGCACTGTTTCCGACCAGTATTTGTGCCTCATATATGTGCCGTCCACGTCTTCTTGATCGTCCCCCGAAACTGTCTGTGCGAGGTAGACGGCACCGGAACTCACGTATATAGTCCCCGCGCCCCCGTAGACTGCCTTGTACGATGCAAAGTCCCCCGACCCCATTGCGTCTATGCCCGAAACGACGGTGTAAGAAGGCCATGTGGTGCCAGGGGGCAGGTAAATGTCATTCTCGGCCGGCGTGAACTGCTCGCCATCCCGTGCAAATAATGGAACGTATGTTCTGAAATCTTCGCTTCCCATCTGCATGATATCCCCGTAATATGTTGAAACCAGATAGAGATAGCCATCGACCATCCGGCTTGTATTGTAATCGCCGCTCTGCGACAAGGTGTGGATCTTGACGGGCGCCGCACGGTCGCTGATGTCAAAGATATCTACCGATGTATCCATAAAGCGGCCTGTTATTGGGTACTCTATGCTGGTTACAAGCCCTCCCAAGGCTACATCACCCTGCGCTATAGGGTTGAAGCCGTGGCGAATCGCCATAAGGCGGTCGCCGACCACATATATGTCGAAATAATAGTGATCCGTACCATCGCTGCCCAAGGGGTGCGAAATCCGTGAAACGACATCCATATCCTCCTCGTCCGCCTTGACTATAAAAATATTTTTGGTGTTGATTGCGTAGATATACCTACCGTCGGTCTTGACCACGTCAGCTTCGCGAACACCTCTGACCTGCTCGCTTGTTTCGGAATGGCCGCTTTCCCATTCATTGTCCACTTCAAGCTCCATATCGCCTTCTGGCGAAACATTGGCGCCCATATCGCCTTCATCCGAAAACTGTGGCATGGATTCGTACCCGCTTCCTGCCACGCCACCGTTCATTGAATGGTCCCCGAAAGGCGCGATGCCGCCATCCGGCAGAGCGCCGGCGCCCTCAGACATGCCTAGACGAAATTCCGCAGTTTGCTCCCTTATAAGCCTGAACAGGTTTTGGTAGTCCCTGCCGGCCGTCGCCCACCCGGCGGGTGCAGGCTCGCCGCTTGCCGGCGGTGCTTCTTGGTCCGGGCTGCCGCCTGCCGGCGCCGTGCCTCGCGGAGCGAAAGGCCCCAAGCCGTTTATGAACAGAAACGTAAATATGACGCAAGCCCAGGCAGCGGCCGCAACTGAAACCAATACCCTTTGCCTCTTTTTGCGTTTGGCAAGAAGCTCTGCCTGCTTCTCCTCTGTAAGCTCCGGCTCATCCGGTTCAGCGTCAGCATCCGCCGCCGCCCCTGCCATAAGCTCAGGTATCGGCTCTGCATCCAGCTCCGCATCAAGCTCGATGTCATGCTGCAGACTATATGATGTGTCGTCCGCCTCTATTTCAGAGTCTAAATCCAGCTCCATGTCAGACCACAGGCTCTTTTCAAAGTCCGACTCGAATTCAAGCAAATCATCGAGGCTCAGCCCCCTGTCGTCGTCCAGACCGCCGTCAGGCTCCACATCCAGCTCCAAGAAATCAATGTCATGATCGTCTTTGCTCATCTTCCCCCCTTTTCTTATATGAGCGGCCTGCGGCGGTTCACCGCGCCTATCTCCAAAGCATCCAATGAGTTGAGAGCCTTGCCTGTGCCTACTGCAACACAGTTCTTGGGTTCGTCGGCGATAAAGACCTCTATGCCTGTGCGGGCCTTGATGCGTTTGTCAAAGCCGTTGAGCAGAGCGCCTCCGCCAGTAAGTACGCTGCCCGTCGCCGATATGTCAGCCGCGAGCTCGGGCGGCGTGTTTTCAAGCACGCGATGCACGGCCTCGCATATGGCAGTAAGAGGCTCGTCGAGCGCTGTGAGCATTTCTTCCGAAGTCACTTCAATGGACTTGGGAAGCCCCGTGACGAGATCCCTGCCCCGGCAAGTATAGGTCACGGACTCTTGGCGCGGATAGGCCGTGCCTATGGTCATTTTCATCTCCTCGGCTGTGCGCTCGCCAATAAAGAGCTTGTGCTCCTTCCGCATATATTTCACTATAGCCTCGTCCATGCTCTCACCCGCCACCTTGACCGACTGGCTTGCCACGATGGTGCCAAGCGAGATGACCGCCACATCGGACGTGCCGCCCCCTATGTCTATGACCATCTTGCCGTCAGGGCCTGCAATGTCCAGCCCTGCGCCGATGGCGGCCGCGATGGGCTCCTCCATAATAAAGACAGATTTGCCGCCGGCTTCTGTCGCGGCTTCTATCACAGCCCGCTTCTCGACCTCTGTTACGCCCGAAGGCACGCATATCATAATGTTGGGCTTGAAAACCGAGCTCTTGCCGCACGTCTTTCTTATGAAGTATTTGAGCATCCGCTCCGTGACGTCATAGTCCGAGATGACGCCGCCCTTGAGCGGCTTCAGGGCGATGATGGACGCGGGCGTGCGGCCAAGCATCTGGCGGGCGTCCTCGCCCACTGCAAGTATCTCGTTCGTTTCCTCGTTGAGAGCGACCACAGCAGGCTCGTTAAGGATGATGCCCTTGCCCTTCAAATAGACAAGAACATTCGCCGTCCCCATATCAATGCCGATTTCCCTGCCGAACGCCATAGCTGCTCCTTTCGCAATATTGTACCGTAACAGTATATAGGAGTTATCCAGCGCTGTACAGACCTGCATTCGGGTCAAACAGCATAGACGGGCTTATGGGCTGGTCGCCGATACGCATTTCAAAGTGAAGATGCGGCCCGGTAGAATACCCCGTATTGCCGACCGTGGCTATGAACTCGCCCTGCTCGACGAACGCGCCTTCCTCCACGTCGACCGTGTCCAGATGATAATAGATGCTAATAAGCCCGCCGCCGTGGTCTATCACGATTGTGTAGCCCGTGTTGAGCAAGAACTCCGAAAGCAGCACCTTACCCGCCCCCGTCGCATGGACAGCCCATCCGATAGGCAATGCATAATCTATCCCGTTGTGGCTGCGTCGCGTGTTCGGGTTGCCGTTCGTGATGCGTATCTCGCCGAATTGCGTGCTGATAAACCACGTGTCCTCAAGGTCGACGGGCTGCACGAACATACCGTCCCAATACCGTTCCTCAGTGAACACGGAGAAAAGCGGTATGACTTTTTCGCGAAACTCCTCTATCGCCCTGGGCGTCACCGCCGCCGCCACAGACGGGACACTTGTGTCTATTATCAGGTTTTGGAAGTCGAAGTCGTATTCGGATACGGTGACGGTCGCTTCGTATGACAGCTCGCCAGCGGTTATCGAGACGTGATATTCGCCGGGCGTGCGGGTATTGCTTATAGGTATCGTGGCGTACCAGTTCGTGAAGCCTTCGGCGGGCAGTGACGCCGCCTCGCCGTCCGCCACAGCAGGGACGCCCTTTGTGAATACCGCCATCCCAAGCTCGGTCTCAAGCTCCGGCACTATGCCTTCCTCGACATTTTCGAGCCTGAGCGACAGGATATCGCCTTGCGCGAGCTCGGTGCGTCCGACGGTGAACACCGGCGGAGGGTTTTCCAAGGAGAAATACGCGGTATAGCTAAAGGTACCGTACGGGGCGGGACGCGGTGCCCTTTCAAGCGTCCCCACGATATGCAAGGCATAGTCGCCAGCCCTCTGTATGATGATGTCCTCATGCGGGGGGACAGGGTCGGCGTCTGGCTCGGCGGCGGCTGTCTGGCCGACGTCTCCAAGCGACACGCTCCATTCCATCCCCTCTGGCAAAACGACCTCAAGCCCATACGGTGCCGTACCGAGGATGCCCAGTGAAATATCTGCGCCCGCCTCAATATCATAATCGAAGCTCTTCTCCAACTCCAACCCAAAAAACGGCACAAGCGTCCCCACCGCCTCGGGATATCTTTCTTGCAGATATGGATTCACAGGTATGGTCACGCTCGCCGACTCAGGGTAAACCATATGCCCTGCCGCCTCGATAGGCACGACAGGCACGCCCGAAGCGTCAAGAGCCTCATAATCCCCCTTCCACGAAAGATAGGCGTAGAAAAATCCTAGCGCGACGATGGCCACCACCGCTATTGCCACTACGATCGCTATAAGTTTTTTGTTCATACGGCCGCTATGGACTCGGCAAGTATCTCAAGCCCCTCATCTATGTCAGGGTGTTCGATATTGAGCGGCGGCAACAGCCTTATCTTGCTCTTGGCGGTAAGGAGAAGAAGCCCGCGGGACGCCGCCTCTTTGCAGACGGCCTTTGCGTCAATATCGCCTATGTCGACGCCAAGCATCAGGCCAAGCCCGCTGACGCCCTTCACGCCGGGAATGGCGAGAAGTTTTTCTCTGAAATATTTGCCTTTTTTAGAAATATTTCCAAGGAAGCCCCTGTCAGGCTCGCCGTTTCCGTCCAAAAACTTTGAAAGCACATAGTCTACGCCGGCACAGACCACAGGATTGCCGCCGTAAGTCGAACCGTGGTCGCCCTGTCCTAGCGCGTCCTTCGTTTTCTCGCCGAAGATGACGCCTCCGGCGGGCAGGCCGCCGCCCATGCCTTTCGCCACGGTCACGATATCCGGCCTCACGCCGAAGTGGTCATATGCCATAAACTTGCCCGTACGCCCGATTCCCGTCTGCACCTCGTCGGCGATAAGCAAGATGTCACGCTCCTTGCAAAGCCCCACAATCTCACCCACAAACCCCGCGTCCAGCTCGATTACGCCACCCTCCCCCTGCACGAACTCAATCATTATGGCACAAGTCTTGTCGGTCACGGTCGCTTTGAGCGATGCCGCGTCGTTTGTCTCCGCATAGTCGAACCCCTGCAAAAACGGCGTGAAATACTTATGGAACCCGCTCTGCCCCGTAGCCGTGATCGTCGCAATCGTGCGGCCGTGGAACGAGCCTGCGAGCGTCACTATGCGGTAGCGGTCAAACCCGTCTCCCGCCTCCTGCCCGTACTTCATAAAGCTGTGCTTGCGGGCGGCCTTGATGGCGCCCTCGTTGGCCTCGGCGCCTGAGTTCGCAAAGAACACGCTCGACATGCCCGTAAGCATTACAAGCTTTTCGGCCGCCCTGGCGCAAGGGTCCGAGTAGAACAGGTTGCTGGCGTGCTGCAATATTCCTGCCTGCGCCTGCACCGCCGCCACCCATCCAGGATCGCAAAAGCCGAGCGAATTGACGCCTATCCCAGAAGTGAAGTCGATGTATTCGCGCCCCTCTGGGTCTTTTGCGCGGCTTCCGCTCCCTTCTGCAAGCACGACATCATACCTTGCGTATGTGTTCGCCGTGTATAGATCCTCAAGTTTTTTTATTGCTTCGCTGCCCATTATTGCTCCCGCCGTCACTTACGCGAAAAAATCACTCTCGGCCTTCCGGCCTCCCACTATGGTGGTGCCTACGAACCCTTCTTCATGAGACGGCATCCGCCCGTTTTCAATCTCCGCCCGTGCGGCCAACAGAAGAATCAGCGCATGGGGAACGCGGCCATTTGCTATGGATGCGGATTTCACGCCGCGCCCTATGGCATCCGTAAGCCCTCGCACCTTCGGTATCATGCCGCCGCTTATGACGCCAGATGCTATAAGCCCTTCGGTTTCATCTGTTTCAAGCTGGAAAATAAGGCTTTCAGGGTCATTCATGTCATACATGACGCCTGGCACGTCCGACAGGGTGATATAATAATCCGCGTTAAGGCTCGCTGCTATCCTCCCTGCCGCTGTATCCGCATTTATATTGTAGGCCAGCCCGTCCTCCCCTAGCCCAACGGTCGAAATGACGGGTATTATCTCCCCGACCAGAAGCAAATGAAGCAAATCCTTTTTGACCCGTACGACTTCCCCCACAAAACCAAGATCCGGGCTCTCCTGCCTCTTGCAGCGCAACATGCCCCCATCAATGCCGGAAAGCCCTATCGCTTTGGTCCCCTCGTTTTCAAACATCCGTACCAGATCCTTGTTCACCTTGCCGCAAAGCGCCATCATCGCAGCCTCCATCGTATCCGCGTCCGTATAGCGCAACCCTTCGATAAACCTGGTTTCGAGCCCAAGGCGTGCCTGCAGGCTGCTGAGTTCCGGGCCGCCGCCATGCACCAGCACGATATTCGCGCCGAACTCCCTGAGATTAACGATGTCCTTTACAACGCAGTTCTTGAGCGCCGAGGACTGCATCGCCGCGCCGCCGTACTTCACGACGATGGTTTTCCGGCGAAAATGCTTGAATATCTCTCTCATCATTTGTTCATTATTGATTCTCATATTTATGTCCTATACATTCCATTGATACGCACGTACTCGTAGGTCATGTCGCAGCCGAACGCCAAGGCGTCGGCCATGCCGTCGTGCAGGTTGACCGTGATAATGATTTCGTCCTCGCCGAGCACCTTCTTTGCGACATCCTCGTCAAACTCCACCGCAAAGGATGCGTCGCAGACCGTGACCGCGCCCGCCGATGATGACAGCACGACCTCGACATTGTCCGTGTTGAAATTGCCAGGCGCATACCCGACCGCGCACATTATCCGCCCCCAATTGGCGTCGCTGCCGAAAATGGCAGTCTTTACGAGGTCCGACCGTATCACCGTCTTGGCTATGTTCATCGCCACCTCGTCCGTAGGGGCGCTTTCCACGCGGCACTCGATAAGCTTCGTGGCGCCCTCGCCGTCCTTCGCGATCATCCTTGCCAGCTTCACCGTGACCATGTTCAGGGCTTCTGCGAATACGTGAAAACCCTCGCCAAACGATTCCAGACGCTTGTTGCCCGCCATGCCGTTCGCAAGCAGCACGACCGAGTCGTTCGTCGAAGTGTCGCCGTCTATGCTTATCTGGTTGAGCGAATGGTTGATATCGTTTTTGAGCGCGTTGCGAAGCAGGCGCGGCGAAATGTCCACGTCCGTGGTGATAAACACGAGCATGGTCGCCATGTTCGGGTTTATCATGCCGCTGCCCTTCGCCATGGCGCCGATGCGGCAGGTCTTGCCCCCAAGCTTGAACTCGACGGCGGCCTCTTTCTTCACGGTATCGGTCGTCATGATGCCTTCCGCAGCATATGAGGCTCCGTAATGTTTCCCGCCGTCCGCACCATCCGCAGCGTCAAGCACGGCCTTCGCAAGCTTAGGGATGTTTTTCTCAAACGGCTCGATCTTGGGCGACACCCCTATCACGCCCGTGCTGCACACAACCACGTCACGGGGGTCTATCCCGAGCGCCGCGCCCGTAAGCTCGCACGTCCTAAGCGCGATTTCGACGCCGTTCGGCGCCAGCGTGTTCGCATAGCCGCTGTTCGTGATGATGGCGCGCGCCCTGCTGTCGGAAAGATGGTCCATCGTCACCTTGAGCGTCGCCCCTTTCACCTTGTTGGTCGTATAGGCCGCCGCCGCGTCGCAGACTTTCTCGCTGTAGACGAGCGAAAGGTCTTTCTTCTTCGACTTCTTGAACCCTGCGAACATGCCCGCCGCATAAAACCCTTTCGGCGCGCACACCCCTCCGTCCATAAAACTGATCTTTTCTTTCATATCATATTACCCCTCAATCGCCGAGACTCAGACCCTTTCCCTCCGGCAGCCCAAGCATCAGGTTCATGTTCTGGATCGCTGCGCCCGAAGCGCCTTTGCCTAGGTTGTCGTATCTCGACACGACTTCTATTCTATCATCATTGCCGGTCACAAACACTTCAATATCGTCACGGTTTGCGAATGCGTCCGCCGAAAGAAAGCCTGCGCCCGCTGCCTCGGAATGTTCAGCGCCGAGTTCACGCACTTTCACTATCTGGCTTTCTGCATAATAATTCGCGAGGGCCGCACGTATTATCACCACAGAGGCAGGTCGTCGCAGAGCGCTGCGTGGAAGGGGCACCCCCACCATCATGCCGCTGTAAAAATCGCATACAATAGGAGCAAATATCGGTGCGTGTCCGAGTCCAGAATATTTTTCTATTTCTGGAAGATGCTTATGGGCTTGAGCGAGGGCGTATTGCCTGGGGGCTGATAGCGTGCTCTCATTGGTTGCTGCGGTGCTTTCGTATTCGGCGATCATCGCCTTGCCGCCGCCGCTATAGCCCGTCAGCGAGTGGAAGCCCAAGGCGGCATCCTTATCTACGATGCCCGCATCCACAAGCGGGCGCATGGCAAGGATAAAGCCAGTCGCATGGCAGCCGGGGTTTGCCACTTTTGTGGTGTGCCCCCCTATGCCGCCCGTGCCAAAAATCTCCGGCAGACCGTATGCCCAGCCTTCCGCCGTACGATGCGCTGTGGAGCAGTCGATGATGCGGGCTTCAGGCGGCGCGGCGGCAGCGATATCTGCCGCTTCGTCGTCTGGCAGACACAGGAAACTGATGTTCGCATCGGCAATGCACGCAAGCCGCGCCGCAGGGTCCTTGCGCCGTGCCTCATCAATCTCCACAAGCTGAATGTCAGCCCGCTCCGCAAGCCGTTCAGCGAGCCTGAGGCCGGTCGTGCCCGCCTGCCCGTCTATAAAAACCTTGTGCTTCATAAATATTTCTCCGCTACTGCATAATCATCCAAGATTATACACCCTATTCGCGGCGATGTCAACGATTTTTGCATAAATATTCATTACCGCTGCATAAATATGCACCTGCATGCAACCTCCCCCGCTACTTGACAGCCTTCTTCACCTTGGGCGCGGCAGACGTGCCCGCCCCTTCGTCCGTGCGTATAAGCTCCGTGACCGAAGTCGCAAGCCCCGCAAGCCCCTGTATATTGCTCGGTATGATTATCTTGGTCGCCCGACCGTTCGCCACCTTCGCAAACGCCTCGAGGCTCTTCAGCGCAAGCACGGGATCCGTCGGGTCGGACTCCACTATCATGCGTATGCCGTCCGCCGTCGCCTGCTGCACGAGCCTGATGGCGTCGGCCTGCCCCTTCGCCTCAAGCACTTGCTGTTCCTTGGTGGCCTCGGCCTCGAGTATCTTCGCCTGCTTCGTCCCCTCGGCCTCAAGTATGCGGGCCTGCTTTCCGCCCTCCGCTATAAGCACCGCCGACTTCTTCTCGCCCTCGGCGCGCAATATGGCCTCGCGCCGTTCGCGCTCGGCCCTCATCTGCTTCTCCATCGCGGTCTGTATGTCCCGTGGCGGCGTGATGTTCTTCACTTCCACGCGGTTTATCTTGACCCCCCAAGCATCTGTTGCCTCGTCCAGCACGTCCCGCATCCGTGCGTTGATATGCTCGCGGCTCGTCAGCGACTCATCGAGTTCAAGGTCGCCTATGATATTTCTCAGCGTCGTGGCGGTCAGGTTCTCTATCGCCGCCATCGGGTACTCGACGCCGTATGTGAACAGCTTGGGGTCCGTCACCTGGTAATAGATGACCGTGTCGATCTCTATCGTCACATTGTCCTTTGTTATCACAGGTTGCGGCGGGAAATCTAGCACATTCTCTTTAAGAGAAACCTTGTTCGCAATGCGGTCGATGACGGGAATCTTGACATGCAGCCCCACCTGCCACGTCACCGTGTACGCGCCAAGTCGCTCAATCACGAACGCATGTGCCTGCGGCACTATCCGCACATTGCTCAATACAATTATTATTGCGATGATAATAACAACGATAAGAGCTATTGTTGATGGGTCAATCGCTACGTCAAACATGGTTTTTCTCCTCCTTCACAATCAACTTGACGCCCTCGACTTTTATTATCTCCACCCTGTCGCCTTTCTTTGCGGAAAATTCGGGCGCCTCGCCGATGGCCGTCCAGACGATGCCGTTCACCTTCACTTGCCCGCTGTCAAAGGGCTTTATCTCCTCCACAACAAGGCCAGGCTTGCCCTCAAGCTGCTCAGTGTAGTTTTTCTCCCGCCCCACCTTCAGCCTCTTGATAAGGATAGGCCTCGTAAAGACAAGCAGCACGATGCTTACGGCGAAAAACGCCACTATCTGGACAGGGATGGGCGCGCCCATCGCCGCCGCTGCCGCCGCTGCCGCCCCGCCGATGGTGAACCATATCGTCAACAAGCCGGAAACGAACCCTTCCAGCACAGCAAAAATAACCGCGCAGGCGATCCAGAACAAAATCATATTGGCTGCAAGCAGTTCAAGCATTTATGCATATCCTTTCCTTCATTCTGACACTCTATTTTCCCAACACTTATTATACACATATTTTGCGATGTTTTTGACATATCTTAATACCTGATGTATAATCCCATTCGTCGCAAAAATTGCGGCATATATGCGCCCGTAGCTCAGCTGGATCAGAGTACTTGGCTACGAACCAAGGGGTCGGGAGTTCGAATCTCTCCGGGCGTGCCATAGAAATGAATGTCAACAATTACTCAATACAGGCAGAGGCCGCAAGGGCTGGGTTTGTGAAGTGGGATCAGGATGCCATGATCTCGCGGCTTGGACTTGAGGCTGACGACTCCCATATGTATATAGAATTTTTTCAGGAAAGGCACAGCATCGACCGTCTCAACGGCAAGGTGTTTCGCTGCGCAGCGGGGACACCCGCAGGCTTCAACGCCACCATGTCCATATACGATGTCCTGTGCTGCTCCAAGGCAGAGGCCTTTCTTTCGGGCGAGTGGCAGACGCTTGAAAACCTGAGTCCTCATTCAAACTTCGGCTCGTCAGGGAAAAACCTATTCGGCTCTGCCGCGAAAAGGCTTTCTGGCGATATTGAAGGATTGCGGGGCGCATGCACAATTTTAGGAGGGCGGGAAGCGACAAAAGCCGATGCGGGGTTCGCTTTCGATGTTTTTCCGTTTTTGCCCACAGTGTTCCAGTATTGGGACGGCGACGACGAATTTGAACCGAGAATCAAATTCCTTTTCGACGCGAATACGCTAGACTACATACACTTCGAGACAGCGTGGTATATAGCTGAACACTTGATCGGGCTTATCGAAAAAGAGGAGCTTCGTCATAAATAGCAAAAAGCAAGAGCGCCGTGGAGGGGGGAGGCTACCACGGCGCTGAAAGGGGTAAGCTATTTTGGTTTTTGCCCGTCACCTGATTGCAATATCAGAATAAAGGTTGAAGCAACTTCAAGGTCAATACCTTTTTTGAAAATTTTTTGAAAAACTTTTCATTGGAATTTCAATAGTTTTCTTGTGGCAGTGCAGAAGCATTTGCTAAAAAAGCCCTTTTAGCCTTAGAGTTACTCTAACCTTTTGCCTCGCGACGTTGGCAATTATGGTAAAATCGACCCCGTGGGCAGTTTGAAACAAAAACAGAAACGAGGAATAGGAAAAGCGGCGAGGCTGGCATGCGTGTTCGCAATAGCGGCGGTTGCTTTTGTCGTGGGCATCAACCTTATAGTGATCGAGACGGCGAAGCCGCTCATTGTCTCGGCAGAGGATACCGCCCTGCTCACATACGAAAGCGGCACGGACTGCATCCTGGTGCTTGGCGCCTCCGTGACGCAGGAGAGGCCGAGCCATATCCTGGCGCATCGGCTTGACAAGGGCATCGAGCTTTTTGGCCTCGGCGTTTCGGACATCATGCTGCTTTCTGGCGACAACGAGACCGACGACTACAACGAAGTGCAGATTATGAAGAATTATGTGCTTGAGCATGGCGAGGGCATCGGCATCACAGACGCAAATATCTATGTGGACGCCGCAGGCTTTTCCACGTACTATAGCGCCGTACGCTGCAAGGAGGTGTTTCAGGCGGAGCGCGTGGTCATAGTGACGCAGCGCTACCACCTTTACCGTGCGGTCTATAATGCGAAAAAGGTGGGTCTAGACGTCTATGGCGTTGCGGCAGATGATATCCAGCACGGGCAGTGGCGGCGTGACCTCCGCGAGGTGCCTGCGCGCATCAAGGATTTCTTCCTCTCCCTTGTAGGATACACGCCGACGGCGATGGGCGACCCCACGCCGCTTATTTACCCATCGACACAGCAAGGGTGACCGCCCGCCTACAACCCGCTTACCTCCGGCAGATGCTTCCAATACCGCGCAGGCATAAAGCCCCTCTGCGTCTTGGGGTTCGCCCGTTCGCGTATCCCCATGGCGTCGAAGTACCCCTTCCAAAGCAGGCGGTAACCATGCTCGTCCTCCGACGCCTCTATAGGCAGCGCCGCTTCGAGCGGCATCACCTCCCACTCCCCGCCGTATGCGAAAAGCCCCTTGCCCCTTGAGACATCGTGGATGACAAAGGGCTCGCTTTTGTAACGGTCGGAAAAGTGAGGCGCGATAAACTCAAGCACATCGTTGTCCAGCTCGACTTTTGCGTAAAGCAGCGTGTTGCCACTGATGCCGTCCCTTGCTTCCGAGAAGCGGACAAGCCCGCAAAGGCGGTGCACCTCACGCCCTACGCGCTGCTCCGCCGCCTCTGCCGCTTTCACGACCGGGTCGCCGTGCATAAGGCGGATTTTAGGGCCGTGCCTGAAGCCAAGCGCTATATACCGCAGCATCTTCATTTCCTTTTCCGGCTCGTTTGAGCAAAAGACCTTGTAGATGCGTTCTGCGTCCCAAGTCGAGATCCTTGCGTTTACGGCGTCAAGCACCCGCTCGGCTTTGGCCGCGTCCGTTTCGACGCTCATGGCGTAGCGACATAAGTCAAGCTGGTATAGCTCGTCCGGGAAAATCCCTTCGGCCTTTTCGGTGTACCAGTGATGGTAGGCGCAGGTCAGGAAGCCTTCATATGTGTTGTCGTAAATATAATTCATAGCGATGCCTCGAATAATGATATCTGCGGTTTTTCGCCGCCGCCGAGAGCCCTGCGGATGTCGGCGGCGTTGAGCGTGCCGGGGTTCATCAAGGCCGCCGCGTCCTCTGCCGCCCGGCTTTCCAGCATAAAAACCGTCCGCAGCTTCTCCGCCTCTTGCTCCTTGCCGCCGTGATACCTCCCGCCGCAAGTCAGGAAATACCGTGCCCGCTTCATTACGACCCCCATCTTTTTCAGGTCTTCATAGCGGACTTTCTGCACCCTCCGCTGACGGAGTATCCGCCTTGCCGACACGTTCCCGATGCCTGGGATGCGAAGCAGCTCCGCCTCGGACGCCGTATTTACCTCTATCGGGAATGCGTCTATATGCCGTAACGCCCATATCACTTTCGGATCTAGGTCGTAGTCAAGGTTCGGCTCCGTCTCCGTAAGTATCTCGTCCGCCGAGAATCCGTAAAACCTCAGCAGCCAGTCCGCCTGGTAGAGCCTATGCTCCCGACGTAGCGGCGGCGGCGAAAGCAGGGACGGAAGCTCCGGCGCGTCCACCACAGGGATATAGGCGGAAAAATACACCCGCTTCATGGTGAAGCGTCTGTAAAGCGCCTCGCTCATATGGAGTATCTGGCGGTCGCTTTCCGGCGAGGCGCCTATAAGCATCTGCGTCGTCTGCCCCGCCGGGGCGAATTTTTCGTTCCATGTCTTGCGCCTGCTTTCGCTGACGATATGCCCGCCGGTTTTCCGCGGCGTCGACGTAAGGGCGCCCGCCTCGCCCCCTGCCCCCTCGCCCACGTAAAGCCCTGTCCCGCCCATGTCGATGCCCTCGTACCCTGCCGGCCTCAGCCGCTGCATATTCCCGGCGGCTTTTAGCGTCCTCTGCTCCATCTGCGTCCTCGTGATCTGCGTCATGGGCGCGAATATCGCCTCCGGCTTCTTTTGAGGCGCAAGCAGCGACAGGCTCTGCGAAGTCGGCATCTCGATATTGACGGAAAGGCGGTCGGCGACCAAGCCTATCTGCGTAAGCAGCTCCGGCGACACCCCTGGCACGATCTTCGCGTGTATATAGCCTGCAAAGCCATGGACCTCACGCAGCAGCCACAGGCATTCATACATACGCTCCGCCGTGTGGTCGGGCGACACAAGCACCGCCGACGACAGGAACAGCCCCTCGATATAATTGCGGCGGTAAAACTCGATGGTAAGCTCCGCAAGCTCCTTGGGCTCAAACGTCCTGCGCGCCCCGTCCGCCGTCCGCCTGTTGACGCAATACTTGCAGTCATAGACGCAATCGTTCGACAGCAGCACCTTTAGCAGGGACAGGCAACGCCCATCCGATGTCCATGTGTGGCATATGCCCGCGCACGCCGCCGACCCGATACGCCCTACGTTCACGCGTGCGTGGCCGCTGCTCGAACACGATACGTCATATTTCGCGCTCTCCCCTAGTACCGTCAGTTTTTCAAACGTCCCGCTCTCCATAGCAACCCCTCTCGAACATACGATAACGAACTTATGTTCTATTGTACAATAGTGCGAACATAAGTTCAATAACAATTTTGTTACGGCTTTGTTTGCTTTTTGGGGCGGCCTCTACGATATCAGCGGCAGGGCCGCCGTAAAGCGGCTTCCGGCGCCCTCGATGCTATAGACCTCAAGCGACCCCCCGTGACGTTCGGCTATCTGCCTGGCGATCGAGAGTCCAAGCCCTGCGCCGCCTGCGTTGCGTGTCCTTGCCTCGTCGACACGCACGAAGCGGTCAAATATATGCGGCAGGGCCTCGGCCGGTATGCCTTCGCCCTCGTCCTGCACCACGACCAAAGCCCGTACCGTATCAGGCTCCGCCGAGACTGACAGCATTATGCCCCCGCCCGATGGGGTGTATTTCAGGCTGTTGTCCACAAGTATGCGAACAAGCTGCTTGACAAGCGCTGGATCCGCGCTCACATAGACGCCGCTTTCCGGCAGCCGTGCCTCGATTTCATGGGAGCCGGACGCACCCTCTGCATCGCCCTCTCCATGACCTTCCTCTAGCATAAGGGCTTCACGCAGCACCTCGCCCGCAATGTCCACCAAGTCGATGCGTTCAAAATTGAGCGCCAATGTGTCGCTGTCGCCCCTCGCCAGAAAGAGCAATTGGTTGACGAGCCTTTTCATCGACTCGGCTTCAGACCTGATTGCTTCGATGGATTCTTTCAAAGTTTCGGGGTCCTCGCTTCCCCACCTCGACAAAAGGTTTGCATAGCCCTGTATTACGGCTATGGGCGTCCTAAGCTCGTGCGACGCGTCCGATACGAATTTGGTCTGTGCCGCATACGCGCCCTCCAGCCGGTCGAGCATATCTGTGATTTCCGCAAGCAACGGCCTCAGCTCCGGCGACACGGCTTCCGCCGCGATATGTGGGTTCATGTCCCCTGCCTCCACTTGGCTTAGCGCCTCCGCCATACGACGCAGCGCTTCCGAACTGACGTTTGCGCCACGTACGCCGCCCGCTTCCGCCGCCGCTCCGGCAAAGGCGTCAGCCGCCACCCTGAGCTCCCTCAAAGGCTCAAGCAGCTCACGTATATACTTTCGCGACTCTACGGCCTGCCCTATCACCAAAAGTATCTGCACCACACCGATGGTCACGAGCGCCCACAGTGAGCCGATATCGAGGTATCGTATGCTCCTCAGCCATTCGACCGCCGCTATTATATTCAGGTCCTCATTGAATACAGTCCTCAGCGCGGCCTCGTCCGCCCACGATATCGCTATCATAAACAGCAGTATTGCATCTATAAGGATAAAGGCGGCGATCTGCCCTCCCGCGATGCGGCCTGACAGCCGCCATGCGATGCGCCTGTGGTCGCTAGGCAGTTTTTTATTGGCCGTCTTGTCCGCGCTCATCCGATTTTGTACCCCGCCCCACGCACCGTCGTGATCACTTTTGTGTCAAAACGTTCATCTATCTTGCTTCGCAAAAACCTTACGTAGACGTCCACCACGTTTGTCTCGCCTATATAGTCGTAGCCCCAGACTTTGTTCAGCAGAGCTTCGCGGCTCATAACGCGGCCTTTGTTTTCGAGCAGGCAGGTCAATAGCTCAAACTCCTTGTGCGTAAGCTCGAGCTCTGTTTCCTCTTCCTTTTTGCCTTTGCCGGATTTCTCCATGAAAACCGTCCTGTGCGCCTCTTTGTTTACACGCAGTTTTTCAAATTCAAGAATGCCATCCGCATTGCCTGCGTCATTTGCGTTCGCACCGACGCCGGACGCCGCCTTGCGTGACACCCGCACCGCCGCGCGTATTCGCGCCAAAAGTTCCTCTATGGCAAACGGCTTGGTGACATAGTCGTCCGCCCCGCTGTCGAGCCCTAGCACCTTGTCCACCGTCTCGTCACGCGCCGTAAGCAATATCACGGGCGTCTCTTTAGACTTTCGCAGGCGGCGCAAGACCTCGACGCCGCTCATGCCTGGCAACATGATATCGAGCAGTATCAGGTCGTAGTCGCCTTCCTCCGCCGTCTTGAGCCCGCTCACGCCGTCCGCCGCCTTCTCCGCCGCGTATCCCTCGTGCGCAAGTTCAAGCTCAATCATGCGGGCCAGCTTTTCATCGTCCTCAACTATGAGGATTCGTTCCATTTTGGTTTCCCTCCGCATTAACATTGGCGTTCGCATTGCCGCATCCCAGGTGCGGACCGGAAAAACGGTAGCGCCATCCGCAGCACAGGCCTATTACCAAAATGACGACCGCAAACCAGAACACCCAGTAGATAAGGCAGAACAGGAACAATATCACTGGGAAATAGAAAATACGCTCGCCTTTGTACCAGACCTCGAAATAATTGACTATGCCGGCGCGAATCACGCGTCCTAGCCATGCGCCGAACCTACGCATATTGTCCTCGAACTCGGTGTCTTTTTCGTCTTGGTAATTGTGTGGCTCATGCGCACCGTGCGGGCCTTGTGTGCCCTGCGTCCCTTGTGCCCCTTGCGTCTCTTGTTGCCCTTGCGCCCCTTGATTCATGGTAAAATTTGGTATTGATTGCTGTTGCGGTGAGGGGAGCACCGCTTCGCTGCCCTCCTTGTGGGGCACAGTCCCTGCCCCATACGACTCGCCTACCAACGTGGCAGACGCGTCGCTCGCCGTTGAGTACGAAGCCCCTCCTTTTCCTCGCCCTGCGTTAGGGCCGAACTTGCCGTCCCGCTCCAAGGCGATGATAGCGTCAAGAAGCGAGCCGTTCGCGGCTTCGAGCGCCTCGTTCGCGACCTCGTAGCTCACATCGGCCCGCTCCATCAGTTTTTCCGCTTTTTCGATAGTGACTTTCATCGTTCCAATCCTTTCTTCGATTTCTGCTGTCACCATCTTACCGCAACAAACTTAAAGCCCCATTTGAGGTAAATTAAAAACGCATTAAAACCCCAAATGAGTCATCAAAACCCCACGCCTGCACGGAAAGCCTTTATGTTCACATCGCGAAGCTTTTCGGGCACTGCGGAGGCTATGACCTCTTCCCAGTCCACATCGGGGTTGTCGGCAAGCCCAAGCTCCTTCAAGAGCGCCCCAAGCAGCACGAGGTTCATCGTGCGGACATTGCCCACCTCGGTCGCTATGTCCGCCGCAGGCACCACCACGGTGTCAAACACCGCAGAGACCGCGGCTATGGCGTTCTCCGGGTATTCTGCGGCTCCCACCGCCACGCTCATAGGCGTCAGACGGAAGTCGTTCACTATGAACCGTGCGCCTGGCTTCATCAAGCTTGTGTAGCGTACGGCCTCCATGCGTTCAAAGGCCACGCCTATGTCCGCCTGCCCGTTTCCGAGCAGCGCCGAATGGACTTTCTTTCCGTAGCGTATCTGCGTCGTCACGGAGCCGCCGCGCTGCGCCATGCCATGCACTTCGCTCATCTTGACGTCAAACCCTGCCTTGAGCAGCCCGTCCGTCAATATATTGCTCGTCAATATCGCCCCCTGCCCGCCAACGGCGCAAAGCAGTATAGTCTTTACATCACTCATACTTATACCTCCACTGTGGTGATCGCATCCGCCGGACATACCTGGGCACAGACAGTGCAGCCGACGCAAAGGGTTATATCTATCTGCGCCTTCTTGCCGCTCATCGCAATGGCCGGACAGCCGACCTTGGTGCAGAGTTTGCAGCCCACGCACTTGTCGGCATCGACCTCGCACAGCCCCCGCTCGAACTTCCTGGTCTTGACCAAGACGCACGGGCGCCGGGCCACGATTGCCGACCTTTCGCCGGCCTTTATCGCCGCCACAGCCCCGTCGAGCGCCGCTTGCATGGCGGCCAAGTCTTGCGGGTCGACCGTAAAGACCTTTTCAAACCCGACCGACTTCAGCGTACCCTCTATGGATATTATGTTTGCCGTATCGCCCATCAATGTGCGTCCCGTGCCGGGGTGGTCCTGATGGCCGGTCATGCCCGTGGTGCTGTTGTCGACCACGCAGGGGATGACGCGGGAATTGTTGTAGGCGATCTCTATCGCGCCCACGATGCCGTTGTGCATATAGGTGGAATCGCCCAGAACGCCGAACACGATGCGGTCGTCGCCCTCAAGCTCAAAGACCTTCGCCATGCCCGCCGCCACCGAGAATCCGCCGCCCATGCAGACGCACGTCTCTATGGTGTTGAACGGGGGGTTGCAGGCGAGCGTGTAGCAGCCGATATCGCCGCATATGACGTACTTGCCGTCCTTGTTGTTCTTGGCGATGGTGTAGAAGAACCCTCGATGCGAGCAGCCTGCGCACAGCACCGGCGGCCTTGGCGCGGCTACGGCATCCACCGTCTTGAAGTCTGGCTGCACCCCGAACAATGCCCCGTTTATCACTTGCGGGTTCAGCTCCCCCATAGGCGGTATCTTCGCCTTGCCGATGCAGTCGATTCCCGCCGCCTTTATAGCGACTTCCATAAATGGGTCCAGTTCCTCTATGACGTAGAGCGTCTTGACCTTTGCCGCGAACGCACGTATGCTCTCGATGGGCATCGGCCAGCTCATGCCGACGTTGAAGTACGATGCGTCCTCGCCAAAGACCTCTTTCGCATAAGGCCTGCTGACCGAGGCGCAGACGACGCCTACGTCCGTGCCGCCCATTTCCGCGAAGTTCAGCGGGCTTTCATTTGAATATTTTTCAAGGTCTATGAGCCGCTGCTCCACTTTCTGGCGGTGCTTTGTGGCGTTGGCGGGCGTCGCAACGTACTTGGGTATGTCGGGTTTGTAGACTTTCCACGGCACGTCTGCGCGCTCGCCGGTCTCCACTGCGGACTTGGAATGGCAGATGCGTGTGGTCACGCGTATCATGACCGGCGTGTCGAAAGTCTCCGATATATGCATCGCCTCAGCCATGAACTTCTTGCACTCCGCGCTGTCGGAAGGCTCAAGCATGGCAATCTTCGAGGACTTGGCATAGTGCCGGCTGTCCTGTTCGTTCTGCGAGCTGTGGATGCTTGGGTCGTCGGCGACCGCCATCACAAAGCCGCCGGTCACGCCGTTGTAAGCTGCCGTGAAAAGCGGGTCGGCAGCCACGTTGAGCCCGACGTGCTTCATTGTCACGAGCGACCTGACGCCTGCAATCGACGCTCCGTAGGCCGCCTCGTACGCAACTTTTTCGTTCGGTGCCCATTCGCAATAAATAGAATCGCGGTATTGCGGCAGGTTTTCGAGAATCTCCGTACTCGGCGTTCCCGGGTACGCCGACGCAAACCGCCCACCGGCCTCGTAAAAGCCGCGGGCAAGCGCCTCATTTCCTGTCATCATTTTCTTCATAATTGTTCTCTTGATCTCCTCTATTCACATTCACACACTATTTAAGAAATAATATCATATTTTTGGTATAATTTACGGGCTATGTCTAAAAACTACGGGAGGAATGTTGCAATATGGTTTACGTTAGCAAGAAAAAGAAGAAGGAAATAAGGAAGCGCAGATTGCTAGGGCTTGCAATCGCGGCGGTCGTGATTGTCGGCATATTTGCCCTTAACTGGCAGGTCAGCCTAGGAGTCACGCTCCTGACGGTCAACGGCGCGCCTGTCCGCAGCGGCATGGTGGACGGCGTGAGCTCGTATCTCCAGTATATGCAGATGGGGAGCTTCCCTGAGGACTCGACGGCAGATATGACGCCCGAGGAAAGGGCAGAGGAGCTGGACTGGCAGCTTGTCCAGCGCAACAACCTGATAGATATGCTCTTTATCCCCCTCGAAGCCCTCAAAAGCCATTTCAAGGAGGAAGGCGTCGTTTTCCCGAGCGCGGAAAACTCGGCCGCAATAAAAGAGGCCGTGGATGCGACCTTCGCGAACCCGCCCACATCCAGGCTGCTGTCGCAGCACAATGTGAGGAAAGCGCATGTCGAATATTATTTTGAATACCTCGAAGCCATGGACGTGTTCCGGGATGAAGTGCTTGAAGCCGACCCCGTCACAGAGGAGGACGTGCAGGAATACTACGACGAGAATATATTCATGTACGAAACCCCTGGGGACTTCACCATGCAGGCGAGCCATATCTTGATCTCCGACGAGGAACATACGGCGGAGAAACGCGAAGAGATAGAGGCGATATATGAGATGATCCAAGACGGCGAGGATTTTGCGGATTTGGCACGGGAATACAGCGACTGTCCGAGCGCGTCGGAAGGCGGCGATCTCGGTGAGTTCGGGCGGGGGCAGATGGTGGCGCCCTTTGAGGAAGCCGCGCTCGCGCTCGAGCCAGGCGAAATCTCCGGCATAGTCGAGACCGAGTTCGGCTATCACATCATCCAGCTAACCGACAAGAACGAAACCGAAGGCAGCTCCACCCCTATTGAGGACGTGGAGGAGTCGATTGATAGCATGCTGAGCAGCCAGCGCGTGCAAGAATCCCTTGACGAACTCAAGGAAGCCGCGGATATCGTGTACCATGTCCTTGTGAACCCGACGACCGGCAAGCTGCCCATGAGCATAGACGAACTCAACGAGGCACGCGGCATAGAGCCGGAGGACGACGAGCTCGATATGGAAGGCGATGACTTGGATGACGAATGGGATGACGAGTGGGACGACGAATGGGATGACGAGTGGGATGACGAATGGGACGACGAGTGGGACGATGAATGGGATGATGAATGGGACGACGAGTGGGACGACGAGTGGGACGATGAATTTGACGACCACGAGGACGAGTAGCCCGCCGTCGCAGAGCGAAGCGATCTTGATATAAATCAAAGAGCCGTCGGTTTTCGACGGCTCTTCTTTTGGAGGCGACACCCGGACTTGAACCGGGGGTAAAGGTGTTGCAGACCTCTGCCTTACCACTTGGCTATGTCGCCCCGCTTGTCTTTTTTCCGATCTGCAACACATTGGCTAGGGCGGCAGGATTCGAACCTGCGGATGACGGAGTCAGAGTCCGTTGCCTTACCGCTTGGCGACGCCCCAGCGTTGGGGTGGGTAATGGGATTCGAACCCACGAATGCATGGACCACAACCATGTGTCTTAGACCACTTGACTATACCCACCGCGCGTTTGTTACACGCACACACACAATGGCGACCCAGAACGGGCTCGAACCGTCGACCTCCAGCGTGACAGGCTGGCATTCTAACCAACTGAACTACTGGGCCACCAATGGTAGCGGCGAGTGGAGTCGAACCACCGACCTCCCGGGTATGAACCGGACGCTCTAACCAACTAAGCTACACCGCCGCATATGCGATAAAAAACCGCAACGTCTATTCTACTATTGTTCGAGCGTGCGTGTCAAGAAAGCTAATGGACTATGTGCGAATGGATTTATGGATGGGCGACCCCGTCGGGCATCACGAACTGCGCCTTCTCCGGCGCGATAAAGACCTTGAACATTTTATTGGTGTAACGCACCTCCCCGTCCGTAGTGAATATAAGGCCGCCCGAAGGCTCTATCTCCACGCTTTCGGTGCGTATCATTATGTGCTTCGATGCAAGGCCGGGATGTTCCATATGCTTGCCGTCGTGGTATATCCCCACGAGACGCAGGAACTCACCGCGCGTCAGGGGGTCGATTACCAGCAAGTCGAGCAGGCCGTCGTTCACTATGGCGGGCGGGATGCCATCGAAGCCGCCGCCTGAAAAGCGTCCGCTCCCCACGCCGCCGAGCAGGAAATCCGCCTCGAACTCGTCTTTGCCCGCAGGCCGGAACACGGCACGGCTCATCTTGAACGACGCAAGCTCGCGCAGCACCCCCGCTATATAGGCGCCCGTCCCCTTTATAAAGAATTTATTTTTGAGCCTTGTCATATGGCCGACGGCTTTGGCGTCAAACCCCATATTGACCATGTTGATGGCAAAGAACGTCAGTTCGTCGCTCTCCACGCCCGTCTTTGGGTGTGCGGGCGTATAGGTAACCTGCATCACATCCACAGGGACAGCCGTGCCCGCAAGCTGCGCCGTGATATCGCGAAAACGCTCCTTGCCCCCGAAGTTTCGTACATAGTCGTTGCCAGACCCTGCGGGTATTATCGCAAGCTCGGCGTTCCCTGCGCCGTAAAGCCCTGCAAGAACCTCGGCAGCCGTGCCGTCGCCGCCGCACGAGTAAAAACGCATGGTCTCGCCCTCGCCGGACGCTATGCGGTTTTTCACGTAGGTGGTCGCCTCCCCCGGCCCGCTTGTCCGATGGATCTCGTACTCCGCCCCCCACTTCTTCGCAGCGGACAGGATATGCGGCAAAAGCGCCTCTTGGACTTTGCCGTTGCCCGCCGCAGGATTTATTACGAAACAATGCCTCATACCGTATAAAATTATAGCACTTTATGCTACAATTTTTAATATGACTACAATATTTAATATGGGAAATGTAAAAAGTATGGACAAGATCTCTATTCTTGGTTATGGATGCATGCGTTTCACCCGCAAGATGGGTTCTATAGACATGGCAAAGGCCGAGCGGGAGGTGCGGCTCGCCATCGAGAAAGGCGTCAACTATTTCGACACCGCATATATGTACCCCGGCAGCGAGAAAGCCCTCGGCGCTATCCTGGCAAAGGATGACGGACAGGGCGGAAAGCTCCGTGACCGCGTCTATGTCGCGACGAAGCTGCCGCATATGCTCGCCAATTCGCGTGAGGATCTGGAAAAATACCTTGAGACCTCGCTTGAACGCCTTGGTATGCCCTATGTGGACTATTATTTGGTTCACAACCTCAGCAGCCTTGAGGGTTGGGAGCGGTGCAAAAGGCTCGGCGTCGTGGAGCTGCTTGAGCAGGCGAAGGCGGACGGCAAGATAAGGCATATCGGGTTTTCGTGGCACGGCAACCTGCACAACTTCCGCAAGGTCGTGGACGATTATCCGTGGGAGTTCTGCCAGATACAATACAATTACTTGGATGAGCATTTTCAGGCGGGTACGGAAGGGCTGAAATACGCCGCAGGCAAAGGGCTTCCCGTCATCGCCATGGAGCCGCTTAGGGGCGGGACCTTGGCAGGGCGGCTGCCTGTCGAGGCGGCGCGCATCGTAAATAGCCACAAGTCGGAGGACGCTTCGGCGGGCATCGCAGGCAGTGACGCTTCGGGCTCGCTCCGCTCGCCCGCATACTGGGCGCTGCGTTGGCTCTGGAGCCACCCCGAAGTCACTTGCGTGCTCTCAGGGATGAACGACGTGTCCCAGGTCGAGGAAAACACAGCCGCCGCCGCTGACGCCGCCGAATACGGCCCGCTTTCATCAAAGGACCTTGCGATGGTCGGGCAAGTCAAGGCCGTTTTCGAGAAGTCCATCCGCGTGAATTGCACGGGATGTGCCTATTGCGTGCCCTGCCCGCATGGGGTCGATATCCCCTTCTGCCTGTCCGCGTTGAACAGCCAAGCCATGTTTGGGGGCATTACCTCAAAGATCATGTACTTTTTCACCGTAAGGGCGATGAAAGGAAAGCCGTTCGCCGGCGCGTCCGCCTGCAAGAAGTGTGGCGTGTGCGAAAAGAAGTGCCCGCAGCATATACGCATTATGGAAGCCTTGGACGAGGCGGCCAAGGAAGTGGAAAACCCCTTGCTCAAGGGCATCTTCGCCTTTGCAGGGCTGTTTATGGGGCGATAGACACCCAAGCGTAGGGGCGGCAACCTGCCGTCCGCAAGAATATAAGGAAAGGACGCAAAATGGACCAACGAATCAAAAAACTCGCAAAGTCGCTCGTAAATTATTCCGCGAAGATACAGCCCGGAGAGCGTGTGCTTATCTCTTACGAGGGCGAAGCCGCCAAGCCGCTTATCCTCGCCCTGATACGCGAAGTCTACAAAGCCGGCGGCGTCCCCTACGCCGAGATTCGCGACTCCCAGGTGCAACGCGAGCTTCTGCTCCATATGGACGAGCCGCAGGCCGCTTTCGTGAACAAGATAGAGCTTGCCCGCATGAAGGGCATGGACGCCTTTATCGCGGTGCGTGGCGGCGACAATTCCTCGGAGCTGTCGGATGTCCCCTCGGACAAAATGAACCTTTGGAACCGTGCCACCCGCCCGGTGCTAAACTACCGCGTCAACCGCACAAAATGGGTGGTGCTGCGCTACCCTGTGGCGTCGATGGCGCAGCTTGCGGGCATGAGCAAGGCCGCTTTTGAGGATTATTACTTCGATGTCTGCTGCCTCGATTATGCGAAAATGAGCAAGGCGATGGACAGCCTTGTCGCGCTTATGGAAAAGACGGATCGCGTCCGCATAATCGGTCCCGGCACGGACCTCTCTTTTTCGATAAAGGGCATCGGTGCCGTCAAGTGCGACGGCGAATGCAATATCCCCGACGGCGAGGTGTACACCGCACCGGTCAAGAACAGCGTCAACGGCACGCTTGCGGTGAACACCGCGTCCGAGGAGCAGGGTTTCACCTATGAGAATATCGTTTTTGAATTTAAGAACGGCAAGATAGTGAAAGCCGAGGCGAACAACACAAAACGCATAAACGAGTTGCTTGACACCGACAAGGGGGCGCGTTATATCGGCGAGTTTTCGCTTGGGGTGAACCCGTATATAATGCAGCCGATGAAGGACACGCTTTTTGACGAGAAGATAGCGGGGAGTTTTCACTTCACGCCCGGCAATGCATACGAGGACGCCGACAACGGCAACCGCAGCGCCGTGCATTGGGATCTTGTGACCATTCAACGCAAGGAATGCGGCGGAGGGGAGATTTGGTTCGATGATAAGCTCGTGCGAAAGGATGGGCTGTTCGTGCCGGAGGGGTTGCGCTGCCTGAATCCGAAAAATCTTAGGTAGGGGTGATTTGTGCCGGGCGGTGGCCGAGGTAGTCCGTGGACACCAACGTATACCGCACGCCCCTATGCTCGCCCATTATCCCCTTGCGGAACGCCTGAGTACCATGCAGGTGACCGTAAACCACTTGCGATACGGGGTATCTCTCTATCAATTCTGTGAACGGCGAGGTGTTTGAGGGCGTGAGGGCCGGCGGGAAGTGGAGCGCGCAGATTATTTCCCTTGCGCCTGCGGCGACAGCTTTGTCCAGGGAGAGCCCTAGGCGGATAAGCTCACGCGCCAGTATCTTCTCGTCGTCAGCCCCATAATCTTCCAGGCCCGGCAGCCCCCAGCCCCGTGAGCCACACACGGCCACACCCTCGGATTCATCGAAGAACGTGTGTTCATTTTGCAAAAAGCGCATGTCGTCGTAGAGCGAGTTAAGCTTGGTGATGCCTTGCCACCATAGGTCATGGTTGCCGCGTACGAGAAGCTTTTTGCCCGGTAGATTGTGCAAGAACTCAAGGTCTGGAAGGGCTTCGTCAGGCTTCATCGCCCACGATATATCGCCCGCCACGATCACCATGTCGTCTTCCGACACGTCCTCGCGCCAAAGGGCGGCCATACGCTCCGCATGGTCGAGCCACGCCACGCCGAATACGCCCATGGGCTTGTCAGAAGTAAATGAGAGGTGGGTATCCGCGATTGCGAAAAGCTTATTCTTCGTCACCTTGTCCGTCATCTTCACGAAGCGGCCGCTCCTCACGCGCGCCGTCGCCAAAAACATATATCACCTTGCCGTCGCTGACAGGCTCGTCCCTATACGTGGTGACCGGATCCACGTCCACTATCTCGCCATCAGCGGCGGGGCCCCCGAAGATGTTCCCGAAGCCGCCTTTCAGCCGCATGGTCACCTTTGGCCCCAATTGATAATAAATCAAAAGGCATCCGCCAAGCACCACTATCAAACCAAGAATGATCAATGCCATTTTTACACTCTCCTGCCTATGTCCTTATCCTGATATAGCTTCCGGTCGGCTTCCCTATCGCCTCGCCCTGCTCGACCTCAAAATACTCGTCGAGGCTTCTCAAAAACATCGACAATTGCTTCGGCCTGTTCCATTGCGACGGGTCGAACTCCGGGAAACGCCTGTACAGCACGCTGCCGATAGGCGCGATATTGACCCAGTCGTCGCCGATAAGGTCGGAGTTCTCTATTGCCGTGATTATGGTGTCGATGACTTTCTTGGGTACGGACTGCGCTTTTTCGGACCCCTTGCCCGATGATGTCGACGATGACGCAACAGGCTGCGCCTCCGCAGACGTGCCGCCCTTTGCCGCAGCGCCCGCCGTTGCAGTTCCAGAACCGCCGCTTCCGCCCTTTGCAGCAGCTGTCGCCTTTGGCTTTTTCGGCTCAAGCCTTACCTTGGCCTTCTCAGCCTCGCCAAGGAAGTAGAACTTGCTGCACGCGCTCATAAACGACTTCGACGTCGCCTGCTTGCCGGTGCCCATGCCTATTACGATAAGCCCCGAATCCGCTATCCGCATCGCAAGCCGCGTAAAGTCGCTGTCGTTCGTCACTATGCACATTATGTCGATTGTGTCCGAATAGAGCAGGTCCATCGCGTCGATGATAAGCGCCGAATCCGAGCTGTTTTTCCCCGTCGTGTTGTGTATCTGCTGCACTTGGGAAAGAGCGTGCTCCGCCACTATCTTGTTCCACCCGCGTGCCTGGCTCGACTTGGACTCGGACGTGAAATCGCCGTAGATGCGTTTCACCGTCGCACGCCCCTCAAGCGATGCCTTGTCAAGAATCTCGTCTATATATTTGGCAGCGATGTTCTCCGCGTCTATCAACACGGACACTCGCTTGTCCTGAATTTCGCTCACTATTATTGTTCCTCCGTCAATTGATTGTCGATGGTATCGCCCGGAGGCACCATCGGCCATACGTTTTCGTCTATGAATATGTCGCAGCAGATCACGGCAGCCTTGCCTGTCTTGCGTGCCGCCGCAATCGCTTCCAAAAGGTCTTTCTTGTTGCCCACGCGGTATCCGCTCAGCCCGAACGCACCCGCCAATTTTTCATAATCCACGACGTCGGGCAGATCCGTCGCCGAGTAGCGTTTCGAGAAAAACAGCTTCTGCCATTGCCGCACCATGCCGAGAGTGCCGTTGTGCATCACGAATATTATTATCGGCAAGCCGTGTATGGACGCCGTCGCAAGCTCGTTCATGTTCATGCGGAAGCTTCCATCGCCCGTAAAGAGCAAGACCTGCTGCCCTGGGTTTGCGATGGCGGAGCCGATGGCAGCCCCTAGGCCGAAGCCCATCGTCCCCGTGCCGCCGCTCGTTATCAGCTTTCTGGGTTTCGTGAACGGCCAGTATTTCGCCGTCCACATCTGGTGCTGCCCCACGTCGGTCGCCACTATCGCATCATCGCCAAAGACGCCGTGAACGGCTTTGACAATGTTCTCAGGCGTAAAGGCGTCCGCGTCCACAGGCTCCCTGCGCCACTCGTCCAGCTTCTTATGCCACTCTGCACGCTTCTGCTTCTTCACCAATGGCAGGAGAGCAGCCAAGGCCTCGCGTGAATCAGCGCATATACGCAGGAATGTATTCACATTTTTGTCAAATTCTGCACGGTCGATGTCTATATGCGCCACCGCCGCCCCTTTCGCGAAGCCGCCAGTGTTGCCGGTAAGGCGGTCGGAAAAACGTCCGCCGATGTTTATGACCAGGTCGGCTTCATGCACCGCCATGTTCGACTTCCGTTCGCCGTGCATACCCAAAGTGCCGAGGGAAAGCGGGTCTGTCCGCGAAAAGCACCCTGTACACATAAGCGTGGTCACGACGGGTATGTCCGCCTTGTGCGCGAGCTCAGTCAGCTCGGCAGATGCCCCCGATATGGACACGCCGCCGCCCGCTATTATCACGGGGCGTTTTGCGGAATTTATAAGCTCGGCAAGCTCTTTTATCTTGTCTTTTTTGAAATCCGGCGTGGGCAAGAGCGGCCTCGGCTCCTTTTGCTCGTACTCAAACATATCGATGAAAAGATTTCTCGGAACGTCTATCAGCACGGCGCCCGGCCGGCCGCTCCGCGCGATCTGAAAGCCCTCGCGAACCGCCTCCGCTACGTCCTCCACCTTGCGGAGCGCGTAACTGTGCTTCGTGATGGGGAAAGTGACCCCGACGATGTCAACCTCTTGGAATGCGTCACGGCCTATCGCCGCCGTCGGGACCTGCCCCGTGATGACCACGATGGGCGAGCTGTCGAGCGTCGCCGTCGCGATGCCCGTCACTGTGTTGGTGGCGCCTGGGCCGCTCGTCGCGAACACCACGCCCACACCGCCGGTCGAGCGCGCATAGCCGTCCGCCGCATGCGTCGCGCCCTGCTCGTGGGCGGTCAGGATGTGCTTCACCCGCCCGTCCGCCGTATAGTCGTAGAGCGCATTGTAGAGCGGCATTATCTGTCCGCCTGGGTAGCCGAAAATCGTGTCCACGCCCTGCTCTAGCAGGCATTCCATTATGATTTGCGCACCGTTAAGCTGCATGATCCATTCTCCGTCCTTTGTTCTTCGCTCCGTCCTTCGCCCCTCTTGACCTATTGCTCCTTGCCCCAACTGTACATCTTGCGTAGCTCAGTCCCGACTTTCTCAAGCTCATGCTCCGCCTTGATGCGTCTTGTCGCCAGGAAGTGCGGCCTGCCGACCGCGTTCTCAGCAATCCACTTGTGGGCGAATGTGCCGTCCTGTATTTCTTCGAGAATTTTACGCATTTCTTTCTTGGTCTTGCTTGTGATAATCCTCTTGCCCGTTTCGTAATCGCCGTATTCGGCTGTGTTGGAGACAGAGTCGCGCATTTTTGCGAACCCGCCTTGGTATATGAGGTCCACGATAAGTTTCATTTCGTGGATGCATTCAAAATAAGCGCTTTCGGGCTCGTAACCCGCCTCGACAAGCGTTTCGTAACCCGCCTGCATCAGGGCTGTGACGCCGCCGCAAAGCACGGCCTGTTCGCCAAAGAGGTCTGTTTCGGTCTCCTCGCGGAAAGTGGTCGCAAGCACGCCCGCACGTGCGCCGCCGATGCCCGCCGCGTAAGCAAGCCCTATGTCGAGGGCTTTGCCGCTTGCATCCTGATGGACTGCGATAAGGCTAGGGACGCCCTTGCCCTCAAGGTATTCGCTGCGTACCGTATGTCCCGGCCCTTTGGGCGCCACCATTATGACGTCCACGAATGCGGGCGGGGCGATCTGCTTGAAGTGTATGTTGAAGCCGTGCGCGAACGCCAGGACTTTGCCCTCGCTCAGGTTTGGCTCTATGCCGTCTTTGTAGACGCGTGCCTGCTGCTCGTCGGGCACAAGCACCATGATGACGTCCGCCTGCTTCGCGGCGTCGAACACGGTCAGCACCTTGAGGCCTGCAGCCTCGGCCGCTTTCCATGACTTGCTGCCATCGTAAAGCCCGACAACGACCTTGACGCCGCTCTCTTTTAGGTTGAGCGCGTGCGCGTGCCCCTGGCTGCCGTAGCCTATCACTGCGACGGTCTTGCCGTCGAGATTGCTTATGTCCGTATCTCCCTGATAATAAATCTTTGCCATTGTTCTCTCCTTGTAAAATTCACTGCGTCATCCACGACAAATAAGTATACCACATTTCGCCGCGCGAAAGGGGAATAAAAGGGCAAGCTGCCCAGACGAGATATGTAAAAGGGGGTGGGCGGAGATCTATCCTGCGAGTTCGCCTTGCAAAATTGATTTTATAAAGAGCGAAAGGGAGCTTTTTTCATGTTGGGCACGCCGTTCAAGAGCTTCTATTTCTGCAACCGGCAACGCCAAAGCTTGCAGGGCAGCCAAGGCACGCCCATGACTCGTAGGGACTTCCTCAACCTCGCTCACAGCCCAGTCCCTTTCGCAACGTGCAGACAATGTCGCAAGCATTTCCTGATTTATCGGCTTTCCGCCTATTGTGCCCAAATTCGATTTGTCCATAACTAAACACTCCCTTTTCGATCATACAGATATCGGTTGTAGCTTGGCCGTATTTTCATCGCATGAATTACAATATCTTCCCCCTCGTCATTTGTGATATATGCAATTTCCAAACTGCGGCCTATTGTATCAAATCCAAACAGCATCACAATGATAGGTTCCTCCTGCGTAACGATAGAGTTTAGAGGAAATTCATATACATAAGCAATATCTACGTCCGAGATGCCATGTTTTCTTGCCGAGTCGATGATTACCATATAGCTTCCCTGCAACCCTCCGTTCTTTGATATAAATCATATGTCGAGTATACACTTGATTCTATAGGTTTTGCAAATACAAAAATGTAAAGGGGGCGGCCGTGAAGGCCGCCCCCGTCTGTTCTGTTCTGGCCGCTCCTACGTCTCTAGACGGACAGGAGCTCGCCGAAGTTGACGGAGATGATCACGCTGCCGCCGGAGGGCTCGGACACATCTGCCGCATCGATGCCAGGAGAGTTCTCCACCCTGGTGTTCGTAAGCGTGTGCGTGGTGGTGGCGGTGCCGGCAAGCGAGACGGTAAGGATTATCCTGTAGTGATTACCTGCATCTGCCTCAAAGTCAGCATCGAGGGCAGACCAGCTATCGCCGTCGTCCGACACATACCACACCGCCGTAGCTGCCCAAAGATTATCTACGCCGTCGATGTTGGTGACAGGCGATTCGTCATCTTCTGGTGGCGTGATCTGGCCGAGCAAATCCACGACCAGCGATATCAGCCAGGCGCCTGTAAGCTCGACGGCTGTGCCGCTGACGGTGTAGGTCGTCCCTGCGGCGGCCGGATTTGTGAAGCTGCCGACTTCCGGGTTTGCCGTCCAGCCTGCGAACACGGAGCCGGCCACGGAACCTGCGTTGATCGTCACCTCGGCGCCGTCGAAGTATATGCCGCCGCCTGTGCCTGTGCCTGCGCTTGTCACCGTCACTGTGTAGTAGTTGACCGTGGCGTCGTTGTCTCCTGTGGCAGAGGTCGTGACCGACTTTTTGGTGTCAGCGGCGGTGGTGGTGACATCGTAGATATTCCACTTGCCGTCGTAGACTATTCCGGTATACACGCCGTCTGTTCTTGTAAGATTATTCGTTATGGACAAAGCGCCGTCCCTTCTGACGTCAAGCTCCTTGTCGGACGTCGTCCATGCGCTCGTGCCGTCGTCAAGCAAAGCCGTGACCGTCACGGTGTAGAACTGCAGCGTCGGCGTGACGTTCGCATTTGCCACTGTCACGGTCGCGCCCGTAAGTTCGTCATCGATGACCACGTTGTAGGTGGTGTTTGCGGGCACTGCGGGGAAGCTGTAGACACCTGCCGCAACACTGGAGGCGGCAATAGCACTGCCGCCTGCTGTAGGCTCAAGTTCGACTTCTCCATACGCCGGCGCACCTGTGGTCCACACATCGCCGTCAAGATTGAGCGTAAGCCCGACTGAGTACACATCGTCCACAAATATCGCCTCGACTATCACATCGCCAGCAATCATCATAAAGAAGGTCGTCGGAGAATCTGGGTCGTCAATGGTCGGGGCGCCTGTCCCCGGAGTTGTGACCTCCCAGCCTTCAAAGCGCTTGCCTGCCACTGTGCCTGCAACGATATCGACCTTCTGGCCTTCGCGATATTCTCCAGCGCCACTGGCACCTGTGCCAGTGCCGACGAGGGTCACGGTGAACTTCGCTGCAACGCCCTCGACCTCTACTTCCACGTCAACCTTCTTGCTCAGGTCGGTTATCGTGTATACGGACGGAAGCAAGGTGTTTGTCCTGTTGGTCGGGTTGCTCACATCGATGGTCGCGCCGGTCCATTCGTACTCGAAGCTCAAAAGGTCTTCCAAAGGCGTTGCGTCCGTTGCGGTCGCGGTGATGACGAGGTTTGTGCCGTCACCCTTGCTGAGCACTATGTCGCCGTCTTCCACTTTGTTCGTGATGCCATCGCCTGCGCCGTATGTCGCGGCTATGGCGCTTTCCGTGTCGGCCGTCTTGTCGCTTATATCGAAGTTAACGGTGAAGTAGTCGAGCTCCTGGGTGCGGGTGCCGGTCACAAACGTCAAGCCGGTATTGTAAGTGCCGCCCATAAGCTGCTCATGGATTTCCCAGGTCTTATCATTCGCCACTATCGCCACGTAGATGCCGCCCGCTGGAGTCATGCCAACGAAATTCTCAGGTTCAGGATCGAGGATAGTCGAATCTAGCAGCACGTAGCCCTTGTCGCCCCAGAGCGCGCCGTCCTTGTTGACGGTCAGCGTCACGGCCATCTCATCCACATCGGGGGACGGCGTGGCTACTATGGTGAGCGTTTTCTCGTCGGTCACTTTATCAATTTCGTCGCTACGCTCGTTGTCCTCGTGTACCCAGCCCTTGCTCAGCTTCACAGTGAAGGGGAGGCTGCCGTTCGTGCCGAGCGGTTTCTCCGTGTTTCCAGGCTCAGCATGTTCAAGCGTACCCGGGTCGAGCTCAGTGGTCACGCCATCCAGCTCAAGTTCGCCGATAAGCCTGTTGACTTCATCCGTTGCGTCAGACAGATTGTCTGCGCTGACCTGCAGCGTCGTAAACGTCGCCGCCTCGATGGTGGCCTTGGCAGCCGCCACGGCCGCTATGTCCTCAGTCGGGTCGTAAGGCGTCGCCACTATAACGAGCTCAAGAGCATCCGTCTTGATGGGCGCAATACCGCCTTTTACAAGCTCCACTTCGAACTCTAAGACCCCATCCTCGCCGTCAAGAGCCAAAAAGTCAGGCGTCACAGCGCCTTTCACCGCATCCTCGTAATCTAACGCGAGAACCGTGTAGTTCACGCCGTAAAGCTCAAGCTCCTCTATCTCATCCTCGACCCAATCCATGGCGTCGGCCTGGCTGTCCACGTCTTCCTGCAAGACAACTCTGTCGGCAAGGGCTGCCTCAATGGCTTCCTTCGCCATCTGCATCAGGGTTTCATCGTCGTAGACGTCGGTCGCGGGGAAATCCGCGCCTATAACGAGCGCATAGGTGCCGAACGGCTTTTCGGGATGTTGTATAAGTATCCCACCTGCCTCTGTGGCATCGGTTACGATGACTTCAGGAGGTATGAGCACGTTATTGGCGTCAACGCCTAGATTCCACAGCTCATAGCCAGGCTGTGCTTCGGCCATAAAGGCGACGCTATATTCCGACAGCTGCTCAAACCTCGGAAGATCATGGTCATCAAAGTAGAGTTCTATGGGAAATCCCTCTTCGTCAAGCAAAGCCCATATTAAGTCAGCGTAAGCAACCTCGGCCGTAGCGCCGTCCCAGACCGCAGCCACGCCTGCCTCCGGCTTAAGGCCGCCGATGGTCAAGGTCTCGATCAGCTTTGTAATCTGGAACTCCAAGGGGATATAGCCATCGGCGGTGGCGCGGTCACTGCCCGTCGGGTCGTGCGTAACGTTCAATATATCGTAGAAAACGCCATCACTGTCGTCCCATTTGATTCCCGCCACGGGCTTGACGTCCACAGTGAGCGTCGTGCCTGGCAGAAGCCTGTCATGAGACCATGAGCCAGCAACGACCTCAAACGGCGGGTCTAAAGATATGCCGAGATCAAATTCAATGCTATCAAGAGTGCCTGTGCCGGTGTTGCGGATGGTAAGCGTCCTTTTAAGGGCTGCTGCATCCTCCGGGCTCAGGACGTCTCCCCTATGCGACGGGAACTCGCCCGTAAACCAGCCGTCGACCACCGCGATCGCATAGAAAAGATCTTGGATGGTTATGCTGAAGTCCTGGGTGTCGGAGCCGTGGGCGTTTGTCGCTGTGACACTAAACTCATAGGTGCCCTCATCTGTCAGCATCGGCACCGTGCCCGAAAGCACGCCAGTGCCGGCATTGATTGAGAGCCAGTCAAGTTTGTCGCCGTTTGCGCCTGTGTTTCTGTCAAGGCTCCAAGTGATAGGCGCATCGCCCGCCACGACCGCGGTCGGGAAGCTGTACGCATCGCCTACGGTGACCGTGCCAAGCCATTCGGGATCGTCGGCATAGTCGAACTGCGGGGCTACGCCTGTGCCTGCGAGCTTCCAGTGCGCAAAGAGCGTAAGGTTCCTGTTCTGTACCTCGCTTATGTCAGTGATAGGCATGGCGCCCCTGGCGTTCTTGTTCCTGTTGTTCCACCATCCGTCGAAGATGAGCGGGTCGGAAACGATATCGCCGTTCGCGTTCACGTTTGAGGGCGGGGTCGGGATCGGCAGCGGGCCTGTCTTGACATGCGTCATCTGGTTGTTGCCGCTGCCAACTGTCCACCTAAAGGCGGCGTTCACGTTGGAGGTGCCGGCTGCAGCCGCTTCTGTGCGGCTGTAGACCTTGTAGTCGCCATTGCCTTCCGGCACTATCACATTGCCGTACTGGTTGAACGAACGCACCTTGTAGAGATTGCCTGTAAGGGTAGCGACCCTGTTGTTGTTGCGTGGGTCGATAAGCGTGCCGCCGTTCGCGTTGAAGTTGACCGAACGCTCGGCGCTCGCAGTCCAGCGGGCCCAGAGAGTGTGCGTCTGAGCAAGGACATTGATGGAGGCTTCGGGATTGTTGTCGACCCTTACGCCTGCATTGCCGCTCTTGGTGGTCCACCAGCCGGCAAAGGCCTGGTTCGCCCTGACAGGCTCGGTAAGGAAAGGATCTGGGGTCTGCTCTGCCCTGTTCGCCTGCATATCCGCAATAGCCCAGCTATATTCGCTGTAATGCTTGAGGCCGAGGGACACCGGGGTAGTATAGGCGGCCTTGTTTGCCTTCGATGTGCCGATGGGCTGCCACTGGCCGCCGTTCACATTGAACGTCACCTGCTTTGCGGGCGTCGTCCATATGGCCCGCAGGGTCATGGTGCCGTTCGCTGTGAGGCTTTTCGGGTTCGATGCCTGCACCACTGCCAAGGAATCTGCCGTGATAAGGCCACCCAATGCGCTTGTCGTGCTCCAGCCGAGGAACTCGGTCGTGGCGCCGGACGTGCGTGTCGGGGGGGCAGGATCGAAGTGGGCAAGCAGCTGCGCAAGGTTTGTGCCGCCGGGGACGTTCGTTATCGTGGCCGGAGCAGTGCCGTTCACGCCGCCGTTCACATGGAATGCGACATTGACCGGCCTGGGCGTCCATTCCGCCTTCAGCACGAAGTCATAGCGGGCGTCGTTTATGTCGGAAAGGTCTATAAGGCCGTCCTGACCTGCAGTGCTGTTGCCGACCCATATGCGGGTGTTCTTGTCGACCGGCTCGCCGTTGTAAGTCCACACAACGGGGGCGTAGCCCGGCCTGTTCGGGTTCGGAAGCGAGCCGAGCGCCGTGTTGACAGTCGAGCTTACGTTCTTGCTCTTTGGATTTGCGACTGCCGGCAGGCTGTCATCCGTGTTGATATCGTAATTGACCGTAAGGGTGTTCGCGAAACGTGGCCAGAGGTTGACGCCTCTCACATCAGCCGGCGGCGTAGCGATATTCGTAATCCATGCATTCTGCGTCCATCTGGCGCTAAGGGCGCCTCCGCCTACAGATGTGGTTGCGTTACGCGTGCCAGACCAGCCTACGAACAACCTGCGGTCGTTGGTGGCGGTCCTTGTCGGGACCACATATGCGGACTTGCTATCGTACGCCCAACCCTCAAGGGTGGTGGGCCATGCGGTCTGGAACGCCTGCGTATGGTCTGTCGGGAAACCGTCCGGCTGCTCCGTGCTTGTGGTCGAGATGTTGTACTTTATCGGCACTTCAGCGTCCGCCACCCACAGCGCCTGCAGGGTGTGGTTCTTGGTGTTCCTGACCGTCTTTGTCGACCAGTCGGGGGTTATCACCAAGGTGGCTGCGTTGTTCTTGGATGTCGTCCAACCCATAAACACGAAGCCGTTCCTCTTGGGAGTGTTGTCCACAGGGGTGTTTGCGACCCTGTTTATCGTGGCTGTGAGAGCCGGGTTGTACTCATTGGAACTGGCTGCCACGACGGTGCTTCTTGCTGATGTCGCAGTGCCATTGTCATGCTCGAAACGGCCTCCGTTCGCGTTGAACGTGACTACAGGGGTGGCCGCTTTCCAGGCCGCCTTGAGTTCGTGGGGGCCTGGCATCGCATCCGCCCTGAAGTTTGTGTTGTAGCTGACGCTGTTTGTGATTCTGGTGCCTACACCTTCCACATTGGGGGGAACACTGTTCACTTCCCTGAACCAACCCTCAAACGTAAAGCCAGGACGCACCGGGTTCGGCGGTATGCTGTACCTGCCGTTGAAGTTCACGGTCCTGGTCGCACGCTGCACCACGGCTGAGCCGTTTGCGGCAGCCAGCGTGATGGTGGCGCCTGCGCCTGCGTCATAGGTGACGTCGTATCTTGAAACCGTAAAGGCGCCGGAATACCTTAAAGGCGTTTCGCTTGCGGGCACGAGGCCGGCAGAAGGTATGCGCGTCTTTGAGTTGCCGGTGATCGCCGCGTTCGGCACAAACCAGTCATTGGGCTTGACATCGACAAAGCGGGCGGTGCTTATGGCCGCCGCCGCAGCCGCCGGCCTCTCGACCTTGGCGACAGGGGTCACGGCCTCCCAACGCGAGCCGACGAGGGCCGTGGTCACAAGCTTCGTATCCACAAGGCTTGTCGGGGCCGTTATGGTCTCGAGCAGGCTGCCTTCGGGGCTGTACCAATTGATGTTGTTGGTGAGGTTGGCAGTGCCTGTGTCGCGGGCGTACCATTCGATGGTGACGATCGCCTCGCCCACCTCGACCTTCGCGACACGGCTGGACACGGGATCCGACGCCTTGTTCCCGCCGTCGCCGTTGTCCGCAATCCTGTTCACTATGTCGACAAGATAGTATTTCGTGCCGAATACATTTATGGGGGCTTCGAAAGCCTCAGCTTCCTGCCCGACCAGCAAGGACTTGTCGGCTCCGGCCGCATTGCTCTCATACCATTGGTACTCAAGGTCACCGTCGTCGGGCGAAATCGCTGCCACCGCCAGCTCGACTGTGTTCGTGTCGTGCCTTACCGCCGCCGCATCCTGAGGCTCGCCCGTGATGACGGGGTCTTCGGCATCGACGGGCGGATCGACGGTGAAGAAGAGGTTGATGTCGTACTCGACCGTACCTGTGTCGCCATCGCTATGGCTTACGGTCACCGTGCCGGTGTATGTGCCTGCAACATACGGCGGCGTCAAATCCACCGCGACCGTGAATGGCTCCGTGACCGCTGTCGGGCCTGCGGCGATGGTCTTGTCAGTGAACGGGGTAGGTATAACAAAATCGTCGTCGCCGGCGTCAAGCTCCGCGCCTACATCTGTCAGCGTCGCTGTGCCGGTGTTTTTGATGATGAATTCCACTTCCGGCGCCGTGCTCGAATACTGCGAGGGCTTGCTCGCGAAAAAATAAATGTATTCTCTGGGGGATACAAGGACAAGAGAGCCTTCGTCGCTGTCGTCCACCGAAATGGCGGCTGTATATGTGCCAGCGGCGACAACCTCAAAGCTCAGGTCTATTACGAGCAGTATATTGTCGGCGTCGTCCTTGATCGTCAGGACGTCCTCATGCTCGCCAGCCGTAAGTCCGGTCGCCGGCATTACGACAATATCAGTTGCTCCACCTGCTGCAAGGTTGTCTCCACTAAGATCGCCTGAAGATATTATGAACTTGGCTGTGCCGCCAGTAATGACCGAAGTGAGATCCTCGAGGTCTTGGTTGCCGGTGTTTTTCAGCTCAAAGGTCAATTGATAGTTTGTATTGGTGTATCCAGCCAAAGCAGCAGGCCATTCTACGCTGCCTTCGCCCGGATCCTCTTCGGCCTCGGTGTCAGCCACCAGGAAGTCCCCATGGCTGAGGGTCGCCGCAAAAGTCGCTGCCTCTACTTCAAACTCAAGCTCTATCACGAAAAGGTCCACGGGGGTGCCGGTGCCATAGGTGATGGTGAGCGTGCCCTCGTGTACGCCTACGTCTAGACCCGCCACCGGGCCGATGGAAAACGTATCAGTAGCGCCAACGGCAAGGCTTGCGACGATAGGGCCAGCCCCGATGAACGGCGTGGGGGTCGGATCCCCTTGAAAGCTAAGCACCGCCGCAAGGTCTGTCAACTCCATATTGCCGGTGTTCTTGATGGTAAAGACCGTCACCGCCGGGGCAAGATAGCCTTCCGCCAAAGCATCGAACTCATATGTGCCCGTGCCTGCGGCCACTTCCGAGTCGGCCACTTCATAACTACCCTGGGCTAAAGTCGCTGCGAATTTCTGCGGCTCAACGGTGATGGAGAGGTTTACATCGGCAGTATACGCCGGGACATCGTCACCAACACCTGCGGGATCGGGCTTTCGGCCCGTGACGCTCATCTTGTCGGCGTAAGCGGCGGTTTGACCTGCAAGGGTCGCCGCCACATCAACCGTGACTGTCGCCGTACCACCGACGGCAAGTGGCGTGCCGGGAGTCACAGCGCCTGAGGTGAAGGGCGGAGTCGTGAAGTCGCCTTCAAAGCTCGGGGCATAAAAACTGCTTATGGGGCTGTTGCCTGTATTCGTCACGTTGAACAACACCGCGGTCGGCGGGGCCGCATAGCCGGCTACCAACTTTTCGAATGTGTAGGTTTTTGTGGTTTCGTTCCACTTGGCGTCCACCACCGCCGGCACTATATCCAGCGCGTAGACGTGGTCCACCTCGCCGATTTCGATGTCTTCGACTTCGTCGCCGCCGTACACGACCCCGGCATTAAGGTAAAAGGCGCCTATCGCATCCGTGATCGTCAAAGTGGCTTCGATGATAACGAGGTCATTGGCGCCATAGTCCACCAAATCTAGTGTGTCAAAGCCCGAACCATTGGCATTTATGTAGGAATCGAGATCTACGGAAGAGGAACCTCCGCCACCCACATAAAACCCTTCCGCACTGGCGATGACGACCTTGATGGGCGTACTCACATCGTCGCTCGCCTCAAACACGACAGCCCCTTCGCTGAACGTCTTATTGAGGGCCGCATCAATTTTGACGTCTACAGCCCATGTGGTCCCGTTGAACACGGCTTCGACCACTTCGCCTTCGCCTTCGTCGGCCAGAGGCTGCATGCCCCCGCTACCGAAGGCCACGCCCGCGGGCACTAGGCCTATTATCAAGGCAAGCGTAAGCAGCCATGCCAGCATCCTTGACTTCATTTTCGTTCTACCCATTTTGATTACACTCCTTTTTCACAAACATACAATCACTATAACGATTTGATATATTACAATTATATAATCCCGCAAACACATAGCCGCGGAATCACTCAAGCCTATATCGGATTTTCTTCATTATGGATTCTATAGACTCTGACATAACAAAGCACACGCTACACTGCGTGTCTCCTTTCGGGCAAAAACGAACGCCCCCCCCCCGAACGGGTGTTCTTGATTTGTTGGGCTTGTCTATTTTCTATTGCTGCTTTCCCCTTTTCTATTCCTTCTCCTCTTGCTACCGATTTCACGACCAAAAGCACATTCGTAATGACATTGTCACATTTTTTTAAACTTTATGCAAGGGGGTAGAGGAAATTTTTTAGGGAAAAGTTGCGTTGACATTTATTTGAAATAATGTTATTATGTGTTACTGGCTATCCCTAGTAGGTAGAAAGGAGGTCGTATGTTTTTACTGTTTGTCCTATCTGTCGCAGCGAGTGCTTTGGCAAACTTAGTAACAGACATCATTCGCAAATGGCTAGACGGATAGAAGTGATGTGCCAGGTAGCCTAGTGAAAAGCCACGGACTCACACTCCGTGGCTTTTCGTTCTGGTCATATGCTTTTCCCTAGTCAACTTTCGTTGATAGGGGTATTGTCGCATGGAGGAGGGGGGGATGTCAACTACTAATTTTTGGGAATTTATTGGATGGGATGAGGGCGGCGATGTCGGGCGGGAGAGGGGCCACGATGTGCATGGGGGCGCCGGTGGTGGGGTGGGTGAAGGAGAGGGAGGAGGCGTGAAGGGCGTGGCGGGGGACACCGCCGCCAACGCCGACCTCATGCGGGGCTCTCGATTTTGGCGCGGGGCGGCTTTCCTGCTCAGGCCAGGCCTTGCGACGCGTCCGCAGGGGCGCTGCCGAAAGGCTCGCTGCGGCTTCGCGAAGCTCTGCCTTCGCCTCGCTTTCGGAGGCCCCTTGCTCCGCCTCGCGCCTTTGGCGCTCGACGCGAAGGCCTGGTTCCGAGTCGCAAGGGGCGGAGTCCCGCATGAGGCCGGTGTCGATGTCGGTGTCGGTGGGGGGGGCGTAGAGGGTGTCGCCGAGGACGGGGTGGCCGTAGTGGGCGAAGTGGACGCGGATCTGGTGGGTGCGGCCGGTGAGGAGGCGGACGCGGACAAGAGTGAGGGGGACGCAAAGGCCCGGCTCCGAGTCGCAAGGGATGGAGTCCCGCATGGCGTCGATTGTGGTGATTACTTCGTAGGCGGTGCGGGAGGGGTGGCCGCCTTGGGACTCGGGGATGACGGAGCGGCGAGGGTCGGCGGTGGCGGTGGGCGGGCGGCCGATGGGGAGGTCGATGATGCCGGAGGGCGGGAGGGTGTCTTCGAGGCGCCCTTCCAGGACGGCGATGTAGACTTTTTCGACGAGGCCGCCCTCGCCCTGCTTCGCAAGGCTCGACTGGGCGTAGCTGTTCTTGCCGACGAGCAGGACGCCGGAGGTGTTCATGTCGAGGCGGGAGATGAAGCGGGGCTTGTAGCTTTCGCCGCGTTCCCGCATATGGTGGGCGATGGCGTTTGCCAGGGTGCCGGTCTGATGGCCCTTGGTCGGGTGGACGACCATGAAGGGCTGCTTGTCGATGGCGAGCAGGTCGTCGTCTTCGTATAGTATGGCGAGGGGGATGGGCTCCGGCTCGATGTGGGTGTCTTCGTCGGGGAATACGAGCAGAAGCTCGTCGCCGGTTTTGACGGTGTCACGGAAGCGGGCGGGGCGACCGTTGATGTAGAGGGCGGGGACGGGGGCGGGGCGCTCGACGCGAAGGCCCGGCTCCGAGTCGCAAGGGACGGAGCCCTGCATGGCTCTCGATTTTGGCGCAGGGCGGTTTTCCGTCGTAGGCCGGGCCTTGCGACGCGTCCGCAGGGGCGCTGCCGAAAGGCTCGCTCCGGCTTCGCGAAGCTCCGCCTTCGCCTCGCTTTCGGAGGCCCCTTGCTCCGCCTCGCGCCTTTGGCACTCGACGCGAAGGCCCGGCTCCGAGTCGCAAGGGACGGAGCCCTGCGGGGCTCCGGCTTTATTGGCGGCGGTGATTTTGCGGACAAGGCGCTTGGAGATGCCACGGGCGCGCTTGAGGGCTTTGCCGGCGGTCATGCCGTCCTCGGACGGAGCGATTGTTAAGGTTAGAGTGTTTTTTATTATTGACATATATCTTCACTAATGGTATTATTTTCTTGCCGTTCCTCCTGACTCATTGTGCTTACGGAAAGGAGGTGAGAAATGGAGTATTTTGCAGGGTTCTTGGTCTCGTTCGCAGCGAGCATGGTTGCTTTTTATGTTTGCAAGTGGCTTGAGCGAGACGACGATAGACGGTAAGCCCAAAATGAATCCCCGCCGGGTAGACGTCCCGACGGGGATTTTTGATATGGAGTTGCCACATCTGCCGGGTTCCTGTTCGGCTTGAGGATATTATTGCATTAAAGGGGGGGGATGTCAATACCCAATTTTTGTCAATTGCGTAGCGGGCAGGAGTGGTCAAGGCATCAGGAGCTTTTGCTTGACCGTGCGCCAGAACTCATAGTCCTTGAAGCGAAGGAGGGTGACGCTTTGGTCGGAGAGACCCACCTCTATGCTGCGGACGGAAGTGTAGAGTGCCCCATCGCCGTCGAAAGCCACACGGGTCTCACGCCCTGCGTCCACATTGTCATCGGCGCTGTCCGGGTCGGGGATGATGCGGATGGGCAGGCCGGGCGGAAGTATGACGCCGCTGGTGAACGAGCGGTAGGCCGTCGTGTTGACGGGGGCTATGGGCGAAAGCTGGAGCAGGTCGAGGCGCGGATCCACTATGCTGCCGCCGAGCGCGTAGTTGTATGCGGTGGAGCCGGCCGCCGTGGAGATGACGAGGCCGTCGCCGTGAAACTTGCTGACAAGGTTCTCTCCTATATATATGTCGAAGTGGCCGAGGCGGGAATCGCCGGCCTTGACAACAAACTCGTTGAGGCCACGCAAGGTCTCCGTGCCGCCTGCGTGGTCTATGGCGCAGAGAACCGTTCGGTAACTTTGTTGGGCGAAGTCGCCTGCTTTGTATTTTTCGATGAAAGAATCGAGGTCGGCCTCGCTGAGCTCTTGGAAGAATCCGAGGTGGCCGGTGTTGACGCCGACGAAGGGCGCCGGCGGGAAGTCGTAGCGGCGGAGGGTACGTAGGAACGAGCCGTCGCCGCCTACGACGATGATAAGCGAGGCGCCCTCGGCCTTGTCACGGACGGGTTGGAAGCCTGCGGCGGTCAGTTTTGACGCAAGCAGATCCGCGATGCGGGCACAGTCGCGGGTGCGGCCATAGTCGACGATGTTTATTATTTTACGCATTATGCCCTCCCATCCATAACGGCGGCGGCAAATTCCTCAGCCAAGGCGGTGAAGGTCCGCATCGCGTCCTCCACCGGGCCGGGCTTGCCCATATCGACGCCGGCTATCTTCAAAAGCTCTATCGGGTCATCCGAATCGCCTGCGGACAGGAAACGCAGATAGTCCTCCGCTGCGCCCTGCCCCTCCGACAATATTCGCTCCGCGATGGCCGCCGCCGCCGAAAACCCTGTCGCATATTTATATACATAAAAGGCACGGTAAAAGTGCGGGATGCGTGACCACTCGCTCTTGATATAGTCATCGGCCTCCACCGCCGCCCCGTGATACTTCTCCACAAGCCCCCCGTAGAGCCCGCACAGAAACTCATCGGTCAGGGGCTCGCCCCGCCCCGCCGCCTCATGCGTCAGCTTCTCGAACTCCGCGAACATCGTCTGCCGAAACAAGGTTGTACGAAATTCCTCAAGATAGAAATTCAAATAATATGCACGCTCCTTGTCGTCCTTTGCGGCGTCGAGCAAGCGGCGAACTAGCAGGTTCTCGTTCACGGTCGAAGCGACCTCAGCCGTAAAAATGGAATGGCTGCCGTAAGTGTAGGGCTGTGCGCGACGGGTGTAATAGCTGTGCATGGAGTGCCCCATCTCATGCACGAGGGTGAAAACGTCCCTATGCTTGCCGTGATAATTCATCATTATATATGGCTTGCTGTCGTAGCACCCGAACGAGTAGGCGCCGCTGCTCTTGCCCTCGCTTTCGTAGACGTCTATCCATCGTTCGGACAAGGCGCCCTCGGTGCAGGCCTTCACGTATTCCTCTCCGAGCGGGGCAAGCGCCTCCCCCATTATCGCCACGGCTTCCTCGAAGGGGAACTCACGTTCGCCGGGCGGTTCTGCGACGGGCACGTAGATGTCGTACATCGCCAATCTGTCCAATCCGAGAGCCTGCCGCTTCACGTCGAGATAGCCATGCAGGGCGGGGAGGTTTTTCCCTACATTAATAATAAGATTGTCGTACACGTCCTCGCTTACATTGTCGCCGGACAGGGCGGCGGCGAGCGCGGAATCGTGATGCCTTATCCCTGCGCTTATCACATCGGTCTTTGTGTTTGCGTTGTAGGCGGCGGCAAGCGTGTTGCGTTGCTTTTGGAAAGCGGTGTAGATGCCTTCGTAGGCGGCGCGGCGGACGTCACGGTTTTTCGATTCCAGGAATCTTATATACGAGCCGTGGGTTAGCTCGACGGGCTTTCCGTCCTCGCCCTCGATCTCGCCGAATTTCATGTCGGCGTCGTTTATCATGGTGAAGATGTCGTTCGTCGCGGAAAGGACCTCGGACAGGCGCGCCAGGATTTCTTCCTCGGGGCGTGAGAGGATATGGGGCTTCTGGCGGATAAGGGTACGCAGGACGTGGGCGTAGGCGTGCAGGCCGTGGTCGGCTGCCCCTGTAGCGGATGGGGTGATGCCGGCGTCCGCGACCAAGTGCTCGCACGTCCCTATCACCTCCGGCTCGAAGAAGGCGGTGGCTGCGGCAAGCCGTGACAGAAGCGCCTGGGCACGATCCGTCATCGCCTGATACTTAGCCTCCCTATTGTCCTCGTCCCGCCGCTGACGGGCATAGACGTACACCCGCTCGGCAAGCCGCCATATTTCGTCACGCTCCCTCAGCGCGTGCAGCAAGGTGTCCGCGCTCTCCGAGAGCCGACCATCGTACGCCGCAAACCCGTCGGCCATATCCAGCGCGTGCGCATAGTCCCGCTCCCACTCGGCCTCGTCGTTATACAGCGAGCCAAGGTCCCATTTATATTGTTCCAAAATTTCCGATCGTTTCACTTCCAAGACACTCCCTGCTATTCTGTGGTATTATTTATACAGTAGTATAACAACAATATGAGGCATTTGGGAATGGATAACAGGGCAATTGGATTTTTTGACTCCGGGCTTGGAGGGCTTACATGCATACCGCACCTGCTGCGGGAGTTTCCGCATGAGCGCGTCGTCTATTTCGGCGACACGGCACGGACGCCCTATGGCTCCAAGGACCCGAGCACAATACGCAAGTTTGCCGCAGAGATGGCGGACTTTCTCATAGAGGAGAAAAACGTCAAGATGGTGGTGATCGCCTGCAACACGGTGAGCGCCGTGGCGCTTGAATATCTTCGCGACCGCCACCCCGCCACCCCATTTCTCGGCATTGTCAGCCCTGCATCGCATGCGGCCGCAAAAACATGCACCCCTGAAAACCGAATAGGCGTCATAGGCACAAAGGCGACCATACAAAGCGGCGCCTACAATAAAAAAGTCACAGGCCTTGCGCCATCGCTGAAGGTCTACAGCATGGCCTGCCCTGCCCTCGTCCCCCTTATCGAAGAAGGCATTGTTGACAGCGACATCATGGACATGACCATTGAACATTACATGAAGCCTTTTGTCAGCGCCAATGAAATAGACACCCTCGTGCTAGGCTGCACGCACTACCCGTTCATCCGCAGAAACATCGAGCGGCTTTATCCGCAGCTTCGCATAATAGACCCATCCGAAGAAATACTCCTAAGCGTTGCGGACGCGCTTGACAGGCACGGCCTGCAAGCAGGCGAAGGCGGGACTGACCATGTCTTTTACGCAAGCGATCTTTCTGAAAACTTTGTGAACATAATAAATATCATTTTTTCCGAGGCGCAGCATCCGATAAAATTTGATGTTCTTGACCTTGAAAGTCACCCCGTAAGGAAGGAACGAAAGGAGCGTACCCTATGACATTGGACGAATTGCTTGCATTGCTCGACATCAGCACGCCAGAGGAGCTGGTGTATTTCGAACAATTTGCGGACTTGATGGAAAACCCGCAAGACATCCCGTATGAAACTCTGGCAATGCTGACGGAAGGGATGGAGCCGGACGTGATCGCCGAGCTGCTCTCGGGATACTTTGAGGACATCCTTACTTCCGTGCCGGACGGCGAAGACGAGCTGTACACGCTTATGACCAACATCAACACTACCCTCGGATCCCTCGCAATAAGCAATGAGGACGACGCAATGCGCGTGTTTGCGGAGGAATTGCATAGGTTCAGGTCTTGGTATCTGTTTGAGGCCAGCGTGCTCTGCACAAATCCCGAGGAAGGCACGGAAAGAGAGATCGTATTGCTTGAGGCCCTGACAAACCACCGCGCCAAGAGCTTCACAGACGAAAGTTGCGAGCTGGACTTTTCGGGAGCGCTGGATTTCCCGCTGGACGAGTATATCGTTTCCCTTGGCTCCATCATCGAAGACGATTATGGCGACGGCGATAGTTACGGCGAAGAGGAGGATTATCGCGACCCCGAAGAAGAGTGATTTTTAATAGAAAAACTCGAGCGATTTTTGTGCTTGACAACATTTTCAATCCATGGTAATATATCCCACATAGGTTTTACTTGACTTTACTCGCTGTTAGCGAGATAATGAATGCGAACATGCGTTTGAGAACGGAGGATAACATGGCAGACAACAAAGACACAAGAGAAGTAAGCAAGGACGAAAAAGAAAAGGCGCTCGAAGCGGCCCTGAACCAGATTTACAAACAATACGGCCAGGGCGCGGTGATGCGGCTAGGCAAGGACGGCGCAGCAGAAAACGTCAGCGCGATATCGACAGGCTCGGTCAGCCTCGATATCGCCACAGGCATCGGCGGTGTGCCACGCGGCAGGATTGTGGAGGTGTACGGGCCGGAGTCGTCTGGCAAGACCACCCTGACGCTCCATATCATAGCGGAGGCACAGAAGAACGGTGGCAAGGCAGCTTTTATCGACGCAGAGCACGCGCTTGACCCTGTCTACGCAAGGAGGCTTGGCGTGGACACGGACGAGCTTTTGGTGTCTCAGCCTGACACGGGCGAGCAGGCGCTTGAGATATGCGAGATGCTTGTGCGGAGCGGCGCAATAGACGTGATAGTGGTAGACTCGGTGGCGGCGCTCGTGCCACGGGCTGAGATACAGGGCGAGATGGGAGATTCGCACGTAGGCCTGCACGCCCGCCTTATGAGCCAGGCTTTGCGCAAGCTCGCAGGCGCCATCAACAAGTCAAACACCTGCGCCATATTTATAAACCAGCTCAGGGAGAAGGTAGGCGTCATCTACGGCAACCCAGAGGTCACTACGGGCGGGCGGGCGCTGAAATTCTATGCCTCCATGCGCATAGACGTAAGGAAGGTCGAAACCATCAAGTCGGGCGAGCTTATGCTCGGAAACCGCACACGCGCGAAGATCGTGAAAAACAAAGTGGCGCCGCCGTTCAAGCAGGCGGAGTTTGACATTATGTACGGCGAAGGCATCAGCAAGCTCGGCGATCTGCTCGACTGCGCGGCCGCCGCAGGCATAGTGGACAAAGCCGGCTCGTGGTACAGCTACTCGGGTGACCGCATAGGCCAAGGCCGCGAAAACGCCAAGGGGTTTTTGACGGACCATCCCGAGATCGCCGCACAGATAGAAGATCGCGTGCTCGAAAAGCTGAGGAAAGACCGCGAAGCCGCGGCGGCGGTAGAAGCTCCTGCAGAGAACGTGGAAGAGGCTGTGCGTGTGGACGAGGACGGCGTGGTCGTGGAGGGCTGACCGCTTACGAAAAATGTTTGCGGACTATGTCACATAGCTCAAGGACGCACAACTGCCTGTTGATACGGCGGCCACGGTCACGGAAGCGCTTTTCGTGGGTGTGAACCGTGATGTCATGCACATCGTCGCGTGCGAGGCCGTGTGTCGCCTCGTGCGGGGTGCGGGCTGCCAACGCAAAGAACACCGTACCGACGGGCTTTTCTTCGCTGCCCCCGCCTGGCCCGGCCACTCCTGTGACGGCAACCGCGATGTCCGCGCCCGAACGGGCGAGCGCGCCCGCCGCCATCTCGCGCGCACAGGCTTCCGAAACGGCGCCATGATTGTCAAGCGTATTGATTGACACGCCAAGAAGCTCCTCCTTTGATTTGTTGCTATAGGTGACAAACCCTCTGTCAAAGACTTCTGACGAACCTGGCACGGAAGTGATCGCGCCCGCAAACAGGCCGCCCGTGCAGGACTCGGCGGCAGCGAGTTTCATGCCTTTTTCCTTGAGGAGCTCCACCACCACCTGGGGATAGTCCTTGCCCTCATCGCTGTACAGATATTCGCCTGCAAGCTCTTTAGCCCTGACGGACGTGGCCTCCACGGCGGCCTCGGCCTCATGCTTGGCGCAACGCATGGACGATATCCTTACAGAGACCTCGCCCTCCTTTGCGTAGGTGGCTACGGTCGGGTCTGTCTGGCCGTCGATGACAGGCAGAAGCGCCGTTTCAAGCGCCGACTCGCCGATGCCGTAAAAGCGCAGCATTTTGCTATGTATGACGGCATCTGACTTTTTCGCAAGGTATGGCATGACGCTGTTCCTCATCATCTCCACCATCTCGCGCGGAGGCCCTGGGACAGCTATAAAAGCCTTGCCTTCTTTTTCTATGACAAAGCCTGGCGCGGTGCCGACTTCATTGTAAAAGACCTCTGCGCCTTCAGGGAAAAACGCCTGCCTTAAATTGTTCTCTGTATAGTTCGACCTGCCGTAGCTGCGCATTATTTCATCAAGGCGTCGGTGGGCTTCGCCGTCGTGCAGCAATGTCACGCCGCAAAGCTCGGCTATGACCTCCTTGGTGAGGTCGTCCTGCGTCGGCCCTAGCCCCCCGGTCGTTATCACTATGTCAGATTCGCCTGCGGCACTGGCCAGCGTCTCTTTCAAGCGCCCTGGATTGTCACCGACCGTAAAGTGATAAAGCACGCTGATGCCGAGCAAATGGAGCTGCTCTGAAATATACGCGGCGTTTGTGTTTACTATCTGGCCGAACAGAAGCTCTGTGCCTATGGCCACTATTGAAGCGCTCCGCATCTCTAGCCCTGCCCCCTACTTCAAATTGAGCAGCTTGCGGCTTTTCCAGATGTATTCCGCCCCAGAATAAACCGTGATTATCACAGCCGCCCAAAGGCAAGCCATCCCCGCGACATTTACAAAAGCCCAAAAGCCCTGCATGGCAGGGTTTGGCCCGGCGGCGTTGCCGAGCAGCATAAGGCTTAAAGCAATTATCTGGGTGACAGTCTTGAACTTGCCTGCGCTACCTGCCTCTATAACGACCCCCTCGGACGCAGCCACCCCCCTGAGCCCCGTAATGGCAAATTCGCGGGCAAGTATCACTATGACCATCCAAGGCATTATCTCCCCTGTCCCGACAAACGCGATAAAGGCGGCAGTGGTCAACACCTTGTCCGCAAGCGGATCCATAAGCTTTCCGAAGTTTGTGATGAGGCTGCGCTTCCTCGCGATATAGCCGTCAAGCGCATCCGTCAACGAGGCAATGATAAAAACGGCAAAGGCAAGGGCGGAATACAGCTGCAACCCATCCTTGCCCATATAGAAAAAGACAAGGAACACGGGAACCAGCGCCATACGAATCACGGTCAATAGATTTGGAAGGTTCATTCTATAATCTCTCCTATAAGATCGTAGTCCATCGCATCAGTGACGCGCACTTTCACTATCCTGCCTATGATATCACTCTCTGCCGGGGCTGAGAAGATGATTTCGTCATCAATCTCTGGCGCGTCTGCGCGCGTGCGGCCAGTATAGACGCCTTCATCCACGCTCCCCTCCGCCAAAACATCCTGAACGCTGCCTATAAGGCGCTCGTTGTTTTCGAGCGATATGCTTTGCTGGAGCTGCATCAGGGCGTCACGACGGGCTTCCGCTGTTTCCGCGTCCACTTGGTCAGGCATAAGGGCGGCGTCCGTGCCTTCCTCAGGCGAGTATGCAAAGACGCCGAGGCGGTCGAAACGCGTTCCCTCTATAAATGCGTATAGTTCTTCGAACATTTGTTCGGTTTCGCCTGGCAGGCCGGTGATGAACGTCGTGCGTATGACTATATCCGGCATAGCCGCACGCAGACGCGCTATGGCGCCTTTTATGCTCCGGCTTGTGGATCTGCGGCGCATGGACGAGAGTATGCCGTCGTTTATATGCTGGAGCGGCATGTCGATGTATTTCAATATCTTTGGCTCGGATGCCATGACATCTATAAGCTCGTCCGTTACGCATTCTTCGTAGCAATAGAGCAGGCGTATCCATTCGATGCTTTTTGTAGCGTCTGAGGCGCAGAGTTTTTTAAGGAACTCTGCGAGGGCATGGTGGCCGTAGAGGTCTTGGCCATATCTGGTCAAGTCCTGGGCTATAAGGATAAGCTCTTTGCAGCCTTCTGCGGCAAGGGTTTCGGCTTCTGCGATGACCTGCTCGATGGGGAAGCTGCGGTAGGGGCCGCGAATGGAGGGGATGATGCAGTAGGCACAGTGGTTGGAGCAGCCCTCGGCTATCTTTAGGTAGGCGGAGTGGCGGGGGGAGAGAGCGAGGCGGGGCTTGCGTCCTTCAGACGCAAGGCGGGGCTTGCGTCCTTCAGACGCAAGGCGGGGCTTGCGTCCTTCAGACGCAAGGCGGGGCTTGAGTCCTTCAGACGCAAGACGAGCCTTGCGACGCGTCCGCAGGGGCACTGCCGAAAGGCTCGCTACGGCTTCGCAAAGCTCAGCCTCCGCCTCGCTTTCGGAGGCCCCTTGCTCCGCCTCGCGCCTTCGGCGCTCGACGCGAAGGCTCGTTTCCGGCTCGTCAAGCTCAGCCTCCGCCCCGCTTTCGGAGGCCCCTTGCTCCGCCTCGCGCCTTCGGCGCTCGACGCGAAGGCTCGTTTCCGGCTCCACCCCGCCAAGCTCCGCCAATGACGCTATTACCGCTGGCAGTTTCTCGTACTCGTTGACGCCGAGGAGGGCGTCGGCTTCGGGGAGGTCTGAGGCGAGTTCGGCGGCGTAACGCTGGGTGAGGCAGCCAGTCACTATAAGGCGTTTGCCATCCTCTTTATACGGGGCGTAGCTGAAAACCGTTTCGAGGGACTCGCGCTTGGCGGCCTCGATAAAGCCACAGGTGTTGACTATGATTACGTCGGCTTCTTCGTGCGTAAAAACTATGCTGTGCCCGGCCGCCGCAAGCAGGCCGGCCATACGTTCCGAGTCGTCCTGGTTTTTGGGGCAGCCTACAGTGTCAATGAAAACGCTTGACATGCGTGTCAATCCCAATCGTCGTCATCGTCGTCGTCGGCGACAGGGGCATCGGCGGCGACGGGGGCGTCGGCGGCGAAGTCGAGGTCGTCAAGGCTTGCGGGAATGTCGGAGTCGTCCCAATCGTCGTCATCGGCGGTCTTTGGCATGGATTGCTTCGGGGGCACATCCGTGGTGTCCGCCGGAGAGGTCAAGCCCCCTCGCAATGACGGAAGCGTGTCATCGCCGTCGGTCGCCCCCTCATCGAAGGCGTCCATTTCACCATATGCCAGGAAATTCGCAAGTTCTGATTCCGTCATAAGAAGCCGTCGCGGCTTGTTCGTGCCGTCCGAGGCCGCCACTATGCCGCGCTCCTCCATCATGTCCACCAACCTTGCCGCACGGTTATAGCCCACGCGGAAGCGCCTCTGTATCATCGAAACAGAAACCTGCTTCTGCTCCGACTGCGCCACCATCTCGACCGCATCCATGAAGAGATCGTCTTCATCGTCGGTCAACGCGCCGCCTGCAGGGGCCTCCACATGCGACATGATCTCTGTGCTATAGTCGGGATCCATTTGCTTCTTCACGTAGTTCACGACCTTTATGACCTCGTTCTCTTCTGTAAGGGCGCCTTGGACGCGCATGGCCTCGCGTGTCCCGACCGGCGAAAACAGCATGTCGCCTTTGCCATGCAGACGCTCTGCGCCCGGATTGTCGAGAATGACACGAGACGCGGAATTGGACGAAACCGCAAACGCGATGCGCGATGGGATGTTCGCCTTTATAACGCTTGTCAGTATAGACGCAAGCGGCTGCTGGGTCGCCACAATCAAGTGCATGCCCGCCGCCCTTGCCATCGCCGCAAGACGGGATATCGACTCCTGCACCTTTGCCGAGGCTACCATCATCAAATCGGAAAGCTCGTCGATTACAATCACGATCTGCGGCTCCACTTCGTCATAGCGCTTCTCTTTCAACATTTTCTTATTGTAATTCTCGAGATCGCGTACGTTTTGCTCCGCGAATTTCTTGTAGCGATCGTTCATAACGGTGACTGCGTACGACAGCGCCATCGCCGCTCGCTCCGGGTCTGTGACGACAGGCAAAAGCAAGTGGGGCAAGTCGTTGTAGCTTTTGAGCTCCACCACCTTTGGGTCGATAAGGATAAGCTTCACCTCGCTCGGCTTTGCACGATACAGGATTGAAAGCAGGATGCTGTTCACGCAGACGCTCTTTCCGGAACCCGTCGTCCCGGCGATAAGCAGATGCGGCATTTCTTTTAAATCAACAATGATCCGCTTGCCGCTGATATTCTTGCCTAGAGCAAAGCATATCTTGCTTTGCGTGTCCCTGAACTCCTCGCTGTCTATCATATCGCGCAATGTGACCGTGCTCGTATTGGCATTGTATGCCTCGATGCCTATGACTGACTGGCCTGGCATGGGCACCACGCGTACGCTTTTGACCTCCAGCTTGAGCGCAAGGTCGGACTCAAGGCTGCGTATGCTCTGTATCTTGACGCCGACATCCGGCTCGACCTCGTAACGCGTGACAGTCGGGCCGACCGTGACCTTGACGACACGCGCCTCGACGCGGAAGTCGCGCAGAGCCTGTTCGAGCCTGGCGGCATTTGCCTTCAGCTCTGCGGGGCTTTCCGATTTTGTCTTGGCCTTGCTCTTTTGCAGCAAGTCTATAGGAGGCAGCCTGTAATCGCTGTCGTCCTGAGAGCCGCCAAAGTGCATGTCGCCGGCGGCTCGTTTGCCGAGGGCGGTGCCAGAGGCGGCAGGTTTTTTTGCTTGACGGACGGGGGCTTGGATGACATCTGCTGACGCAGACGTGCAGATAGCCTCATCATCGCTGGCGGGGTCGGGCACGAACGGCAGCGTGGTGTCCTCTATCTCAAGGCCGCGGGGCTTGGTGAAGTCCCCGTAAGTTTCGTCGTTTTTGACTGCGTCCAAAATGCTTGTCCCTTTGCTGCTACCGGGCGAAGGCGAGGATGGCGCAACGCCTTCGTTGGCCGCGCCGCCGCCCAGAAATGACGGTATGCGGAATATGCCCGGCTTCTTGGCGGCACGCGACACAGGCGGGAGCGCAGCAGCCGCGGCGATTGCCCGAGCTTCGTCCTCGGATTTCCTTTCGAGCCGCTCTCTGCGCTCTTCAAGCGTCCGCTGCCGGTCGTCCCTGCGCGACGAAGCCTTCTCTTTTACGGCTCTCGCTCCGCGCGACATAGGCATGCCCGCAAGCAGAATGCCAGATATGATGATAAGCGCTATGCAGGATATGTAATGGCCTGCCACGCCCACAAGGCCTATGAGCCACTTCGCTATATATGTGCCTAGCACGCCGCCGCTCTCGCCGTTTACGCTCAGCTCGAAGACCCCGCCCACGCCGGAAGACGCATTGTCGCCTGCGTCGCCGTCCGCATCATCGTCCGCATCGTTGTCTGATGCGTTGCCCGTATCATCGTCAGCGGAATCGCCCGCAAGCTCGCCTGACGGCTCGCCCGCCGTTTCGACGCCTATAATCTGCGCTTCGCCGTCCACCACCTCTATATATCTGCCCGCAATCAATATGCACATAAGGAGAAAGATCGCGATGACAAGCACTATGCGCCATAGCTTCCCTCCCCTTACCGTCCCTACAAGCAACAGCAGCCCATACGCCATCAAAAAAAACGGAAGCGCCATGGCCATTACGCCAAAAAAGCCGGTAAGCCCGTACTTCATTGCCGCACCGACACTGCCGCTGGCCTCCGAGAACAGCGCGAACATCAAAAACGCCCCGACCGCTATAAAGGCGATAGATATGATCTCCAGCCGGATGCGCGCACGCTCGTCCGTGATCCCGCCGCCGTGCGCAGCCCCCTTTTTCCTTTTCTTTTTATTTCCCTGTGCCACTTTTTTATCTCCAATTCGAGTATAGCCACTCATACATCATTTATTATAATACAAAACATTTGGCGCAAAGTCGCAATATATAATACATTTCTGTGACACGAAACCCCCAAATGGTGTATACTTGCTGAGGACGAAAATACGCTGGTTTGCGGCTTAATAGGAGGTATTGGCATAAAATGAAAGTATTGGTAATCAATTGCGGCAGCTCTTCACTCAAATATCAAGTTCTCGATATGTCGAACGAGAGCTTGCTTGCCAAGGGGCTTGTCGAACGAATCGGCATCGAGGGATCGGTGCTCAAACACGAAAAGACGAATGTTGAGGAGAAGTTTATCCAAGAAACCCCGATGAACGACCACAAGGACGCGATAGAGAATGTTATGGAAGCCCTTAAGGACCCGGTCTACGGCGTCGTCAAATCGATGGACGAAATCGGCGCGGTCGGCCACAGGGTGGTCCATGCCGGTGAAAAGTACGCGCACTCCGTGATGATAGACGCAGACGTCATAGCCGCGCTCGAGGAATGCATACCTCTCGCGCCGCTCCACAACCCGCCGAACCTGCTCGGCATTGCCGCCTGCCAGGCTCTTATGCCGAACACGCCGCAGGTCGGGGTCTTCGACACGGCGTTCCACCAGACCATGCCGCCGGAGTCGTATACTTACGCCATCCCATATGAATATTACGAAAAATACGGCATCCGCCGCTACGGCTTCCACGGCACCAGTCACAAGTACGTAGCGGAGCGGGCGGCCTTTATGCTGGCCGCCAATCTGGAGGATCTAAAGCTTATCACCTGCCACCTCGGCAACGGCGCCAGCGTGTCCGCCATCAAGCGCGGCAAGTGCATCGACACTTCGATGGGCTTCACTCCGCTTGCAGGCCTCGTCATGGGGACGCGTTCGGGGAATGTCGACCCTGGCATCATCTCTTTTATTGCGGACAAGGAAGGCATCACGGGCGATGAAGTGCTTGAGATACTGAACAAGAGGTCAGGAATGCTCGGGCTTACCGGCATTTCGAGCGATTTCCGTGATATCGCGGAAGCCATAGAGGACGGGAATGAGCGGGCTGCGCTTGCGTTGAATGTTTTCGCGCACCGTGTCCGATTCTTTATCGGCGCCTATATCGCCGAAATGAACGGCGTGGATGCAATAATCTTCACAGCCGGCGTCGGCGAGAACGATGTCAATGTACGCGACATCATCTGCTCCGAGCTAGGCAACCTCGGCATCAAGCTCGACCTTATAAAGAACAAGGTACGCGGCAAGGAGACCATCATCAGCCGCGACGATTCCAAAGTCTCAATATTGCTGATACCGACGAACGAGGAGTTGATGATCGCGCGCGACACATACGCGCTGGTGAAATAGCTTGTTGACAGCGCGGGCGCGCTTTCGTATAATGTGACGGTTGCAAACAAGGAGGTGTACTAAACGATGGCTGTACCAAAACGCAAAACTTCAAAGGCAAAGCGCGACTCAAGACGTGCGCCAAATATGCGCATGACGGCACCGGGGCTTTCAGTTTGCCCCCAATGCCAGAGCGCAAAGCTTCCGCACAGAGTATGTGCTGTATGCGGATATTATGACGGACAGAAAGTGGTTGAGGACGACGAATAGCCCTACGACTGACCCAAAAGCATGTCCATAGTGTATAGACCCGGCGGCTTTCCAGCAAGGAAGGCCGCCGCTTTTAATGCTCCGACGGCGAAGACCTTGCGGCTATAGACCGTGTGCGTGATTTCAATCACTTCATCCGGGCCCGCGAACATCACCGTATGCTGCCCTGGTATGGAGCCGCCGCGTATCGCGTGGATGCCTATCTCCGAAAGGCTGGGCTTGTCCTCGCGGCCGTGGCGGCCGTAGATATATTCCTTGCGGTTTTTCAGCTTTTCGTTGATTGCGTCGGCAAGCAGGACGGCCGTGCCCGAGGGCGCGTCCTTTTTTTGATTGTGATGCGCTTCGATGATTTCGATATTGAAATTGTCTTCTATGGCGGGCGCCGCAACCTGCGACATCTTTGCAAGAAGGTTTACGCCCAGCGACATGTTTGAGCTATGGAAGACCGCCGTGTCCTTGGTCGCCTCCTGCAGAAGTCCCAGCTCAGGGGCGCCGAGCGCCGTGGTCGCGACGACTATGGGGGTCTTGGTGTTTATGCAATATCTGAGAGGCACCCCGACAAAAGCGTAGTTTGAAAAGTCTATGACCACGTCTGCTGCCGGCGCTTTTTCAGGCGCATTGTCCGGCGCGGAGAAAACAGGCATGCCGTCCACAACCCCGTCCTCCAAATCAAAGCCCGCAACTACTTCAAAATCGCCAAAGCCCGGCTCGCTCTCGAGGACCGAACGGAGCGTGGCGCCCATACGGCCACCGAAGCCGCTTATTATTATCTTTGGCATCTTAGGCCTCCTTACTTCAAAAACAGCTCTGCGATCTGCACGGCGTTCGTAGCCGCCCCTTTGCGGACATTGTCCGCGACGCACCAAAAGTTGATGCCGCTCTCGATGGAGAAATCGCGCCTTATGCGGCCTACAAAGACCTCATCCCTGTCGGCGCACTCACGAGCGAGCGGGTAGACGTTGTTCGCCGTGTCGTCCTGCACCACAAGGCCAGGCGCATTCGCCAAAAGCTCCTTTATCTCGTCGATGCTGCCGAAAGGCTTTTCAAATTCGACGTTTATGGACTCGCTGTGGCCTACGTACACGGGAACGCGCACGGTGGTCGCGGTCACCCTGATATCGTTGCTATGCAGAATCTTTTGCGTTTCGTCAATCATCTTCTGCTCCTCTTTCGTGTAGCCGGTGTCGAGGAACGAGTCGATATGGGGCAGGCAGTTGTTGAAGATCGGGTGCGGGTAGGCGACACGCAGGTCGTTGCCCTTGATGCCCTCCTCAAGCTCGCGCAACCCCTTGACGCCGGAGCCGGCGACAGCCTGATATGTCGAAAACACGATGCGGCGTATCCTGTACTTTTCGTGCAGGGGCTTGAGCGCCACCATCGCCTGTATGGTTGAGCAGTTTGGGTTTGCGATAATGCCTTTGGGCGTATCGAACGCATCCTCGGGGTTTGCCTCGGGAACGACAAGAGGGACGCCGGGGTCCATGCGCCACTGGCTTGAATTGTCGATGACAAGCGTGCCAGCCGCCGCAGCTATAGGGGCGAACTTCGCGCTGGTGCCGCCACCTGCGCTAAAGAGCGCTATGTCGATATTCTTGCCGTCAAATGCCGCTTCGTCCAGCTCCTCTACCACATAGTCCTGTCCTGCAAAAGCCAAGGCCTGACCCGCCGATTTGGCGGATGCGAACATATGCGCTTTTTCAAAAGGAAAGCCCCTCTCCTCAAGCACCTTGAGAAACGTGCTGCCGACGAGGCCTGTCGCCCCGACTATAGCTATGACAGGCTTTCTGCCGTTAAGTTCCAATTTCATATTGTCCTCCCTTATTTATCAAACCCGTACTTGGCTATGCGCTCTTTGTTCTCCACATTGAGCCCGATCTGGGATACATTGATAAGGTGCCTGAAATTCAGGTTCTCTGAAATGCTGTTGTTGCCCCAGGAGCCGCAGCCTAGAGTGGTCGTTACCATGAATCCGTTCGTGATGGCGCCGCCTGCGCTCGTTGACGAGGGCTGATTGACGACCAGGCGGCTGATGGTAAGATAGACGCCCGCTTTTTCAACATTCCCTATATTGTCCGAGTGGATCGCGCAGGAATGGCCTTTGCCTTCCACGTCCAGATTGCTTTGGGCGATATGCAGCGCGTCATCGAAAGTGTCATACTTCAGAGCCACCATTACTGGGCACATCTTCTCCTTGCAAAGGATTTCATCCGTGCCATAGCCATCGCCCTCAATGACGATGACCTTCGTGTCCGCAGGGACTTCCACGCCAGCGAAGCCAGCTATGGCCTGCACGCTCTGGCCGACGGCGGCGCCCGCTATATGCCCGTCCTCGAAAATGGCATCCCTGAACTTCTGCTTGTCGCCAGCATCACTTATGATATAGGCGCCTTTGGATTCAAAGGCCTTCATCACCGCGTCGTAATCGTCCTTTGGCGCTATTATCGACTGCTCGCCGGAGCAGATGATGCCGTTGTCGAACTTCCTGCCGGCAATCACCTTTTCGGCGGCGGCCTCGTAGTCGACGCCTTTGTCGATGATGACCTGCACGTTTCCAGGGCCTACGCCTAGGGCGGGCTTTCCGCTGCTGTAAGCGGATTTCACCATGGCCGCGCCGCCCGTGGCGACAACTATGTCGGCCTGAGCCATAAGCTCCGTGGTCGCGGGGATGGATGGCTCCCTGATAATCTGTATCAGGTTTTCCGGCGCGTTATATTTTTTCAGCGCTTCGTTTATAAGGTCGACGGTCTCTGAACTGCAGTTTTTCGATCTAGGGTGAGGGGCGACAATAATTGAATTGCGGCCCTTCAGCGCGAACATGGCGTTGCACATCGGGGTGACGATGGGGTTTGTGGTCGGAGTGACCGCCGCGACGACGCCTATGGGCTTGGCGACTTTCATTATGCCTGTCGCTTCGTTCCGCTCGATGATGCCGACGGATTTTACGCCGTTCAGGTCGCTCCAGATGCCTTGGGACTTGCCGCGGTTTTTCAGCACCTTGTCCTCATAGACGCCCATTCCGGTCTCGTCCACCGCCATCCTCGCAAGCTTCTCCGCGTTGTCGAAGACGACCTTGCCAATCTCCTTCACTATGGCGTCCACTTGCTCCTGGGTGAAAGACTCATACTGCCTTTGGGCGATTCTCGCCTTCTCCACTAAGTTCCCTACCAACTCTTTTGCCTCCATTTGGCTCTCACCTTGACCTTTCTTTATAATTGCGATGACTTATTGAAATGATGTGTTTCTGCGTTCATTTGCGTTCACTTATGTTCATTTGCGTTCGCACAGCTCAAGCAGGACGCCTCCGGCGCTTTTGGGATGCACAAACGCTATGCTCGCGCCGCCGGCTCCGTACCGCGGCGTCTCGTCAATCAACCGAACGCCCTTCTCCTTCAGCTCTTCGAGCGCGGCTTCTATATCGTCGACGCGGATTGCGATATGCTGCACCCCCTCGCCGTTCTTCTCGATAAAGCGCGCCACCGGCCCGTCTGGCGACGTGGACTCAAGAAGTTCAAGCTCGCTGTCGCCGCACGGCAGAAAAGCCACCTTCACCTTCTGTTCCGCGACTTCCTCTACACCCTCCGCCTTTATCCCGAGCATGCCCTCGTAAAATCCCAGGCTTTCTTCAATGCTGTTGACCGCAATGCCGACGTGGTCGATTTTCAATGTCTTCATTTTTAATTCACTCTCCTTTAGCAATTTTTTCTGTCTGGCGGTCTGGGACAGAAGGCTTATCGTCTTGACCAGCTCTTCAATCCCTTCGCCGTTCATGGCGCTCACCATTACGACAGGCGCCGACAAGACCGCCCGTAGCTCATGCGCCGTACGATCTGCGCCGGGCAGGTCGCATTTGTTTACGGCAAAGACGTCACCTATCTCGAGTATCCCTGCCTTGATGGACTGTATTTCGTCGCCCAGGCCTGGCACCATCACAACGATGACGACATCCGCATGCCTGACGATTTCGATTTCCGACTGCCCTACCCCCACCGTCTCTATCAAGATGGGGTTGTAGCCGCATGCCTCCAATACATCCGCCGCGCCTGCGCAGGCGTCCGACAACCCTCCGGCAGCGCCCCTGTTGCCCATGGAGCGGAAAAATATGTCGGTCGTCTCGGACGGCGCATCCATCCTGACGCGGTCTCCAAGGATAGCCCCGCCGGAATAGGGGCTTGAGGGGTCGACGGCGATAATGCCGACCCTGTTCCCGTCCTTCGCAAAAGCCTCCGCAAGCTTGTTGACCAGCGTGCTTTTTCCCGAACCGGGCGGGCCGGTCAGGCCGATTCTCTTGGCGGTTTTTCTTTGCCCTAGCTTGTCAAGGACTAGCCGAACCGCGTGCGCGTCCGCGCCGCCGTTTTCAACCAAAGAGATGCATTTCGAGAGAGAGCGCCGCGAACCTGCAAGCGCGTCCTCTACCAGCTTGTCAATATCCCAGTTCACGCACCACAGGCCTCTCTAATAAAGTCGGCGATGCTCGCGGTCGTCGCACCAGGAGTGAAAATCGCCTTGACGCCAGCCTCTTTCAAGGCGGGAATGTCCTCGTCCGGTATGATGCCGCCTCCAAACACGATGATATCCTCCGCGTTCTCCTGCTTGAGCAGCTCTATCACGCGCGGAAAGATGTGGTTGTGCGCGCCTGACAAAATGCTGAGGCCTATGGCGCTGACGTCCTCCTCTATCGCCGCCCTGACGATTTCTTCGGGCGTCTTTCGCAGGCCTGTATAAATGACCTCAAAGCCCTCGTCCCTCAGGGCGCGCGAAACGACCTTCGCGCCTCTGTCGTGCCCGTCCAGCCCCGGCTTCGCTATCAATATTCTGATGACTTTGCTCATGTATGGTATTTCCCTTCTATCTACTTATGCTTCGCACATTGTGTCTCGCGCTACAAAATTTCAACCGGATGGTACTCGCCGAACACCTTGCGAAGCGTCCCTGCGATTTCACCCTCGGTGCAGTACAGGCGCGCGCAGTCGATGATGAACGGCATCAGGTTGTCGTCTTTCTCTGCGGCTTCGCGCAATTTTTCGAGCGCGGCGTCCACGGCTGCATTGTCGCGACCCTGTCTGAGCTTGCGCAGTTTTTCCACCTGCCTGTCCGCTACGGCCGGGTCTACGCGCAAAAGCCCTTTTACGGGTTCTTCTTCCATCTGGAACTTGTTGAGGCCGACGACGATCTCTTCCCCTGCTTCCACCGCCTTTTGCCAAGCGTAGGCGCTGTCTGCGATTTCGCGCTGGATATAGCCCTGCTCTATCGCTGCGGGCGCACCGCCAAGCGAGTCTATTTTTTCGATGTATGCAAGCACGGCCTTCTCGATCTCGTCCGTCAAGGACTCGACAAAGTAGCTGCCTGCAAGCGGGTCCACCGTGTCGGTCACGCCGCTTTCGTTGGCGATGATCTGCTGCGTACGGAGCGCGAGCCTCGCGGAGTCCTCAGAGGGAAGCGCCAAGGCTTCATCATAGCTGTTTGTGTGCAATGACTGCGTGCCGCCAAGGACGGCAGCGAGAGCCTGAAGCGTCACGCGCGGGATATTGCATTGCGGTTGCTGTGCGGTCAGGGAGGCGCCGGCCGTCTGTGTATGGAAACGCAGCTTCATGGAGCGCTCGTCCTTCGCCCCGAACCGGTCCTTCATAATCTTTGCCCATATCCTGCGGGCTGCGCGGTATTTTGCGGCTTCCTCGAACAGATTGTTCTGGGCGTTGAAGAAAAACGAAAGACGGCCCGCAAAGGTGTCTATGTCCATGCCCGCTTTCAGCGCCGCCTCTACATAGGCTATGCCGTCCGCTAGCGTGAACGCGACCTCCTGTACCGCTGTGGAACCCGCCTCGCGGATATGGTAGCCGGAGATTGAAATGGTGTTCCAGAGCGGGACGTTCTTCGCACAATATGCGAAGATGTCCGTGATAAGGCGCATGGACGGCGCCGGCGGGAATATATATGTACCCCTCGCCGAGTATTCTTTAAGTATGTCGTTCTGGATGGTCCCGTTGAGTTTTTCCGGCGGGACGCCCTGCTTCTCGGCCACCACTATGTAGAACGCAAGCAATATGGCCGCAGGAGCGTTTATCGTCATCGAAACGCTCACCTGGTCAAGCGGAATGCCGTCGAACAAGACTTCCATGTCGGCAAGAGAGTCGATTGCGACGCCCACCTTGCCTACCTCCCCTTGCGACATCGCATCGTCGCTGTCATACCCTATCTGCGTCGGGAGGTCAAACGCGATGGAGATGCCGGTCTGCCCTTGCTCCAAAAGATATTTGTACCGCTTGTTTGACTCTTCGGCCGTTGCGAACCCCGCATATTGCCGCATAGTCCAAAAACGCCCGCGGTACATGGTGGGCTGGATTCCCCGCGTAAAGGGGTAGCCTCCGGGCGTGCCGAGGTTTTCCGCCAAGCCCGGGGCAGGGTCATCGCCCGTATAGCAGGGCTTGACTTCAATGCCTGAGCCGGTCTTGAACAATTCTTTTCTTTCTCCCATCTAACGTCTCCTGTCTTGATAATAGCTTGGCCTAAAGATACTATTTTTATGAAGTATACACTATATCCACGTCGATTTACAGTCAATAAATCCCCTTGGGCGACAACAAAAAAGGGGCGTCTAAGCGCCCCTACCTCCTTTCGATGCTGATTGCCTTGCGGCCTTATACGGCCTCCGCCAGCTCCACGCCTGCGGACTGCGCTTGCGGCGCTTCCTCGCGGTCTGGCCATTGCAGGAATTGCACGTTCTCCGCAACGAGTTTTACGGGGTAGCGTTTCACGCCTGCCGAATCCGTATAGGAGTCCGACCGGATATGCCCTGATACGCCCGTGACAAACCCTTTCCGCAGATACTTTTCGCAAAGGCCGGCCTGAGTGCCAAAGACCGTCACGTTGACGAAGTCGGCTCGGTCCTCTTTGCTGCGCACGTCGTCGATGGCAATCCTGATGTCGCAAATTGCCAAGCCTTCGCTCGTATGCTTTATATCAGGATCCTTTACAAGCCGCCCAATGATGTTCACGCTGTTCATGTATTCTCCTTTCCGCCCCCATGGGCTGATGCGTGATTTATGTTGTTAGGGATATTATACCATATTATGCAATATATGTATGTAATTCGCATAAAGATTTTGAGGTGGTTTGGTGAAGAAAAGCGGGCGGCAACTTGCCGCCCGCTTGTATGGCGATATTTTTTACAGCCTAATACAAGTCGGCGAAAATAGCCCTGTACTCGCCATCCTCCAGAAAGACGTAGTTGTTGACCAACAGACGTTGCTGGTTTGCGACCGTGGACTCGGCGAACTCGTCTATCTGCGCCTCGGTCATGCCGTATTCACGCAAGGGCTTCTTCGCAATCAGCCTGTCGAGGAAGGTGTCGAACTCGTCGTAGACGGGGCCTGAGTAAGTGGCATCCAAGTTCAGCATTTCGGACAGCATCTTGGTAAGCTCGCGAATCTTGCCGTTCGGGGCTTTTTTCGCATACAGCTTCATAACTGCGGCAAAGAACTGGTAGTTCGCCTCGCCGTGCGGGACATGGAAGGCGCCGCCTATCGAATACGACAGGGCATGAACCGCCCCGCAGCCCGCATTGCCGAATGCTATGCCGGCGGAGGTCGCCGCCATCAGAAATTCTTTCATATAGCCGAAGCGCGCTTCCTCGCCGAACTCCAACATGCCCTTATAGCCGTGCATTATTGTCCAGATCGCTTTCTTCGCAAACATATCCGTGAAAAAGGACGCCTTGGGCGACAAAAACGACTCCACCGCATGGATGAGGGCGTCAAGGGACGACATCATAAACGCCTTGTACGGCAGCCCCCTTAGCGGCTCAGGGATAAGAACGACACGCTCGGCAAAGGTCTCCTCGACGGCTATGCCCTTCTTGATGCCGAGGCCTTTCAGGGAGCTTATCGCCACGTTTGTGACCTCGGAGCCAGTGCCGCAAGTGGTCGGGACCGCCACGAGCTGCTTCATTTTCTTGGGCTCCGCCTTGCCCGTGAAAAGGTCCTCCGACCTGTCGGGGATGTTGAGCGAGAGCACCTTGCATATGTCGAGTATGGTGCCGCCGCCAAACGCCGCGATCCTGCCATACTCCGTCCTCTTGAGGTCTTTGTGCATAGCGTCAATCATTTCGTCGGTCGGCTCCCCTTCGCCATATTCCTCCTGGAAAATCACTTGCGGGTTGCCGCCTAGGGGCTTGAGGTATTGCTCGTATAGCCACTTGTTCGTCACGAACAAATCGCTGTCCACGATGGGAAACGCCTCGATCCATTCCTTTACCGTATCGAAATAATGTATTACCGGAACTAGCTTCAATGTCTGCATTTCTCTCTCCTAATCCACAAAGCGCTTGTTATATTCTTCTTTTAGACCGCCACGGAAATCCGGGTGGGCAATCTCTATCAATGCCTTGGCGCGCTGCCGCAGCGACCGCCCTTTCATTTCGGCGACCCCATGCTCGGTTATTATATAGTCCACGTCCACGCGCGATGTCGTGACGGGCGCCCCGTGAGCCACGAACGGCACTATCTTCGATATGCGGCTGCCGTCCTTCTTGACCGTGGATGACGGCATGGCGATGATGGACTTGCCGCCTTCGGCCATGGCGCAGCCACGCACAAAGTCAACCTGGCCGCCCGTGCCGGAAAACTGCTTGAGCCCCATAGCCTCGCTCACGACCTGGCCTTGCAGGTCTATCTCGATGGCGGCGTTGACGCCGACGGGCTTGGTCTGCCGCATAATGGTGATGGGGTGGTTCACGTAGTCCACCGGCCGCATTTCGATGGCAGGGTTGTCGTCCGCCCAGTCGTAGAGCTTTCTGGTACCCATCAAGAACGTAACGACCATCTTGCCACGGTTCTCCGATTTCTTCGAGTTGTTTATGACGCCCTTTTCGTAGAGCGCGAGCGTGCCCTCGGAAACCATTTCAGAGTGGATGCCAAGGTCTTTCTTGCCGTCAAGGAACATCACCACTGCGTCGGGTATGCCCCCGATGCCAAGCTGCAGCGTGCAGCCGTCCTCTATAAGCGAAGCGCAGTTCGCGCCTATGGCTTTTTCCTCGTCGCCTATCTTGGGGGGCTGTATCTCGTAAAGCTCGTCGTCCGCCTCCACGAAGCAGTCTATTTCCGAGACATGGAGAAAGCCCTCACCGAACACGCGCGGCACATTTTTGTTGACTTGCGCGATGACGAGTTTTGCGGAGCGGGCGGACTGTATGGAGTAGTCGATGCTCGTGCCCATATTGCAAAAGCCGTATTTGTCAGGGGGGCTGACTTGGACGAACGCCACGTCGCACGGCACTCGGCCTGTGCGGATAAGCGAAGGTATTTCATGGAAAAATGCGGGCGTGAAGTCCGCCCGGCCCTCCGCGAGCGCCGCCCTCGAATTGCCTGCCGCAAACAGCGGGTTTGCGACGAAGTATTTTTCGTAGCCCGGAGCCGCTATGTCCACGTCGCCGTTGCGTACCATATGGAATACGCGAAGACGGTCAAAGCGTTCACGCTGCGACACAAGCTCGCGCATAAGGGTCTTGGGCTCCATGATGGCGTGGTGAAGCCACAGGGCGCCGCTTGCAGGGATGCGGGCTATGGCGTCTGACGGCGTTGTGAGCTTTGAAGCGTACAGGGCATCAATGGTTGCCGATGCGGTCATCCTTCAGCACCTATTCCTTTATCCCTGCGATATCTTTCGCAAGCTGCTTCTTGGCCTCGATATCGCCCTGCCGCGCTATCATGATGCGCTGTGCCTGCGGGCTGCCGGCGCCGTGCATGGACTCCGTGCGGTAGCCGACCGCCGCGCTTCCCAAACATATGTTCTCAAGGAAACGCAGCACACGCATCCTGTTCTCCGTCGGCACGCCGTCCACGCCTGCGAAAAACTTGTCGCACCATTCGCCCAGCGAAAGGTTTGACGCGGTCGGCACTTTCAGCTCGGATTTGAAGTCGAGCTCGGACGGCATCGTGACCATCAGCCCGCCCGCAATATCCTCCGCGATTCGCACTATCTCATACGGGAAGCGCGTAACGTTCTGCTTGCAGACATTGGCGAGAAGCATGTCTATCTGGTAGTTGCCCGCCGCCGTGGGGCAGCCCTCGCTTGAGCAGGCAATGCCGCAACTGTAAAGGGTCTCGTTTAGGTGGGTCATCTCTATAAGCTTGTCCTTGATATGCGAGGCCTTGTCCGCGCCGCCGTACTCGGCAGCGAGCGCCGCCGCCCCGATGATTACGTCGCCGACGCCGACCTTGCAGCCGCCATACGACTGGCGGTGATAACCGGCAAAACGCTCGACAAGCATGCCCGCGAAATCGTATTCGCCGCACATGAATATGCGATGATTCGGCACGAACACATTGTCGAACACGACGAGCGCCTCCTGCCCGCCAAACTTCTTGTTGCCGAGGTCGACATCCGCGCCCGGCTCAAGCTTCCTTGTGTCGGAAGCCTGCCGCCCATAGATCATAAAGAGCCCCGGCGAGTCGGAAGGCACTGCAAAGCAGACGGCGTAATCCTTGTCGCCCTCGCCTACGGACTGCGTGGGCATCACAAGATGCTCGTGCGAGTTGATCGACCCAGTCTGGTGGGCTTTTGCGCCGCGTACCACAATGCCGTCAGGCCTACGCTCGACTATCCGCACAAAAAGGTCGGGGTCCGTCTGCTGGCTGTGGGACTTGCCGCGGTCGCCTTTGGGGTCGGTCATGGCGCCGTCTACCATCAAGTCGTTGTCCTGTATGTATATCATGTATTTTTTGAAGCTTTCATGGTAGCTCGTGCCATGCTTCTGGTCGCATTCATAAGTCGTCGAATAAACCGCGTTGAATGCGTCCATGCCGACGCAGCGCTGGAAGCACGAGGCCGTCTTGCGCCCCAACAGCCTCTGCATCTTGACCTTTTTCACCAAGTCATCCTGGCTCATATGCAGATGCGAGAAGCGGTTTATCTTGCGGCCGCTCAAGTTCGACGTGGCCGTCGCCAAGTCCTCATGCTCAGGCTCGTGCGCCAGATCGTAAGTCGCCGCGACGCAGTTTATCGACGGCTTGACAATAGGGTGGTCGATCCAGTTCGGCTCCTTCCTCCCAAAAAGATACACCTGCGTGCCCAGCTTCCGCAAACTCTCAATATATTGTGCCCCAGTCATCAATGCCATTTTTTCATACCTCCTTGCAGCAATTGTTTACGTCTTTCGCAGACCGCTCCAGTATACTCTATTTTGTCGTGCAATGCATAGAATTATCTGTCTGCGATAATGAGCAGACGGCCGTGGCGAACCGAGGCCGTCACCGGCTCGGCATCGACAAACTCGTTGCTTGCGCCCACGGGGTAGCTATGCGTCAGCACGGCATCGTCAAGGTGGTATTTCGCGTTTTTTATGCACACGCCCGAACTGCGTTCCGCATAGGAGAACACGGAAAACTTTGCCCCGGGGCATCCACTGAAAACGGCGGGCACAGCCTGCCTTGCCTCGCCACGCAAGGGCAAGCCCTCACCGTCCGCCATGAACAAACGTTCATCGGCCGTCACGACCTCGGCCTCGCAGCCCATGTCCATAAGGAATGACAGGACCTGAAGATTTGCCATGGTGTGGGCAAGGTCGCCGCCTATCCCCCCGATTATCAGAAACCGCTTGAAGCCTTTAGACAGCCCATGCCTTACGCAGAGCAATGTGTCCGTATCGTCCTTTTCGCTTGGGAATCTCACGCATTCGATGCCGAGCGCGGCCGCTTCTTCCGCCTGTTCCGCAGAAATGCTGTCAAAGTCGCCTATCACGGCTTTGGGCTTTATCCCCGCCGCACGGCACACGCCATACCCCCCGTCGGCGCACACTACATAGTCATCGGACTCTATGCCGAGAAAGGCACGTTCCATACCGCCCCCTTGCCAAAAGCCTGTGAAAATCACAAAGCGGGCGACCGCCTGGTCAGTCCCCATACACTCCCGTGCCTAAGTGCCTGTTGATGCTCCGCGTCAGATGGTCGCTGGTGGGAAGCGGGCTGACGAGCTTGCCGACAGCCGTAGCCTTTTCATTCCACATATCCTCCGATGCCTCGCCCACCGTCACAGCCTCCGGCCATGCCTGGATTTCGCCTATTGAAGCATATCTGTAAATCGGCACTGCGTCGTTCATCTCACGCGAGATATCCGCCTCGGTTTCCCAGTCTGTACGGGCGCCGGCGATATTGGCTATCTCACGGAACACCTGCCAATTTTTATAAGGCATCTGTGCCTCTGTCCCAGGCAGAACCTCCAAAAGCCGCCCTTCCGTATTTGTGTAAGTCCCGTCTGCAGAAGCGAAGCCTGATGCCGGGATGACAACGTCCGCCCGTTGCGCCGTCGCCGTCAAATGCGTGTCGCAAACCATCAGGAAAGATGTCTGGGCCAACAATTTTTTGGCAGCCCTCAGCTCGTCCGGCTTTGCCCCGTTCGTCTCGGCAGCCATGATTTGCCCTATCGGATCCTCTCCAAGCACCAAAAGCGCCTTGACGCCCGCTCCGTACCCGCTGTTCAGGATGTCTTCGGCTGATGCATGGATGTCCAAGCTGTACAGCCCCATGCTATTGCACTTGGGAAGCACCTCCATAACCCCTTCTCGCGGCTTGCCAAGATGCCCCGACAGCAACGCGATGCGGCAGACAAGCCAGGCCGCCTGAGGCGTAAGGACGTTGCGCTGGTACACAAACATCGCTTTCTTCACCCCTTTGAGCTCTTTTGCGATTCGCTTGGCCTTTGAATCCGCCTTGCCGCCTTTAAGGGCTGTCTCTATCTCGTTCAGGATTTTAAGGCTGTTCACGGTATATACGGTCTCGCCCACTATGCGCGCGTCGAATGACGCATAGCCGCTTTGGTCTTTCGCTCTTCTGTCCTCAAGCTCTATGCGGACAATCTTGACGCCTGCCAAGGCCGCCATGCGCAGCCTGGTCGCGAGCACAGGGTTTGCCGCAAAATCAACACCCACGGCAAGTATATAGTCCGTATTGTGCAATTCCTCAAAGCTTGACGGTGGCGGAGAGCCGTAAAACGCCGAAGCGGCCGACCTTCTGTTGTTGAAGGAGAAGACCCGTGCCCCAAGCGATAACGCAAGCGCCCTCGCCGCATATGCCTCCTCATTGGTCAGGCGGTCTGATATCGACACGGCAACACTCCCTGGCCCGTATTTGGCGCTTACGCTCTGCGCTTTCTTCGCAGTCGCGACAAACGCGTCATACCATGAAGAACCCTCCCTATTCTCGGTTACAGGGTCCAAGATAAGAGGCGTCTTCAGGCGGTCGCCAAACTCGTCATCCGCTATCTCCGAGCGGTCAAACCCAAACTTGCCGCGCCCGCAAATAAGCCCCTTGCCCCCCGCTCCCATACTCGGGTTTGCCCTTACAAGCAAATCCCCATACGTCTCGAGCGCTATTCTGCAGCCTATCCCGCAATGGGGGCACACCGTTTCGGTGGCAGTAGTGGCAAGCGGTACGTCTTTTTTGAGAGACAGGCGCTCACGCATCGCCCCGGTCGGGCATGCGTCCACACAAAGGCCGCAAGAGATGCAGCCGCTCTTGGGAAGCGGCATTTCATGCGCCGGCCTGACGACTGTGTCAAAGCCGCGCCCTACAAAACCGAGCGTCGCCGCGCCTGAGACGTCTTCGCATACGCGCACGCAAAGGCCGCACAGAATGCATTTGCCTTCCTCGCGAACAATGAACGGGTGCTCGCCCCCTTTGTCGTCGGGCGAAGGCATATTGCCGTCCGGGTCTGCCGCCGACAATTCACCTGCAAGGCGTCCTGGCTCTGCATCGTACAGCCTTGAATACTCGACCAACTTGCATTCAAAATAGTCGCCACAGCCACAGGACAGGCAACGCATGCCTTCCTCTGCTCCAGCCTCCTTGTCCCAACCGACCGCCACTTCCGCGAAACTCTGGCTGCGCTCTCCAGGCGGCAGGGTGTTGACGGGCGGACGGAACAAACGCTCTCGGCCTTCGAAAGAGCGCTCCGTGACATCATGCCGCTTCACCGTATGTATGGGGTCGTAAGTGATTCTTTCTCCGAACAAATAGGCGTTTATGACGCCGGCGCTGTGCTTGGCGTCCGCAACGGCCTCGACAGCGATGCTTACCTTGTCATTGCCGCAGTCGCCGCCCGCAAAAACGCCTGGCACGCTCGTGGTAAAAGTCTTAGGGTCGTAAGCGACGCCTTTCTTGCGCGTAAGCTTCAAGCCCTTGACGCCGAGCGATGCAGGGTCCGCCGCCTGGCCGACCGCAAGCACCACCGTGTCGACAGGAAGCGTTTCAGTCCTGCCCTTTATGGGCACGGGCGCCCGCCGCCCCGATGCATCGGGGTCGCCGAGCCGCATCTGCTGAAGCTTTATCTTCGCGACACGACCATCGGCGCCCGGCATTATCTCTATCGGGTTCGTAAGCTCCTTGAAGATCACGCCTTCCTCGTCTGCCTCGACCACCTCAATAAGCTCGGCGGGCATTTCGTTCTTAGTCCTCCTGTAAACGCTGTAGACCACCTGCGCGCCCATGCGCACTGCAGTGCGGCAGGCATCCATCGCAGTGTTGCCACCGCCGACGACCGCCACGCGCTTGCCCAGGAACACATGTTCTCCGCCTGCCACCTTGCTCAGCAGCTCAATGCCGCCGATGACGCCCGGCAGGCCTTCGCCTTTCGCTCCCGTCCCGGTAGACACCCAAGCTCCTATACCGATGCATACCGCATCATAGCGGGCCCTGATGCTTTCCATGGATATGTCGCGGCCGACGCTCCTTCCTGTCCGAATGTCCACGCCCATTTTCTCTATCCTGTTTATCTCAGTCTCAAGCACGGCCTTGGGCAGGCGGTATTCCGGTATGCCGTAACGCAGCATCCCGCCCGCCTTAGGCATCGCTTCATAAATCACTACGCCATGCCCAAGAAGCCTGAGAAAATATGCAAGCGAAAGCCCGTAAGCCCCGCTCCCTATTATGGCGACGCGCTTGCCTGTCTCTTCCGGCATCTCGGGCATCCATTCTGCGTCCTTGTCGTTCTCGATCGCAAAATCACCGCAAAGCCTCTTTATCCTCGCGATGCCTATTGGTTCCTCCACAAGTCCGCGCCGACACTCCGTTTCGCACGGATGGGGGCAGACGCGCCCCATCGACGCGGGTATGGGAATGCGCTCCATTATAAGCTTATAGCCTTCCTCAACCTGCCCGTTGGCGACAAGCCCCACATAGCCTTGGCAGTCCGTGTTGGCCGGGCACGCATGGTCGCACGGCGGCCTGCAGTCGCCCGTATGGTCGGACAGCAACAGCTCCAGCATGGTCTTGCGCGACTGTATCACCCTGTCAGTGTCCGTCTTTATGATCATACCGTCAGAGAGCTCCGTCGCGCATGCCTTCATCAGTTTCGGGCTGCCCTCGATCTCGACCACGCATATGCCGCATGCCCCGTAGACCTCCGTGCGCCTGTCCTCGCACAGCGTCGGAATGAATATCCCGCTGTCCCGTGCCGCCTCGAGGATGGTCTGCCCTTTGTAAGCCGTAAGCTCCCTGCCGTTTATGTTGATGCAAAGTTTTTTCATTTTGTCAGTCCTTTGTCACCGCGCTGAATTTGCACACCTCTGCGCATCTGCCGCACTTTATGCACTTCTCCGCAGCTATTGCATGCCGCTCCTTCACTTTTCCCTCGATAGCCCCGACAGGGCAGGCGCGCGCGCACTTCGTACAGCCTATGCACGCATCCGAGATGCTGAAGCTTATCAATGCCTTGCAATAGCGCGCCGTGCATTTTTTCTTGTAAATATGGTCTTTGTATTCATTCCTGAAATATTTCAATGTGGTCAAGACCGGGTTCGGCGCCGTCTGCCCGAGGCCGCACATGGAGCCGTCTTTTATTTTGACGGCAAGCTCCTCAAGCTTCTCTATATCGCCGTCCTCGCCCAGCCCTTGCGTTATGCGCTCAAGTATCTCAAGCATTCTTTTCGTGCCGACCCTGCAATAATTGCACTTCCCGCAGCTTTCTTTGCGGGTGAAGTCGAGGAAATAGCACGCCATGTCCACCATGCAAGTGTCTTCGTCCATTACGATCATGCCGCCTGAGCCGACTATCGCGCCCGTCTTTGTGATGTTTTCATAGTCTACAGGCGTGTCCGCAAGCGATGCCGGCACACAGCCGCCCGAAGGCCCGCCAAGCTGCACCGCCTTGAACTTCTTGCCGTTCTTCACGCCGCCGCCAAGCCCGAATATGATGTTTTTCAGCGGCAGGCCCATCGCCACTTCGACCAAGCCGCCCTTTTGGATCTTCCCCGCAAGCGCGAATATCTTGGTGCCGGGGCTCTCGTTCGTGCCATATGCCGCAAATGCCTTGCCTCCGTTAGCCACTATGAAAGGCACGTTCGCAAATGTCTCCACATTGTTTATGTTGGTGGGCTTGCCCCAATAGCCTTTTTGAGCCGGGAAAGGCGGCTTGAGCCTGGGCATGCCGCGCTCGCCTTCCAAGGAGGCGATAAGGGCGGTTTCCTCGCCGCAGACGAAAGCGCCCGCGCCAGCCTTTATCCTGACTGAGAAATTGAAGCCTGAGCCAAGGATGTTATGGCCAAGAAAGCCGGCTTCCTCGGCCTGCGCTATGGCAGTTTCCAGCCTTTTGATCGCAAGCGGGTACTCCGCCCGCACGTAGATGATGCCCTGAGCGGCTCCGATGGCATATCCGCCGATAGCCATCCCTTCGAGCACGGCATGCGGGTCGCCCTCCAGCACCGAACGGTCCATAAACGCGCCAGGATCCCCTTCGTCCGCGTTGCATACCATATACCTTTCGCCGCCACCGCGCGCCGCGTCCCATTTGAACCAAGTCGGGAAGCCTGCGCCGCCGCGGCCTCTGAGCCCGGATGCCTTCATCTCGCTTATCACGTCCTCCGGCGACATGGACGACAGCGCTTTTTTCAGCGCTCCGTAGCCGCCCGCGCCTATGTATTCCTCTATCTTTTCGGGGTTGACCTTGCCGACGTTTCTAAGGACTATGCGGTCTTGGAGCTCCAGGAATTTCGCATCCTCGCCGCTGATAAGCAAGTCGTCGCAGACCTCGCCCTTCTTTACATGACGCTTCACTATCTCTGCCGCCTTGTCTTCGGTGGCTTTCACATATCGTGCCGCGAGCTTGCCGTCCTCGCCATAGACGTCGACTATAGGTTCAAGATAGCAATTCCCGACGCAGCCCGTTATGTCTACAATCGCCGACTCGCTGTCCTTGAGAAGCTCGCGAAGCGCAGACTCGGTCTTTTTCGCCCCAGTGGCAATGCCGCAGCTGCCTTCGCCCACTACGATCCGCAATGTCATTCGCCCACCTCCTCCGTCGGCGCGCTTTCCGCTGCCGCCGAACCCGTGCCCGCAACAATGTCCACAGCGACAGCACCTGCGGCTATTTCGCTCAAAAGGTTTTGGACTGATGCCCGCGTCAGATTGCCGTACACTTCCTCGCCGTCCTGCGAACGCACCATCATCACCGGCGCCAGCGAGCAACACCCTAGGCAGGCCACCACGTTCAGCGTAAACAGCCCATCCTCCGTAGTTTCGCCGTCCGCTATCCCAAGCCGCTCGGTCACAGCCGCCTCTATCTCCGCCGCGCCGTTTACATGGCAAGCCGTGCCCATGCAAAGCATCAGCAGATACTTGCCGACCGGCCTTAGCCTGAACTGCGTGTAGAATGTAGCGACGCCGTAAATCTTCGAGAGCGCCGTGCCCGTCCGCGCCGAGATATACACCAGCGCCTCCTCAGGCAGATAGCCAAGGACGTCCTGCGTCTTTTGGAGTATCGTGACAAGGCTGCCCTTCACGTTCCCGTATTTTTCTAGTATAGGATCAAGTCTTTTCATGATTTTCTAATCGCCCACATTACTTTATTATACGCGAAACCGTCTTGAATGTATCGGATTTGCTGTCGTTGTCCAGCAGCTCGAACAGCGCCGACTCCACAGTGGTCGGCACCACGCCCGCCTGCACCATCCTCTTTATCGCCGGCTTCTCGTCGCGCTCCTTGCGCGAAGAAATCGCGTCGGTCGCAAGAAACACCTCATAGCCGGCTTCGAGCATGTCGAGCGCGGACTGGAGCACGCATACGTGAGCCTCCACCCCGCAAAGCACCACCTTCTTCCTGCCCAAGTCTTTAAGCAGGTCTACAAATAATGGCTCGCCCATTGCCGAGAACGACGATTTTTCGATATGCGAAAACTCCTCGCAGGCTTCCCTGATCTCAGCCACGCTCTCGCCCAGGCCCTTCGTGTACTGCTGCGTGACGATGACAGGGCAGCCCTGTGCCTCAAAGCCTTTTATAAGTTTCGCACCCTCCTCCACGGCGGACGCGCCCCCATGCATGGCCGGAATGAGCCTCTCCTGAAAATCCACCACGACCAACACTGCCTCGCTTTTCGCCAAACGCTTCGGTTTGTTCGCACAAATCTCCATCTTGCCCGCCTTTCTTGCAATGATATATTGATATTGTTCCATTCTAGCTTCGAATGCAAGTATAACATATTCTGATTATGTCGCAATTGTCACCTAAATGTCTTAACTTTTATTTGCGGCAGTATGCTAGAATGTCTTTATGTGTGAAGAATCTGCAAGCCAAACTCCAGAGTCCAAAAAAGTCTACATCCTGTTGACCAAGCAGACGGATCCGTTTTCGCGAATTTTCGGCATAATGTCGGGGTGCAGATATTTTCACGCCTCTATCGGCTTCGAGGAGCGTGGCACTTTTTTCAGCTTCAACACCAAGCGCGGATTCTGCATTGAGCAGCCGTCAATAAAGCGGCAGTTTGTGCCGTGCATGCTGTACAGCCTCGATGTGAGCGATGAGATTTATGACGACATCGAGGAGCGGATACGTGTTTTTCGCGAGAGGGAGAAGCCGTATACGTTCAGCTATTTTGGGATGTTTCTGTGCATTTTCCGCATGCCGCTGAAGATACCGTTCCTTTTCAACGACAGCTATTTCTGCTCGATGTTCGTTTCCGAGCTTATTGTGAAAAGCGGCGCGACCAAGCTAAAGGTGAAGCCGCACCGCTACCTCCCAAGGCATTTCCCGCACGAGCCAAACCTCAAACTGTGCTTTGAGGGGGTCTGGGGCGAGCCTCCCGAATACAGCGAGGACGGCGGCGACCTTTATTCGATACCGGTGCGATATGCGAAGCGCTACGTCCGCGAGGCAGGCAGACGCGCGCACGTGACGGTCAAGATGACGCGGCACACTGCCGCGCAGACGGCCACACGCACGGTGCATTTCGCCAGGCGCAGGGCGATTCACGCACGCGACACTGTCTTCCGTGCGCCCGGCAAGTTTTATATAATATGCCGCGACAATCTTTATACGGCAAAGGACACGGCAACGAAAGCCTCACGTGAAGCGTTTGAGGCACTGGAAAGGTGGTGGATGTCATAATGACTATGGAACGGAGCATCATAGCGACGGACAAGGCGCCGGCGGCCATAGGGCCGTATTCGCAGGCCAACCGCATAGGCGACTTTATCTTTACTTCAGGGCAGATACCGCTCGACCCGGCTACTGGCGAGATGGTGGGCAGCGATATCGTGGAGCAGAGCGAACGTGCGTTCTCGAACCTTAAAGCCGTGCTTGAAGCGGCGGGCACAGGCCTGGACCGCGTCATAAAGACGACGGTGTTCCTTGCGGACATCGGCGATTTTGCAAAGATGAACGAGGTCTACGCGCGGTACTTCACAGGGTCTATGCTGCCGTCACGGTCGGCGGTAGAGGTGGCGGCGCTGCCCAAAGGGGCGCTGGTTGAAATAGAGGCTGTAGCTGTGGTGTAATTTTTAGCGTAATTTGTGGCGTAATTTGTGGTATAATTCGTTTACGCTTACGTGCAGGTGTAGCTCAGTTGGTTAGAGCACCTGGATCACAACCAGGGGGTCCCCCGTTCGAATCGGGGCATCTGTACCAAGGAAAAGCCTTGCAATCGTCAAGATTGCAAGGCTTTTCTCTGTAGACCATGAAGGATTATGGCAAAGCTTGAAAAGGATTTGACATATACGTTGTTATGACGTATATTAATGCTATAAGGAGGCAGGAAATGAAGCGCAGGGACTTAGAAAAGCTGCTGAAATCCAAAGGGTATCGCCAAATAACGGATGGGCATAAAAAGGGAGAGCGAACATGGGAAAGAAAACAGTTTATCCAGTCGTTTTGACACCGGAGAAAGATGGTGGATTTTGCGTACACGTCCCGGACTTTGATTGCGACACGCAAGGCAACGACCTGGCAGATGCACTTTTTATGGCAGAAGATGCAATCTCCATGATGGGCTTGTGCAAGCAAGACGACAACGAGCCATTGCCCAAGCCTTCCAATATCAACTCGATAAAGGCGAAAGGCAACGAAATGAAAACGCTTGTAACGGTGGATTTTGACGATTATAGGCGGAGGCATGAAAACAGGGGGGTCAGAAAGACGCTATATGTCCCCTCGTGGCTCAACGCCCAGGCGGAGGATGCCGGCGTCAATTTCTCTGCGACTTTGCAAGAAGCGCTGAAAGCCAAGCTAGGGGTTGAGGCAGTGTGAAAGCAGAGGACAATATAAATCCAATGCGAATTAAAGGGGCGCCCCGCAGGGGCGCCCCTCTTATTATGCAGTCGGGCTTATTGACATTGCGTAATTTACGTAATATGATAAGTATTGCAAGGAGGTGGCGGCATTGAAGCGCAGAGATCTGGTAAGGGAGATAGAAAGGCTTGGCTACACGCTCGACAGGAGCAGTGACCACGGCATCTTTGAAAAGGACGGGTGCCGACCCTTACAAATTCCGAACCATCGTGAAATAAACGAGCAAACGGCAAAAGAAATTTTGAAGATAGCGAAAGGAGACTGAGGAGATGGAATACGTATACCCCGCAATTTTTCACCCCAATGACGATGGTAGCATCACCATCACATACCCGGATCTGCCAGGTTGCATAAGCGAAGGAAAGTCGCTTGCAAACGCCATGTACATGGCTCAGTCCGCTTTGAAGCAGTGGATTGAGTATCTTGCAGACAAGAAGATGGTTTTGCCTGCGGCCTCGGCCGTGCAGGATGTCAGCGCAAAAGGCAACGAGTTCACTAGCCTTATACGTGCCGAGGTGAAAGACGGTCGTGCCGTCAAACGCACCATCAGCATACCTCAGTGGATGGACGAAAAAGCCGTCTCGTCTGGATTGAGCCTGTCGCGAGTAATGCAGGACGCTTTAGCCGAACGGTTCGCCTAAACATGAAATATATAAGTCAAGGACGAATTAAAAGGGGCGCCCCGCAGGGGCGCCCCTCTTATTGTGCCGTCGGGCTTATTGTGCAGTCGGTCTTACTGCACAGCCGCTATTTTCTGCAACACCCTCGCTAACACATCGAGATAGTATTGCAATTCTTCTGTTGTCCAGTCGGCTTCTTCAAGGTTTTCAAGTTCCTCTAGCATTTCTGTGAACTCCTCCAGCAACTCAAGATAATCAGTCATGATGGCGGGGTCTGTCGGATTGTCTTGATACTTCTCCGCAATATCTACGTATGTATCAAAAAATCGCTCATATGCATCCATTTGCGCCTTAAAGCTTGAGCTGATTCCGTCCGAGCCTGCATCCCCAGTTGGTTCTTCTGCCTGCTGTGCCGGCGGCGGCGATGCCGGTTCGGGCGCAGATGCCCCACCACCGCCACCACATCCGCTTAGCACCATGGCAAACACCAAAAACACGCTTATGACGATAACTAACTTTTTTAGATTTTTCATTTTGCTTTCTCCTTTTGCTCTTGCAATAACTGCTCTATGCTCCTAAAAATGCCCTACTTAGGCGGGGTGCCATAGTGAGCCATTATTAGCCTGTTTTCGGCGTCCACGGCCTTGTTGTAATTTGTGCGTTTCACCAAGACCACTATTGCGATTATGACAATTGGGATGCCCACGAACACCGCCAAAGTGCAGAGTCCGACAATCAGCCCGATTATCGGCACGGCAAGGCCCTTTTTCTGTTTCAATTGCAGAGGCGGGGGCGTTTGGAGGGGCGGGGGTGGGGGTGCTTGCTTTGGCGGAGGGGCCGCTTTTTGCGGGGGCGGCGTTTGCTCCTGCGTCGGTTGCTTTGCTCCCTGCTTAGGCACGGTTATCGGGGTGCCGCAATACGCACACGGCCTGGTCTTGCCCGCCGACCCTTTGTTCTTCGCCCCGCAGCTGCCGCAGGTGATTGTGACGAGCTGCCCCTCTATTGCGTCATCGTACAGGATGCTCGCGGTCACTTGGTTTATCACATCCTCCCTCACCTCGATGACGGCGGCATCGTCCAACGACTTGATCTCGACGTTCAGCTTGTTGCTTTTGGGGTTGTATCCCGTTCCGACGCCCCTAATCTGCACGGTATGCTGACCTATGGGCAAGTCCAGCTCGGACTCCATCCCTGCGTGCAGGGCCAATGCCCGCTTTCCGTTGACCAAGACCTCAAAAGTGCTACACCCGCTTTCATCAGGCTTGAAAATTTTGCCCTTTACGATTGTGCGTTCATTTGTTTTCACTAATATCATGATCCATGCCCTCCTGTTTCACACTTGGCAAGATGTCAAATGCCGCCCCTTTTTGGCGTGTGGCTGTCCCTTGCCTCTGCAACTTTCGCGTCCTGTTTTTTCGCGTGCTTGTTTGCCATCGTCAACAAGATGACTGTGACAGCGACGATGGCGATAAGTATTACTTGAATATTGGCAAGCAATGTTATGCTGGTCGAAATTCCTGCCAGGAACACTATCGACACGACAAGCGAAACAATAATATAGATGATAAGCGCGCTAAAGCCCCCGGCGACAAGCAACGCAGCGGAAGTCTTTCTGTGGTAGTTGCCAATAAGGATAATGCCACCGGCAGTGATTACCTCCGCAAGGACCATGAACATAAGCGCGACATAGTGAATAGTTTCACGCTCTTTGACGGCGGAGAAGAACACCATCAGTGTGACGCCGACGGCAATCAGCATTATTATCACTCCCAAGATATTACGTTTCGTTATGATTTCCATTTGCCATACCCCCTTTACTCTGCTTTTTCGCCACATTCGGGGCAAAATTTTACGTTTTCGCTTAGTTCCGCATCGCACTTTTGGCAAACCTTGGCCAAGCGCTCGCCGCATTCAGGACAGAACTTTGTCCCCTTTGCAATTCTCGCCTCGCAACCGCCACAGACGATATCGTCGGGATTTATGGTGGTGTCCGTACCGCACTCAACGCAGAAGCGACTGTTTTTGTCGTTGGCTTTGCCGCATGAGGGACATGCTTTCTGCTCTGGTTCGGCTGTTGGCACGGCTGCCACGGCTGCCGCGACAGGCGCAGAAGCAATTGCTGCGGGTGCTGCGGGTGTGGCGGGTGCAGGCACGCTCGTGTCTATGACTTGCGCGATGCCGCCCATCTGTCCGCCCATCGCACCGCCAAGACCGACGCCCATGCCAAGCCCCATTCCCGCGCCCATAAGCTGCGCCGACCCGCTCCCCTCGTTTCCGGCGGCAGTCTCCAAAGTGTCAAATGACCGTTCCTGCTGATAGTTGAAGCCGATGATATCCATCTCCGCTTTCTTCGCCAACGACTCTTTCAGCTTCTTGACGGCGGGGTCGTTTTCGGAAACGCTGATGTCGCTGACGAAGAAGTTCACCAACTCGATCCCGAACTCATCCATTGTCGGCTTGATTCGCTCGTGCATAAATTGCGAAAGCTCGTCAATATATGCGTTTATCTCCATTATGCTTATCTGCTTGTTTATCAAGTAGGAGGAAATGCTGTCCTTGACTTTTGTGATGTAAAGCCCCTTGAAATAATTTATTATGCTGGCGGAGTCAAAATAGGGGAGCGTGCCGACAAGCTTCACCAGGAATTTTTTCGCGTCGTTGATCACGATGCCGAACTGCCCGAACGATCGAACAGGGATGAAAATATTGTACTTTGCGTCCTGAAGCTGTATCGGCGTGGGCGTGCCCCATTTTATATCGAGATTGTAAACTTTGTTTATATACCATATTTCTGCCGTGAACGGCGAGCGTCCACCGAAAGGCAGATTTATTATCTTGTTCAGAATCGGGATGTTTTTTGTTTCCAGGGTATGCCTTCCGGGTCCAAACACATCCAAAGCCTGACCGCCTTTGAAAATAATGGCCTCTTGCGATTCATTGACTATCAGCTGCGTCCATGTGCCAAGTTCCTCGTCGGGATATTTCCACGCAAACACATCCGGCGTGCCGTCGAATTTGACAACTTGGAAAAGCGCATTCTTTATTTTTTTGTGTACCGCCATTTGGATTTCTCACCTCACCTTTCGCAATTGTTTTCGCTTTAGCTTAGGAGTGTCCAAGGCAATACAAAAGGACACCCGCTCGGTTCGGCAAAACCACAAAGACTATTCCAATCTCTGTTTTGAGCAGATGCCCTCATTTGAGATCGAAAAAGCCACCCCGAAGGGTAGTGGTTTTGCCAAGGCGATTGTACCACAACATAAGCACATTACGCAAAAGCAAGATACGGCGTGAAAACCGAAGATACACATCAATTACGAATTAAAGGGGCGCCCCCGAGGGGGCGCCCCCTTTTTTGATGACCGTACCGGTGCGTCCCTTTGAATGCTGGTAGTTTGAGGTTTTGCCAACCGGCTTTCATGCTGGGGAGAATGGATTTACCGGGGCAACTTTGGAAAAACACACCTATTACGGAAACATCCTATCTCTGTACAATACGAATAATAGACCTATTTCTACAAAAAGTCAATAGGCTGGGGCGATTTTCTTTATAAAATTATATATTTTTTCTAAGGTTTGTTTTTTCGAGGAAAACAGACCCCACAATCAAGGCCGCAGCAGAAATTACGATGGCCGCCACGATTCGCACAAGGCTGTCCAGAAAAAAGTGATCGGGCAGTATAAGGATGACGGGGTCTGTCATCGCGTCGAACACCCAATAGTCGTTGTCGAAAAAAAACTCGTGGAACATGACGAAGAACCTGTCCCATCCGACCGCCCCCATCACGCAGACTACGGCGGCGGGTATGGCAAGGGCGAGCGCCCCGCCCAACGCAAGGAAGCTATAGCTGCGTGGGCGACCCTTTCTTTTTTTAATGATTGCGTTAAGGAGTGCGCCGCAGCAGATGGCGGTCAAGGCTATGGAGACGATAAGGGCGATCTGAAAGACGGTGAAAATCGCCTTGACCTCCTCGAAGTGTACGCGGCCCGGCTCCGACATCGAAAGCGTCGGGAACTCAAGCGGGCCCGTGAAAAAAATCGAGTTGTAGTCGATAAGGGCGTTGTAGTTTTCGAGGACGTCCTCTCGGCTCATGCCTACGGCCTGCGGCAGATTCTCTCTGTCTTGCAGGCGGGTATAGGCGCCACGGTCAAAAAGCACGGCGGTCACGGACGCCGATATCACGAGGACGGCTATAAGGATGGCGGCGATGACGCCGAGGGGCGTAAAACGCCTAGGGGGATTTTCTTCTCTCATGGCGGTTATTGTACCACACGGGGGCGCAGTGCAGTATTGCAGCCCGTCATTGTGGTACAATACGCATATGTTTATCGAAGAACGCAGGGCAGCATGGGCGGAAATCTCGCTCGGCAATATCAGGGACAACTACCTCGCCATACGGGGGCTCGCCCCAGGGTGCGAGGTGATAGCCTGTACCAAGGGGGACGCCTACGGGCACGGCATAGTCAGGACAGCGTGGGAGCTTATGCGCGAGGGGGTGGAATATCTAGGCGTCGCGACGGTGGGTGAGGCTGTGCAATTGCGTAGTGCCGGCATAAACACACGGATGGTCTTGCTTTCGCCCACGCCGAGGGAGAACGTGAAAGACGTCCTGTACCTTGGGCTGATACCGGTGGTCACGACCCTTGACGAGGCGAAGCTGCTCTCGTCAACGGTTGTGCAGGAGGGCGTCAAGGATGACGTGCCGTTCTTCGTGGCGCTTGAGACGGGCATGGGCAGGATCGGCTTTATGCCGACCGACGAGGCAGTGGGCGAGATCGCAGCGCTTGCCGCACTTCCAGGGATATGTATGTGTGGGGTGCTTTCGCATTTCGCGACGGCGGACGAGGCGGATCTGTCGTATGCACAAGGCCAGATCGGGGCGTTCAATGGGTTTTGCGAACGACTGGCGGGGGCGGGCGTCGATATAGGCAAGCGGACCATCGCAAACAGCGCGGGCATCATGGCGTTGCCCGAATCGCATTTCGACATCATCAGGCCGGGGATAGCGCTCTACGGAATATATCCGTCCGAGACCATGGACAGAGGGGGGCTTGCGCTCAAGCCTGTTATGTCGGTCAAGGCGGACATCGTGTATATAAAGAAAGTCCCTGCGGGGTTTTCCGTCAGCTACGGGCGGCGGTTCGTCACGGAACGTGAGAGCCTTATAGCGACGCTGCCCATAGGCTATGCGGACGGCCTGCCGCGGGCTACGACGGGCAAGGGGCGGGCTCTGGTGCGTGGACGTTACGTGCCCATAGCCGGAACTATCTGCATGGATATGTGCATGGTGGATGTGACGGACGTGCCTGGCGTAAGCGAATACGACGAGGTGGTGCTTCTGGGGTCGCAGGGCGACGGCGTCATCACTGCCGAGGAGATAGCGACGAACGCAGGCACGAACACCTACGAAGTGGTCTCCCGCTTCGGCCAGCGCCTCCCGCATAAGTATGTTTAAGGGGCGCTAAACATTGAATAGGAAGTGAATCACATCGCCGTCCTGTACGATATACTCCTTGCCCTCGGAGCGGACGAGCCCCTTTTCTTTCGCCGCCGTCATGCTCCCGCACTCAATCAACTTCTCATAGGCTATGGTCTCTGCACGGATAAAGCCACGCTCAAAGTCCGAATGTATCTTCCCCGCCGCCTGCGGCGCCTTTGACCCACGGCGAATAGTCCAGGCTCGCGTCTCCGGCTTGCCCGCCGTAAGGAACGAGACAAGGTCGAGCAAATGGTATGAGGCGCGGATAAGCTTGTCGAGCCCCGACTCACGTATGCCCAGTTCCTCAAGGAACATCTGGCGTTCCTCGTCGTCGAACTCCGACAGCTCCGCTTCCACCTTTGCCGCCACCACGATCATGTCCGCCCCCTCCGCCTCGGCTATCTCCCTTACCGCCTTGATATAGGCGTTTTCTTCGGCCTCGCCCGCCTCGGCGTCGTTGATGTTCGCAGCATATATCACTGGCTTGAACGTGAGCAGATCCAATGTGGATACGAACGTGTGTTCGTTGCTTTCCAATTCCATCGCTCGTACCGGCACTTCGGAAAGCAGCCCTTCTAGCAGGCGTTCGAGCAATGCAAGCTCGCCCGCAAGCCCCTTGTCCCCTTTCAGCGCCTTGCGTGTCTTTTCGATGCGTCGCTCTAGCACTTCCATATCGGCGAGTATAAGCTCAAGGTTTATCGTTTCGATGTCGCGGGCGGGGTCTATCTCGCCGTCCACATGCATCACATTGTCATCGTCGAAGCAGCGTACGACATGGACGATGGCCGCCGCCTCGCGTATGTGTCCGAGGAATTTGTTGCCGAGCCCGTCGCCTTTCGATGCGCCTCGTACAAGCCCCGCGATGTCAAAGAACTCTATGGCGGTGTGGACGGTGCGGGCGGAGCTGAACATATCCGTAAGGACGTTCAGGCGTTCGTCGGGCACGGACACGACGCCTATGTTTGACTCCTTTGTGGAGAATGGGTAGTTGGCGGCCTCGGCGCCGGCACGCGTCATTGCGTTGAACAAAGTGCTTTTGCCGACGTTGGGCAAGCCTACGATACCTAGTTTCATTCGGTTGTCTCCTCCTCGTTGTTCACAGGGGTTTCTTTCGGCTCCTCTTCAGGGGCAGGGGGTTCCCCCTCGTTTTCCACAGGGGTTTCTTTCGGCTCCTCGGCGGGCTTCTCGTCTGCGGGCGGCGAACTGTCGCCCCTACGTTCTGGTTCCTCGACCGCCTTGTCCTCCTCGAACGAGGTGTTTACCGCGCCGGGCGGCAAGTGGCGGGCACGTTTGTAGAACAATGCGTAGAGTACGCCCGCGCATATGATGACGATAATGGACAGCACCTGCGCCTGCTTGTAATCGGCGCTCCCTATATACACTATAAGCGAGTCCGTGCGAAGCCCCTCGATAAAGAACCGAGCCGCCGAGTAGAGTATGCAATACAGCAAAAATGTCTGCCCCACGAACTTACGGCGATTGTCCACCTGCCATAATATTATTACGAGTATAAAGCACCAAATCGATTCATAAAGGAAAGTCGGGTGGACAGGCACCCCGTCCACTATGACCGCCCAAGGCAAGTCCGTCGGCGTGCCGTGCGCCTCCGAGTTGAAGAAATTGCCCCACCTGCCTATCGCCTGGCCCAGGGGTATGCCGACGAAGAACACATCGACGATATTAAAAAACTTTTCCTTATATATGCGTGCGAGCAGCGCCGCGACCAGGCAGCCGAGTATAAGCCCGCCGTGGATGGCAAGCCCCCCCGCGCGGAAGTTCAATATCTCCCCCGGGTTCGCACTGTAATACTCCCATTCAAAAATTACATAGTAGACACGCGTCCCGACTATCCCCGCAATCAGAATAATCACTTCGAGCATAAATGTGCGGTCTGCCGAGATGCCGTGGTACTTGGGGGCACGATAATAAATGACGATAAACGCGCACAGAATGCCTATCGCGAGCATCACGCCGTACCACATCACGTCGAAGCCGCCTATGCTGAACGCTATACGGCCTGGGCTTTCCATCATCGTCCTGTACCTCCTAAAAGTTCGTCAAAAGCTGCAAGCTCGGCTTCGGGGTCCGCCGCATTGAGTATGGCCGAGCCCGCTATCAATATCTCCGCACCGGCTTCCGCCACCGCCAAGGCGTTCGCGCGGCTTATCCCGCCGTCCACCGCTATCTTGAAATCCAGTCCCCGCTCGCTGCGAATCTCCGCAAGCCTGTGGATTTTGTCCATGCAAGCGGGAATGAACGACTGCCCGCCAAAGCCTGGATTTACGCTCATCACAAGCACTTGGTCCACGATGTCAAATACATAGTCCAGGGCTTCCGTAGGCGTCGCAGGGTTGAGCGCCGCGCCACATTTCACGCCGAAAGATTTTATATGCCTGAGCGTGCGGTCGAGGTGGACGGCGGCCTCGGCATGCACGACGATAAACTCCGTGCTTTCCGTGACATAGCCCTCCACGAAACGTGCCGGCTCCGTGACCATCAAGTGTACGTCAAAGGGCAGCTTCGCCCCCCCCGCAAGCGAACGCACCACGGGCGCCCCAAACGATATGTTCGGGACGAAATCCCCGTCCATCACATCGAAGTGTATATACCCGACCGATGGGTGGCGTTCAAACATACGAAAGGTCTCGCCGAGGTTCGCGAAATCGGCGGTCAGTATCGACGGTGCAAGCTTAGCAATACATTTACTATTCTCGAACATATGTTCAAAACTCCATTTCCTGCTTTGCGGCGAGCAATTTCAAATATGAGGCGTATCGTGAGCGTTTGACGCCGCCGGTCTCCATCGCCCCTCGCACAGCGCAGTCCGGCTCGTTCTCGTGGCGGCAGTTCTTGAAACGGCAGTCCTCGATATGGGCTTCAAACTCAGGGAACAGCGCGTCTATGTTTGCGTCCGACAAGTCTGACGCCTCCGTCGCCTCAAACGAGCTGAACCCCGGCGTGTCGTATATCTTCGTGCCGTCCGCAAGCGCAAACAATTCCACGTGGCGCGTGGTGTGCTTGCCGCGCCCGGTCTTGGTGCTGACGTCCCCGACCGCAAGATCCATATCCCCTGTCAGCAGGGCTATAAGGGAGGTCTTGCCCACGCCAGAGGCGCCTGCGAACGCCGCGCTCTTGCCTGCGATAATAGACTTGAGCTCCGTCACCCCCTCGCCCGTCAGCGCCGACATCACCACCGAGGGGTAGAGCTCTGCGTACACCCCTGCTATGCGTTTCGCCTGCACCGATGAAAGATCGTCCTTGTTGATGCATAGGCAGGCCTCCGCATCGGCGGCTTCCGCTGTCACGAGGAAGCGGTCGCAAAGTTCAAGGCTCGGCTCTGGCTCAGCGGCGGCCACCGTCACCACAAAGATGTCCACGTTTGCGACAGGGGGGCGGATAAAGGCGTTCCTGCGTGGCATTATCTCGTCCACGACGCCTTCTTCCTCGTCCTGTATCGTGATTCGTACGTGGTCACCGACCAGCGGCGTCACGCCGTCTTTCTTGAATATTCCCCGCGCGCGGCATTGGTAGACCGCCTCGCCGGTGTCGACGTAGTAGAAGCCTGACAGGGCTTTGACTATCTGACCCTCAGTCATCAGCCCGACGTTCGTAAAAAATCATTTCATCACGCTCCACACGGCCAACTGTCAATCTCTACGGATTGTCCGGTTCCGGCGGCGGATCCTCGGTGTACTGCGCTATCACGTCTACATTTGACTGTACGTTCGTGAAGCTGCCCGACCAGCCGGCAAAGGTCCATCCCGACCGTGTCGGATCCCCTGGCGGTGTCGCGCTCCCGCCCGCAGTCACCGTCTCCTCTTTCAGCACCGTGTTGTCCCAGTCGAGGAACCTGACCGTGTAAGTCGCAGGCGGTGGCGGCGGGTCAGGCGGGCTCTGAACCGTGATCCTTACGCTGGCGGTGCCCTTTATGTTGTTGTTCGCCCTGGATGTCGCCGTGACGGTGATGGTAGTCGCAGCCTGGTTCGACGCGATGGTAAGCACGCCGCTGTTGTTTATTCCTGTGCCGTTGGCGACGTTGCTGCCGCTGATCGACCAAGTCACCCTTGTGTCAAAGCCTGTAACGCCCTGCACTCCCTTGACATCTGCCGTGAAGTTGCCGGACGTCCCCGCATTGTGCGGACGCCGTATCGAGTCAGGCCCTGAGACCGAGATACTGTCTATGCCCGCGCCGGCGCTTACCTCCACCCTTACGGTGGCGCCCTCACGGACGGATGTGTTCGCCGCAGGGTTCTGAGAAATGATGGAGTCTACAGGCTGGTCGCTGATAACCCTGATGACTTCAAGCACGAACTTGCCTTCCTCCGCCATCTTCAGCGCTTCCTGGACCGTCCTGCCCATCATGTTCGGCACGGTGGTCGTAAGCTCCCTCGCCCCAAGGCTGACAGTGAAGTTGATGCGGCTGTTGCCCGCCGCCATGTCACCCGCCCTCGGAGACTGCCTTATGACCGTGTCTACAGGCTGGTCGCTGTTCTCGTATTCCACGGTCCCTATCCTGAAGCCCGCTTCGACGATAGCGTACTCGGCGCTCGACTTCGACATCCCGATAAGCTCTGGGACCTCCGTGGGGTCGCCCAGCTCGTTGGGGTCGTCCTCGTGCTCAGGCTCGTCTATGGGCGCGCCTGCGACCGTCAGGGTGACCGTCGAGCCCGGACGCACCATTTCGCCTTCCTCTGGGTCTTGCTCCATTACCTCGCCGACCCTGAACTCCGGCTCATACAGACCGAAGGGGTCGTCGCCCAATGCAAGGGGGTCGTCCGCTAAATCCGCTAAATCCGACAAATCTGATAAATCTCCCAAATCTGTCAAATCATCTGATGCCGCATACGAGTTTGAGGAACGAGCGGGAGGCGCCGGCAACGGCTCTGTGATTATTGTGACAGAAAGCCCTTCCTCGGTCAGGAGTTCCGTAGCGTCGTCCATATGCATGCCTACGACGTTCGGCACCCTGACGGGCTCGTACGCCAACTGCCCCATTATGAATTTTGAAAGCGGGAAGCTGAGGACGATCGCTATCGCGATGACCGCGATTATAAGAATCATCTTCTGCTTCTGGGTAAGCTTGCTCTTGGGCTTCCCGTCGTCGCCATCGTCGCCGCCGTCGCCGTCCGGTACATCTGAGCCCTTGCGGGCGCCGAACAGACCAAAGAGGCCTCCCTTCTTGACAGGCTCCTCGTCCTCTACGAAAAGATCGTCATCCTCGAACGAGCGTCTGCTGCGGCTTCTGTAATCCGGCTCTTCATCGTCGACCGGATAGTCTTCCGGCTCGTCGTCGTACACGGGCTCCTCGGGCTCGGCCAGGGCGCTGTGCCCGCCTTCCGGCACTTCTTCCGCCATGTTCGTGGGCGCGACGAAACCCGCTATCTCGGGGTCGTCTATGACGCCCGTGATGAAGTTCACATTGTCGAGCGTCTTGTACATCTCATCTATGTTAGTGAAGCGGTCGCTCTGGAACTTGGCCGTCGCCTTCATGACGATCTGGTCTAGTCCGGGCGGCACGCCCTTGACGAGCCGCGACGGCGGGATGATCGTATCGTTCATATGCATGACCGCGATGGTAACCGGGTTGTCCGCGTCAAACGGCACACGCCCCGTCATCATCTCATACAGCACTATGCCGAGCGAATAGATATCAGACTTTTCATCGACATACTGGCCTCGGCTCTGCTCCGGCGAGAAATAATGGACGGACCCCATGATAACGCCGCTGTCATTTATGATCGTGCCATCGGAAACAGCCTTGGCGATCCCGAAGTCCGTAATCTTGGCAGTGCCGTCCGCCGTCATCAAGATATTGTGCGGCTTGACATCACGGTGGATGATATTGTTGCGGTGCGCGAGAGAGAGCGCCGACGCGATCTGCTTGGCGATGCGTATGCAACGCTTGTAATCCAGCGGCGCCTCCGCAGCAATGACATCGGATAGCGGACGGCCTTCGACATATTCCATCACGATATAATAGATATCGCGATCCTTGCCCGCGTCGTGGATGGTCACGATGTTCGGGTGAAGCAGGCTTGCCGCCGCTTTAGCCTCCCTGATGAAATTCTCCACGAAGGTCTGATCCGCAATGTATTCCTTCTTCAATATCTTGATGGCTACGAAGCGGTTCAGCTGCCTGTCGCGCGCCTTGTAGACGACAGCCATGCCCCCATCGCCAATCTTCTCCAGAATTTCATAACGTCCCGCCAAAACTAAAGTTCCCATAATTCCCTCCTAAGCATTCACTTATTGTCTACGCAGATTACCGTGATGTTGTCATTGCCGCCGCTTTCGTTTGCGGCATCGACAAGCAGACTGCAAATATTGTTCAAATTCCCTTTCTCTTTAATGATATTTGCTATTTCATCGTCCGTCAACTCGCCGTGCAGGCCGTCGGTGCAGAGCAGTATACGATCGCCCCTTTGCAAATCGAAACGATAAAAGTCAGGGTCGGTGTGCTTGGCGGAGCCAAGCGCCTTTGTGATAATGTTTTTTTGCGGATGCCGCCGTGCTTCGCTTCTGGTAAGCGTCCCCGCGTTTACAAGCTTGTTGACATAGGTATGGTCTTCCGTAAGCTGCTTCATCGTGCCGCCTCTAAGCATATACGCCCTGCTGTCCCCCATGTTGATCACATAGGCGGATTCCATGTCGAGGTAGCACAGCACGAGCGTCGTTGCCATCTTGCTCATGATGGGGTCGGTCTGCGCCTCTTTCATTATCTCAGCATTGACCTTCTGCAAACACCTCTGGAAATAGCCCCTCAGCCAATTCTCACGATTCTTGCCCCTGAGGTCGTCTGCGGCTGAAAGCGGGTTTTCTGAAATGAAAACCTCAATGCCGGCCATCGCTTTCCTGCTTGCAACCTCTCCTGAGTTCTGGCCGCCGACGCCGTCCGCCACCGCATAGATGCCGTGCTTGGGCAGAAGCAACAATGCGTCTTCGTTGCCAACGCGCCGCTTCCCCGTATCGGTTTTAAATCCGAACGCTCTGCTCTGCATGCAGTCCTCCGCAATGGGCTTCCTTAACGGGCTTGCATTCGTTTAAGCCTGCACACGAAAAATCCGTCCATTCGTCCCGTCACCGGCAGGAGTTGAATCATATCGACCAATTCAAACCCGCAACACTCTTCCAGAAAAGATTTTACCACATCTTCGTTCTCTTGTTTTGAAATTGTGCAAGTTGAGTAAACAAGAGTTCCGCCGGGCTTTACGTACTCTGCCGAGGCTTTGAGTATGCCAAGCTGCAATTCCGGCAGTTTTCTCACCTCTTCGCGCTCCTTGTACTTGACTTCGGGCTTGCGGCGGGCGGTGCCAAGACCCGAACACGGCGCGTCGACAAGCACCCTGTCTGCCGCCCCTACAAGGTCTTTGGCCGCCGCACGGCCATCGTGCAGCCGGGTTTTTACGATGCTTGCGCCGAGCCGGACAGCTTCCTTGTTTATCAAGCCGAGCTTGTGCTCGTAAATATCCATGGCGTATATCCTGCCGATGTTTTTCATCGCTGCCGCCAGCGCCATCGTCTTGCCGCCTGGCGCCGCGCACACATCTACCACGGTGTCGCCGGGTTGGGCGCCAAGGCTCTCGGCCGCAATTTGTGAGGATTTGTCCTGCACGGAGAAAAGGCCTTCCTTGAATAAATCTGTGTCGAGCGGTTTTTCGCCGCTGGGGCTTTCTACGAAAAGCAGGTCTGGCATATCTTCGTCCGCCTCTGCCGCAAAACCCAGAGACTCAAGCCGCGATTTCAATTCTTCCGGCCCTGCTTTGAGCGTGTTCGCACGAATGCAGAAGTCCGGCCTTTGGTTGAGCGCATCAAGCAGATGCTCCACCCGCTGCGGGGATTCATACTCTTTGAGCCACATTTCGACTATCCACGGTGAGAAGCTGTGTTTGACGGAAAGATAGCGAGCCTCGTTTTCTTCACGGGGCGGCAGGGCTATATTGTCCTTCTCCCTTATATACTGACGCAGGACGCCGTTGATAAATTTTTCGCGGCCTCGGGCGTAACGCTTTGCCAGTTCCACGGTCTCGGAAACTGCTGCGTAATCCGGCACGGAGTCGAGCGACGAATGCTGGCAAATGCCCATCCGCAGCAATATGCGGTCGGATGCCGGCAGTTTATGCACTGGGGTCTTTACGAAAAGCCCTATGACATGGTCAAGGTACAATTGCCTTTTGATGGTGCCGTAGACGAGTTCGCGGACAAACGAGACGCGTTCCGGATTGACTTTTCTTATGGCGTTTTGGACGGCAATGCCTGAGTACGCTTTGTTTTCCTCAACGTCCCTCAGGGCAAGATATGCGGCTTTTCTCGCATTGTCCAAATCTTGCGGCCTCCGTTATTCCAAGGGCGTATCTTTGTCAAAAGCGTTGCCTTTTAGGTATTCCGCCACGGGCATGGCTTTCTTGGCCGGCATTTTCAGCGCCTCTATCAATAGGGCACCATGGCCTGTGCGGACAGCAACCCCCTTTTTCGAAACGGCCAGAACCGTTCCAGGCAGCGCTTTTTTGTAATCCGTGATAGACGCGCCGCATTCTTCCGGCACCACCGCACGGGCTGCGGTCAGCACGATGCGTTCATCGCCCCGCATTACGTAGGCACCGGGGGCGGGCGTCATGGCACGCACCCGTAGCGCCGCTTCTTCCGCGCTTTTCGTTAAATCGAGATGGCCGTCGGCTTTCGCTATCTTCTCAGCATACGTAGCTTTCGCCTCGTTCTGAGGGACGCGCGGCGCCGTCCCGTCCGCGATTGCCGGCAGGGTATCCACCAAAAGCTTCGCCCCGGCCTGCGCAAGCGCCGCCGTAAGCTCCCCTGCGGTCATCCCCGCCACTTCCACCCTGGCGGAGGCTATTATATCCCCTGCGTCAAGCCTTTCGACCACATGCATCAAGGTGACGCCCGTTTCGGCTCTTCCGTCTAGTATGGCCTGCTGAACAGGAGCGGCGCCTCTGTATTCAGGAAGCAGCGAGGCGTGGATGTTTATGCAGCCGAGCGGCGGCAGCCCCAGCAGCGATGCCGGCAATAGCTTTCCATAGGCCGCCACCACTATTAAATCGGGAGACGTTTTTGCGAACACATGTTCTAGTTCTGGATTGTCTTTCACGCGCTCCGGCTTCAGCAGGGGAAGCCCATATGTTTCCGCGTAAAGGCCTACCGGCGTCGGAAGTATCTTCCCGCCCCGCCCGCGTGCCTTATCTGGCTGCGTGACGACGAAGGCGATGTCGTGCCCCGCCGTACGGAGCGCGTCAAGCGCAGGGACGGCGAAATCCGCCGAGCCCATATATGCTATTCTGAGGCCAATATCGCTCATTTGGACTCTATATCCTCAATTTCCTCTGCGATGTCCGTATACAATATGCCGTTCAGGTGGTCTATCTCGTGCAACAGGGCTTTTGCGAGCATGCCTTCCCCTTCGATCTCAAACGGCTTGCCGTCAATATCCAAGGCTCGCACTTTCACGCGTGCGGGGCGCTCGACAAGGCCGCTTTTGCCTGGCACGGACAGGCAGCCCTCTTTCGACGCCGCCATCTCCTCGGACGCCTCCACCAGTTCGGGATTTATCAAGAGATATTTTATGGGTTCGGGAACGGGGTTTGGGTCGGTACCGCCATCGGAGCTATCGTCCTCAGGCTCCGCCGGCTCGGTGACGTCGATTACCGCGATGCGCCTGAGCACGCCCACCTGTGGCGCCGCCAAGCCGACGCCCTCCGCCTCGTACATGGTTTCCCACATATCCTCGGCAAGCGTCCTGATACGGTCGGTCACTTCCTCTACCTCCCGCGACCGCTTCCGTAGCAGAGGATCCCCTTCACAAATGATTTTCCTGAGCGCCATCTAAGCCTTTCCTTGTTTTCGACAACTCTGCGTTATGAGCCTACATCAACGAATACGGATTCACATCAATTATTATACGATAACCAGCCGCCGGGTCGGTATTGATTTTTTGTTTCAATTCCGATAGCGAACGTTCGAGCGTTTTTCGTTTTTTCGTCTCTGCTTTCACATAGAGGTGGTAGCGGAAATCGTCCCCGACCTTCGCGATGGGCGCAGGACGCGGGCCGAGCAATACGTCCTCCGTGAACATGCCCGGCACGGCAAGCAGGCCGTCCCGCACCCGCTCCGCCCCCTTGCATGCGAGGCCTTCGTCCTCGGCGTAGGCTGTTATCTGCACCACGTCCGAGAACGGCGGGTAGAGCAGCGTATTGCGGAAAAACAATTCCGAACGGTAAAAGCCCTCGTAATCGTGGGCGCGCGCGGCTTCGATGGCGTAGTTTTCCGGCATATAGGTCTGGATAATGACACGGCCGCGTTCCTCGCGCCGCCCCGCCCTGCCTGCGACCTGGGTGACAAGCTGGAACGTACGTTCGGGCGATTTGAAGTCCGGGATGTTTAGGCCGATGTCCGCGGCGACTATGCCCACCAGCGTAACGCCCGCAAAGTCAAGCCCTTTCGCTATCATCTGCGTGCCGATAAGTATGTCCGTCTTGCCGGCGCCAAAGGCCGCAAGTATCTTCTCGCCGCTACCTTTTTTCTTTGCCATGTCCGCATCGAGCCGCGCTATCCTAGCGTCAGGAAAGGCCTCTTTCGTAAGCTCTTCCACCTGTTCCGTGCCGAGGCCGAAGAACCGCAAATCCGACTTGCCGCAAGAAGGGCAGGCATCCGGCACATTTCGAGACAGGCCGCAATAATGGCAGTTCGCACGGTTCTCGGCCTTATGGTAGGTGAGCGAGATATTGCAGCGTTCGCACTTCATCACATAGCCGCAGGCCGTACAGGACACGAACGATGACCAGCCTCTGCGATTTAGGAACAACATGATCTGCTTGCCGTCCGCAAGCGTCTCGTTCATTGCGTTGTATAACAATTCGCTGAAAACGCCTTTGTTGCCCTTCAGCAGTTCCGAACGCATATCCGCCACGGTCAACAGCGGCAGCGGCGTCGCGTTGTAGCGTTTTGTGAGCGCGAGCTTTCTGTAAAGGCCTCGTTCGGCGCGGTACGATGAGACCACGGACGGTGTGGCGCTGCCGAGAACGACCGTCGCGCCTGCGGCGGCGGCTCGCTTTATGGCTACTTCGACCGTGTCGTACTTGGGGCTCATATCGGATTTGTACGTGGTCTCGTGCTCCTCGTCCACGATTATAAGCCCGATTTTTTCAAACGGCGCGAAGATGGCAGAGCGCGCGCCTATCGCGATATCCACCTCGCCGTTTTTTATCTTCATCCATTCTTCGTAGCGTTCCGTAAGCGTCAGCTTGCTATGCAGGATGGCGATGCGAGCTTCCCCGAAGCGCTCGATGAAGCGCCTTACGGTCTGGTGCGTAAGGCTTATCTCCGGCACAAGCATAATGACGCTTTTGCCGAGTCCGAGCGCTCTTTCCGTCGCCGCCAGATATACCTCCGTCTTGCCGCTGCCTGTCACGCCATGAAGCAAGAACACCGTGCCTGCGCCTTCCTCGATGGCGGGTAGGATGGCAGCGGCGGCTCGCTTTTGCTCGTGGGTAAGGGGCGGCGTCTCTTTTACCGTCTCATTTACCGTCTCTTTTGCGACCCCGTCCGCCGCCGCCCCCTCCTTGCGGGCGCGGGGCTTGCCCGCCGGGGCGAAGCACCCTGCCGCCTCTATATACCGGCAATAATACCTCGTACGCATCCATTCGCATATGGATACTGCATCCGGCGGAAGCGAAATGGCCTCGTCCACCTCGGCGAGCTTCGATATTCGCTTGCCCTCAAGCCCCTCTGGCAGTTCGTCATGCACTGCGAACACATAACCGGACATCCGGCCCTGCCCCTTCCCGAACGGCGCCTTGACGCGTGCGCCCGCCTTTATATTCGGGAATGCCGACGCATCGTATGTGAAAAAATTATCGACATTGTCGCTCTTTGTGTCGATGACCACATCTACGTATTTCATCTTTTTGAAAACCTGCATCCGCAATAATCTTGGCGATAGAGGTCGTATATCTTCGCAAGCTCCGCCGTGCGTTGCTCGCCGCCGCCCTTTTTGAAATCGTCGCCGACGAACGAAAGGCCGTAGGTCAATGCAAGCCCCTGGCCGGCTTCACGGATATACCCGTGGTCCTTGTGCCGGCTGACGGACAGGGTGGTCGAAAAATGCTCATAGCCGTGAAGGGCGGCATAAGCCGCCGTCTTTTCGAGCCGGTCCCGTATGCAAAGGCGGCATCGCTCGCCACCCTCCGGGCACGACTCTTTCCCTTCCACAAGCTTCAGGAACGCCGCAGGCGCATAAGGGGCGCAGACGAGCGCCACAGGCTCGGTCTTGCGGCTCGACGCATTGTGCCTATCCACAAAATCCTGCTGAGCCTCAAGCCGCTTTTTATACTCCGCCTCGTCATCGATATTGGAATTACAAAAATAAAGCGTTATGCGGAAACGGGACGCAAGCTGCTCCACGACGGCCGATGAGCACGGGCCGCAGCAGGCGTGGAGCAAAAGAGCGGGACGCGAAACCAAAGGCTCGCCAAAGACAGTGCAGCCTTCATCAATTATTTGGAGGTCTTGGTCTAGCACGGACGCAGACGACGGCTATAGGAGCGCGTCCACTTTTTCGTAAAGCGCCTTTTTATCGATAACGCCTGTCAGCCGCTCCGCGATTTGGCCGTCCTTGAAAAAAATCATCGTCGGGATGCCCATAATCCTGTTTTCGACAGCGATGCTCTTGCTCTCGTCCACATTGACCTTGGCGAACACCGCCTTGCCGTCGTAGGCTTCGCTGGCTTCATCGAACACAGGCGCGAACATCTTGCACGGGCCGCACCAGTCGGCATAGAAGTCGACCACGACCACGCCTGCCGAAATCGTCTCGCTGTAATTGCTCTCATCAAGAATCCTTATCTTGCTCATTCTTACACCCTCCTTAATAGGTATGCACCCTCCTTGCGGGCACGCCCATTCTATCATAAAACTGTCTTGAACTGGCTAATATATCCGCTTGACCGGAAAGTTTTCCGCTGCGAGCGCGGCAAGCACACGCTCGATATGCTCGGGTCCGTTCGTCTCGACGGTCACCTCCAGCACGACGCGGTTTGAATAGCGGTCCAACGCCTTGAACTGATCGTGGTCAAGCTCGATGACATTGGCGCCCTCACGCGCAAGGAGCGATGCGACGGCCACAAGCTGCCAGGGCTTGTCGGGAAGCTCCACGGTGAAGCACATGATGCGGCCCCGACTTATCATGCCCTGGTTGACGACGGAGCTTATGGTCACGGTATCGATATTCCCGCCGCTCAACACGCATACGAGCTTCCTGTCCGCACGCGCCCTTTTGCGGGCGCCCGCAAGCGGAAGCACGCCTGCCGCCTCGGCGACGAACTTATGTTTCTCCATCATCAAGAGGATGTTTTCCATGATGTCACGCTCGGAGACGGTCACAAGTTCGTCAAGATGCTCCTTTATCACTGCAAAGCACAGGGTGCCCGGCTGCTTGACAGCGACGCCCTCCGCACACGTATATATGGATTTTTCGCGTTTCAACTTGCCTTGCTCAAGCGAGTTCTTTATCGCGGGGGAGCCTTCGGGAATGACGCCGATGATTTTTATGTTCGGATTGACGGCTTTCGCATAGAGCAATATGCCGGAGATAAGGCCGCCGCCGCCTATGGGGCAGATGATCTCATCGGCGTTCTCAAGCCCCTCGATGATCTCTTTTGCAAGGGTGCCCTGCCCGCAGATCACCTGGTAATCGTCAAAGGGGTGAATGAATGTCTTGCCCTTCTCCTTTGCGAGCTCCGTGGCTTTCTCAAAGCTTTCGTCGTATGCGTCACCGTAAAGCACGACCTCAGCGCCGTAGGCTTTTGTCGCCTCGACCTTGAGAAGGGGCGTGATGCCAGGCATGACTATGGTGGCCTTCGTGCCTCTGTGCTCGGCAGAGAAAGCGACGCCTTGCGCATGGTTTCCGGCGGATGCCGAGACGATGCCATTTTTCAATTCGTTTTTTTCCAAGGACGCGATCTTGTTGTAGGCGCCCCGTATCTTGAACGAGCCGGTCACTTGCAGATTCTCCGGCTTGAGCCATACCTCGCAGCCGTAGTCGCCGCTATAATAATCGCTCTTTATAAGCGGCGTCGGCTTGATGACGCCTGACAGCCGTTCTGCAGCCCTGTCGATCTCCGCCTTATGGTCTTGCTTCAGATATTTTCGTACTTCGCTCTGTTCCATGTCCTCTCCTTGTGTTCGGCTCGTTTATCAACATCGCCGCTGTTGATTGTATCATAATAATTCACCAGTGAAGCTGAATGTTTTCACGGATGCGATGCGGACGGGCAGGATGGCGCCTATGATGCTTGCATCGTGTTCGGGTGCGGAGGCGGGTACGGACGCCAGTGCCGGAAAATTCACCAGCTTTCCTCCGAACGTGCGACCCGAAAGCATGGCAGCATCGGTCTTTGACCGCCCCTCGACAAGCACGTCCTGGACGCTGCCCACATAAGCGCGGTTCTTTTCGAGCGTTATCTCGTTGAGGCGCCGCACCATCCTGTCAAAACGCTCGTGCTTCACATCTTCGGGCGTGGGGTCGTCGTACCCCGCCGCCGGCGTCCCCGTACGCGGCGAGTATATGAAAGTGAACGCAGAGTCGAAACGCACCCGCTCGATCAAGTCCATGGTCTCACCAAAATCCTCTTCCGTCTCGCCCGGAAACCCTACGATAAAGTCAGTCGTGATTACGATATCCGGCCGGGCTGCGCGCAGGCTCTCCACAAGCGCTATATAGCCCTCTTTCGTATAACGGCGGTTCATGCGTTCAAGCACCTTGTCACTGCCCGCCTGCACCGGCAGATGTATTGATGGGCAAAGGGTGGCCGCGCCGCCTTTTTTGACAGGCCCAAACCTGTCAATCAATTTGCTTGACAAATCTTTCGGGTGCGAAGTCGTAAACCTTATCCGCTCTATGCCTGGCACTTCGTCCGCCATGGATATAAGGTCCGCAAAGTCGATGCCATCGCCATTGTAGGAATTTACATTCTGACCTAGCAAAAGAATCTCCTTGGCTCCGGCAGCGGCGGCGTCCCGCACCTCCGCAATTATGTCATCGGCAGACCGGCTGATTTCTCGGCCACGCGTATACGGCACAATGCAATATGTGCAAAAATTATTGCATCCATACATTATATTGACGCTCGCCTTGAATGAAAGCTCGCGACGCACCGGCAGGCCCTCGCCCATGGACGCCCGCTCCGTAAGCACGGACGTGAGCGGCTTCCCCTTGCGACCGCCCACGATTTTTTCGATAAGCTCAGGCAGGGCGCCGATATTGTGCGTACCGAAGATGATGTCCACCCATGCGTGCTTTTCGTGAATCTGCTCCGTGATATGCTCCTGCTGCATCATGCAGCCGCAGACAGCGACGATGGCGTCTGCGCGGTTCGTCTTGACGTGCTTGAGGCGGCCAAGGATGCCGAAGAAACGATTGTCCGCGTTTTCACGCACGCTGCATGTGTTCACGACGATGACGTCCGCATCTTCGTAATCTGCGGATTCTATATAGCCCATTTGCTCAAGCAGGCCGGCGATGGTCTCGCTGTCCCGCTCGTTCATCTGGCACCCCAAGGTCTGTATCGCGTAAGTACTCATAGAATAAGAGTATATATGTTTTATAATTGTGCTTGCAAGTGGGTTAGTATTGTGGTTATAATTGGTGAAAAGGGACACCGTTTAGGCGGCTCCGTCCCCACGAATGGTTTTGAAGCCACCCTACGGGTGGCTTCTGTTTTTCTCGTCCCAGGCCATGTCAATATATACTTTGTCAACCATATATTGACATTTTATTTATTTATTGTATAATGGCTCCATGGATACGCTTACGCCCAACATTTGCAGGCAACCAGTAGCCACCGCCCCGACCTCTGTGACACCCGCCCCCGCCCGGCCGCGCAGGCCGCTCGCCTATATAGCGGGGGCTTTTATCGCCGGCATCGCCTACTGCTATTTCTTTGCGCCGCCGGACGCCCTGCTGCTCGGACTCCTTGCGGCATTGATGGCAGCCCTGGCCGCCAAAGCCCTTATTGACACCCCGCCGCTCACGCCTTCACCTAAACCTTTCATCTTGCTTATATGCGCGGTCTTTCTCGCAGGCTCCGCCTACACACATGCGACATTTCAACGCACCGACCCGCTCGAACAATATATGACCGACGGAGAGGGCTATGTCGAAAACGCCGCCGGCCATGTGCTTCTTGCCGAGCAACGCGACATAGACTACAGGCTTCTGACCCTCTGGGCCGACGGACGCAAGCTGCTCGTACGTGTATATGGCGAAAAGGGCAAACCCATGGCGCCCGCCCTCGAAGACCTTGTCGGCAAACGCGTCTCAGTCCGAGGCCCCATATCCCTACCCGACACCGCCCGCAATCCCGGCGGCTTCGATTACCGCCTCCACCTGCTTTCAAAAAACATCCGCATCATCCTGACCTGCGAGTTCGCAGATGACCTGACCATCCTAAACGACCCCGCAAACATAAAAACCCTTCACTGGCGCGCGCTCGGCGCGCTCGCCAAGGCCAAGGCAGCTTTCACCGAACGCGTTCAGTCAATCCTCCCGCCCGAGACCGCCTCGCTCTTTATCGGCATGATGTTCGGCGACAAAGGCGGGCTCGACGAGGAAACCTACGACCTTTTCAAGCGGCACGGCGTCGCGCACATCCTCTCCGTCAGCGGCCTGCACGTCGGCATGGTCTACGCCTTTGTCTCCATGGCGCTCGGCAAACGCAAGACCAAGAAATTCTACGTCGTCGCGCTCGTGCTGTTGCTGTGCTATGCGGCGCTCTCAAACTTCTCGCCGTCGGTGATGCGCGCCTTTTCGATGATAGCCGTCCATATCGGGGCCATGCTGCTGAACCGAAGATACGATATGCTCACCGGCGTGCTGTTCTCAGCCCTGATCGTGCTGCTTATAAACCCGCTCGCCCTGTTCGGCGTCGGCTTCGTCCTATCGTACACGGCCGTCTGCTCGCTGTCGTTCGCCCTGCCTTTCGCAGACAGGCATACGGGCTTCGTAAGCAAGCTCACGGGAAGGGCTGTCAAGCCTGGCGAGCTGCGTGAGATATACGGCGCGAAAACCTCGGCCATACTCGGCGGGAAGATGCTCAAAACGCTCATTCCCGCCGCAATAATACAAGTCCTTATGCTGCCGCTCACGATGTACTTTTTCAATACCCTGCCCGTGCTCGCGATCCTTATCAACATCCCCGTGATAGCCCTCGCCTCGCTTATCGTGCCCTTCGGCATCGTTGTCCTGCTGCTGGCCGCCGCGAGCGCCTTCCTTCCCGCCCTGGCCGCCCTCGCAAACCCTGCGGCGGGCGTGGGTGCATCGTCGACCGGCGTTTTGATAGACATCATGCTCGCGCTGACGCAGGCGGCGGACAAGATTCCACACAGCAGCTTTACCGTGCCTTCCCCGCCCTTGCCAATAATTTTGTTGTTCTATTTTGTAACTTTCTTTTTGCTGTCAGACACTTTTGCGATGAGCGGGGGGTTTGCGCGACTCAAAGCTAGGGGGGTGGTACTTCCGACCGTTATCGCCCTATCGTGCCTGCTTGTGATGCAGACGCCAATGGGAAGGCAGAACGACGCGCCCTACACCTTCGTGGACGTGGGACAGGGCGACTGCCTGCATATAAAGACGGCCGACGGACGCAACTACCTGATGGACGGCGGCGGAAGGTTTGGCTACGATATCGGGAAGAATGTCCTTGCGCCTTACTTGCTAAAAAACGGGGTTGCGAAGCTCGACGGCATCTTCGTGTCCCATCTGCATATGGACCACTTCAAGGGGCTTGCGGAGCTTGCGGCGTATATGGACGTCGGCGCCGTCTATGTGTATGAGGGCAACCGCGTCCGCACGGATGCCGTGACGCACGCATACGGAGACAAGGATAAGGGCGCTTTCAAAGCTGAAAGCCTACGCTTCCTTGCCGCAGGCGACACCGTGCTGCTTGGCGGCCGACGAGCGCAGGCCGAGACGCTTTTCCCGCCGAGAGGCACGGACGAGGACTATGTACGAATGACAGGGGACGGTGAGGACGAAAACGAGACATCCTTGCTTATGCGGTTCGAGAACGAGGGGGTCACGGTGCTTATGACAGGCGACGTTACAAAGGACGGCGAGCGGGCGGCGCTTGAACTGGCGGGCGATCTGTCATGCGACATCCTGAAAGTCGGGCACCACGGGAGCAAGACCTCAACCTCGGAGGAATTGCTGGCCTCGGCGACTGCGTCCATAGCCGTCATCCAAGTCGGCAAGAACAATTTTGGACACCCTACGGCAGAGGTGCTTGCCGACCTCGAAGCAGCAGGGCTGCCCATCTACCGCAACGACACGGACGGGGCCGTGCTGATTCACATACACAAAGACGGCTTCACCGTCCAGACCGTCAAGCGCGACCTCGTCTCGCCCATGCTGCTAAAGCCCCATGAAAAACTTTAGCCTTTATTATGTGGCTATGCGCCGCCTGTGGTAAACTGTCGGTATGAGCTTTCGGAAGATCGAAAACGATATAAAGAGTGGCGGGATAGGCAAAGCGGCGCCTGTGCTTTTGTACGGCGAGGAGCAATTCCTTGTCAGCCATTACGAGAAGCGCTTGGTGTCTTTGTTCGCCGGCGCCGCCGAAGGCGGCGCTGAAGGCGATGCCATAAACGCCCTCGACCTCTCCACATTCTACGGGGACGAAGCGGGGGATGACGAGATAATGGCGGCGCTCGACACCTTTCCCATGCTGCTTCCGGCACGTATCGTCGTCGTAAAAAGCCATACGGGGCTGTCCGCGCAAGGCGCGCCCGCAGAAGCAGGAGGCGCCGCGAAGCGGAAAACCCCCTTGACGGAATATCTTTCCGCCATTCCGGACACGGCACGCCTGATATTTACCGCCGGCAGCGTAAACAAGGGCCGATCGCTTTACAAGGCCATAGCCAAGCACGGCACGGTCTATGAGTTTGCGCGCCTCGACGAGGCCGACCTCGCAAGCTTTGCGCGCAAACGTTTCAATGCGATGGGTGTTGAAATCTCTCCGGGCATTCTCGACGCCTTTATATTCGCGACAGGCTATCTGGAAAAGGACAGCGAGCGGGACTTGTTTTCGGTAGAAAACGACGCATACAAGCTCGCCTCTTTCGTGTTGGCGGAAGGCCGCCACGCCGCCGGGCATTCAGACCTTGAGGAATGCCTTGCGGATATACTGAGAACTGACGTTTTTGCGATGCTTGATGCCATCAGCTCCGGAAAAAAGGCTGAATCCATCCAGCTGCTGGAGAGCGGACTCGTCGCAGGGGAGAGCGCTTTTCGGCTGTTGTCGCTTTTCACTGGGCATTTTGAGATAATGCTAGGCTACAAGGAACTCAGCGCCGAGGGTCGCAAACCCGCGGAAATCACGCAGATGCTAGGCGAGCGCAGCGAATGGCGCGTAAAGAAGCTGGGGGGCTTCGCACAGCGCTTCAAGCCAGAAAAGCTGCGGCATATACTTCACCGCCTCTACGATACGGAACGCGACATCAAATCCGGCGATATAAGCGAACGCCTCGCCCTCACGGTGTTGCTCGCGGAGATTTAATTAGTCGAGCGGTACTGACCGGTGCCCTAACCCAATCACCACATCATTGAGGTGCAGCAAGCCGATGCTCATAAAAATGCACACTGACAGATGCTCCCCGGAACGCACGATGGCAATCTTCCCGCCGCCGTTCAACCCTATGGCCTTGGTCGCGATCTGTGCAACGGCCTCACGTGCCGCACCCGCTATCGCACCGTCCTGTACATGGTTTTCCTTTGTCAGCCCAGCTTTGCGCGACGCGATGATCGCACGCTCGATGACCGTGTGAATGGATGTCGTGATATCGCCGCCTATATCCACGGCCACCGCCTTGACACCCGCCTCCACAAGCGAAGCGACGTATTTTTCCTCTGATTCACGCGAGGACGTCACCGCAAGCCGGACTACCGCCCGTGCCACGTCAACGCTGTCGTACTTTCTTCTGTCCATTCAGACATCATAACATATTTTCTCAATGAAAACTGCGTGTCCTTCGCTTGAAAACATGGCGAACATCCTGCGAAATCCGCGAAATCCCATTGTAATGCGCAGAGTTGTTGTAATATTCTTGACTTATTAGAGAGCTAAGGTTTTCTGTATAATGTTTTGTATATAGGTGCATATAATAAGGAAGGTTGCATTTTGGACGAAAAAGATATACATAGCAGTTTTGAGGAGCTTGAGAAGAAGTTCCGGGAATCGCAGGGGGGGTCGGAGGCGCCCGAAGAAGCGCCGGCCACCCTTGACGACATTTTTCCGGTCGAAAAGCAGGGCGAAGAGCAACAGGCGGTGACCCTTGACGACCTTTTCGCCGAAGAAGAAAGAAGACCTGTTAAACGCCATGCACAAGAAAGCAACGGGGGCGAAGGAGAACGGAACGGGCGTGAAAGGCCTGACGGAGAAAACGGTCGGCGTGAAAGACCCGACAGAGAGAATGGCCGGCGTGAAAGACCTGACGGAGAGAACGGCAAGCGTAGGCGTCCGCCACGGGATGGCGAGGATGCAGACCGCGAACGCAGGCGCAGACGCCGCGACGGAAGCGATATGAAAAACAGACCACCGGGGAGCACCCGAAGCAAAAATGGCAAAAGCGGCAAAAATGGAAAGAGACGCAAGAAGAAGAAGCAGTCCATCGGCGTGAAGATACTTAAATGGATCGCTGCGGTAGTCGCGATTTTCCTGCTTACCGCCTGCGTCATCGGCACGGTCTATGTATATGCGATAGTGAAAGACGTGCCACGATACGACCCTGATGACATCGAGGCCTCACTCAAAGTCATGAGCACCATGTACGACGACCAAGGGGAGCCGATGAAAAACATCTACCTGCCGGATGGCCAGCGCACCTTAGCCACATTCCAGCAGTTTCCGGACGATCTTATCAATGCCATAGTCGCGATAGAGGACAGGACATTCTGGACGCATAGGGGCTTCAACATGATACGTATGGTCGGCGCTGTGCTTGAGAGCTTCCAGAGGGGCACCGGCGTCGGCGGGGCAACAGGAACAAGCACCATATCACAGCAGCTTGCCAGGAACATCTGGCTGTTCGACGAGCGCAGCGAGCGGAGCGCCGATAGGAAGATCAAGGAGGCTTTTTACGCGCGCGAGCTGGAAAAGCACCTATCCAAAGAAGAAATCCTGACAATCTACCTCAACACCATCGCACTCGGCAACCATAGCTACGGCATCGTCGCAGCGGCTGAAAACTATTATGGCAAGGCTGTGGAGGATCTTACCCTTATAGAATCGGCGGCGCTTGCAGCGCTTCCGCAGGCTCCGTCCGAGTTCGCCATGATCCGTACGGTATTGCCTAGCGAGGTGGAGCCCGACGACCCGCGCATCCTGCTTGTAGGCTCGCAATTCGTATACCTTTTCAACGACGCTATCGAGTCCAGGCTGAAAATCGTGCTTGAGGAGATGCTCTCCCAAGGCTATATAACAGAAGACGAGTTCGAACGGGCATCGAGGGACAATATCCGGCGGCATCTGCAGCCAAGAGAGATCGAAGTGGAGAGCAACGCGGACTTCTTTGTGAGTTATGCCATAAACAACCTCGTCGACGACTTGCTGAGAAATGTCCCGTCCATCGTGAGCCGCGACGAAGCGATGCAGATGATCTACAGCGGCGGGCTCGATATCCATACGACATTCAACCAGCGTGCTCAGGATATCGCGATGGAGGAATACGAAAACCCCGAAAACTTTCCGAAAGCGGAGCTGAGAAACACTGACCGAAACGGAAACCTGCTCGACGAGGACGGCAATATAGTGCTGTTCGCCTTTGAGTATATGTTTGAGGACAGGGCAGAGGAAGGGCAGGACTCCATACCTTGGTTCCGCATGATATACGACGAGGATGACGAAAGCCTGTCGGATTTCAGGTGGAACGCTGACGGCAGCATGACCATTTTTTCAGGAAGGACGAAAAGGTTCGGCGTCTACCAAACGTCCGGGGCGGGAGGCCCTGATATAAACCTTGAGTTCAAGGACTTTTACAAGCGACCGGACGGCGTGCTCTATATGACCAAGGGCGGCTACATACCCATCCCGGTCGAGTACAAGGACATAGACGATACCGGCTCTCTGATACTGTCAAAGGATTTCTTTGACAGCGACCACAACATCTTCACGGTCGACGACGAAGGCGTTATATGGATAGACCCGTCGAAGTTCACGCTGAGGCAGGAGATACTTCAGCCGCAATCGTCTTTTGTACTTATCGACCATACCAACGGGCATCTCAAGGCCATGGTCGGTGGACGCGACATATCGGGGCAGTTCCAGTTCAACCGCTCAATCTCACCCAGACAGCCAGGCTCCACTGTCAAGACAATCGGCGTCTACGGGCCGGCCATTGAAATGAGCGCGAACGGCGAGCGGGTCGGCGGCGACATACCGACCTTTGGGGAGTTCTGGTCGCCAGTCTCCATCATCATCGACGAGGAGATGGAGTATAAGGGCCGCCCATGGCCGAAAAACTGGTACAGCGGCTTCAGAGGGCCGCATACCATGCGCTACTCCCTCGAGCAATCGGTCAATGTGAACGCCGTAAAAGTCTTGCTTGAGATAGGCGAGCGGAGGTCTATCGACTTCATGAAAAAGCTCGGGATCACAACAATTGTGGAGGAGGGGGGCACAAACGACGTGGGGCCAGGCGCCCTCGCTCTGGGAGGCATGACCAACGGCATGACGCCGCTTGAAATCACTTCAGCATATGGAGCGTTCCCTAACCGCGGCGAACTAGTCACGCCCATCACGTACACCTTGGTCAAGGACAAACGCGGGAACGTCCTGCTCGACGGCACGCCTGAACGGACGCAGGTAATGGACGAGGGCACGGCCTTTATCGTTACGGACATGCTACGCACCACCGTCACAAGCGGCATAGCCACTGCCGCCCAGATAAGCGGCACGCCTACGGCGGGCAAAACCGGAACAGCCTCCGAGAATTACGATGCCTGGTTTGTCGGCAGCACGCCAAGGTATTCCGCGAGCGTCTGGATAGGCTGCGACGTCAATGTGCCGCTGTCAGCAGGCTCGGCCGCTTCTGCCAGCCTCTTCAGCAAGGTTATGGCGCGCATCATCGATGAAGACGACCATGGCGACTTTCCGGCCATGCCCGAGAACGTGGTACAGTCCAGAGTCTCGACAAGAGAGACAAGCAACCCGGACAACGAAAAAACATTCACCGATTATTTCATCATAAACACCGTCCCCGAGTATGTCGACATGGGCGTAGAGGAATTTCAGGTCTGTCTGGATTCGGGCTACTTGGCGACGCCATGGTGCCCGCATCAGGATATGCGTCTGTTCTCGTCGATCAAAGCGTCGGACGAGGACGAGATCAAGACGAACCAGGCACCGGAGTTCTATTGCCATCTGCACAACCTTGACCCAAACAACTATCCTTACAACTATGGGCATGAGACGCTTGACACCAACTTCGGCACTGCCGTGGTGCCAAACCTTATAGGCATGACGCTTAGGGATGCGAGAAGGGCTCTGGAGGCGTTGTACTTGAAGCTCGGCGATGTTTATGACGACGCAGGCAAACAGATCACAGGTCGCAACAACGATATTGTCACGGAGCAAAACCCGCCTGCGGGTGAACGACGGCCTGTGGAGTCCAGGGTCAATGTGGCAGTGGAGTCGGCTGCCCCGCCGCCTGGCCCCGACCCGCCACCAGACCCCGACCCGCCGCCAGACCCCGATCCGGAACCTGACCCGCAGCCGGATCCAAATCTCACGGGAGCGACTACGGGCGCATCAATAGCAACAGAGCCCACGTCTTACACGCAGGCTCTGCCGAATCCTATTGTTTTTATAAATTCGTTTTACTCGGCGCTGCGGTCGATGGTCGCCTCGTAGAGAGTATCCGCATTGCCCCACTCGGCAATAATTTCGGGGATGACCTTGTAGAGGTCCCCTACTATTCCGTAGTCCGCCACCTCAAATATGGGGGCGTCGGGGTCTTTGTTTATCGCCACGATCATATCCGAGCTCTGCATACCTGCCAGGTGCTGGATGGCGCCTGATATGCCGCAGGCGAAGTAAAGCCTAGGCTTGACCGTCGTGCCGGTCTGCCCTACCTGATGGACATGGTCGATCCAGCCTGCGTCGACCGCCGCCCTCGACGAACCCACAACGCCGCCGACCTTGTCTGCCAGTTGCTTTACAAGCGCAAACCCGTCTGGCGTGCCGAGGCCGCGACCGCCCGAACATATGATCTCGGCGTCGGTGAGCGAAACAATCTCCTTCGCGCTCTTGACGATCTCCTTGACGTTTGTACGGATATCGGAAGCCGCAAGGACCGGCGTGACACGGACGGTCTCGCCCTTCGCTCCTGCCGCCCTCTCGCGCCTCGTCATGACGCCCGGCCGCACCGTTGCCATCTGTGGGCGCGTGTCCGGCGTGATGATGGTAGCCATAAGGTTTCCGCCGAACGCAGGACGCGTCTGCTTGAGCCCTTTGTCGTCCGACGCAGGATCGAGATCCGACGTGTCTTGGGTGGTATATTTCTCCGCATAGTCGATATAGCTTGAAACCTTGATGTCGAGCCTTGTGCAGTCGGCAGTGAGGCCTGTGTTGAGCCTTGCCGCAACGCGCGGGGCAAGGTCGCGCCCTATATGCGTCGCGCCGAACAGCACTATCTCAGGCTTTTTGTCCGCTATCACCTCGGTAAAGACCTTGGTGTAGCCATCGGTGGTGTACTTCTGGAGCAAGGCGTCCTCAAGTATGTAGACGCCGTCCGCGCCGTACTCAAAGCACTCCTGTGCCAGGGCTTCCACCTTGTCGCCGATAAGAACCGCCCAGACCTTCGTGTCCTTGCTTATCTCGCGGGCGAGCCTGCGGCCTTCGCCTATAAGCTCAAGCGCAACGTTCATCATTTTCCCGGCGCGCTGCTCCGCATAGACCCATACGTCCTTGTACGCTGAAAGGTCTGCCTTCTCGCCAGCCTTCTCCTCGTCTATGATAGCGTCAAACGGACACTCAGGGATACATTGTTTGCAATGGGTGCATTTCTCGTTCAGCACCGCAAGCTTGTCCACCATGTCGATCGCTTCGAAGGGACAGGCTTTGAGGCAAAGTTTACAGCCTTTGCATTTTTCGTCTATTATGATAACTGCCATAGTTCGTCGCCTCCCTTCCTATATCACATGCTTGGACTTGAGCCCGACAAGGAGCCCTTTCGCCAAGTCGCATTCGGTTTCGCCCTCAAGCATTTCGCCCTTGCCCTTGGGTGCTGGCGTGAACGAGCGGAACACCTTTGTCGGCGATGCGTCAAGACCGACTTCCTTGTCCACGTCCACTCCGAGGTCTGCCGCGCCCCAGACGGGGATTTCTTTCTTGCACGCGTCGAATATGCCGCTGATGGACATATATCGCGGCGTATTGAGTTCCTTGATGGCGGTGAGCATGCAAGGGGTGTCAATCTCGATAAGCTCGTAGCCGTCCTCAAGCGCGCGCTTGACGGTGATGCGTTTCATGTCCTTGGATATTTCAAGCTCCGATACGTATGTGACCTGGGGAATATCCATCTTCTCCGCTATCTGCGGGCCGACCTGCGCCGTGTCGCCATCGATGGCCTGACGCCCTGCAAAAATCAAATCACAGCCGCCTAGCTTGTCGATGACCGCCGCGAGCGCGTTCGAAGTCGCCCATGTGTCCGAACCGCCGAGCGCCCTGTCCGATGCCAAAACCGCCTCGTCAGCGCCCATCGCAAGGCACTCGATAAGCATGTCCTTCGCCTGCGGCGGGCCCATTGAAATAACTGTTATGTGCGTGTCGGGATATTTGTCCTTTATCAACAGCGCTTCTTCGAGCGCGTTCGCATCGTCGTGGTTGAGGATGCTCGGGACGCCCTCCCTCATAAGGGTCTTTTTGACCGGATCTATCTTTATCTCGTTGGTGTCCGGTACTTGCTTCGCGCATACTACTATCTTGAATGCCATTGTGCCGTACCTCCTTATTTACCGATGACCGCAGCCGCGATAACCATCTTCTGAACTTCTGTCGTGCCCTCATAAAGTTCGGTGATCTTGGCGTCTCTCATCATGCGCTCTACCGGATAATCCCTCGTGTAGCCGTAACCACCATAAAGCTGTACGCACTTGGTAGTCGTTCTCATGGCGACCTCGGAAGCGTAATACTTGCCCATCGCCGCCCACTGGCCGTAAGGCTCGCCCCGATCTTTGTGGTAAGCGGCCTTATACAATAGAAGGCGAGCAGCTTCGATCTCCGTCGCGATCTCGGCGATATTGAAGCGCAGCGGATCCATATCCACAAGCCGCTTGCCGAACTGCTTGCGCGCTTTCATATATTCTATGGTCACGTCAAGCGCGCCCTGCGCGATGCCAAGCGCTTGCGCCCCGATGCCGATGCGTCCGCCATCAAGCGTGGACATCGCGACCTTGAACCCGTCGCCTGGCTTGCCGAGAATATTCTCTTTCGGGACCTTCATGTTCTGGAACACCAGTTCGGCCGTGGATGAACCGCAGATGCCCATCTTGTCCTCGATCTTCCCGATGGAGAAGCCCTCAAAACCTTTCTCCACGATAAACGCCGAGATGCCACGCGTCTTTTTCGACTTGTCGGTCATCGCCATGACCACGAAAGTCTCCGCCACGCCGCCGTTCGTGATAAAGATCTTTGAGCCGTTGACAAGCCAGTGGTCGCCCATGTCGACCGCCCGCGTCTGTTGGCCGGCGGCATCAGAGCCGGCATTGGGCTCGGTCAGGCCGAATCCGCCGAGCTTGCGGCCAGAGGCGAGGTCTGGCAGATATTTCGCCTTTTGCTCGTCATTGCCGAAGTAGAAAATCGGCCATGCGCATAGCGATGTGTGCGCCGAACAGATAACGCCCGTCGTCGCGCAGACCCTCGACAATTCCTCCACCGTGATGGTGTACGCGAGGTTGTCGCCGCCCGCCCCTTCATACTCTTTCGGGAACGGAACACCAAAAAGGCCGTATCTGGCCATTTTGGGGATGTTCTCTGTCGGGAAGCGGTGCTCTTTGTCGATTTCGGCCGCAATCGGCTCGACCTCTCCTACGGAGAACTCCCGCACCATCTTCCTGACAAATTCATGCTCCTTTGTCAAACTGAAATTCATTTACTTACCTCCATCTATGGGCTTTAACAGCTTACTCGTCCAACCTTTTCATTAAACAATATATATCGGGAGTTTGCAAGCGAAAAGATGGCAAGGACAATGCCAACAGCCGTGATGACTATGTGCCAGATGGTCCAGTTGTCGGCAAGTATCATCGGCAGTCTCATGTTCTCTGTCACTATGAACAGCAAGACTGCGATGAGGGCAGCCGCTATGGCGAGCAGGCGCGGAACGAGGCGGCGCTTGGTTTTTTGGCGACCGTCATCATCGTAAGCAGCGTCACCAACGTGTGCCGGGCGGGCGGCGGCTTCTGCGAGGTCGGCGTCAGCTTCTTCCTCACGCCTGCGGGAGTAGGTCAGTATAAGCGCCGCCGCTATTATTATGGTGACGATGGTGAGTATCAGGTTGAGCAGCGCCCATGAGGCCGTGAAGCTTGCGAGCGGTACCGCTTCGTCAGCGATGGGAACCACCCTAGCCGCCAAAGGGACTTCCTCGTCGTTTATGGTCGTGACAACCGCTGCGGGTTCTACGGCTGCGGGTTCGCCTGCGGTGGTTGCTGCGGTAGTCGGGCCAGGGGTTGTTGTGGGGGTTGCTGCGAGGCCAGAGTCGCCTGCGGGGATGACCGTGCCGCCACCACCGCCGCCACCTGTGCCGCCACCGCCTGTGCTGCTACCGCCTGTGCCGCCGCCCGGAGGCGGGATGACGATAGGCTCATCGTCGTCAGTCAGGTCATCGGTTGGGTCGTCGGTCGAGTCGTCGCCGGGGTCGTCACCGGGGTCGTCGGTCGGGTCATCGACCGGGTCGTCGCCAGGGTCATCACCTGGGTCGTCGCCCACAACAGCCTCTACATAAATATTGCCGTCTATATATTCGATGGCGTAATTGTCGGCCGTCCACCCTGAAAGCTTGACGGGAAAGACCTCGCCCGCGAGCGCGTCCGGCGTGTAGTCGGTCATATACTCCGCCTCGCCCTGAAGCGCCGTATAATCGTCGCCGCCCACAAAGCCGTCAATCGTGATGGCGAACGCGGCCGGAATCGGGTCGCCCTCCGTCACCCATTGGTCATGCACGGTAATCGTCAGGGGCGCGGGTTCGACCACTAGCTTGCCGGCGTGCGTGCCTATCATTGTGAAGAAAGAAGTGGCATCCACGCCGTCGCTGTCGCGCGTGATAACGATGCTCTCCTTGACTATTATATTGGCCTCTGTCCCCACATTCGTTATCGAACCCTCTGTTTTTGCGGACAGCGCATGGCCGGCGGGAAGCCCTGTCACGAAATAGCTTGGCTTTGTCAGCGCTGTGCCGTCATATGGTTTCGTGTCGCCGTCAGCGGTGACGGTGATGGGGGTGTCGTCCGCGGTTATGGTCAGCGCAGCGTTTTTCACGCCCGGATTGCTGAACAGATCGGTGACATCCTCCTTGCCCACGACGCCCTCTGTCTTTTTCGGGCCGTCGTAGAACACCTTATAGCCCGCTTTCAGCTGAAGGTCTTGCGGATAGGAGCCAGGATTCGTGCCCACGGAATTGTCGCCGAGGACGACGCCGTCCACCGTGTAATGGTCATCCGGCTCGACGCCAGGAAACACGATGGTGTAGCGGGGATCCACCCCAATGCCTGCAAGCGACTGCGGGCTGCCGTTGTAAGCCGTCTCGCCGCCATTGCCGATTATCATAAAACTGTACTCGTCATCGTTTCTCTCGTAATACAGCTTCAACACCAAGGCGGGGGATTGCGTGATCGTTCCCGATTTCACATTGAGCAGGCAATCTTCGTCGTACACATAGCCCTTTATGGATATGGGGGCGGCCTCCACGGCGCTGCCGACCACTCCTGCGCCGCTTATCGTTATTCTCAGGGTCGCTGACGACGGATCGCTTTCATATACATAGTGCTGCGTGTAGAACAGGTTTGTGAAGCTCAGCATCTCGTTTGAAATCGAATGGGGCTGGTTGTTTTCGTTTACGATGTTGATGAGACCCGACTGCAGATTTACGATCCCGCCTGCGGGGATATGCACTTCAAACGCCCTGTACATCTCCTTGGTCGATTTATCCCACGCCCCGACGACCACGCCAGAATAGCCGCCATAATTCATATACGAGCCTGCGGCCGGCTCAAACCTTTTGTTGTCCGAGGAGGCAAGGAAGATGAGCGTGATATTCCCATCATCATCGCACACCATATACACGTAATCGAGGAATGTGTGACCGTTGTTCGATACGTCGGAGTATTCAAGCTTTTGGGCGTTTGCGGGAAGCGTGTACTTGAAGCTTGGGCTGCCGAGCACTGCGTTCCAGTTTGTCTTGCTAAGGGCGGGACCTTCCACTTCCTGCGGGGAGTCCTCAAGCGGGGCAAGCGGCGAAAGCGTATCGTCGGCGGGCTCGGTTTCATCGTCGGCGAGGGCAATCAGGCCATCGGCAGGCTCGGTTTCATCGTCGGCCGGTTCTGTTCCCGCCTCGGCAGCCACAGGCGTGTCGTCGACAGGCTCTGTTTCCTCTGGAAGCGCCACTATCGGCTCGTATACAGGCTCGTACCCTGCCCATGCGTCGATGTCATGCGTCACCGAAGCAAGGTCGGCCGTAGCCCATCCTGTGAACACCATGCCCTCTGGGGCGGGAACTGCGGACGAGTCAGGCGGGTTCGCCGACTCCCCATACAGCACTTCCTCCGAATAAACCTTGCTGTCCCAGAAATCATAATAAGTCACAGTGAAGAACTCCTCGTCCGCAAAGACCGTGACTTGCGGGATGACATAGACTCCCAGCAGTGCCACTATTGCGAGCGCGGCCACCAAAAGCGTGAGGTGCTTGTGCGGCCTCTTGTACGTTTTCAATCCAAAATTAAACATGGTCGTTACCCCCTATACATATATAAAGCTTCCCCCTAAAAAATTTAGGGTTCCAAATAGTTTCCCCTCGGAAATTCGAGGTTCTCCAAGCTACGATCCTATTCAATGTGATTAGATGCCAATAGTATACCCCAAAAGTCCTGTTTGAAACATGTTTTTTGAAAAACTTTAGAAGGAATTTTTTGGGGATTGACAAGGGGTGGAGAGTGTACTATTGTATTAAGTGCTTAGTACAATAGTACAAGGAAAGGAATTGTTATGGATTGGATATTTAGAAAGGACAGGCCGATCTATGCGCAGCTGATAGAGCACTTGCAGCGCGGGGTGCTGACGGGCGCGTACCCGCCAGGCAGCGCCGTGCCGAGCGTGCGTGCGCTTGCGCTTGAAGCCGAGGTGAATCCGAACACTATGCAAAAAGCTCTTGCGGAGCTTGAGGCCCAAGGGCTGCTGCGCACGCACAGGACGGCCGGCAGGAGCGTGACGGAGGACGAGGAGATGATCGGCGGACTGAAAGAGAATCTTGCGAGCGCGCAGGTCGAGGCATTTTTCGACGGCATGAAGGCCATCGGGATAAGCGAGGACGAGGCGGTGAAGTGGATTAGGGAGGTGAGAAACTGATGGGTACGATACTTGAATGCAAGGGGCTGACAAAGACCTTCGGCCAGGTGACGGCGCTTGACGAAGTGACTTTTGAGATAGAGGCCGGTCGTATAGTGGGGCTGCTCGGCCCGAACGGGAGCGGAAAGACAACGCTGATAAAGCTCGCCAACGAGCTGCTTGTGCCGACCGCCGGGGAAATATTGATAGACGGCATGGTGCCAGGGCCAGAGACGAAGAAGATTATAAGCTATCTGCCGGACCGAGTGTATTTCGACGAACGAATGAAGGTGCAGGACTGCGCGGCGATGTTCGCTGATTTCTACGAGGACTTTGACTTGGCGAAGGCCACGGATATGCTCGGCTCGCTTGGCGTGCAACTTGACGCATTGTTCAAGACCCTTTCGAAAGGGACAAAAGAGAAGGTGCAGCTCGCCTTTGTGATGAGCCGTGCAGCAAAATTATACCTGCTCGATGAGCCAATCGGCGGAGTGGACCCGGCTGCACGCGACTTCATATTGAACACGATACTTCGCAATTATAATGAAGAAGGGACGGTGCTTATCAGCACACACCTTATCTCGGACATCGAAAAAATACTCGACGATGTGATATTCCTTGCGGGCGGGCGAGTGGTGCGCGTGCAGAGCGTGGACGAACTCCGTGAGCAGGAGGGCAAGAGCGTGGACGAGTGTTTTAGGGAGGTATTCAGATGCTAGGCAAACTTATCAAGCACGAACTCAAGGCGACCGCAAAGACTTTTTTGTGGCTCTATGCCGCATTTGCGGTGATTGCAGTCCTGAACGCTATTGTAACCCCGGGGACTTTCGGGATATTTTGGGAGGCGAGCCGTGTGCCTACAATCGCAGGGACTGTTCCGGCGTTGGCGGGCGGCGCGGAGGCGGATATGGCGGGCGGCGTGATGCGGTCTATCGTGATGGCGATGTACGGGCTGTCGATCGCCGCGATGGCGATAGTGACGCTTGTAGTGATAATACTGCGATTTTTCCGCAACCTCTTGGGCGATGAAGGATATCTGATGCTGACGCTGCCGGTGAGCCGCGAGCAGCATATACTGTCGAAGCTCTTGGTGGGCGTGATATGGAGCGTCTGCTCCACGGTGTTGGTGGCGTTGAGCGGCCTGCTTGTCCTTGTGGCAACGGGGGCTTGGGAATACTTTGCGGACGGGTTTGCGGAGTTTCTGGCGATGGGGCCGCATGTCTACCGTTGGATATTTATGGTTGTCCTGCTTATGCTTGTCGGCGCCTTTGTCGGCGTGCTGATGCTCTACGCAGCCATGGCCATAGGGCCGAACCTTTTGAAGAACCGCATAGGCGGCTCTGTGCTTGCGTTTATAATCATTTATGTGGTCACCTCGTTTGTGACAGCAGGGGCGATGCTCGCAGTATCTTTCTCAAGCGGAACTATTGTTGCGCCCTTCCACCCCTTTGTGAACGAGGTGCAGTCAATCGCATTGGTTGACACCTATCTATGGGTCGCCATCGGGGTGAGCGCAGGGATAGGCGTGGCGTGTTGGTTTTTGACGAGGTTTATGGTCAAAAGGAAGCTGAACCTAGCGTAAGCAAGCGGCAATAATAATGGGCGAACCGGCTCGCTTTTAAGGCTCGGTTCAGGTAAGTGGGATAGGATTTGGCGATGTTGCGGAAGTGTTTGTGATTAAGGAGTAAGCGTATGGCGGAGAGTGTTGTGAAGAGCGGGGTTGTGAAGAAGTCACGAAAGAAGCTGGTCATCGCCATTGTGGTGATTGTGGCGGTGGTGGCTGTGGGGTGGTTCTTGATGCTACGGCTGCAGGCAATGGCAGGACCCATGGGGTTTGAGATGCCGGAGACGGTGGTGTTGACGAGGACGGACCTTGAGAGCAAGGTGACGGCACTTGGCAATTTTGCGAGTGCGGACCCCGTCTCTGTCGGGTCGAACGTGCAGGGTGCCGAGGTCGAAACGGTCTACGTCGAGGAGGGAAGCAAGGTCTATGCAGGCGATGTATTGGCACGGCTAAAGACTTCGGATATCGAACGCTCCATCACAGACACCCGACAGACGATCTCCGAGACGCAGAGAAGCGACAGGCAAAGGGTTGAGCAGGCACAACGTGCATTCGACGACGCCGACGCACAATATTATGCGGACGACAGGCAGACGCAAAAGGCGGTGGACGACGCAAGGGCGGCGCATGCTTCCGCACAAAAGGCGTATGACGACGCGAGGCGGGGACCCGATCCCGACCCAGAGGTCGTGGCGGAACTGAGAAGGGCTGTCAACGCAGCGCAGTCAGCTTTGGACAATGCGATACAGGTGCGGGAAAACACGATGCGCGCCTCAAACAGCCGCTGGTACGACGCCAAGGCGCAGCTTGACTCGCTCCAAGGCATTGACAGCGCACGGCAGACACGTTCACAGCTTGAGACCCTGAACGAAAACCTTGACAATGCTTCCATAGTGTCCCCCATAACGGGAATTGTTACATGGGTAGGCACTGAGGCAGGGAAGGCGACCATGGGCGATATGTTCCGGGTGGAGAACACCGAGACGCTTGAAATCTCCGCAAACATAGCCGAATACGATGTAATCAAGATCGAAAAAGGCATGAAAGCCAATATCAGGTCCAATGCAACTGGCGAAGAAAGGTACGAGGGCGTCGTGGATTTCGTGGCGCCCATAGCATCGGACGCAGGCGGCAATTTTGCAGTGAAAGTCTTGGTGACAAGCCCCATCGGGCAGCTCAAGCCAGGCATGACGGCAACGGTCGAGATTGTGACGGCGGCGGCTACCGACGTGTTTGCCGTGCCTATAGATGCGGTGGTGACGAAGCCAGACGGAACCAAGGTGGTCTATGTGTACGAGCCGTCCTGGGGCGGCATGACGGAGTGGGTCGGTGAGGACGGCGAGGGTGGCGTGTCGGTGATGTTTAGCGGGGACGGTGACAGGCCGGTGATGATAGAGGGCTCCGTGGATGGAATGGGCGAAGGGCCGGTCAGAGGCCGCAGCATGAGACCCGAGCAGGTGGGCGATGGTCCGGGCATGACGAGAGGCGGCCCCATTATGATTGGCGGCGACGGTGCGGCGATGGGTGACGGCAGGCGCGAAATCGTGGTGACCACGGGCATGGAGACCGATTATTATATTGAGATAATTAGCGATGAGTTGACGGAGGGAATGCTTATCCTGTCAGACCCGCAAGGACGCAATGTGCGGATGGGCGGCGGACCGATGATGATGGGCGGCGGGGCGGCAGTGAGCGGGCAGGCCGTGGCCGTCGAGCGTGTCGAAACCGTGAGTGTGAATTAGAGCCTGGCTTCGTTGAAGGATTGAAGGTTGAAGAATTGAAGGGTCAATGGCAGATATTATAAAACTTGAGAATATATGCAAGCGGTACTTTATCGATATGCCGAACGAGATTGAGGTGTTGCACAATGTAAGCATCTCCATCGCCGAAGGCGAATTGGTCTCAATCGTCGGCGAGTCGGGAAGCGGCAAGTCCACGCTGATGAACATCATCGGGGCGCTCGACCGACCGACCGAGGGGACGTATGGGTTTGGGGGCGTCGATGTGGCGGGGCTTTCGCAAAACGACCTTTCTCAGCTTAGGAAGATGCGGATAGGGTTTGTGTTCCAGACCTTCAACCTCGTGGGGAGGATTTCGGCGCGGGCAAATGTGGAAATGCCGATGACCTATGCACGGATGGGGAGGCGCGAGCGGAGCGAGCGCGCGGACATGCTGCTTGAGATGGTGGGTATGGGCGAACGGTCGAAGCACAAGCCAAATGAGCTTTCGGGCGGCCAAAAACAGAGGACGGCGATAGCGCGAGCCATGGCGAACGACCCGGACATCATCCTTGCGGACGAGCCGACAGGGGCGCTTGACTCAGAGACTGGGGCGCTCGTGATGGGGATATTCAAGGACCTGAACAAGAAGCACGGAAAGACGGTTATCATTGTGACACACAGCCTGGCGCTTGCCGAACAGACTGACAGGATTATTACATTAAAAGACGGCGTGGTCGTCGGGGAGCGGAAGGGGTCTGAGACGTGAGGATAGCGGACAATTTTCTGGAGGCCCTTAGCAGCCTGAAGAACAACAAGATGCGGTCGTTGCTGACGATGCTAGGCATCATCATCGGCATTACGGCCGTTATCGCGATTATGACCATAGGGACGTCTATGCAGGGTTATCTCGAAGAAGCCATGAGCGGCTTCGGCGTCAACAATGTCACGGTTTCGCTAAGAGCGAAAAGCGACGAGGGGCCGATGTTTATGGGCGGCGGCATGTTTATGTTCGGCGGCCCGCGTGTCGAAATAAAAGAGAAGGATATGATCACTGGCGAGATGATAGACGCTTTGGTAGAGCAATACCCCAACGAGATAAAAGCCGTCAGCATCAGCGACAGCATCGGGCAGGGACAGACGGTGAGGGGCGAGGATTATGCGAACCTCTCCCTTACAGGGGTCAGCCCTGGCTATGTAATAACGGAAAACATGACGATGCTGCGCGGGCGCTTTATCGGCGAGGACGACATCGCGGCTGGGCGACGGCTTGCGACCGTGTCCGACAGGCTTGTGGAAAATATGTTCGGCGACGAGAACCCGCTTGGCAGGGAATTGGTGATACAGACGCAAGGCCATATCGACATCTATACGGTCGTGGGCGTGTACGAGTACGACGACGGCGGCTGGGGCGCGATGATGGGGTTCAACACGGCAAGCGACTATGACATCACCACCGATGTCTTCGTGCCGCTGTCCGTAGCTCAAAAAGTGAACAATGTGCGTGGCTATTCGAGTTTTACCATACTGACAAATATGGGCGTGAACAGCACGGAGTTTGGGTACAAGGTCGAGGACTTTTTTGGGCAATATTACAATCGCAACGAGGACTGGGGCATCGGGGCCTTTTCGATGGAAAGCATAGTCGAGGAAATGACTTCCATGCTCAACACGGTGGCTATGGCCATCGCGGGCATCGCGGCCATCTCGCTCCTTGTCGGCGGGATTGGGGTGATGAACATCATGCTGGTGTCCATCACGGAGCGGACGAGGGAGATAGGCACGCGAAAGGCTATCGGCGCGACGAACGGCGAGATCCGGCTGCAGTTCATCGTGGAGGCGATCGTGATATGCTTGGTCGGGGGGGCGATAGGCATTGTGCTTGGGTCGGCGCTCGGGGCTGTCGGGGCGGGGCTGCTGAACTTCCCGGCGCAGGCATCGGTGTCTAGCATCATACTGTCCGTCGGCGTATCGACTGCGATCGGGCTGTTCTTCGGGTTCTATCCGGCGAACAAGGCGGCGAGGTTGGATCCTATAGATGCTTTGAGGTATGAGTAGGGGGCGGGGGCGAAAACGCCAAAGTTCATAGTGAAAGGTTGACAAAGTTCATAGTGAAAGCGTGCCAAAGTTCATAGTGAAGGGTTGACAAAGTTCATAGTCGGGTTTATTATCCATGTATGGATAGCAAGTATATAGAGCGCATTTCTGACGGTAAACTGAGGCTTTTGCTACAGGCGAAAGGCGCTGTTTTGATTGAGGGGCCCAAGTGGTGCGGCAAGACCCGCTCGGCGGAAGAAATGGCAAAAAGCGTTTTGTATATGCACGACCCCGATGAGGCAAAGGCGAATATCCTGACGGCGAAAACCAAGCCGTCCTTGCTGCTTGACGGTGAGACGCCGCGATTGTTGGACGAATGGCAGGCGGCTCCTGAGCTTTGGAACGCAGTCAGGTTTGCCGTAGACAAAAGACGCAAGAACGGGCAATTCATCTTGACTGGCTCCGTCATTCCCACAAGGACGGACGATATGCACACCGGCACCGGAAGGATTGCGCGGATGAAGATGCGGACCATGTCATTGTTCGAAACGCAGGACTCGACCGGCGAAATCTCCCTTGGGGCGCTGTTTGACGGCAAGGCTAAGACGGAGGGCCGGTCTGGGCTTTCGGTCGAGCGATTGGCTTTTGTGATAAACCGCGGGGGCTGGCCAGCTGCGGCGCGGGAGAGAAGCGAAAAGGTGGCGCTCACAATCGCAAACGATTACTTGGAGGCTGTAGCCAATGAGGACATTTCAAAAGCGGACGGCATCGAGAAAAACCCCGACAGGGTCAAAAGCCTGCTACGCTCTTTATCAAGGAACATATCGAGCGAGGCAAGGACAGCAACCATATTGAACGACTTGGCGGTCAATGACGAGGCTTTGTCGCAAACCACGGTTGACCAATATATAGACGCATTGAAGAAAATCTTCGTAGTGGAGGATTTGCCGGCGTGGAGCGCCAGCCTCCGCTCAAAATACGCAATCAGGACAACCGCAAAAAGACATTTCGCTGACCCCTCCATCGCTGCCGCCTCGCTACGTGCAACGCCCAAAAAGCTGCTGTCGGACTTCAACACATTCGGATTTCTTTTCGAGTCGCTCTGCATAAGGGATTTGCGGGTCTATGCGGAGAGCATCGACGGCAGCGTCTATCATTATCGCGACAAAAGCGGCATGGAGATCGATGCCGTGATAGAGCTTGCGGACGGGCGTTGGGGGGCTGCGGAGATAAAGATGGGCGCCGGCGAGATCGAGGATGCCGCCGAGAACTTGCTGGCGTTGAAGAAGAAGGTGGATATCAAGAAGGCGGGCGAGCCTGCGTTTTTGATGGTGCTCACGGGGACGGAGTATGCGTTTCAGATGGAGAACGGCGTATGGGTCGTGCCGCTGGGGTGTTTGAGGAATTAGGGGTTTTGGAAAATAATTTTGGATTTTTGGAAGTTTCTTTCCGGGTGGATAAAAACTTTCGACGCTGAGCAGGTTACTTTGATTGATTGGTTGTTGGGGTGATTTGCTATTTTTGGCATGATATGGCTTCGGGGAGGGAGAGGGTTCCTTTGTAGATGGATTTGCCGCAGATGACGCCGGAGAGACCGAGGGCGGCGATGGCTTTGACGTCGTCTATGGTGGCGACGCCGCCGCTTGCTATGATGTCGGCGGGGATGGCTGTGGCGAGCGCGGCGAGGCCGGTGAGGTCTGGGCCGGCGAGTGTGCCGTCTTTTGAGATGTCGGTGTAGATGATGGTCTGGGCGCCAGCCTCGCACATAAGGCGGGCAAGCTCGATAAAGTCCACGTCCGAATCGTCGAGCCAGCCGCCGCCCGAGGCCTTGCCGTCTTTTGCATCTATGCCGATGGCAATTTTTGCGCCATGCGCGGCAATCATGTCTTTTGCGAAGGCGGGGTCTTTGATGGCGACGGAACCAAGGATGACGCGGTCAACGCCTATGTCATTCAGGTAGTATTCCACGGTTTCGGCGGTTCGTATGCCGCCGCCTATCTCTACGAACAGGTCGGTGTTTTGGGCTACTTCGCGCACTATGGCGCCGTTCACGGGGCGGCCTTCGAGGGCGCCGTCAAGATCCACCATATGCAGGTGGGTCGCGCCCGATTGTTCAAAGGCGCGGGCTGTATCTAGGGCGTTGTCGGCGACCTGTTCGGTCGTTGCGAAGTCGCCCTTTGTAAGGCGAACGGGCTTGCCGTCCTTGAGGTCGATGGCAGGGTAGATAATCATTGGCGTATGGGTATGCGGGCGGCGGCGGAAATCATAAGACCCCTTTGGTCGTTAGAAGTTCTTCGCCGACGTGCGAGACGGCGACGCGCAATGCGTGCGCAAAGGATTTGAACAGGGCTTCGGCCTTGTGGTGGTCGTTCTCGCCGTAGTGTACGCATAGGTGGAGCGTTATATTTGCGTTGTCCGCAAAGGCGCGAAAAAATTCCGGTATCATCTGGGTGTCGAGCTCGCCTATGCGTTCTGCGGAAAACTTTGCGTCAAATACGGTATATGCCCTGCCGCCTATGTCGAGTTGGCACGAGGCAAGGGCTTCGTCCATCGGCAGGGTGAAGCTGCCGTAGCGCGCTATGCCGACCTTGTCGCCAAGGGCGTCGGCGAATGCCTGCCCGAACACGATGCCGATGTCCTCTACGGAGTGGTGTACGTCGACGCCGAGGTCACCGCCGCATTTGACTGCCAAATCGAAACGACCGTGAACGGCGACCGCCGTCAGCATATGGTCAAGGAAGCCGACGCCCGTGTCGATATTCGCGTTGCCGCTGCCGTCGAGGGAAAGCGATACCTTGATATTTGTCTCGTTTGTGGTGCGTTCTTTTGTGCTTGTACGCATATTTTGCTCCTTTTACATACAGATATTATACCATTTTGTCGGCGGGCTATAAATCGAGCGTCCGCATTGCCGCTATGGTTTTTTCGATCAGCTCGTCGATGTCCCAGTCCAACATCGCCGCACCCTGCTCAATGACGTCGCGTGAGCAGCCGGCGGCGAATTTTTTGTCCTTGAACTTCTTTTTGACGCTTTTCAGCTCCAGATCCTGCACGGACTTTGAGGGGCGCATCAGGGCCACGGCGCCGATAAGACCTGTAAGCTCGTCCGTGGCATACAGGATTTTTTCCATAATGTGCGTAGGTTCGTGGGGCGTGCCGGTCATGCCCCAACCGTGGGACATGGCGGAGCGGATAAGCTCGTCGCTTGCGCCGTTTTCGCGTAGCAGCTCCTCGCCTTTTACGCAATGTTCGTCTGGGTATTCGCCGAAGTCTATGTCGTGGAGCAGGCCTACGGCCGCCCAAAACTCCTCGCGCCCTAAGTCGCATTCCTTTGCGAAGTATCGCATGACGCCGCTGACGACCTTTGCGTGTTGCAGATGAAATACGTCTTTGTTGTACTTTTCCAGAATTTCTTGCGCTTTTTTGATGTCCATTTTTCTCCTCCGTTTTGTTATTCGTTGAAGCGGATTTTAACGGCCTGCGCGTGGGCGGTAAGGCCTTCCGCCTCGGCGATGGCTATAATATCGTCTTTTGCCCTAAGAAGCACATCCTTGGGGTAGTGGGTGTAGCTCGTGCGTTTGACGAAGTCGTAAACGCCGAGAGGCGAGGCGAAGCGGGCGGCTCCGCCGGTGGGCAATACGTGGTTCGTTCCGGCGTAGTAATCGCCGACGGGCTCAGGAGTCCATGGGCCGAGGAATACGGATCCTGCGTTTTTTATCCGCGTAAGAAGTGCGAACGGGTCCGCCGTCAGTATTTCCAGATGTTCGGGCGCTATGTGGTTTGCGAGCGAGACCATTTCGTCCTCGCTGCGGCAGACGATGATAAGTCCGTTTTTAGAGAGAGAGTCCTGGGCGGTGTAGGCGCGGTCGAGCGACTTTAGCTGGGTAACCACTTGGCGGGCGGCCGCCGCGGCCACGTCGGGGTCGGTGGTCAGGAGGATGGACGCGGAAAGGGGGTCATGCTCTGCCTGGGAGAGGAGATCGGCCGCGGCAAAGGCTGCGTCGGCACTTTCATCGGCGATGATAAGTATCTCGCTCGGGCCGGCTATCATCTCTATGTCGACTACACCGTAGAGCAGCCTTTTGGCGGTGGCCACGTAGATATTGCCGGGACCGACTATCTTGTCGACGCGGGGAAAGGTCTCGGTGCCGTAAGCCAGCGCGGCCACCGCCTGGCCGCCTCCCGCCAACAGCACTCTGTCAACGCCCGCTATATACGCCGCACCGAGTATCGCCGCATCCGTCGCAAAACCACCGTCTGCGCTCGTTACTTCCCCGATGCCCTCACCTGCCGCACAGCCCTCTTTATCTCCCGCCTTGCCCCTTCTCGGCGGGGTCACCATCACTATCTCCCCTACCCCCGCCAGTTTCGCCGGAATCACGTCCATCAGCACCGTCGACGGGTAGGCGGCCGTACCGCCCGGTACGTATACCCCCACGCGTTCAAGCCCACGTAGCATCTGCCCACGCACCACGCCGTCCGCGCTCTTTTCCTCGTAGCCATTAAGCGAGTCCGCCTGCTTTTTATGATACGAACGTATATTCTCCGCCGAATGCAGAATCGCATCCGCAAGCGGTTTGTCAAGCGACTCGAACGCCTCTTTCAGCTCTTTACGTGTAAGCGTGCCTATCTTGCCATCGGGGGCGGCGTCCGGGCCGTCAAACCGCAGGGTGTATCTCACCACAGCCGCGTCACCTTCCGTCCGCACATCCTCGACGATTTTGCGGACGGCTTCCTCTACGTCCGCCCCCGGTGCATCGCCACGGCCTGCAAGACCCGCAAGCACCTCGTATTCTGTTTTGCCGTTGGCGATTATCGTTTTTATCATTACGCATCACCGCTTTCACTGTTAATTATTATCGACGGCGCATCCACCCGTTCCGCAAACGCCTCGATCTCATCCTTCCGCAGCTTCATGCTCGTTACGTTCACTATCAGCCGCGCCGAGATATCCCGTATCCAACTCACGACCTCAAGACCGTTCTCCTTTAATGTCGCGCCGCTCTGAACAAGGTCAACTATGCTGTCGGCAAGCCCTATCAGCGGGGCAAGCTCGACCGAGCCCTCGATGCGGATAATGCGTACATCCAGCCCAAGCCGCTCGAAATATCGCCCGGCGTACTGCGGGTATTTGCTCGCCACCACTTGCGGTGCGGCGCCTCCGGCGACCGCCCCGCCCGCAGGCGCGGCAAGAGCGAATTTGCAGAAGCCAAGCCCAAGGTCCAATATTTCGTAGTAAGTACCACCATGTTCGAGCAACGTGTCCTTGCCGACTATGCCTATATCGCATACGCCCTGTTCCACGTAGGTCACCACGTCCGGCGCCTTCGCCAAAATGACTTCCACGCCTCTTTCTGGCCAGCCGCCATCCTCGGGCACAAATACTATGAGCTTGCGCCCCCTGTCCTCCATCGGGGCGGTATCGTACCCGCCCCAACGCGACAGCGTGTGCACAAATTCTTCTTCCAACCGCCCCTTCGCCAAAGCAATCCTCAGCGGTCTGTCGTTATTTCCATTATTTTCCATTTGCCCCCCAGCAAGCCCATCATCCGCAGGGCTTCCCTCCCCCCCCATCGCCGCCTCGGTCAGCAAATCAATATTAACCCCGAACCCTGTCGCCGGCATTTCTTCCCCGAAGTCGCAAAACAGCTCGTCATACCGTCCGCCCGAAAGCAGGGGCTCGCCTGCGCTCGCCCCATAGCCTTTGAACACCAATGAGCTATAATACTCCGCCCTGTTCACCAAGCCCAGATCTATCATCACGGATTCCGCGCGGCCGCGCCCCGCAAGCTCGCCCATAACGTCCGAAAGATAAGCGACCATGGAGCAGGCTTCATCGTCATAGCCCTTGAACAGCGCGGCCGCCTCAGCCAAGGCCTCAGCCCCGCCAAAAAGCCCTGGCAGCCTGAGTATCACCTCCGCCGTCCGCCTATCCTCAAAGCCCACCAATGCGTCCTCAAGCGCCGAATAGTTTTTGGACTCCACATACCTCTGTATGCGTTCGCACACATCCTCGTCTGCGCCAAGCCTCTCCATCAGCCGTTTGTACAGCCCCACATGGCCTATCTCTATCCTGAATCGCCCCCCATAGACAGCAGCTAGCGACCGCACCGCCAGGTCTATCATGTCCACATCAGCCGAGAACCCCGCCTCGCCTATAAGCTCCACGCCCATCTGCATCACTTCGCTGTCGCGCCCCCTGTGCTCGGGCTGCCTGCGGTAGACGTTCTGTGCATAATAGAGCTTTAGCGGCAACTCCGCACCCTTGAGCTTGGTCGCCACAAGCCGCGCTATCGGTATGGTCGAGTCCGGTCGCACCGCGACAAGCCGCCCCTTGCTGTCCGAAAGCTTGTAGACTTCCTCTTGCGGGAAATACGACGATGTCGAGCCAAAGACCGACAAAAACTCAAGCCCCGGCGTCCGCACCTTGCGATAGCCCGCCTCCTCAAAGACGCAGGCAAGCCCATACGCTATCCCTGTCTCGACCGCGCATTCCTCAAAAAGCCTGTCGCCCATCCCATCGGGCGTCAATTTGTTTTTTTTGTCGATAGTTTTGTCTTTATTCATTTTCAAACCCCATTATATCATCCACATAGCGTATAAAATCTCCGCCGTAACTCATCGTATAATCATACAATATCGGCTCCTTGAACTCATATTTGGCAATCTCGGCAAGCCTCCTTGAAACGCGCGAACGTGCCAAGGCATCCTCAAGCCTCTTGATGCCCGCCAGAGTATAGCAGCCGACAATAAGCTGATTCTCGACCGTCACATACAGTATCTCCTTAACATCGTCGTTGAGCAGATAGACTTTGCCGTTCATAAATGAGTTGTCGTTCTTGAAGCATATATACAGCTTGCCTCCTTCGGACAATGTCTGCATCGCTTCCGTATACCGCTTGTCGAGCTCATTAAGCACATGCACGACAGGCCCCGCAATCCCGTAAACAGTCACATATTCCACCCTTGCAAGCTTCATGGCCGCCTCAATAGGCGTAATGGCGAACTTGCTCGCAACCTCAAACGAGGATATCGACAGATGCCCTTGGTCACGGCTGACCTCTATTTCGGACAAAACGATGCGATACCCTCGGTCGTCCTCTATCACAGATTCGCATATATACAACGCTTCTTCCTTCTCTGGCGGCATTATCTCATTACGGCAGAGCGTCGACGACAAAGAGTCCGGCAGCTGCTCACAATCCACATCGTCAGCGGCAAGCATGCGAGCCGCGAAAAAGTCCTGCGCAAAGCAACGCATCAAAAAATAATTGATCAACTGGTTTTCCGAGACGATGTCGCCGCATAGCCTTCGGAACAGCGCCTCTTCACGCTCCTTGCCCAGCGCGACCTCACGCCGCAGCACAAAGTCGTATTCCTCCACCTCGTCCGGCAGCATCTTCCCAAAGCCATGCGTCATTTCCGCGTAGCGTTGCACCAAAAATACCGCCTCGTTCATCGTGAGCGCCACACGCCCTGCGCCGAGCCCCCCAAGCATCGCCTGCTCCGCCATTCGCAATTCTTCCTCATCCTCGCCATAGATCCCGCGGTACGACTCTATGCCTTCCTCCGTTGTTTCCACATAGAAAAACTGGTGCAGGGTCCGGCTTTTCCTGCCCACCCCCGCAAGCCCGGAAAGCTGCCACTTGATATAGACGACGAGCACACCCATCAACCTCGTATCCGTCGCATACGCGGCTATGAAGTTCTCGTCGGGCAAGGCGGACGAAAGCGCGCCGCCCCTTATCACTCTTAAATCGCTTTTTTTCAACATCACATCATTGTACCCCATTCCATGCGTGCCAAAAAGCCCAAATGTGATATAATTCATTTTACTTTTGCAATGATTTTCAAGAAGGGAGAGCCTATGAACTATCGTAAATTCAAAGCCGCCAACATGGACGTGTCGCTACTCGGTTTCGGCGCCATGCGTATGCCTATGCAAAAAGACGACACATCGAAGCTTGACGAAGCGGAAGCGATCCGCATGATTCGCCACGCCATAGACAGCGGCGTCAACTACGTCGATACAGCCTATGTATACCACGATCAGCAAAGCGAACTGGTTGTCGGCAAGGCGCTTGAGGACGGCTATCGCGAAAAAGTCCTGCTCGCGACGAAGCTGCCGTTCTGGATGATGGGCGGGCCAGAGGAAATGACGCCTGTATTCAATGAACAACTGGAGAAGCTTGGCGTGGACTGCATAGATATGTATATCGTGCATGACATATCGGGCAACCGTTGGGAGACCGTGCAGGAATGGGGAATCTACGACTTCCTTGCGGAGCAGCGCGAAAAGGGAAAGATCCGCTTTATCGGCTTTTCGTACCACGGCGAAACCCCCGCGATGTTCAAAGAGGTTCTGGACAAGTATCCTTGGGATTTCTGCATGTTGCAGATAAACTATATGGACAAGAACATCCAGGCGGGCGTGGAAGGTTACAATTATGCAATTTCAAAAGACGTCCCCATCATCGTCATGGAGCCTCTCAAAGGCGGCAGGCTGACCGACATCATGCCGCCCTCCGTCCAAAAATATTGGGACAGCCTGGGGTCTGACCGCACGCCCGCCGAGTGGGCGCTTCGCTGGGTCGCAAACCTCCCCGGCGTGCTGACCATCCTTTCGGGCATGAGCAATATGGAGCAGCTTGAGGAAAATATCCGTGTGCTTTCGGATGCGGATGTGGGCAGCCTTTCCGCAGACGAGCTCGCCATAATCGACAAGGCGGCGGACGAGTACAACAAGCTGATTGTATACCAATGTACAAATTGCAAATATTGTATGCCCTGCCCGGCGAAAATCCAAATCCCCATGATGCTGAATTTCCGCAATTCGTGCGCTCTGTACGGCAAGACCTCGAAAATCCAATGGGAATATGATTTCCTCACGAGGCATAGGGCTTCCGAATGCACGGCTTGCGGCAAATGCGAGGGTGAGTGCCCACAGCACCTAGAGATAGTGCGGGCGATGAAGGAGACCTCAGAGCTTTTTGACTAGCGACTCGATTTCGGCGCGCGTCATCTTGCGTATGTCTCCATGCCTGAGACGCCCCAGATAGACATCGCCGATGGCGGTTCGCTCAAGCTCCATTACGCGGCACCCGACGGCTGCGAACATCTTTCTGACTTGGCGGTTCTTCCCCTCGTGCAGACGCACTTCCACGACGGCCGACCTCTCGGCCTGCTTTATCATTTCCACTTTTGCAGGCGCCGTGACATAGCCGCCGATGTCCACCCCCTTGCGTAGCCTCGCAAGCTTTTCGTTCGACACCACGCCGCTGACGGTCGCCCTGTACGTCTTTGTCGTCTCGTGCTTAGGGTGCATAAGCTTATAGGCAAAGTCGCCGTCGTTGGTCATTACGAGAAGCCCTGTCGTCGGCTCGTCGAGCCTGCCGACTGGAAACACACGCTCCGAAACTTCTTTCACCAATTCCATCACGGTAGGCCTGCCCTTCTCGTCCGCCGTCGTCGTGATATAGCCCTTGGGCTTGTTCAATATGAAGTACGCTTTCTTTCCTGCGGATATGATCTCCCGCCCTTCAACGGCGACGCTCTGCCCCTCCCCCACATCATAAAACGGCTCTTTCACAAGCTTGCCGTCCACCTTGACCTTTCCCGCAAATATAAGTTCGTCCGCTTTTCTGCGACTAGCCCGTCCCGTCTGCGCGATATACTTATTGAGTCTCATAGACTTATTCTAACAGATATCGTATACTTTGCTATGTATGAATTAAATATAAAGACAAAGTGAGGTGCCACCATGTATGCCAACGACTATAATACGCTTGACCCAAAATATTCAGTGATTACGCCCGAAATCGAACGGCTTGCCGCCATCTGCTTCGAGGGTGGCATTATCGAACCCGAACTTTTCACGAAACACAAGGTCAACCGCGGGCTTCGCGACCTGAACGGCAACGGCGTCTTGACCGGGCTTACGGAGATTTCAGAAATCAACGCATTCAAGAAAAACGACGCGGGCGAGAAAATCCCGATAGAAGGCGAGCTGCTTTTCCGGGGCATCAATGTCAAGGACATAGTGAAGGGGCTAATGAAAGAGGAGCGCAGATTCGGCTTCGAGGAGACTTCGTATCTGCTGATGTTCGGAAAGCTGCCCAGCCAGGAAGAGCTTGACGATTTTATCAAACTCCTTGCAGACTACCGCACGCTTCCCACATCGTTTGTCCGCGACATCATACTCAAGGCGCCGAGCCTCGACATGATGAACACCCTGGCGCGCAGCGTGCTGACCCTCCACGCCTACGACTCCAAGGCAAACGAAACGGACGTTCCTAACGTGCTGAGGCAGAGCCTGCTGCTTACCGCTGTGTTCCCATTGCTTGCCGTCTACGGCTACCAGGCCTATCGCCACTATTTCGAAAACGACGACCTCTTTATCAACAAGCCCAAGGCAGATCTCTCGACTGCCGAAAACATACTCAGGATGCTGAGGCGCGGCGGGCGCTATACGGAGCTTGAGGCGCATATACTCGATATCGCGCTGGTGCTACATACCGAGCACGGCGGCGGCAACAACTCCACCTTCACCACGCACGTGGTCACCAGTTCGGGAACGGACACCTATAGCTCGGTGGCGGCCTCGCTCGGCTCGCTCAAGGGGCCGAAGCACGGCGGCGCCAATATAAAAGTGGTCCAGATGTTTGACGACCTCAAAGAGAACATCCAGAACTGGGACGACAAAGATGAGATCGAAGCCTATCTGAAAGCCATCCTGAACAAGGAGGCCTTTGACCGCCAAGGCCTTATTTACGGCATGGGCCATGCCGTATACTCCCTGTCCGACCCGAGGGCAGACATACTGCAGGGCTTTGTCGAAAAGCTTTCGGCCGAGAAAAAACGTGACGACGAGTACCGCCTTTACAAGAATGTCGCAGACCTGGCACCCAAAGCAATCGGCGAAGTACGCAGAATCTACAAAGGCGTCAGCCCCAACGTCGATTTTTACAGCGGGTTTGTCTACAGCATGCTCGATCTTCCCAAGGAATTGTTTACGCCGCTTTTCGCAATCGCACGTATTTCGGGCTGGTCTGCGCACCGCATAGAGGAGCTTATCAACGCAAGCAAGATTATCCGTCCGGCGTATAAAAGCGTCTGCGAACACCATAAATATGTAGCGCTTGCCAAGCGCTGATACTATGCCCTATTATCTGGAATTGTGAGCGGAAAAAACTGGCTACTCGCCAGTTTTTTCCGCTCACAATAAACCCTTGAAAATTATGGATAAGTTCCTTGGAAATTTTACCATCGACACCGCGTAAACATTGAAACTTCAACAATAATCGCCTTAAAACCTATCCACAGCTCTCTATGGACATAAATTGTATACACTTTTATTTTTTGTGTGGATAATGCCCGCAAAGCCTTGTAAATCATCACTGCAATACCATTGAAATCTGTTTGCGGAAACACGAACGTTGGTTTACATAATACGTTGCCGGGGGCAGCCAGATTAACCCATTTCTACAGGCCTTTTTCCACCCAGCCAAGGCCATCCACCAGAACCGCCCTTCTCTCGGCAAGAGTTTTTTTCGCGTCGAGTATCCGCTGGTTTTTCGAACCGCGATATGGCAACAACAAGGATTTTTCCTCCAGCACGAACGGGCCGTCCACAAGCACGGAAGCATATCCCAAAAGACTAAGCACGTATTCATCTCCGTCCGCAAAAATGTCCTCTATGGTCCAGCCAGTGTATATCGCGAGGTCGAGCCCTCTTGCCGTCACCCCCTCCGCAAGCGGAATGAGCACCCCCGCCCTGAGCAGCGGCTCTCCTCCGCTGAAAGTAACGCCCGTCAAAAGCGGGTTGGCGTCGATTTCCGCAAGCAGCCCCTCCACCGTGTCGACCCTTCCTCCGTTCATAGGCAATGCCTGCGGATTGTGGCAGCCCTCGCAGCAATGCTCGCAGCCCTGAAAAAATATCGTCATGCGAAGACCAGGGCCGTCGACTATGCTGTCGCCTACAACCCCGGCGATACGTATGCTTTTTTCCGTCGCGATCATGGTTTATGAAAGGCCGTGCTTGACCCTGTCTTTTTCCTCGGCGCGCTTGGCATCGTTGAAGCGGTCAAGCGTCCCGACCAGATAGCCCGTAATCCTTCTGATGCGTTCAAAGCCGTAATCACCCTCGTCCTCCGTCCTGCCGCAGCCGGGGCAGATGTCATCGATCACGCCGCTGTACCCGCAGACGGGGTCACGGTCGACCGGGTGGTTGATGGAGCCGTAGCCAACGCCAGCCTCTTTCATCGCGCGTATAACGTGCTCAAAGGCGTCAAGGTTTCGTACGGGGTCGCCGTCGAGTTCGACAAAGGTGATATGCCCTGCGTTCGCCAACGCGTGGTACGGCGCCTCGACGCGTATCTTTTCAAACGCCGACATCGAGTGATAGACAGGGATATGAAAACCGTTCGTATAATAATCGCGATCCGTCACGCCTTTCACCTCGCCGTATTTTTTCTTGTCGAGACGCACGAAGCGGCCTGCCAGCCCCTCTGCCGGCGTCGAAAGCAAGGTGAAGTTCATTTGCTTTTCCTCGCTCAGGCGGTCAAGGTAGCCACGCATGAACCCTACGATCTCAAGCCCCAGATTTTCCGCCTCCTTGGTCTCGCCATGGTGCGAGCCGATAAGGGCGACAAGCGCCTCGGCAAGCCCGATAAAGCCCATCGACAGCGTGCCGTGCTTCAGCACCTCGCCGACCTCATCGTTGATGCCGAGCTTGTCGGAATCGAGCCAGATGCCCTGCCCCATAAGGAAGGGGAAGTTGCGAACTTTCTTCTTGGACTGGATGGTGTAGCGGTCGTAGAGCTGGTCCGTCACCATCTTCATCTTCCGCTCAAGCTCCTCGAAAAACCATTCGATGCTGCCGCTGCTCTTTATGGCGATACGCGGGAGGTTTATGGATGTGAAGCTGAGGTTGCCGCGACCCACCACGATTTGGTTGTCGGGGTCGTAGACATTCGCGATGACGCGTGTCCTGCATCCCATATAAGCGACTTCCGTTTCGGGCCGCCCTTCCTCGTAGAACTTGATGTTGTAAGGAGCGTCGATAAACGAGAAGTTTGGGTAAAGTCGTTTTGCGCTTACGCGACACGCCAATTTGAACAAGTCGTAGTTCGGCTCGCCCTCGTTGAAGTTGACCCCCTCTTTCACTTTGAACACATGGATCGGGAATATGGGCGTCTCTCCGTTGCCAAGCCCTTCCTCGGTCGCGAGCATGACGTTCTTGCTGACGAGCCTGCCCTCCGGCGACGTGTCCGTCCCGTAATTGATGCTTGAGAACGGCGTCTGGGCGCCCGCCCTTGAATGCATGGTGTTGAGGTTGTGTACCAGGGCTTCCATCGCCTGCTTGACCTCGCGGTCCGTCTCTATCTCCGCCGTCTTTACGACGAAGCTGCGTACCTTCTCAATCAGATCAGGTTTTGCGCCCGCATCCAAAAAGGCCTCTGTCTCACGCTTTGCGTACTCCGGGTCTTGCCTAAGCTGCGGGAAAAGCCCGTGCTTGCCCTCGATATCCGCAAACACCGCCTTGATCTCATCGTCCTCAAGGTCAAACTCAGGGGCGAGCAGGCGCAGGGCCTTTATATAATTGGATACATATAATTTTCTGTAGGTCTTTGACACGCCGGGCGCGAGCCCGAAGTCGAAGAACGGTATGCTCTGGCCGCCGTGTTGGTCGTTTTGGTTGGACTGTATGGCGATGCAGGCAAGCGCGGCATAGCTATGGATGCTGTTGGGTTCGCGAAGATGGCCGTGGCCTGTCGAAAAACCGCCTTCAAACAGCTTCCTTATGTCTATCTGGCAGCAAGTGGTCGTAAGCGTGTAGAAATCGAAATCGTGGATATGGATGTCCCCTTGCTCGTGCGCCTCTGACTGCGGGCGGGTCAAGATGTATTTTTCGTAATAATCCTTTGCGCTCTCGGACCCGAATTTCAGCATGGTGCCCATCGGCGTGTCTCCGTCGATATTGGCATTGTCACGCTTTATATCACTGGCTGCGGCAGCCTCTTGGTCAAGCTCGTTCATCCTCCGCATAAGGCTCGTCCGCTTTTCGCGCTCGCGTGTACGCTCCACGCGATAGTCGTGGTAAAGCTTCGCCACGCGTGGGAAGCCGTGATCCATAAGGACTTCCTCGACGATGTCCTGGATGGCCTCGATGCCGGGTATGGAGCCGGTATATCTGTCCACAAGCCTCATTTCCACATCGTCCGCCAAGGCAAGACAAGAGACCGAGTCCCCCCTGCCGGCGGCCTCCATCGCCAGTTTTATGGCTTTTTCGATTTTGGATATATCGTACGGGACGACCCGCCCGTCCCGCTTCTCGATAGACAGAAGCATGGCTCTCACCTTGACTCTGTCCCTACGCTTATCTGCCTCTCTTTCGGTCGCTACCGCTTCGAAAGGGATGGTATTCCCGTTGCTTTTCTCTACCGGTATGAACATTCAGTTCTCCCTTCCCCTGTCAAGAAAATGTAAAATTCAGGTTAAATTCCGTCTGCCTTGCACGGATTTCATTATCACACACCATATATAGCATGTCAACGGATTTTGTGTTACAAAAGTGTTTCATGTTATAAGTTTTTCCATTTACGAACACACGGTCTGGAAACGCGTGTTCGTAAACTGCGAGTGGCCGCCCTTTACTTCCCAAATAGCCCGCGCAAAAAAATTCAAACAAATTATGTAACCCTATTGTAATATTGTAAATGCTTAGATATACTATGCATGTACATAGCTTTTATGTAATCCTGTTTACGGGACGCGTTTGATACACAGAAAGAGTGAAGGGAAGAGGCATAGGCAAATTGGTGGATGAAACAGACAGGACATTTGATTCGTTCAAAGAATACTTGATCAATACAAAAGAGCTTTCACATAACTCTGTATCCGCGTATCTGCGTGATTTGCCCGATTTTCAACGGTTTTTGGAAGAGAAAGGCATTCACAGCCTAAGCAGCGCCTCTAAGTCGGATGCCTCTGCGTGGTTGCTAAAATTGAAAAGGGACGGCAGGAGCACAGCGACGGTAAACCGCAAACTCGCTTCCATCCGTGCATATTATAAATTTATGATAGAAACGGGCGTGCTATCCGAAAACCCGACGAAGGGCATACACTCGCCTCGCATTGAACGCAACGAGGTTGAATACCTTACACTTGAGGAAGTCGACCGCCTGCTCGCCGCCCCAGACGACACGGAAATAGGCCAACGTGATCTTGCCATACTTGAGATGCTCTATGCGACCGGACTCAGAGCTACAGAACTTAGGTTCGCGAACATAGATGATATCAATCTCCGTATGGGTTTTGTGTCGTGCAGCGGCGCCCACGGCAAGGCACGCATCATCCCGCTCGGCCGACCAGCCCGCGCCGCGCTCGAAAAGTATATCTACGATGTCCGCCCCCATTTCCGCAAGAAAAACGATGAGAGCGCCCGCACGTCCGAAGACGACGGCGCCCTTTTCCTCAATTACTATGGGGAACGCATCACCCGCCAGGCGCTTTGGAAGGTGATAAAGGGCTACGCGAAAAAGATAGGGCTTGAAAAAGACCTCACCCCTCAGATGATTCGCAACTCGTTCGCGGTCCATATGATCCAGCACGGGGCGGATCTCAAGTCCATTCAGGAGCTGCTAGGGCACGAGGACCCCACTGCGACACAGGTATACCTTTCGGTCACGCGGAACCGCATCAAGGATGTGTACGACACCGCCCATCCGCGTGCCTAAAATCTTGCTGGACGAGATGCGGGTAAATCTAGTATAATGCCCTTTGTGTGCGTCGAGGTGTAGCGCAGCTTGGTAGCGCGCTTCGTTCGGGACGAAGAGGCCGCAGGTTCAAATCCTGTCACCTCGACCAAAAATGGACATGATTGCAAGACTGTTCGGTATTAGGCTAGTCATCCTGCTTCTTGCGGCGCTGTTGCTGGCCGCCTGCCAGAGCCCGGCGGGGCTACCGCCTGTGCAGCCGGAAACGTCCGCCCCCGCCCCGACGGCCGGGCAGGCAGACGCCGGCGAATTGTTTGCCGAGCTCGCCGACGAGATTTTCAGGTATCATGTCACCAGCGACACCCTTACACTGCACTTCAAGATTGCCGACCCTGAGAATTATTCAATTGACGACATAGCCCCTACGCTTGGACGGGTCGACGCAGAATCCAGCAATGAATATAACCTGCAAGTTTTGTCGTGGCTGGATACATTGCGGGCATTCCCATATTATGAACTTAGCGAAAACGACCGCATCACATACGATGTTTTGCTGTGGTACCTCGGCGATTCGGCGGCTTATCGGGGCTTTGACCATTATGGGGATATGCTTTTCCCAACGACCGGCATCCAAGCGATACTCCCTATTCTGATGGTCGAATACGCTTTCCGCAAGGAAAAGGATATCATCTCATATCTGGGTCTTCTTTCGGATCTGGGCAGATATTTCGGCGATATCGTCACCTACCAACAGGAGAAATCCGCCGCCGGGCTTTTCATGGCTGACCGCGCTCTCGACTCCGTTATCGAGCAATGCGAGGCGTTGATAGAGGACGAGGACGGGCATTTTGTCGTCGCCACCTTTGACTCGAAAATAGATGCTCTCGACTTTTTGACGGACGAGCAAAAGGCCGATTACAAGGCAGAGAACCTTGCCGCAGTCCATGCACATTTCTTCCCTGCATATCAATTATTGATCGACGGACTGGAGGAACTGAGGGGGACTGGGCAAAACGAGGACGGGCTCTATTATTTTCCGAACGGGAAGGAATATTACGCCCTTGCTATGAAATCGGAGAGCGAGTCCGAAAAATCCGCAGACGAGATAAAGAACATCGCCTTCGCCCAGTTTGAAGCGGACATGGACGCCTTCTTCGCCCTGCTTGGCGGCGGTGGCGATTTTGCGGAGGAACTGGCATCCCTGTCAATCGACACCTCGGAGCCGACATCGATAATGGAGCAGCTGAGGCAGGACATGCTTGCGGATTTCCCGCCGCTGCCCGACGTGAACTATGAAGTGAAAAAGGTCGAGCCCTCCATGGAAGGGCGGCTGTCACCGGCGTTTTTCCTGATTCCGCCGATAGACCTTCTGACCGAGAACGTGATATATTTCGACCCTACGGACTCCATGTTTGATGACGGCACAATGTTTTTCTCAACAATGGCGCACGAAGGCTTTCCGGGGCATCTATACCAAACTGTCTATAGTGGACTGAGCGAGCTTGACAATGTACGCCATATATTTAATGCACCCGCCTATTCGGAGGGCTGGGCGACCCTTGCGGAACTGTACAGCTTTGACTACTTAGGCCTGAACCCGGAAACCGCGGAATTGCTGAAGCTGGAAAAGCTTCTGGACTTAGGGCTGTCCGCCATCCTGGATATCATGGTCCATTACGAAGGCTGGACCATCACAGAGGCGGGTGAGTTTCTGGGCGGATTTGGCTATGACGACCCTGACCTGGTCGATGATTTTTACCAATATATCATAGCGCACCCGGCAATCTACCTTAAATACTATCTCGGCTATATCGGGATGGCGGAGCTTAGGGGCAAAATCGAGGCTGAACGAGGCGATGCATTCTCATCTGTGGATTTCCACGACAAGATATTGTCGTTCGGGCCTGCGCCGTTCAGCGTCTTGGAGAAGTATTTGCTAGGGGCATAGAGGCGAAAGGCGGGGGCGGCGAAGCCGCCCCTACAAATCCTTAAACCGAAATGACTTGCGGCCCTCTGCATAGTCCCCTACCAGGTTGCCGTTGCCGTGCAGCAGGTATTTATAAGTCACAAGCCCGTCGAGCCCTACGGGGCCGCGTGCGTGCAGCTTGCCTGTGCTGACGCCGACTTCCGCCCCGAAGCCATAGCGGAAGCCGTCAGCGAAGCGTGTAGAACAATTGTGGTAGACGCCCGCCGAGTCAACGCCCGCCATAAAGATCGCGGCGGCCACGTCGTCCTCCGTGATGATGGCGTCCGTGTGATGCGAGCCGTAAGCGTTGATATGGCCTATCGCCTCCGCTATATCGTCCACCACCTTGACCGTGACGATATAGTCTAGGTACTCGGTCTTGTAGTCATCCTCGATGGCGGGCTTTATGCCCGAGTGCGTTGCAAACGTACGTTCACAGCCCCGCACCTCTACGCCTTTGTCCGTAAGCGCTTCCATCAGGGGCGGCATCAGGGCGGCGGCGATGTCCTTGTGGACAAGGACGGTCTCCACTGCGTTGCAGACGGCGACGTACTGGGTCTTGCTGTCGCGAACGATGGGCACGGCCTTGGCGATGTCCGCCGCCTTGTCCACGTAGACGTGGCAGATGCCGTCCGCATGGCCCATCACGGGTATCTCGGAATAGTCCATGATATATCGCACGAACTCGTTGGAGCCGCGCGGGATGATAAGGTCTACGGACTCGTGGCAGGCAAGCAGCTCGTTTATCTCCGAACGCGATTCGAGCAGAGTCAGGAAGCCCTGGGGCAGGCCTGCCTCCACTCCCGTCCCATGAATAATTTCATACAATGTGCGGTTTGTGTTCGCAGCCTCGCTGCCGCCTTTGAGTATCGCCGCGTTTCCGCTCTTTAGGCAGAGGGCGGCTATCTGGACGAGGGCGTCGGGGCGTGACTCGAAGATGACGCCTATGACGCCTATTGGGCAGGTCACCTGCTCCATCAACAGGTCTGCGTCGAGCTCGCGCCTTAGCATGATGCGGCCGACGGGGTCGGCGAGGCCTATCATATCACGCAGGCCGGCTACGGCGTCCTCTATTTTCTTCCCGTCAAAGGCGAGCCTTTTCACTATGGGGTCGGGCAGCCCGTCCGCCTGCGCGGCCTTCAGGTCTTTTTCGTTCGCCTCCGCTATCTCCACGCTATGCGACATCAATGCGTCAGCAATTTTTACAAGCGCGCCGTTGCGTGTCTCTATCGACAGAGTTGCAAGCACACGGCTGTCCGTCTTTGCTCGTGCCGCCGCCTCTATCGCGTTCACGGCTGCATTCCCGATTGTTCCACTCATTTCAAACACCCCTCTCAAAATTATTATTATTCAGTCATTATAACGAAAAAGTATCGTGCCTGTATCTGCATTGAATTTTGAACGTTCTTAGATGCCATATTCCTCTAACTACCCTCTCTCCACACCGTTCTCATAAACTATACCATCAAAATACCATCACCGAAATAGACAGATGGTGTAAGACTAAAACTTGTCGCCCACCATCACGGCGGGGTGTTCCAACCATTCCGCTCCTTGAACGCTTTCAGCTCGTCCTGACAGTCCCATATATCCTCTACTTCTATGATGCCGGTCTCAGGGTCGAAAGACCCGTCAGGACCGAACATCACGATATAGAACTTCAAAGGGCGGGAAGTTGATTCTTCTGACGATGTGGCATTTCTTATCGTTGAGTAATAGATATAGCGACCATACTCGTCAGAGGTAAAATGGCTAAGGCCACCTTCGCTGTATTCACTACCAATAAGCCAATTGATATTCGTGCGAGCCGCACCTCTTGATTCAACGGGTACTAAAAGGGTCCCTTCAAGCATTGCATCCACAGCTATATCTCTTTCTGATATTTCCGCTCTTACGCATTTGCTTTCGTCAAACGGCATCTCCCAGTCGTTCTTCTCTTTAAGCCATTCGATATCATCGGCAAGCTCTGGACTCCTCGCCCACCCTTCCAGCATATCACCATGCGGCCAAGGAAGCCCTGCGTAAACGAGATAATTGTAATCCGGGTAATAGTACACATACCCCTCTTTTTTGTCGGTCTTTTGGGATATGAATATTCCTCGTATAAGCTCCCATTGAAATGGGTCTGAACCAATCCATATTTTGGATTCTCCCCCATAGGCAAACAGCCTTCTGCCAAAAGAGTCCTCGTCCAACACGATGATTTCGCCAGTTTCAACAGTGGCACCCAAGACACTATTCATCACGACCGTATTGAGATCGGCATGGGGACCGTAATACTTGTTTATGTCTCGCCCTATTGTAAAGCACCCTGGGAAAACAAGCACCGAAAGCACTATTGCCAAAACCAGTATCGCCACACGCTTCTTCATATCCAACCCCTTCCTTTCAGCCAACCTCTACAATATAATAATGCCTTTTGACAGCAAAAACAATTCGTTCCACCATTCCCATCCTGCCTTGCGTGCTTCCTCAGTATGGGAGGGCCGTGAAACACCCCCGAAAAGATCGGCTATTATTTCCCAAGGCTGGTTATAATAGTCATTCTCAAGCAAGCCTAAGGTGCTGCCATGTAAAGAGCGAGCAGCAAGGTACGCATAGGCTGCTGGTCCTAGAAGAGCAAGCTGTACAGAATGTCCGAACTCATGCATTACCAACCAAATGGCACGCTGAACAAGATTTTTAAAAGCATAATCAGTATATTTACTCATATCGATATCGACCAATGATTCGCCTTTGTTTAGAAATATTGCGCCTATGCTAAAAGACCCGCCTTTTGTAGCATCCCATTCTTGCCAAAACACGAGTGCTCCTCTATAAAACGAAGTCATGCCAAAAAGCACCGCCAGTTCTGCCCCATTGTTAGGAAACAACTCCATTGCTTTCTCATAAGGCGTTTTGGGAGAAGGGGCCATTTCCAGGTTCTGGCTGCTTTCGGCTCCGGGCTGCCGTAGTCCTACCCTATATCTCGTACCGTCGCAGTATTGGGCGTTCACAAGCAGCCGCCGTTCTTCCGCAGTCGCAGCAATGAACCGTCGCCTTTCCGCCTCTGACATAGACGCGAATATGACCGCTTCCGCTGTGCTCTCGGGATGCGAGTATGTGACCTGATATGCATAATAAGTGCCCGTGGTATAGATCTTCGCACCGAAATGGTTCGTGGGCGTCTCAAAATCACCCCGCATCGCATACTCCACTGACATCTTTATATTTACTGAGGGTGCTATGACCACATAAGACGTCCCTTTGTAGTTTATTGACGCTGTTGCCATCAAGGTTCCGTTAATATGCCTGAT
>WRMW01000003.1 GCA_009776955.1 Clostridiales bacterium | reverse complement strand
TCGAGTCCGAGGTCTATTTGCTCAAGAAGGAAGAGGGCGGACGCCATACGCCGTTCTTCAACGGCTACCGTCCGCAGTTCTACTTCCGCACGACGGACGTGACGGGCGACCTCAGCCTTCCGGCTGGCGTGGAGATGGTAATGCCTGGCGACAACATCCAGATGACGATAGAGCTCATCACGCCCATCGCCATTGAGGAAGGCCTCAGGTTCGCCATCCGCGAGGGCGGCAGGACTGTCGGCTCCGGCGTCGTAACGAAGGTCATTGAGTAACGGCAAGCATCTTTTTCGCAAATCAAAGCGAATTAAAACGCAAAACAAACGGAGTCGGAAACGGCTCCGTTTTTATGATACAATGTCCTGTGCAATTATGGGAGGAATGATAATAGTATGAGCAGAATGGGTTACAAGATGACGATTGCGGGGCTGGAGCGTGAACTTCCGCTTTGCGAGCTGAACGACGATCTCTATATTGCGGCTTTCGTGATATTCGGGGATCAGGAGCTGACGGTCGCAGCTGCGGCTGCGCTTTTGGAAAAGGCGCCGGAATACGACTATTTGATCTCTGCGGAAGCGAAAGGCATACCGCTCGTGCATGAGATGGCGCGGCAGAACGGCGACAAGAAGTATTTTCTTGCACGCAAGGCGCCCAAGCTTTATATGACGGGCGTGTTCGGCGTCGAAGTCGACTCCATCACGACGGCAGGCACGCAAAAGCTGTACCTCGACACGATGGACGCAGACATGATACGCGGCAAGCGTATTCTTATAGTGGACGACGTCATTTCGACAGGCGGCTCGCTGACCGCGATTGAGCGGCTTGTGCAGGGCGCCGGCGGCGATATCGTTGGCTGCATGGCCATCCTTGCGGAGGGCGACGCATATAAACGCAAAGATATCGTCTATCTCGAAAAGCTGCCGCTGTTCGAGCCGGACGGCACCCCGATATGGTAGAAAGGAGTTTGAATTATGCCAGTAGATAAAAAAAGAGTCCTTGACACAGGGGCGGAGCGCCACCCGGCAACCGCGCCAACGCCGCAGAACGAAGCGATTCTCGGCGATTTCGCAAAGACCGTGCTTATGCCCGGCGACCCGCTACGTTCAAAGCTTATCGCGGAAAATTACCTTGAGGACGCGAAGCTCGTCAACAATGTACGCGGCATCCAAGGTTATACAGGCACTTACAAAGGGAAGCCGCTTTCCGTGATGGCGTCCGGCATGGGCATGGCGTCGATGGGCATATATGCGTATGAGCTTTTCAATTTCTACGACGTGGACCATATCATCCGCGTGGGGACGGCAGGCGCGATAAATATAGACCTGAAGGTACGCACTGTGGTGGCCGGCATCGCGGCGTCCACGAATTGCGGGTTTGCGACGAGCCAGTTCAATATCAAGGGGCATTTCTCCGCATCGGCGACGTATCGCCTGCTTGAAACGGCCGTGAATGTCGCGCGTGAAATGGATATAGATATGAAAGTCGGGAATCTCTATTGCACGGATTTGTTTTACGACGCGTCCGGCGCCGCAGTGGAGTGGGGCGAGCTTGGGCATCTGGCTGTGGAAATGGAGTCCTACGCGCTCTACACCTGCGCTATGGAAGCGGGCAAGGAATCGCTTACGATATGCACCGTTTCCGACCATGTGCTGACCGGCGAGTCGCTTGACGCCATTACGCGCCAGAACACATTTACGGACATGATAGAGATAGCTCTTGAAACTGCTGTACGGCTGTGAACACCATCACTTCAAAGGAGAACCCTGTCCTGAAATCGGCACGCAAGCTGCTGACGCGCAAAGGCAGGGAAGAAGCGGGTGCGCTTCTTGTGGAAGGGCGGAAGCTTATTTCGGAGGCGAAGGGCACAGGGTTCGTGATAGAACATACGTTCGTCAATGCGGGGGCTTTGCTTAGGGGCGAAGCTGTGGCAGGAGAAAATGAGATCGTGCTGGAGGAAAAACTTTTTCGCGATCTGGCACAGACGGTCAGCCCGCAGCCGTATATCGCGGTGGTGCAGCGTCCTGAGATTTCGCAAGCCAGACCGCCAAGCCGCGTCCTAGTCCTGGATCGGATCGGTGACCCTGGCAATGTCGGGACAATGACAAGGACGGCGCTTGCCTCGGGCATGGACGAGATGTGGTGCGTAAAGGGCACAGCGGACGCCTTCTCGGACAAGGCCATAAGGGCTTCGGCGGGCGCAGTCTTTCACCTGACGATCAGGGAAGGGCTGTCCGCATCGGAATGCATCGGTCGGCTGCGTGACGCAGGCATGGGGCTTTTGGTGTGCGAGTCGGGTGGCACGGATATATACGAGACACAGCTGCCGGACATGTTCGCCATTCTGATAGGAAGCGAAAGCGGCGGGCTGGCGAAAGAGTTTTTGGACGCAGCCGATGCCATTGTCGGGATACCGATGGCAGAGGCTTCGGAGTCGCTGAATGCGGCGAGCGCGGCGGCGGTCGTGATGTACGAGACCTTGAGGCGGCGGAAAAGTATTGTGAATGATTGCGCAGAAGGAGAAAGGGTTTGAAAACACCGGAAGAAATTTTTGCAGAAGCAAAAGCGCTGGTCGAAAGCGCAGACACCCCGGCGGCGGTCGAGGAGCTTCGTATACGCTATCTAGGCAAGAAGGGCGAGGTAACGGCGCTGCTCAAGTCTATGGGCGGGCTTGCGCCCGAGGAACGCAAGAGCTTCGGTATGCAGGCAAACAAGCTGAAGCAGGATGTCGAAGCGTTGCTTGAGGCAAAGCAGGGCGTGCTGGCCGAGGCGGGGCAAGGACTTCGCCTTGCAGCCGAAAGAATCGATGTTACGGAGCCGGGGCGCATATACGAACCCGGCACGAAACATATGATAACGATCACCATGGACGAGATAAGCGGGATATTTATGAGGCTCGGCTATTCAATCACGGAAGGCCCCGAGGTCGAGACGGTATTCAACAACTTTGACGCGCTTAACGCTGCGCCAGACCATCCTTCCCGCGATATGTCGGACACATTCTATATCACGGAAGACACCTTGCTCCGTACGCACACTTCGCCTGTTCAGGTGCGTACCCTTATGTCGCAAGAGCCGCCTATCAAGGTCATTTCGCCGGGGCGGTGTTTCCGCACGGACACGCCGGATGCGACGCACTCGCCTATGTTCCATCAGGTCGAGGGCCTGCTTGTTGATGAGGGCGTCACGATGGCGGATCTCAAGGGGACACTGGACCTTTTTGCGAAGCGTATGTTCGGGGAAGAAATGCGGACGAGGTTCCGTCCGCATTTCTTCCCCTTCACCGAGCCGTCGGCAGAGGTGGACGTCAGCTGTTTTGTCTGCGGCGGCAGCGCTCCTTCGTGCCGCGTATGCCGGGGCAGCGGCTGGATCGAGATACTCGGTTGCGGCATGGTGCATCCCAATGTGCTGAAAGTCGGTGGGCTGGATACAGACCGCTACACAGGCTTCGCTTTCGGCATGGGCGTTGAGCGCATCGCCATGCTCAAGCACGGCATTGACGACATACGGCTCTTTTATGAAAACGATATCCGCTTTATCGGACAGTTTTATTGATATTACATGAGGGAATGAAATGCTTGTACCAATAACATGGATGGAAGAATATGTGCCCGGCGGTGTCGGGAAAGAGGATGTCGCGGAGCGTATGACGCTCAGCGGTTCGAACGTGGAAGGCGTGAAAACGTACGGGGACGGCTCTGTGACCGGCGTGGTTCTGGGGCGGCTTGATGACGTCTGGCCTCACCCCGATTCGGACCATCTTCTGCTTTGCAAGGCGGAGGTCGGCGCCGACGAAGCGGTGCAGATCGTGACGGGCGCTGCCAACGTAAAGAAGGGAGACTATGTGCCGGTCGCGATGCACGGCGCCGTTCTGCCTGGCGGCCTCAAGATAAAAAAAGGAAAGCTGCGCGGCGAGGTCTCAGACGGGATGCTCTGCTCGGCGCAGGAGCTTGGCTTCAGCGACAAAGTAGTGCCGCTTGCCTGCAAAGACGGGATATGGATTCTGCCGGAGGAGGCAAGGCAGACCGCAATGTTAGGCAAGGATATTTTTGAAGTCCTTGGCCTTGTGAACGTGCAGGTCATAGAGTTCGAGATCACCCCGAACAGGCCGGACTGCCTTTCCGTCCACGGCCTTGCCGCCGAGTATGCGGCTGTTTATGACCTTCCGCTTGACCTCGTAGGGATGGGTGCGAAGGACGATACGCCGTCGTCCACCCGCCCGCAAGCCGCCGAAAACCATATCAAAGTCTCCATCGCAAAACCCGAGCATTGCTCACGCTATATAGCGCGTATCGCGGAAGACATCGTGATAAAGGAAAGCCCATGGTGGCTTCAGAAGAAGCTGATGCTATCAGGCATGCGGCCTATAAACAATATCGTCGACATTACGAACTATGTGATGCTCGAACTCGGCAATCCCATACACGCTTTTGACATACGCCAGCTTGCGGGCGGCGAGATAAACGTGGACACGGCGAAGGCCGGCGAAAAGTTCACTACGCTGGACGGTGTGGATCGCACGCTTTATGAGGACACCCTGCTTATCAAGGACGGCGAGCGCGGCGTGGCTATTGCAGGCGTCATGGGCGGTCTCAACTCCGAAATCACGGACGACACAAAGACCATTTTGATCGAGGCGGCAAGCTTTTCCAAAGACAGCGTAAGAAGGACTTCAAAAAAACTCGGCATAAGGACTGAGGCGTCGTCGCGTTTTGAAAAGGGCGTGCCGGCAGACCTGCCGAAGATGGCTGCCGACCGCGTATGCCAATTGATTGAATTGACAGGGGCGGGAACGGCGGTCGCAGGCATGGCGGACTGCTATCCCGTGCCGCAGGAGCGGATGGAGATAATGGTGCGTGCAAGCCGTGTCAACGCAGTGCTAGGGACTTCGCTGTCGGCGGACGAGATTGCGGGAGTGCTCGCAAGGCTCGGCATCGGCACGGAGATATGCGAAGGTGGAGCGCTGAAAGCAAGCCCCCCGCTTACAAGGATAGATCTGCTTGAAGAAATCGACATAATAGAAGAAGTGGCGCGTATCTATGGATATGACAGGCTTGGAACGACAATCCACGCGGACGAAGCGGAAGCGTCTATGTCGAAAAGCTGGGAACTGCGCAGCATCCTGCGCGATACGCTGGCAGGCTTGGGATTGTCAGAGATACAGACTTACAGCTTTGTGTCGCCTTCTGGCATCGCACTTATTGGCGCGGATAGGGACGCGGACAAAGCTGCATTTGTAAAGCTTATAAATCCGCTTGGGGAGGAAAACAGCGTTATGCGCACGACGTTGCTGCCGTCTTTGGTAGAAGCTCTTGCACGCAACTACAACCATATGGCGAAAGACTGCCGCATCTTTGAGGTAGGCAATACGTTCAAAAATCATATAAACGAAGAAGGGCTGCCGACGGAAGCGCTCTCGCTATGTGCGGGCGGCTATGGCGACGCGGCTGGATTTTACTTTTTCAAGGGTTGCATAGAGCATATGTTCAAAAAATTTGGGCTTGGTGAGCCTGTTTTCGAGCCAATATCGGATAATGACACTTTCCATCCAGGGCGTTGCGCCCTTGTGAAAGATGCCGCTGGCGCACTTTACGGTGTTGTCGGCGAGCTTCACCCGGATGTGCTTTCGCGCTTTGATATCCCCGAGCGTATTTGCTGTTTTGAGCTCGATTACGACATGCTTGCAAAAAACGCAGATACGCACCGCGTCTATGCCCCGCTTCCAAAATACCCGGCGATTCTTCGCGACATCGCATTGATTGCAGACAATGAGACCCCTGTAGGCAAATTGCTTGAAATCATCAAGCAACGCGGCGGGAAAATCCTCGAACACGCAGAGCTCTTTGACGTATATCGAGGCAAGCAGGTGCCGGAGGGCAAGAAAAGCCTCGCTTTCGGACTCACATTCCGCGATAAGGACAAGACGCTGACGGACGAGGATGCCGCAAAGGCTATGGCAAAGATATTAAAGGGACTTGCAGACGAAGCAGGGGCTGCGCTCCGCGACGTTTAACGATACAATTATGCAAGGATTCGTGTTACAATTGCCTTAAGGTCGGAGGAAGATAAAATGACGGAATCTGAGATCAGCAAAGCTACTGTAAGCATTTACGGGCAGGAATACACTCTTGCATCCACAAAATCGCGTGACAGAATCCTGATGATCGCCAATCATGTGGACGAGGTCATATGCGGGCTTGTGGAGCAGGGCGCTGACGGCTCGGCTGCACGGCTTGCAATGCTTGCGGCCATAAATGTCACGGAACAGCTCTTTGCGGAACGCGACGCGCAGGCGGACGGCGAGCGGGAGAACGAGCAGCTTCACAAGGACATCTCGCACTACCAACAGCTTTGGGAAGAAGCCAAACGCAACCATTTGCAATACAAGGAAGACGCAAAGGCTTTGCAGGAAAGCAAGGAAGCCCTTCAGGAAAAGCTCAATGCAAAATCCGTTGAAATGGATAATTTTCTTCGCAGCGCAGAAGAGCGGGAAGGCGCTATAGAGCGGCTTGAAGCAGAGTTGGAAGACGCCAACGAAAAATTGCGAAACGTAAGCGACCAAAGCGAGGAAGGCAGCGAGCTCATTCGCGAACTCAAGGACAAACTCAAGGAAATCGAGGGTAATTATTTCGAGCTTCAAATGGAAAACATCCAGATGAAGGGAGATCTCGAAAACTACCGCAACAATTCATAAGCGATGCAGCAGGCAAAGTCGGTCAGAGAGTACGCAATCCTTGAGTATTACAAGGCGCTCGATATGTTGGCGGAGCGGGCTGTTTCGGATTTGGCCAAGGATGCCTGCATGGCGTTGACGCCTTCGTCCGAGGAAAAAGCCATAACAAAATCCCGTATAGAAACCGATGATGCGGTTTCCGTCTGTTTTCGCAAAGGGACGCCGCCTTTTTCAAACATTCCCGATTTGCGTGAAGCGTTGACTTACGCTGAAAAAGGCGGGACGTTGACGCTGAGGCAATTGCTTCAGATTTCAGGTGCGCTTGGCTCGGCAAAGCGAATAAAGGACTTTTTGTCGTCTGACGTGCCGGAGGGTGCTTTTGCTGTGCGCAGGCCAGCTTCCGCGCTTACTCCGATGCCTGAATTTGAGCGCCGTATCGCAGACTCGATAGTATCCGATACGGAGCTTGCCGATGGGGCGAGCAGCGAACTCAGGCGCTTACGCCGTTCCATCGAAAGGCAAAACGAGAAAATACGGAGCAGCCTGACGAACTTTATCACAGGCCGGACATTTGACGGGGTGTTGATGGACAAGGTGGTCACATTGCGCAACGGGCGTTTTGTGGTGCCGGTGAAGCAGGAGCAGGCGACCCGCTTCCCAGGGATCATACACGACCGCAGCAAGGGCGGCGCGACTGTGTTTGTGGAGCCGCAGATCGTTGTGGACATGAACAACAAGCTTAGGGAGCTTGAGCTTGAGGAACAGGCCGAAGTTGAGCGCATCATTGCGGCGTTTTCCGTAGAGGCGGGAGGGCATGCCGAACAACTAAGGGAAAACCAGGGGCTGCTTGTGCATCTTGATTTTATTTTCGCAAAGGCAAATCTTGCGCTCGATATGAAGGCCTGTCCGGCGGAATTGTCGGATAGAGGCGTGGTTGATATCAAGAAAGGCCGCAATCCCTTGATAGCAAAAGACAAGGTGGTGCCGGTCAGCATACGTTTTGGCGACAGCGATAGGCTGCTTGTGGTTACAGGCCCCAATACGGGCGGCAAGACCGTGACGCTCAAGACCGTGGGGCTGTTCATCCTGATGGCGCAATCGGGGCTGCATGTGCCGGCATCAAGCGCGACGCTGCCTGTGGTCAGGCGCGTTTTTGCGGACATCGGCGACGAGCAGAGCATCGAGCAAAGCCTTTCGACATTTTCATCGCATATGAAAAACATCGTGGAAATAGTGTCGGAGGCGGAGGCGGACAGCATAGTCCTGCTGGACGAACTCGGTGCGGGCACAGATCCGACCGAAGGGGCGGCGCTTGCCATAGCTATACTTGAAGAATTGCGGTCACGGGGCTGCCTTGTGATGGCGACGACGCATTATACGGAACTGAAAAAATATGCAATTTCGACGGCGGGGGTAGGGAATGCATCCATGGAGTTTGATGTCGCAACATTGTCGCCGACCTATAGGCTGTGCATGGGCAGCCCCGGTCGCTCAAACGCGTTTGATATAGCGTCCAAGCTCGGGCTTGACAAGGGTATAGTAGCGCGGAGTCGCGAACTTCTTGATGCAGAGGCGATATATTTTGACGATGTGATGGAGCAGATCGAGAGCGACCGCATGGATGCCGCAAAACATCTGGCGGAAATCAGGCACGTAGAAGAAGAAGCCCGAGAAGCCCTTATGGCTGCGGAAGAACGGCTGGGAAGGATTGAGAAGGAGCGAGAGGACATAATTTCGAAGGCACGTGAAGAAGCGGAGCAGATTGTCGCCGATGCGTCGGATGAAGCGGATGCGGTGCGTGACGAGCTGAAGGCCATAATACGCGATGCTCGTACGCGCGGGGTGGCGGACGGCACAGGGAATGTGCCTGGCAGGGCGGATCACGCAGGGCAGGGGGCGGAGAATGCGGACGGCTCCCAGCACGTGCCGAGCGGCCCGCTTGATGCCGGCGATGCCCTGCGGCGCACGGACGAAAGCAGAAAGCGCCTGCGTAAGCGGTCTGCGTCCATCAACAAGAAGAAGGCCGAATCCACGAAGAAGGGATCTTTTGTGCCTGTCGGGCCTTCGGGCGATGCGCTTGCCCCAGGGGATATAGTCGCGCTGCCGGATACGGATTCCGTAGGTGAAGTCATGACCGCGCCGGACGACAAGGGGCGCGTGGTCGTGCGCATAGGCACGGTGAAGCTGACGCTCGCGTCAAGCGAGCTCGTAAAGAAGCAAGAAACTTCTATCGAGGTGAAAAAGCGTGGTGAACATAGATATGCTAAAATAGTGATGTCGAAAATGGATCAGATCAGGCCTACCATAGACATTCACGGAAAGAATCTTGATGAGGCCGAGATGATGGTCGAAAAATACCTGGACGACGCCATTCTTGCGCGCATGCATGAAGTCGTCCTCAACCACGGGCGCGGGTCGGGCATATTGCGCGAAGGCATCCGCAAGATGCTGAAAAAGAACAAACACGTTGCGAGATTCCGTAACGGCGATTTTGATGAAGGAGGCGACGGAGTGACGGTGGTTACTTTGTCGGACAAGTGATTGAAAGACTATAAGCGGGAGATTGCGGCGCGGCTTGCTGCGCTCGAAACGATAAAGAACGCCGGGCTGGACGAGCAGGGCGTGTACTCTGCAATAGAGGCGCCTAAAGACGCAGAGCTTGGCGACTATGCATTTCCGTGCTTTCGGCTCGCCAAGGCGCTAGGCAAAGCCCCTCAGGCGATAGCCGCCGAGGCGGCAGAGGAGCTCGCTGACCCTTGCGCACAGGCAACCGGCCCTTATGTCAATTTTTTCGTAGACCGCGCCGCTTACGGCAAAGACGTGGTGACGGATGTCCTCTCAAAAGGGACAGGTTACGGCAACTCGGCCTTAGGCGCCGGTCGTCGTGTGCTAGTGGAGTATTCGTCGCCGAATATAGCAAAGCCGTTTCATATCGGTCATATCCGCAGCACCGTCATAGGCAGCGCGCTCGGCAATATCCTGTCTTTCCTTGGATACGAAGTGATACGCCTAAACCATCTTGGCGACTATGGCACGCAATTTGGCAAACTCATTGTGGCTTACCGGCGTTTTGGCAGCCGTGAGGAGGTCGAGGCTTCGCCAATAACAACGTTGCTGAAATACTACGTGGAGTTTCATGGCCAGGCGGAGAAAGACCCCTCGCTTGAGGAGGAAGCTCGAGCGGCTTTCGCGGCGCTCGAGCGTGGCGAAAAAGAGGAGCAGGCTTTGTGGAAATGGTTCCGCGACGAGAGCCTTAAGGAATTTACGGTTGTGTATGATATGCTCGGCATCCGTTTTGACTCTTTCGACGGCGAAAGCTTTTTCTCGGACAAGATGGAGCGTTTCACGGACGAGCTTGCGGCTTGCGGCCTGCTTGTAGACTCCGACGGCGCGCAGATTGTAGACCTTGACCCACACGGCCTCGGCAAGGCGCTTATCAAAAAGAGCGATGGCTCCACCCTGTATATCACGAGGGATATCGCGGCCGCCGTTTATCGCAAAGAGCATTACGGTTTCCACAAAAATATCTACGTGGTCGCGTCGCAGCAAGATCTGCATTTCAGGCAATGGATCAAGATACTTGAACTTATGGGGCATGAGTGGGCACAGGATTGCGTGCATGTGCCGTTCGGCCTTGTGCGTCTGGCGGACGGCGCGATGTCCACCAGGACTGGCAATGTGGTGTTCTTGGAGGACGTGTTGAGCCAGGCAATAAGCAAGACCAAAGAGATCATTCAGGAAAAAGGCGTAGTGACCGACGATGTGAACGAAGCGGCACGGCAGATAGGCATAGGCGCGGTGATATTCCAGGAGCTCCACAACAACCGCATAAAAGACTATGAGTTCAACTGGGACAAGGTGCTGAACTTTGACGGCGAAACCGGTCCCTATGTACAATACAGCCATGCACGTGCCGCGAGCGTATTGCGTAAAGCGGAAGAGCAGGGACTTGACATCTCGCCAAACGCTCTGCTTGGTTTAGACGACTACGGAGCCCTCGCGTCTGACTCGGCCTTTGCCCTTGCGAGGCTTATAGGCGCGCTGCCGGATGTAATAGCGGATGCCGGCGAAAAATACGAGCCTTCGCTTATCACCCGTCATGTGACGGACATCGCGCAGGCGTTCTCTGTTTTCTACCACGAGGAGCCTATCCTGAGCGACAAGGGCGACGCTCGCTTCGCCAAGCTGGCGCTTACGGCTTCCGCAAAACAAGCTATCAAGAACGGGCTTGCGCTGCTCGGTGTCAGCGCGCCGGAAAGGATGTAGGACATGGGCGGTATCACAAGCATATTCGACAGGCAGCCCTCACGGCTCAAGGGTGGCGAGGAGGCTGCGGACAAAATCGCGGCGAAGCGCCCAGAGCATGAGACGCATCTGACGAAGAGGCCCGACCGCGTCGGCCCTTATCTCAAGCACCGCATGAACGAACTGACGTTCGATGAATTTACGCCAGCGTTCCTCGCGAAAGGCGGCCTGGACAAAAAGTTCGCAGGTGTCCCGATACCTATGCGGAAGGAAGACAGGGAGGAGTCCGGCACGGCGGAAGGTTTGCGCAGCAACGTGCTGGCCGAGAACATGGCACGCGTTCTCGGCATAGATCCAGCATTCCCGCATCGCGAGGCTTATGCGGAGTTCATAGACCTGTTCTTCGGCCAGAAAGCCGTGGACAATATGACGCGAAAGGCGAAGGATTTCGCCGACCGCGAAGAATACGAGGATGCCTGCATCTATTTCCGTGCCGGGCTGGTCCTGAAATTCAATGACCTTCCCGCCATGTACGGTTATGCCCGCATACTCCGGCAGCTCTATACCGACAGCAAAAAAGAGGATTATATAGGCAACCTCAAAGCCGAGTGCATCGACTATTTTGAGATGACGACCGAGTTTTATCCGCGTTTCGACATGGGTTGGTACTATCTCGGCTATATGTATCTAAACCTCGGCCTCTATATCAAGGCGAAGCTTGCGTGGGAGGAATACGGGAAGCACGGACGCGTGGCGAAGGACCGTCGCGAGATAAAGGGCAGGATAGCGCAGCTCAAGGACCCCATAGAGATCGAAAAAGGTTACAACGCCGTGCTGTCCGGACGATGGAGCAAGGGGATAGATATCCTTGAGCCGTATGCCGACAGCCGTTTCAACGATTGGTGGCCTCTATGGTATTACCTCGGCGTTGCCTATGCCCGCAAGAATCGCATCGGCGATGCGGAAAAGGCGTTCAAGGCGGCACTTAAACTGGCTCCCCGTCATGCCGAGTCAATGGAGGAATTGATCGCGATCTACAACAAAAAGAACGACAATGCCGGCGTGAAGAAGTACAATGACAAGCTTACGCTGATTCGTACAAAAACTCGATAGAGTGGACGTGGATGCCGTTCCAGACCTGCTCGCTCCACCAAAGCTCCTCAAGGCCGTCCAGCACGCTATAGACAAACTGTATATTGTCTTCGTTGATTGAGTCGTTCCTTACGGCTATCTCGATGAACTCTATGGATTCCCCCTCATTCTCCGAAAGCAACTCCGTAAGGATGGCCTCAAATTCATCCCAGTCCTCCGCAAACAGGCCGCTCTGCCGGAAATACAGAAAGTCCTGCATATTTGAAACGGGGAAGAAATCGCGCTCCCAACGGTGGTTTTTCGACATAAATGCATCGCTCTGCCCGAAGTAGAGGTGGGATAGGCGGCCTGAAGGACTGCCTAGGGGGTCGTTGAATGTGGCGTCTATCTGGTGCCAATTGCCGCCGAGCCGTACGGCGTTCCAGGCATGCCCGTTCCATGTGTCCAAGGACTCATTATAGCGGTTCAGGTTCATTGCCTCGCCCACAACCTGCGTCACTTCGACATCTGTGTAGCACCTTAGCAACAGTTCGAGCGCCTCTGCGTATCCTAGGCACATAGTCCGTCTAAGGATAATGGCGCCGTATGTGCCGTTTTCGTCGCTTTCGACAGGTATTTTGTCATCGTAATCGATATTTGCCACGAGCCAGTCGTGCACCGCCAGCGTCAATTCAAAGCCGCTCGCTTCGGAGCCCGTGAATACTTCGGCGGCAATATAGGGCAGCGCGGCCGCTATCTCTTTGGCTCGCCTCATGCCTTCGGGGATGGGCGCTCCGTTTTTTACATGATTGTAGATATAGTAGTTGTTCGATAGCTCAAATTCGTTCGTGATGTTCCGGATATCAGCCCCGCGCCCATCTATTATGCCCTCAATGCCCTTGAACTCGCTGTTGATGGAATAGCTTACGGGCTTGCCCCAGAAGGTCGACATAAGGTTGCCGATGTTTTTAAGGGAATCCTCGTCAATGTCCGCAGCGTTGAAAGTGAACTCTGTTTCGCCGCGTTCCATCGCCCCCTGCATGGCTTGCGTGACTTCGACAAGGGAAGTAAGCGTGTTGTCGGCCGACGGCAGAGGCTGTGAGATTTTCTCGGCCACCTCTAAGAACTCCCTGATTGGGCTGCATGCGCCAAGCCCCGCTGCCGCCAAAACCACTGCGAGCAAAAGCAAAACCATTCTGTCTACGTAAATTTTGCGCAATTTTTTTCCCATTGGCAAAGTATAACACATAGGCCATATGCATTTTGTGGTACAATACAGAAATGAAACAATATAGAAAAACAACAAGGCTGGACAATGTCGGCTACGAAATTCGCGGGCCTGTGGCGGAAGAGGCCTTGAGGATGATGTCCGAGGGGATAAACGTCATCCAGCTAAATACGGGCAATCCGGCGGCGTTCGGTATTTTCGCCCCCGATTTTGTGGGAGAAGAACTACGCGAAGCCATGCGTGCAGGGCAGCCGTACAGCGAGAGCGGGGGAGTGACGAGGGTGCGTGAAGCCATCGCTGCGTATTGCGCCCGCAAGGACATACAAGGCGTCAGCGCACAGGAAGTGTTTACCGGCAACGGCGTCAGCGAGATGATAACCATAGCTGTGCAGGCGTTGCTCAACGACGGCGACGAGGTGTTGCTCCCGACGCCTGACTATCCGCTATGGACGGGCATGATAAAGTTTTGCGGCGGTGAGGCCGTACACTATATGTGCGACGAGGAAAGCGACTGGCTTCCAGACATAGCTGACATACGCTCAAAAATCACGCCCAAGACCAAGGCGATCGTCGTCATAAACCCGAACAACCCGACGGGGGCGCTCTACCCTCGCGAAATTCTGGAAGGCATTGTGAAGCTTGCGGCAGAGAACGGGCTTATCGTGTTTAGCGACGAAGTCTACGACCGTCTTGTGATGGATGGCGAGCAGCATGTCTCCACAGCGGCGGTGGACGGTGCGGAGGATGTCTTGGTCGTGACATTCAACGGTCTGTCAAAATCCCATATGCTCTGCGGATATCGCTGCGGGTGGATGAGTTTTTCTGGCAGGAAGGACCTTGCAAAAGACTATATCGACGGCATACGCATGCTCGCTTCGATGCGGCTATGCGCGAGCGTGCCGGCGCAGCTTATCATCCCAAGGGCGCTAGAGCCGCCCTATAGCGAGACGGCTCTGTTTGAGCCTGGGGGTCGCATCTATGAGCAGCGCGAGTGCATATGGAAGGCCGTCTGCGAGATACCTGGTCTTTCAGCCGTCAAGCCGAAAGCGGCATTCTACATATTCCCTAAGCTTGATGCGAAAAAGTTTTCAATAGCGAGCGATGAACGTTTTGTCCTGGATTTTCTGTACAAGCATCATGTGCTGATGACCCACGGGCGAGGCTTCAACTACCCCGAACCAGATCATTTCAGGATTGTTTTCCTGCCGGAGGTAAGCGTGCTTGAGCGTATTGGCCAGGATCTGCGGTCGTTCCTGGAGAGCTACAGGCAGCAGGCGTAATGGTTTTGCAATTGATTGACGGGGGCATGGGAGTCGCATGAACGGAGAAAGCAAAAAGAGCATTCGTAATCGCATCGTGATTTCGATGGCTACTGTCATGGTCGGCTCCATAGTGTGCGGCACTGTCGGAATAGTGTCTATCCTTTACCTGAGCAGCCATCTTGCGGGGGAATCGCAAAACCTCGCATTTGTTCTCTGTATTGTGATCGCGGTCGTGGTGGTGGTGACATCGGGGCTTTCGGGGAGCGTTATAAGCAGTCTTGCCAGCCGGATTCAGCGGCCGCTCGGCACGCTCGAGAAGATAGCATACAATGTGACAAGGACAGGGAGTCTTAAAATCCCGAAAGATATGGGGCAGGAGCTCAAGGACTATGCGGCGCGCGGGGACGACGAGATCAGCAGCCTTATCGTTTCGTTCAAGATGATGATAGAAGGCTTGGTGGAGAAAGTTGAGGTTTTGGAAAAGGTGGCACAGGGCGACCTTCGACACAGGATCACGCCGGCCAGCGAGGAAGATGTCATAGGGATTGCCCTAAATGACGTTGTGACAAATCTAAGCGGGATTGTACGCGACGTGGTCAATGCCACGGAGCAGCTTTCTGTCGGCGCGAACGAGCTGTCGCTCGGGGCGCAGACCATGTCACAATCGGCTTCCCAGCAGTCGGCGACGATGGACCAGCTTCATCTTACGGCAGGCGAGATTGCCGCTGAGGCTGTCGAAAACGCAGGCCGTGCCGCAGAGGTGTCGATATTGACCGCCGCGATATACGCGAGCGCAGTGGAGGGCGGCAATAAAATGGAAGACATGGCCAAGGCCATGAGGGAGATCAGCACGGCGAGCCACGCAATCGGCTCTGTGATGAAAGCCATCGACGAAATAGCGTTCCAGACGAATATTTTGGCGCTGAATGCGGCTGTTGAAGCGGCAAGGGCGGGAGCGCACGGCAAGGGCTTTGCCGTGGTCGCCGACGAGGTGAGGAACCTGGCGACCAAGAGCGGCAGCGCCGCAAACGACAGCAATGCGCTTATCGCCGATACGGTGGTCAAGTCAAATCTAGGGACAAAGATAGTCGACGAAGCATTTGAGTTCTTCAAGACGATCGAGGAAGGCATAGCCAAGACAAACAAGCTGCTCGACGACATAGCAAAAGCGGCAAAGGGGCAGAGCGAGGCTATAGAGCAGATTAATTTGAGCGTGACCGATATGGCCGGCGTCGTCTATCACAACAGCGCTACGTCTGAGCAAAGCGCGGCTGCCAGCGAGGAAATAAACACTCAGGCGTTGTTGCTGAAAGAAACGGTAAAAAGATTTTTGCTTGAAGGGGATGCCCAGGAACGCAAAAACGGCAATAGAGCGGAAGAAATATCCGTGGCGTATGCTCCGCAGGCCCCGCAATTGCCGCAGGCAGACGAATACGATACGAACGGCTTTGTGCCGGCATCTATAGAAAACGAATATGAAAGGGCGGACGGATTTTCCGACGATAGGTCAAAATACTGATGAAAACCATTATAATTATTGCGGTTGTTTTTGTGGCGGCGCTTGCCGTAGGCATAGGGGTCAATTTGTATACGAACCCTGATTTTTCGGGCTTTGGCAGGGAGACTTTTCCCGACCCTGTCGTGACCATACTGACAGGCGAGGACGGGGAGCCGATTCCGAGGGCTGAGAGGGAGGACGCATACAATTGGGAAGGCCACCCTGTATTCGTGGTTGGCGACAGCTTGACGCAAGGGGCGCGCAGGGATATCGAAAACGCCATTGACGGGGTTACGATAGACGCATTGGAGGGCCGCAATATGACGCAAGGCCTCGCAATATTGAGGGAATGGGACGAATCCGGCATCATGACGGACGACGCCATTATTGTGGTCTGCCTCGCACACAATATCACGGACGGCACAGTCCGTGACGCGCAGCAGATAATAGATATGATACGCCCTGGCCAGAGCCTTATTATGATGACAGGCCATGGGCGCACAAATATGGAGGCGATAAACGGCTTTATCCGCAGCTTGCCGAGAGCCTACTCTTACATAACTGTGGCGGACTGGGATCTGACTGTGGCACAGAGTCCGAGCTTGCTGTCGAGCGACGGTGTGCATATCGCCAGAAGGCAGGGCAACGAGCTTTACGCAGACCTTATACTCCGTGCATTGGAAGTGGCGCAGCCCATGCCCTAACCGCCCGTCATTGCGAGAGCAGCGAAGCGGCATGAAAAAACCCGTCGGAACCATTGAGATGCCAACGGGTTTTTTCATTGGTTGCGGGGTGGGGACTTGAACCCCAGACCTCCGGGTTATGAGCCCGACGAGCTACCAACTGCTCTACCCCGCGATGTTTTGGTACCGGAGACCGGGGTCGAACCGGTACGATTTTATGAATCTCCGGATTTTAAGTCCGGTGCGTCTGCCAATTCCGCCACTCCGGCCTGCACACAACGTTGCAAATTTGTTTCGCAAGCGTCGGACGCCATTATATAGCCGAGACCCCATAGATGTCAAGTGAGCGCCAGCTATGGATATTATGGTACTATTCTAACTGGCAGCATAGATGGAAAGAAAGGATTTGAAAAATGAATGCGGATGACATGACAGCACGGGTGCTTGAGTTTCAGGAAGTGGACGCGAGCAACAGGATATCGGAAGAGGTTGCAAAGAAGCCAGAGTACACGGGACGAAAAATCTATGAAGGCGCGGTATGCGGCGTGGCTGCTGCGGACGATGGGTTGATATCCTCGCTTAATGACAATAAGGAGGCAAATTTAAGGATGATGCAGCCAAAGGAATGGCTGGCAGGCGCAAAGTCAATCGTTTCGTTCTTTATGCCGTTTGCACGGTGGATTGCAGAGGAGAACGTAGGTGGCGACTGGCCATCGGACGGCTGGCTGCACGGGCGGATAGACGGTCAGCCGCCATCGGACGGCGCCATAAAGGCGGTTGCCGAAGCGATTAGAGCGGAAGGCTATGAGGCGGTCATTCCCATGCACGACACCCGCCTGGAAGTTTTTATGAACCCGGCAGACCCTCCTGGCACACGCTATACCTCCAATTGGTCTGAGCGGCACGCCGCTTTTGCGGCAGGGCTCGGGACTTTCGGGGTGTCGCGCGGGCTTATCACGGAGCTCGGCACGGCAGGGCGGTTCGCAAGCTTGGTCACTACGCTTCCGCTTGCACCGACGCCTCGCCCTTACACAGGCCTGCTTGAATATTGCACAAGATGTGGGGCTTGCGTTGCCGCATGCCCTTCGGGAGCCATACCCGCAGACGGCCTGAAAGACCATTTGCCCTGCAGTCTGCATCTCATTAAAATAAAGGAAAAAGAGGATCCGTATTTTGGTTGCGGGAAATGCCAAAGCGGTATGCCGTGCTCCTTTAGCCGCCCCTGACCGAGGCTTTCATGCCATGGAAGCGCTCAGAAATCCAAAAAGCTTGCAATATACCCTTAAATCATAGTATTATACTTCTATGCTTGCATGCATGATGCATTTTGTGAATGCGTTTGGTCATGTGAGAGAATCCGATTTTAGGCATAAAAACAGGAGGAAACGTAAATGAAGAAAAAGTATAGCGCAATAATACTTGCCATCGTGCTTGTTACGGTGCTTGTGTTGGCGGCCTGCGGCGGTGGCGGCGGTGGCAGCGATGCCCCGGCTCCGACCCCTGCCCCGGCTGCAGGCGGCGGTGGCGGCGGTGGCGGCGGTGGCGGCGATCTCGTCGAAAAAGGCTATCAGGCCGGCATGGCGAAAGACGTTATCACTATCCGTGGAGTCCGTCCGCAAACGGGCGGCGGTGCCATCTTTGAGCAGACGGCTTTCGGCCCGCAGTACAAGATGTGGGCGGATATGATCAACGCGGAAGGCGGACTCTACGTGAAGTCGCTCGACCGCCAGGTTCTCGTTGATATCCAGACCTATGACGATGGCTCCGACATGGAGAGGACAACGCAGCTTTTTGAGCAGATTGTAGCGAGCGAGAAGCCCGACCTCATAATCGGCCCTGAGAGCACGGCAAGGCTCTTCGCCTGTGCTCCCATAGCGCAAAGGTATGGCTATATGCTGCTTGCTGCCGAGGGCGGCGCCAAGGAGCTCGAAAACCAGTTTGAAGACATCAGAAGGGACTATGGCCAAGTCAATACCTTCGCGATACTTAGCTATTCAGAAACGCAGGTGCCTGCGCTGGTCAAGCTCATTGACGAACTTGGCGTAGATTCCGTCTATTGCGCGTATATCAACGACCTTCATGGCATTGAGTACTGGGGCGCCACAGAGGCGGCTCTGAGGGAAATAGGCGTCGAGATCAAGGGCAGCGAGCCCGTAGATCCGGACGATCCGCAGGCAGACACAGTCATCAACAATGCGAAGGCAAGCGGAGCGACGGCGTTCTTGGGCTATATGTATCCCGGACAGTCCATTCCGCTTACGCAGGCAGCAATCAGGCTCGACTACAGCCCGGACATGTACCTTCTAGGCCCAGGCCTCTGCTATGACTTCTTCCCGGTCTTTGCGTTCGGCGACCACAGCCAGCAGTCCGTGACGGGCATAATGGGCTGGGGCGCATGGAACGAGAAGTCCAGTGCGTCCGCAAGGGAATATAGCGAGATGTTCAAAAACTACTGGATCGGCAAGGGCGAGTTCTGGCTGAACGCCGACGGCACGCCCAATCCGGACGGCACCGTGTTCCAGGATTGGTGGGGCCATGTTCCCTACTACGCGGCCATGCAGATTCTGCAGCAGGCTGTCGAGAATGCAGGCGAGCTCAACGAGGACGGCATGATCAACAATGAAACGCTTATCACATATCTCAACAGCGGTGCCACCTTCAACACGTATATGCATCCTGAGCTTCGCTTCACGAACAACATCCTTATGGACGATATGTACCTCGGCAATGTAGGCCAGTGGCAGAACGGGGTCTTTGAAGTCATCGACGCCGACCACCGCAGAACAGCAGACCCGATCTTCCCGAAGCCCCCGTGGCCGGCAGATTTGGCGAACTAGTTTAAGCATAGGTCGGAACTATTGTCGTACATTAAGTGAACGTTAAAACGCGCAGCCCCGTGAAGCCCTTTCGGGTTTCAGGGGCTGTTGCGAATTCGGTCACACAATAGGAGTGGAATCAATGGATACCTTTCTTTTAATACTCATCAATGGGTGTGCAATGGGCAGCGTCTATGCACTCATGGCGATGGGCCTGAGTACGCAATATGGCGTGGCGCGTATCCTCAATATTTCGCACGGTGAGTTTATCGTGCTTGCCGCTTTTATCACGTTCGTGGTCCATACCCGTACGGGCATTCATCCGCTGATATGCCTGCTCATAGCCTGCCCGCTGGTGTTTGCGATTTCGTTTTTGCTTCACATCACGCTGTTCAAGCGGGTGAAGAAGATATCGCCGAACATGGGCGTCTTTGAGGGGAATGCGATTCTTGTTTCGTTCGGTATATATTTTATCGTGCAGAACATGATACAGTCTAGCATGGGCTCGGCGCCGCACTCGTTCCCCTTCATGATGTATCCGTATACCGTAGGCGGGGTGAACATCGCTGCATCAAGCGTGTTCGTCATGGTGATAGCGGCCATTATCTGTGTCGCGTACAGCGTCTTTCTGTCACAGACGCGTCTTGGCAAGTCCATACGCGCGGCCGCGCAGGATCCCCAGGCGGCATCGCTGCTCGGCGTGAAGATCAACAGGATTATGGCCATATGTTTCGGGATAGGCGGCTTGCTTGCCGCCTGTGCGGGCGTGCTGATTACAATGAGAGAGCCTTTTTCGAGCGTGTCGGGCATAGGATATACCACAATAGCCATTATCATAGTGGTGCTTGGGGGTCTCGGCAGCGTCAAAGGCGCCATCCTCGGCGGCTTTATTATGGGCATCGCCGGCTATGCTATCAGCACCTTTGTCGATTCGGTGTTTATGATATCGGCATTCTACATGATAATAATGGTCCTCTTGGTCGTAAGGCCCAAGGGGCTTATGGGGAGGTGATGGCATGGAACTCGTAAAGAAAGTTTTTTGGGAGACAAAAGCCGCGAAGATCCAAGCCTTGGCCATCCTTGCCGCGTTTGTCTTCATGATGTTCATACCGAGCTTTTCGGGCGCATATCCGCCGCTTTTCCTCGCGTGGGTTATGACGTATTGCACATTGTCGATCTCATGGACGTTCTTTTCAGGAAAGACGGGCTATATATCGCTCGCCACGGCTGCCTTTTACGGTCTTGGCATGTATTTGCAGGCGGTAATCGGGCGGGAATTTCCCTTAGGGGTCACAATACTTCTCGCGGCTCTGCTCGCCTTCGGCGTGGGGTTTGGCATAGGATTGATAACCTTGCGCCTGCGCGGGATATATTTCACGATCTTCACCTTCGGGCTTGCGCTCTTCCTCAACAGGTTTTTCCACTGGTATGAGGGGGTGTTCACTCGGACAAAAGGGCGTTTCGTGAAGACCTTCGACAATGACATGGTCTTTTATGCGGTGCTGATAGTGTTTATCGTCACTCTTGTCGCGATACTGCTTATGAACAAGTCCAGATTCGGCCTGTCGCTTACCTGTATAGGCCAGAACGAGGACAGCGCGCAGCATATAGGCGTGAACACCACGCTTACAAAGGTTCTTGCGTTCGCCATAAGCGCAGCCCCTGCGGGCGCGGTCGGCGCGGCGATGATTTCGACGGTCGGTTATGTTGACCCGGATCTCGCATTCAGGATGCTGGCAAGCTTCTTCCCCGTGCTGATGGCGATATTCGGCGGCATGTTCTCGACTTACGGTCCTATAGTCGGGGCGGTCATATTCTATGTGCTGCAAGACTATCTGCTCCGAACTACGAACCTTTACATGGTCATCTTCGGAACCGTCATGGTTGTTGTGGTCTTGGTGTTGCCCAAGGGTATTTTCGGTCTGATAGACTCGATGATCGCAAAGAAACAGAGAGGCTATAGCGGGGAGGTGATTGGCGATGTCTAGTTTTGAAAATATCCTGGTCGGCAATGGCATCACGAAACGCTTCGGAGGCATGACGGCTGTAAGCAATGTCAGCTTCGATCTCAGGAAGGGCGAGATACTTGGCCTTATCGGGCCGAACGGTGCCGGCAAGACGACGCTGTTCAATTGCGTCTCCGGGTTTTTGAAGGCTGACGAAGGGACATTCACATTCGAAGGCAAAGTGATCAACAGGTTCAATCCGGACAAAATCTGCCATCTCGGGCTAGGCCGTACTTTTCAGGCGGCAAAGAATTTCCCGGATATGTCCATGCGCGAAAACGTCCGTATGGGCGCGCTCTTCGGGCAGAGGGATATGACATATGCGGAAGCGGAAAGGCTTACAGACGAAACCATAGCCTTTGTCGGCCTTGAAAAGTATGCCGGTGTCGCCGTGCCGGATATGCCTCTTGCCATGCAGAAGCGGATTGAAGTCGCACGTGCCTTGGCCACAAAGCCGAAGGTGATAATGCTTGACGAGATGATGGCTGGCCTTAACCCTGCTGAGGTCAGCGAGGCCATGGATCTCGTGCGGAAGGTGCGCGATTCCGGAATCACGGTGCTTATGATAGAGCACGTCATGAAGGCCATCATGTCCATTTGCGACCGCATCATAGTGCTGCATCACGGCGAGCTCATAGCAGAAGGCCCGCCCCAAGAGATTGCGAACAATCCGCATGTCATCGAAGTCTATCTTGGAGGGGAGGTGTAGCCATGGCGATACTTGAAGTAAAAGGCATTAATGTCAGCTACGGCAATCTGCAGGCACTGTGGGACGTGAGCCTCAATGTGGAAGAGGGCAAGGTGGTTGCGCTTCTCGGCGCGAACGGCGCAGGCAAGACCACACTTCTCAACGCCATCACGGGCATGATAAAGTCAACATCGGGCGAAGTGACTTTCAAAGGCGAGCGGATCGACAGCCTTCCGGCCGACAAGATTATCGAGAAGGGTATTTCCTATCTACCCGAAGGCGGCCGGCTTTTCCCCGAGATGACCATTACGGAAAACCTGGAGATGGGTGCGTATCCCAGCAAGCTCTGGGGCAAGCGGAAGCCCGATCTCGAACGTATGTACGAGCTGTTCCCGATACTTGGACAGCGCAAGAACCAGCTTGCCAGGACCATGAGCGGCGGCGAGCGGCAGATGCTCGCGATGGGACGAGCCCTTATGAGCAACCCCGTGCTTTGCTTGTTTGACGAGCTTTCTTACGGCCTTTCGCCCGTGATGGCGCAGGCGGTGTTCAAGATAGTCAAGCAGCTTCGCGAAGAGGGCATCACGGTGTTCCTTGTCGAGCAGAACGTGCATATGACGCTGGAGGTTGCAGACTATGCGTATGTTATCGAAAACGGTAGGATCGTCAAAGAGGGCGAGGGGCACTCCTTGCTTGAAGACGACTATATAAAGCAGGCGTATCTTGGCATATAGCGGATACGCGTAATTTTTCAAGAAAGGTAGGTGAGTTTAATTGAGCAATGTAGCGGAATTGTTTGCGGAGCGTAGCGCAATTCGCGAGGATTTATTCTCGGGCAAGCGGCCCAAGAGGGTGCCGGTTTATCCGAATTTCACGCTTGAGGCAGCATGCGGGCTGGCTGGAGTGTCTCTGCTTGAGGCGCACTACGACCCGGAGCTGGAGTTTAAGGCACATGACAAGATTTGCGAAACTTTCTATTCGGACAGTATGGCATCGCTGAATCTCAGGTATCCGCCGGTCTATCAGCTGCTAGGCGCGAAGAACTGGATTCTCGCGTCGAACGGCGTGGTCCAGCACCCTGAGATCGAGACGATGTTCCCGGAGGACTACGATGCCTTTATCGAAAGCCCGTACGACACCATTATGGAAGTGTTTCTTCCAAGGGTATGCTCGGCGCTCGACACAGACCCGATAAACAGTGCCACCGTGTTCGCGAAAGCGTTTCAGGAGTGGACTGTCCGGGAAGCCGGCAGAATGGGCACCATAGGTGCCCTGTCGCAGAAGTACGGCTATTCCGCAGGGACCGTCACGGCTCCCATGACGGAAGCGCCGTTCGATTTTTTGGCCGACCAGCTTCGTGGCTTCAAAGGGATACTTATGGACTGCCGTCGTATGCCAGACAAGGTGGAGGCCGCGTGCAAGGCCGTGCTGCCCCATATGATAAAGGTGGCGACCCCATTGCACCCATACCCAGGTATGCAGGGCTTTATCCCGCTTCACTTGGCGCCGTATATGAACCCTCAGCAATTTGAGAAGCTGTGGTGGCCGACTTTTGAGGAACTTGTAATTGAGATGGACAAGCGTAATATTGGCGCGACGATATTCGCGGAGAACGACTGGACGCGCTTCCTTGATTACCTGACCCGCTTGCCCAAGTCAACGGTCGCATGGGTTGAGGACGGCGATATGAAGAAGTACACCGAGACATTTGGCAAAGACCATGTATTCGGCGGGTTCTTCGATCCTACCATCACGCTTACCAAGTCCAAGGAAGAGTGCATTGACGTCGTCAAGGAAATGTGCGAGATATGCATGAAAAGCGACCATTTCTTCTTCGCTTTCAACAAGGGCGTCATGGATATCAAGAGCATTGATGTCGGCAAGCTGCAGGCTGTACTGGAGTGGGTGCGCGACAACGCACATTATTAAAAAAATTAACACATAGCAGTTTATTGTTTATTTAAGGAGGAATGCAAATATGGTAGATGTAGCAGTATTGAAGCAGGCGCTTGGCGATCTCGAAGAAGACAAGGTGGAAGGCATTCTGGGCGAGTTTATCGCCAGTAGCCCCTCTGCGGACGAAACCCAGTCGGTAGTCGAGGCGTGCCAGCAAGGCATGGAGATCGTAGGCGATAACTTTGAGTCGGGCACGTATTTTGTGGGCGATCTTATGTATGCGGCACAGATACTTACGCAGTCGCTTGAAACGCTGAAGCCCCTGATGAGTTCTGGCAGCGCGCAGGCGGCAAAGGGCGTGATAGTGCTCGGCACGGTCGCAGGCGACATACATGATATAGGCAAGAATATCTACAAGGCACTGTCCGAAGCGGCGGGTTTTGCGGTGGTGGATATCGGCATCGATCAGCCATCGGGCGCTTTTGTCGACGCGATAAAGGCGAACAAGCCGCAGATAGTAGGCCTTTCCGGCGTCCTGACGCTTTCGATTGCTTCCATGAAGGAAGTTGTCGACGAGCTCAAGGCCGCAGGCTTGCGCGATGGCATCAAGGTGATGATTGGCGGCAACGCTGTCAGCGCCGAGACCTGCGAATATGTCGGGGCGGACTACTGGAGCAAGAATGCGGCGGCCTCGGTCAAAAAAGGCCTTGAGTACGTAAGCTGATGCATAGAGGAGGTATCTGATATGACAACGGATAGCAAGTATTTGCTGGACTACGACGCTTATGTGAAGGCGCGGCCTGACGAAGTGGATGCCGCATGGGAGGCGCATTACAAAAACCTCGTGGAGGGCAAGGATCGTGATGTGTACTATTTTGTGATGCAGTACATCTTTATGTAAGCGCAGGCTTCTATTAGAGATGCTTGGATGAAGAAACGGATGCCCCGAACAGGGCATCCGTTTTTGGTGCGGATAAGAGGACTCGAACCTCCACGCCTCGCGGCACACGGACCTGAACCGTGCGCGTCTGCCAGTTCCGCCATATCCGCATATGGCACTGTGGTGCGCCTAGCCTGCATAAACAAGCCGAATGTTATTATACGGTCTATTGTGCGAGATTTCAACAGCAAGATATGATAAAATACTATTCCCTGTGCCGGATTTCGAGAAGATGGGCACTGAGGGGCACGAAATCGGCATGGCGTTGTACACAAGGAGAACTATGGCGGCAAAAGAATACTTGTTGAAAATACGGGAACAGGAGGGGCAGGCCAGCGAAACGAAGCGTGGCGCGCAGGCGGAGGCCAAGCGGCTTATAAGCGTCGCCAAGGACGAGGCGGCGGCCATTGTAAAGCGGGCGCAGGCGGAAGCGGATGCGTTGCACAAGGAAGGCATTACCAAAGCCGAGGGAGAAGCCGCACTGGATTACGAGCGAATTATTCACAAGGCAGAGTGGGAATGCAAGATGCTTTCGGAAAGTGCTGAAAAGAATAGCGCAAAAGCTATAGGCTTGGTCGTCAAGAAGGTGGTGGGCTAGTGGCGATTGTCAGGATGGACAAATTCATGGCAATTGGCATCGACGCGGCGAGGGAGCCGCTTATGACGCAGTTGATGGAGCTTGGGGTCACCGAGCTGAACAGCCAGAAAGACAGGCTAAATGACGATGAATGGTCTGCGATTGTCACGGGCGAGAGGCGTGAGTCCGCCGTGTCCAAACTGGAGGCCAGGATAAACGCCGTTTCAGGCGTGCTCAAAACGCTTGACGCATTCGACACGTCAAAAAAACCTCTGTTCCGGTCAAGACGCACGATAGACGAACATACGTTTTCAGAACAAATCGAGGGCCTGTCCGCAATGGAAGCAGACGCAGACAAAGTGCTAAGCCTTATGACTAGCATCAAAGAATTACAAAACGAGACAAACAAAATCGAAACGGCAATTATCGGCTTTGCCCCTTGGGCGGATTATGACATACCCCTTGAAACATACGGCACGGAGTCCTCGTGCGTCAATATAGGGATGATGCCGTCGGAGACCGACATTGGCATCGTGCAGAGCGCCATAGAGGAAAAGACAGATATGTTCGAGCTTGCCGTCGTTTCCGAGGATGCGGACAGCAAGTATGTTTACGCGGTCTACCATAAAGAGGCGGCGGAGGCGGTAGGGGAAGCGCTGAGGGAGTACAGCTTCGGCGAAGTGGTTTTCAAGGATATAGAGGGCACAACCGCAGACAATATAGCCCGTTGCGAGGCAGAGCGTGCGGCGTTGGCAGACGGCATGAGGCAGGCGGAGGAAAGCCTTGCCGCCATGGCGGAGCACAAAGAATCAATAGAGCTGTACCACGATTATCTTGTCATCGAGAGGGACAGGGCGCAGGCAGCGGACCGTATGCTTATTACGGAGCGGACTTTCTACTTGGACGGTTGGGTTCCAGCGTCGGCATCTGAGGCTCTTGGCGCATTGTTGGCCAGGCACGGCTGCTACTATGAGATCACCGCCCCTGAAAAGGACGAGGAAACGCCTATATTATTGAAGAACAACGAATTTATCGAGCCGGTGGAGATCGTTACAAGCCTGTACGCCCTGCCGAGTTCCAAGGAGATAGACCCGACACCCGTGTTCGCCCTGTTCTATATCTGCTTTTTTGGCATAATGTTTGCGGACATGGGGTATGGCGCAATTTTGGCGGCAGTGAGTTTCGTCTTGGTGAGGTCGGGCAAGATGGAAGGTACCGCGCGAAAGTTCATAAAGCAGCTTGGATATTGCGGGGTCGCGACCTTTATATGGGGCATGGTGTTCGGCAGTTTTTTCGGCGACTTGGTCTCCGTGGCCTCTGCGACATTCGGGGACGGGACGGCGGTGCTCGATCCGCTTTGGTTCGACCCCGTCGAAAACACCATGTACATGATGGTCTTTTCCTGTATCGTGGGCCTCATACATATCTTTGTCGCCTTGGGCGTGAAGGCCCATCTTCTTGTACGGGACGGAAAGGTCGCAGAAGCCATCGGCGGCGTGTTCCTCTGGTATGCGTTGATACCGGGCCTGGTCTTTCTTCTTGCGGGCGACAGCCTTTTCGCGGGCGCTTCGACCGTCGGGCTCTGGATGACCATTCTTTCCGCCGGCGGAATAATAGTGGTGCCCATGTTTGCGGGAAAGGGAGCCAAACGGCTTTCGGGGTTTATGAACCTTTACGGGATTGTCGGCTATCTTTCCGATGTCCTGTCCTATATGCGGCTGCTTGCCCTTTGCTTGGCAGGCTCCGTTATAGCGGAGGTGTTCAATATGCTAGCGGGTATGTCGGCGAGCGGCATCCTCGGAATCATCCCGTTTATCTTGATTGTGTTCGCGTCCCACATATTCAATTTCCTAATGAGCGGGATGGGCGCTTTCGTGCATTCGATCCGCCTGCAATACGTGGAGTTTATGGGCAAGTTTTATGAGGGCTCAGGTATAGCCTTTGAACCTTTTATGAGAAAGACGGAGTATATAAGAATAGTGAAGGAGGATGTATAGTATGGAAATAGGTATGGTATTTGGCTTGATAGGGGCTGTTATCGCGTTCGGCTGCTCGGGCGCCGGCTCCGCTGTGGCGATGAGCTGGGCTGGGCAGGCCGCCGCCGGCGTGGTCAAGGAGGACTCAAGGAAGTTTGGGCAGACGCTGGTTCTTCAGGCGATGGGTTCGACGAACGGCATTTACGGCCTGCTGCTTGCGTTTCTGGTAATCCAGCGAAGCATGACCGTGACCGATGCGAACACCGGCCTGTGGCTGCTGTTCAGTTGCGTTCCCATGGGAGTGGTCGGGCTTGTGGCGGCAATGGTGCAGGGCAAGGCACTGGTTTCGGGCATCATGCTTATCGGGAAGAAGTCCGGCGAGCTGTCGAAGGCGCTTATCTACGCGGCCATGATAGAGACCTATGCGATATTTGCGTTGTTGATCTCCTTTATCATGTATAGCAATGTTTGATTTGCGTGCGGGATTTTCATGGCGATGCAGGACAAGGATGTGAGCATATGGGCATAGACGCTATCACGGCGAAGATCGCGGAAGATGCGGCCGGCTATGCGGACGGCGTGATTTCCGATGCAAAAAAAGAGGCGGAGAGAATCATAGCGGACGCAGAGCAGGAAGCCAAAGCTATAAGGGGGCGAGCGGTCGAGAAGGCGGCAAAGGACTCGGCGGTATTGGTTCAAAGAAGGCAGGCGTTGGCAGAGCTGGAGGGACGCAAGATACGGCTTGCCTTGAAGCAGGAGAAGGTGTCTTGCATAATGGAAGGTGCGGCCGAATGTCTGGCGGGTCTGAAAGCGGATGAAAAAATCAAGTTTCTTGCGGAGATTATCGCAAGGACCGGCGTTCGCGAAGGGGAGCTGTTGCTTAACGCAGAAGACAGGAAAGCCATAGGCAAGAAGCTTGTCAAGGCGGCGAACGACCAGATAAAGAGCGGCAAGATCGCCCTTTCCGAGGACTGCATCGACGCGAACGGCGGATTTATCTTGAAGTACGGCACAAAGGAAGTCAATTCCACACTCAAGGCCATAGTGGATTCGGTACGAGAAGAAACTACGGCTGAGGTGGTGGGGATATTGTTCGGGGAATAGGTGTCAAGCGTGCAGAGATATAGATGGGATGACTATTTATTCGCCTCCGCCTGCATGGCAAGCAGGGAGCGATACCTTCTCACGCGTGATAAGGTCGAGAGGATGCTGGACGCAAGAACGGCGGACGAGGCCATAAGAAGCCTTGTCGAGCTCGGCTATGGCGACGGCACGGAAAGCGTTTCGGCGGCGGAGTTTGAGACGCTTCTGTCCGGCGAGCTTGAAAAGACCTATAAGCTGGTTATTGGCATGGTGCCTGAGCAGGCCTATTTTGAGGTGCTGCTATACCCGAACGACTACCACAATATCAAAGCGCTTCTCAAGGCTGAGTTTCTCGGCATTTCCGCAGAGGGGCTGTTGATAGACGCGGGGGTCTTTTCTATAGACGAAATCACGGAGATGATTCAAGGCAGAAATTATTCTGCCATGCGCGAAAACATGGCTCAGGGTGTGGAGGAAGCGATAGAGGCGTATGGCACCACGGGGGACCCGCAGGCCGTGGATCTTATTCTCGACAGAGCCTGCTACAAGGACATGAGCGTTCTCGCAAACGCTCTGGGCATAGGTTTTATCAAGGGCTATCTGTCGCTGAAAATAGACACAATAAACCTAAAATCATATGTCAGGGTCAGGGCGATGAAGAAGCCGAGAGACTTTTTCTCAAAGATATTCATTGAAGGCGGAAGCGTCCCAGAAAGGCTCTACATCGGCGGATACGACGAAACAGTGGAGCATTTTGCGGACAGGCTCGACACATACGGGCTCAAAGACGTGTTTGTCGAAGGCTCGCAGATGCTCAAGGATACAGGGAGGTTCACGGCGCTCGAAAAATTATGCGACAATCTTATACTGGACTACATGCAGGAAGCGAAGTTCGTGACCTGCGGCATCGAGCCCCTTATCGCCTACATTGTCGCCAAAGAAAGCGAGATAAAGACGGCGAGAATCATCATGGCGGGGAAGCTTGCGGGCCTGCCGGCGGAGTCGATAAGGGAGAGGGTGAGGGACACCTATGTATAAGGTATGCGTGATAGGCGACCGCGACAGCGTGCTCGGATTCAAGGCGGTAGGCTTTGACGCCTTTCCTTGCATAGGCGTGGACGAGGCGAAAAAGGCGCTGTCCAAGGCGGCGAAAGAGGGCTATGCAATTGTTTTCATTACCGAGGGCTATGCGAAAAAAATGCTGTCGGCAATAGACCAATACAAAGAGGAAAAATTGCCGGCAATTGTGCCGATACCGGGAATGGACGGAAATTTCGGCGTGGGGTTCGGAAAGCTGAAGAAGTCTGTGGAGCGCGCTGTCGGCGCGGACATATTGTTTGGAGGTGAGCATAAGTGAAGCAGGGGAAGATAGTAAAAGTGTCGGGGCCTCTGGTGATAGCCGAGGGGATGCAGGGGTCGAATATGTTCGACGTCGTACGCGTGGGCGAGCAGGGGCTTATCGGCGAGATCATCGAAATGCGGGGGGACAAGGCATCGATCCAGGTCTACGAGGAGACTGCCGGGCTTGGACCGGGCATATCTGTGACAGGCACGGGCGCGCCGCTCAGTGTCGAGCTTGGGCCAGGGCTGATGGGGAATATTTACGACGGCATTCAGCGCCCGCTTGAAGTCATATACGACATGGTGGGCCACCATATCACGAGGGGCATACAGGTGCCATCCCTCGACAGGCATGCGAAGTGGGAGTTTGTGCCCGCGGTGGAAGCTGGCGACGAGGTGGAGAGCGGCGATGTGATAGGGACTGTTCAGGAGACCGCTTTGGTCGTGCATAAAATAATGGTGCCATACGGTGTGGAGGGCGTCGTGAAGTCCATTGAGGGAGGGTGCTTCACTGTAGAGGACGTCGTGGCGAAAGTCAAGACAAAGTCCGGTGAGACCAGGGAATTGACCATGATGCAGAAGTGGCCAGTCAGGATGGGGCGCCCGTACAAGGAGAAGAAGGCGCCGGACACCCCCTTGGTCACGGGGCAAAGGGTGATAGACACATTGTTCCCCATTTCCAAGGGCGGCGTGGCGGCGGTGCCTGGGCCATTCGGCTCTGGCAAGACCGTGGTGCAGCACTCCCTCGCAAAGTGGGCCGATGCAGAAATTGTTGTATATATAGGCTGCGGCGAACGCGGGAACGAAATGACCGACGTGCTTGTGGAGTTCCCGGAATTGATAGACCCAAAGACAGGGCATTCCATGATGAAGCGCACGCTCCTTATCGCCAACACCTCGGATATGCCGGTGGCAGCCCGCGAGGCGTCGGTATATACGGGCATCACCATCGCGGAGTATTTCAGGGACATGGGGTATTCGGTGGCGCTTATGGCGGACTCAACCTCACGGTGGGCGGAGGCTCTGCGCGAGATGTCGGGACGCCTTGAGGAAATGCCGGGCGAGGAAGGCTACCCCGCCTACCTCGGCTCCCGTCTTGCCCAGTTTTACGAGCGTGCCGGCAAGTGCATCAGCCTGGGGAAAGAGGGGCGTGAGGGCTCCCTGTCCGCCATCGGCGCGGTAAGCCCGCCAGGTGGCGATATCTCTGAGCCTGTAAGCCAGGCGACCTTGCGTATCGTTAAGGTGTTTTGGAACTTGGATTCTTCGCTTGCGTACAAAAGGCACTTCCCCGCCATCAACTGGCTCAACAGCTATTCGCTCTATATCGACAGCTTGGACAAGTGGTTTGCGGAGAATGTGGCGAGCGACTTCCCCGCCCTCCGAAGCGAGGCGATGAGGCTGCTGCAAGAGGAATTTGAGCTTAACGAGATAGTGCAGCTTGTGGGTGTGGATGCATTGTCGCCCGCCGACAGGGTCAAGCTTGAGGCGTGCCGCTCCATCAGGGAGGACTATTTGCACCAAAACGCGTTCCATGAAGTGGACCAATATGCGTCCCTCACAAAACAATACCACCTGCTCGTGCTTGTGCTTGAATTTTACAGGCTTGCCGTGGGCGCGCTCGACAAGGGGGTGTGGTTCCAGAAATTGATTGACATGGAAGTGCGGGAGGCCATAGGGCGCTTCAAGTATGTAGAGGAAGCGGAATGCGGCGCGGAGTACGAAAGGATTTTGGCGGAGATGCGGGCTGGCGTGCAAGACCTCGTGGAGAAGGAGGCGGAGCAAGATGATTAAAGAATACAGGACGATATCTGAGGTCGTAGGCCCGCTGATGCTTGTCAGGGGCGTGGAGGACGTTTCGTATGACGAGCTTGGCGAGATAGAGCTTCAAAACGGCGAGATCCGCCATTGCAAGGTGTTGGAGGTCAACGGCTCGGATGCATTGGTTCAGCTTTTTACGAGCTCGGCAGGGATAAACCTGAAGGATTCAAAGGTGCGGTTCTTGGGGCGTGGACTTGACTTGGCGGTGTCCCAGGATATGCTTGGGCGCGTGTTTGATGGCATGGGCAAGCCCTATGACGGAGGCCCTGAGATAATACCCGAAAAAAGGGCGGATATAAACGGGTTGCCGCTGAACCCCGCCGCGCGCGAATACCCCAATGAATTTATCCAGACCGGCATATCGGCGATAGACGGGCTCAACACCTTGGTGCGAGGGCAGAAGCTGCCAATTTTTTCGGGTGCAGGCCTGCCTCATGCGGAGCTCGCTTCGCAGATAGCGCGCCAGTCGAAGGTAAGGGGCGACGAGTCGAACTTCGCCGTGGTGTTCGCCGCCATAGGCATCACTTACGAGGAAGCGAACTTTTTTATCTCGGATTTCAACCGCACGGGCGCCATCGACAGGGCGGTGCTGTTTATGAACCTTGCAAACGACCCCGCGGTGGAGCGTATCGCCGCGCCGCGTATGGCGTTGACGGCGGCGGAGTACCTTGCATATGACTGCGATATGCACGTGCTTGTCATACTTACGGACATCACGAATTATGCAGAGGCTCTGCGCGAAGTGAGCGCCGCCCGCAAGGAAGTGCCGGGCAGGAGGGGTTATCCCGGCTACCTTTATACGGACCTTGCCACGATGTACGAAAGGGCGGGGAGAAAGAAAAGGGGCGCAGGCTCCATCACCTTGATACCCATCCTTACGATGCCAGAGGACGACAAGACGCACCCAATCCCTGACCTGACGGGTTATATCACTGAGGGGCAGATAATCCTTTCGCGTGACCTTCACCGCAAGGGCATGAGGCCGCCCATAGACGTGCTGCCGTCCCTCTCCCGCCTGAAAGACAAAGGTGTGGGCGCGGGCAAGACCAGGGAGGATCACCCCGACATTATGAACCAGCTTTTCGCGGCTTATTCCCGGGGCAAGGACTGCAAGGAGCTTATGACTATTCTGGGCGAGGGCGCGCTTTCGGACATGGACTTGCTATACGCCAAGTTTGCCGATGAGTTTGAGAGGGAGTATGTAAGCCAGGGCTACGAGGCCGACCGCGACATAATGGAGACTCTGGACATTGGGTGGCAGTTGCTTGGAATGTTGCCTAAGTCGGAGCTGAAACGCGTCAGGGAAGAAAACATCAAGAAGTATTATCCCAAGGACGAGGGATAGGCTGAGTGGTGCGGGATAAGGCTTAATGGCGAGACTTAACGTAAATCCGACAAGAATGGTGATGACTACGCTCAAAGGGCGTCTTTATACCGCCATGCGTGGCCATAAGCTGATGAAGGACAAGCGGGACGAGCTTATGAAGCGGTTTATCGAGCTTGCCAAGGAGAACAAGGAGCTACGGGACAGGGTGGAGGAGCATATCACGGGCGTGTACGCCGGCTTCTCCATCGCAGGCGCGGTGATGTCGAGGGAGGCGTTGGAGGAAGCCCTGATGTACCCCAAGCGGAGCGCCGCCGTAAGCGTAAGCTATGCGAATGTAATGTCGGTAATAGTGCCGGAGTTTGAGTTCGACTATAAGAGCGTGGGCGATTCGGATATCTATCCCTACGGCTTCGCCCATACTTCGGGGGAGCTCGACGGCGCCATAAAGGACTTGTCGGAAGTCTTTCCCACCATGCTTGAACTGGCAGCCAAGGAGAAGAAGCTTGCCTTGCTTGCGGGGGAGATAGAGAGGACGCGCAGACGCGTCAACGCCCTGGAGTTCATTATGATCCCGAACTTGCAAGAAACCATAAAGTTCATCCGCATGAAGCTGGACGAAAACGAGCGCGGTAATCAGGTCCGCCTGATGAAGGTCAAGGACATGATGCTCGCGGAGGCGATACAGGAACGACAAAATACCAATTAGCTTAAACAAAGCCGCACTTGCATAATTATTAATTAATGTGTATAATTATGCATCATTGTGCAATACTGTGCTAGTGAAAGGTTGTGGAAGGGATAGAGGGTAGTTGTTATGCCGAAGAATGAAAGTTTGAAAAAGGTGTTGATGATAAGCTCCGGGCCTATCGTGATAGGGCAGGCGGCGGAGTTTGATTATGCGGGGACGCAGGCGTGCAAGTCCATACGCGAGGAGGGCATAGAGTGCGTGCTTGTGAACTCAAACCCGGCAACCATTATGACGGATGATGGGATAGCGGACAAGGTGTATATGGAGCCGCTGACCGACGAGGCGCTTGAGGCCATCATCGAGCGGGAGAGGCCGCAGGGGGTGTTGGCGGGCTTCGGCGGGCAGACGGGGCTAAATCTGGCGATGTCGCTGGACGAGAAAGGCGTGCTTGCGAAGTATGGGGCGGCCCTGCTTGGGGTCAACCGCGACAGCATAAAGAAGGCCGAGGACCGAGAGGAATTTCGGGCGCTTATGCGGAAGATCGGGGAGCCCGTGCCTCGCAGCACGATAGCCAATTGCCTTGAAGATTGCGGAGCCTTTATCGAGGAAGTCGGCTTCCCTGTGGTAATCCGGCCGGCATATACGCTCGGCGGGACAGGCGGGGGCATAGCGAAGGACGAGCGAGAGCTTGAAACTCTTGTTACAAGCGGGGTCGAGAGCAGTGCCATAGGCCAGATACTGCTTGAGGAATCCGTGGCGGGGTGGAAAGAGCTGGAGTTCGAGGTGATGCGTGACGCAAAGGACAATTGCATCACAATATGCGGCATGGAGAACTTTGACCCGGTCGGCGTGCATACGGGCGACTCCATAGTCGTGGCGCCCATGCAGACCCTGACCGACGATGAATACAAGATGCAGGAGGCCGCCGCGCACAGGATTGTGCGGAGCCTTGGGATAGAGGGCGGCTGCAATGTGCAGCTTGCGCTCGACCCCGTGACCAACGCGTATGTGGCTATAGAGGTCAATCCGCGCGTAAGCCGCTCCTCTGCGCTTGCGTCCAAGGCGACGGGCTTCCCGATTGCGAAAATTGCTGCCAAAATCGCGCTTGGCTACAGTCTTGACGAGCTCAAAAATTATTCGACAGGCAAGACCGCCGCGGACTTTGACCCTGTTTTCGAGTATTGTGTGGTGAAGTTTCCGAGGTGGCCGTTTGAAAAGTTTAAGACGGCATCGCGTAAGCTCGGCACGCAGATGAAAGCGACTGGCGAGGTGATGAGCATTTCGCACACATTTGAGAGCGCGCTTCTAAAAGCGATAACCTCACTGGAAATCAAAATGCACGGACTGCGGATCCCTTATATTATGCAAAAAAACGACGTTGAACTTGTCGCAAAGATAGAGGACGAGGACGACGAGCGCATATTCGCGATTGCGGAGGCCCTGCGGCGCGACAGCTTCTCCATCGACAGGCTTTACGAGATTACGAAGATCGACAAGTGGTTTCTCGGCAGGCTAGACCGCATCGTGAAGATGGAAAAGACGCTTGCGGGGACGGGCGGCAAGCTGAGCGCGGCGATTATCCACGAGGCGGAGGACATAGGCTTCACCGACAATGAGATACTTTCGCTCTCAGGGGCGAAGCGCGAGGTGCTGACGGATATCCGCGTCTACAACGACATTTTCCCCGTGTACAAGGCGGTCAGCACCTTCGGCGGGGAGAGCGAGGCGAGCAATCCGTACTATTATTCGTGCTTTGAGGAGGGGGACGAAAGCGTCGCATCAAAGGCGGAAAAGGTCTTGATCGTCGGTTCCGGCCCCATACGCATCGGGCAGGGGATAGAGTTCGACTATTGCTGCGTGCGCGGCGTCTGGGCCGCCAAGGAGCTTGGCTACGAAGCCGTCATTATCAACAACAATCCAGAGACGGTCAGCACGGACTTCGACACCTCGGACAAGCTGTATTTCGAGGCGCTGCATATAGACGATGTGATGAACGTCATCAAGAAAGAACGGCCGTTGGGCGTGGTATTGCAGTTCGGCGGGCAGACCTCACTCAACCTTGCGGAGGATCTTGACCGCAGAGGCATGAATATTCTGGGGACCTCGTTTGAGAGCATCGATTTGGCGGAGGACAGGCAAAAGACTTCGGAATTTCTTGCGGGGCTCGGCATCAAGACGCCGCCAGGCTATAGCGTGACGACGAAAGAGGCGGCCATGGCTGCAGTGAAGGAGCTAGGGTATCCGCTTGTGGTTCGCCCCTCGTACGTGATAGGCGGGCGGGCGATGCAGGTCGTTTATTCGGACGTCGAGCTGCTTGAGTACCTAAGCGAGGCGGTGTCGCTTTCGGACGAGTACCCAGTGCTTATCGACAAGTATATCGAGGGCAAGGAGATCGAGGTTGACGCTATTTCTGACGGCGAGGACATATTGATTCCCGGCATAATGGAGCATGTGGAGCGGACGGGCGTCCATTCCGGCGACAGCATAAGTGCCTATCCGCCGCACACTTTGCCAAACAAAGTGGCCGATGTCCTGGTCGATTATACAAACCGCATCACGCGCGCGCTGAAGGTCTGCGGGCTTGTGAACATCCAGTACGCTTGGGAGGGAAACGAGATCTATGTAATTGAGATAAACCCGCGTGCATCGCGTACTGTGCCGATAATAAGCAAGGTGACGGGCGTGCCGATGGTGAAGCTCGCGGTGGCGGCGATGCTTGGGCACAGGCTCCGTGACAGCGAGTTCGGAGTGGGGCTGTATAGGAAAAAGAAACTGGTGGCGGTGAAGCTGCCGGTGTTTTCGGGTGCAAAGCTGACGGACGTGGATATCGCGCTCGGCCCTGAAATGAAGTCCACGGGCGAGGTGCTTGGCATAGACGAAAGTTTTGAGAAGGCGTCGTACAAGGGATTTCTTGCGTCCGGCGTGCAGATACCGGCGGAAGGTGGCGGGCTGTACGTGCGGCTCCGCGACCCGGACAAGAACGAGGCTTCGGCGAAGATCATACGTTCGTATGCGGACGCAGGCTTTGATATGTATTCGTACGGGGGGACGCTAGGCTATTTGCAGTCGCTTGGGCTTGGGGTGAGCGTGAGCGAGGCGGACGCAAAGACGGCGAGGCGGCTTATCGCCGACGGGGTCATCAAGGCTGTTTTCGACGTCCCGAACGTGGCGAACCGCCCAGAGACCGACTCGTTTGAGGTGCGGCGGTACGCGACCGAGCGGAATTTGCCAGTGCTTACTTGCGTGGATACGGCCGAGCTGTTTTTGCTTGCGTTGAGCATGAAGAAGTCTGGGGCGGAGCCTGTGTATAGGACGTTGGAGGAGTATATGGCGTTGGGGTAGGGCGTAAGGGGCGTGGTCGATAAGAATGGTCGGAATTGATAGCGGTCGGGACGCTGACCGAATGCATTCGGTGAAATGTCTTAGGCCTTCTCGATAAGCACGGTCATATGGCCGCCGCAGACCATGCCGTCTTCCTCGGCGGTGTCCGTCATGTCGACCGTGACCGTTCGCCAGCCGCCGTCGCGGATGATGGGCCGTGCGTCCTGCATAACGCCGCCTTCCGCACAGCCGCCGCCTATGGTCCCGATAATCGAGCCCTCGTATGACATTCCCATCTTCGCGCCAGTCTCGCGTGGCACGGAGCCATGCGTTTCCAGTATTGTAATAAGGGCGTCCGCGCTTTCGCCATGCTCGGCGAGGCGGGCGGCGGTCTCAAGGTCGCAGGAGAGCGTATTGGCGGGGTCGGCCGTCCCTGTGGCGAGAGCGGGGTCTGCGAGCTTTGCGCGTCGGATCTGTATAAGCTCGGCGAGTATGGACACCGAGATTTCCGCCGGGGTGATGGCGCCTATTCTAAGTCCTATGGGCGAGTACACTTCGTCAAGCCGCTCTTGCGGGTAGCCCTCGTCCGCAAGCTGCTTCATTACTATGGCGATGCGGCGGCGCGAGCCTATCATGCCTGTATAGGCGGGCGGCTCGCCTTTTAACACGCCCTCGATGCACTCTTGGTCGTGCTTGTGGCCGCGCGTCACTATGACCACGTAATCGGCGGCACGAATCCCGATGCGTTCGAACAGGCATGAGAAATCATCGCATATGACTTCGTCCGCATGTGGAAATCGCTCGGCGTTTGCGAACATCGGGCGGTCATCGAACACGAGTGTGTAGAAATCGCAGGCCTTCGCCATTTGCGTAAGGGCGAGCGCGATATGGCCGCCGCCGAGTATGACAAGGCGCGGCCTTGGCAGATAGCGCTCAACGACGGTCAGGGTGCCGTCGGGGGCGTAGGAATGCGTTACAGGGCTGCCGGAATACTCTACATAATCCCCCTCGGCGACAACGCGTTTTGTTACCCCGCCATCTGGCACATAGGCGGATATGACGGCGGCGCTCTGTCCGTTTGCGAGGATGCCCATCAGCTCGGCGTATAGTTTTTTGGTCGTGATGCTCATAGGGTCTATTCTACCATATGTATCTTGTGGTAGAATAGGCGCATGAGTAGCGGCGAAAACATTTTTGCAAACCCTACGGTGATAGTCTCGGCCATTTTGATTGCGGTCGTGCTTATTATCGCCCATTTCCTACGCGAAAAGATAAAGCAAAGCCGGGCTGAGGAGGAGAACCACGGTACGGGCGCAGGGCAATTCGGGCAGGATGACGGCCGGTATGGGTTGCGAATCGTAACGGAGGAGCGCGACGGCGCGGAAGACGAGGAGTACGAGGATGAATATTATGGAGAGTATGATGGAGAAAATGAGGAGGACGATGAGGAAAATGACGATGAAGCGAAATAAGCTGATATTGGCGATGGCGTTTGCCTTGGCGTCGGGCGCTCTGCTTGCGGGGTGTAGCTCTGGCGGCGGCGAGCCGGGCGGGTCGGTAGATTTGAACGACGGTGGCAACGATGCCACGACTACGGCGCCTTCGGATGCGGGCGGCGATGCGGCTCAGTCTGATGGGTCGCCGGTTGTGGAGATAGTTATGCAGGACGGCGGCGTGATAGTGTTGGAGCTTGACGCAGACGCAGCGCCGATCTCGGTGGAGAACTTTCTCAAGCTTGTAGACCAAGGCTTTTATGACGGCCTGACTTTCCATAGGATTTCCCAAGGGTTTATGATTCAGGGCGGGTGTCCTGACGGTACGGGCACCGGCGGGCCGAGTGAGCGTATCTTCGGCGAGTTTGCGGCCAATGGGTATGACAACCCCCTCAGCTTTACGCGCGGCACCATAGGCATGGCGCGCTCGGGCGATCCAAACTCGGCGGGCAGCCAGTTCTTTATCACGGACGTGGACTGCTTCTTCCTTGATGGCGATTATGCGCCATTTGGCAAGGTGATTTCTGGCATCGAAGTGGTCGATGCGATTGCGTCCGTGCCGGTGAACGGGGACAGGGCGATAGACCCGCCGGTCATGGAGACGATACGCAGGCAATAATGCCCAATGGTTTCGTTGTATGATTTAAGCCTTGCCGAGCTGGTGGATTTTTGCGACGGGCTCGGCGAGAGGCCTTTTAGGGCACGTCAGCTTTACTCGTGGCTTTATGCCAAGGGCGTGAACGATTTTGCGAAGATGACCGATGTGCCGGCGGCGGTGCGGGAGAAGCTTATGGCGGCGGCCTGCATCGATGACCTCGGCCTTGTGGAGTCCATATCTTCTGCGGACGGGCAGACAACTAAGCACTTGTTCGGGACGCACGATGGGAACTATATCGAGATCGAGACGGTGTTTATGAAGTACAAGGACCGCAACTCGGTCTGCATTTCCACGCAGGCGGGGTGCAGGATGGGGTGCTTGTTTTGTGCGTCGGGGGAGCTTGGGCTTTCGCGGAACCTCAGCCCGGCAGAAATGGCGCTCCAGGTGATCCTGTCGGAGAATGCGGCGGGTGCCCGCACGAAGAATATCGTGTTGATGGGGATAGGCGAGCCACTTGACAATTTCGACAATGTAAAAAAGTTCATTGAGAATTTCACGGACGATCATGGGCGCGATCTGTCGCGGCGTTCAATCACGCTGTCGACGTGCGGGATTGTGCCGGGGATGAAAAGGCTTGCGGCGGAATTGCCGCAGGTGGAGCTTGCGGTGTCGCTGCACGCGCCGAACGATGAGCTTAGGGTGCAGATGATGCCTGTCACGAAGAAGTATGGGGTGCGGGCAGTGGTGGAGGCGGCACGCAGGCATTACGAGGCTACGCATAGGCGAACGACGTTTGAGTACGCATTGATCGATGGGTTCAATGATGGGGCGGGTCATGCGGCGGAGCTGGCGGCGTTGCTTAGGGGGATGAATTGCCTCGTGAATTTGATACCGCTTAATGGGGCGGGTACGGGTCTTGGCACGGTGCACGGGTCGGGCTCCGAGGCGGCTGAGAGGTTTCGTGAGGGGCTTGGGCGAAAGGGGGTGCCGGCGACGGTAAGGCGGTCGTTGGGGGCGGATATTGGGGCGGCGTGCGGACAGTTACGCTTGCGTAGAAAATAGGGGGCGGTGGGCACGGAATTTAGCGGCTTGCAGCGTCACGACAATTCTGCTCGCTAGTCCTCGAAGCTGGAAATTCCATGCTGGCCTCTGCCTGCAAATCAAAAACTCGCAGCACTCGCTACGCTCGCTGGCTCAGACAGTTTGATTTGCGACGGCATTTTCCAGTGGAATTGCGCGCTTCTGTGGAGGCTCGCAAATTGTGTGCCGCTGCTGATCGCATGGTATACTCTATGCATATGGGCGATAAGATTCTAAGCAAGAATAAGGTTGCGGAGGTGGTGGACCGCCTAGCCGTGTCATACGAGGGCGAGGGCACGGCGCTCGTACATTCCGGCGTGTTTGAACTGCTTGTGTGCGTGGTGCTTTCGGCGCAGACAACGGATGCCTCGGTCAATAAGGTGACGCCTGAGCTGTTTAGGCGGTGGCCGGACGCGGCGGCGCTTGGCGCCGCCGACCCCGCTGAGGTGGCTGAGGTGATACGGACCATAGGGCTTTACCGCACGAAGGCCGCGAATATAGTGAAGCTCGCCGCCATATTGGGCGAGCGTTACGGCGGCGAGGTGCCTGGCGATTTTGATGAACTCCTTACGCTTCCGGGGGTGGGGCGCAAGACGGCAAACGTCGTTCTGGCGTTCGGGTTCGGACAGGAACGTATGCCGGTGGACACGCATGTGTTCCGCGTGGCAAACCGTATAGGCCTGTGCTGCGAGAGCACGCCGGAAAAAACCGAGGAGGCGCTTGTCACATGCATCCCAAAAGGGCGGCTTTCAGCCGCCCATCATTACTTTATATTTCACGGCCGTCGGGTCTGCCACGCACGCAGGCCGGAGTGCGGTGGATGCATCGTAAGCGACCTCTGCCTGTACAGCGGCAAGACTCAGGCGTAGGCGGGCGACCTTACCTTTCCGCCTCTGCCGTCCCTATCGCCTTTACGCTTTGGCCCTCCTGCGAAAAATCCGAACATCAGTTTGCACAACAATCCGAGGGCGCAGGCGGCGGTGCCTAGCAACACCTTGTCCGCAAGCGGCAGGGCGATCAACGCTTCGACCGCACGCAAAACGAGGTTGCCGATTTCCTGCATAAGGCTGCCCAAGCTCGAACCTCCGCCCCCGCCGCCACCATCACCGCCACTTCCATCACCGCCTGACCCTGCACCGCCCGAACCTCCGCCCGAACCTCCGTCCACTATGTTTCCCAGGGTTGTGGAATCCGAGTCCGCCGCCGTGCGGTCTCCTCCCTCATCCGCAATCACCACATCCGTCAGATATATGCTGTCCGTGTCCTGCCCCGCCCCCGAATCCGAACCTGCCCCCGAACCTGCCCCCGACCCAGAGCCCGACCCAGAGCCAGTGCCCGCACCTGAGCCCGAGCCCGAGCTCGCCCCTGAATCCCCAGGCTTGACAACGGTGTTGTAGTTCAGCGTCGCATTGACCGGCCGGCTGTTTACCTTTATCTGCGCGCCCGTGTCCTGCCCGCTTTCAAAAAGCCTCCACACGCCGTTTGGCACGCCTCTTGCCACACCATTCGCTACGGGCTTGCCTATCTCTCCGTCCGCCGAATACCTGAGAGCGAACACCTTCCCATGGTCTTCCCACGCCGCTCCGTCCTTGTTGACGCTCAACGTGACATCGTAAGCCTCAACCAAGTGCTCATAGAGCGGCATATATGCAACAGCGCCGTCCCTCGCACGATTGTTTATCGTTATTGACTGCCCGGTGGGATTGTTGCCATCATAAACAGCCCAAGTCCCGTTCCAGACGGGCGCGGTCATCTCGCCCCCCTCGCCAAAGCCGAGAGGGATGACCACGCTCGCATTCCCTGCAGCCCTAAGCGTCAGATCCCTGCCATGGGCAGCCCACGGCTCGCCGTCCCTATAGACATTCGCGGTCGCCGTGTAATAGGCGAGCGTGGCGTCGGCATCTTGCCCGCTTACCGCAATCGTGATGCCGGTGTAGGTGTCGCCGTCATACACCATCCACGTGCCGCTTCTGACTTCAGCACTCGAAGAAGAACCCATGTTCGTCATCGCCACAATTGCGTTCTCGCCCGTGCCAGGCTTCAATGAATAATTTTTTTCGTAATCGCTCCACGGCGAGCCGTCATTGTATACGTTCAGTGTCGCTGTATATATCCCCGCCACGCGGCACGATATGGCTGAGGTGGATGCGAGCGTGGCCGTGTATGTATGCGACCCGCTTGGCACCGTATTTGGCGATCCGCCCGCCGTCACGCCGCCCCAATAATACTCATAGCCGACCGCACCCTCCGCTTTGACCGTTACGGCAAGCTCGCCGCCGCCAAGGACTATGTCCCCGTTTTCCACTGGGATGCCGTCGTATGTCGCTTCGGCGCTTACGGCGAGTTTAGGAGAATCGGGGTGGGGCGAAACGGCGTAGTTCACCGTATAGTACGAAAGCCGCCCGACGGCGTTTAAGTCGTTGATATGGATGTCCGTTTCGGTGTACACGCCGCCGTCGTAGACTTTCCACAGTCCGTTTGCGACGCTTGCCGCCAGGATGCCGCCCGTGCCTGCCAGAGCCGTCCTTACGCTCTCGTCAGTGTTTAGCCGCAGCTCAAAATCTTTGCCGTGCCCGCCCCACGGGGCGCCGTCCTTGTAGGCATTGAGCGTGGCGATGCCGCCGCTTATATTTATCTCGAAGTCTTTTGACGCGGCGGGAATCACGCCGTTTTGCGCCCGCACGGTGAAAGCGTAGACGCCTGCCGCGGTCGGAGTCCCCTCGATCGTGCCATTGCCTAGGAGCGTCAGGCCGGGCGGCATGGTGCCGCTTTCCACGCTCCATGTGACAGGCTGCGTCCCCTCTGCTGCAAGGCTTTGGCTGTATGGCACGCCGACCGTGCCGCCCTTGCCGTCCGTACCGCCCAGAAAGGCGTTTGACGATATTGAGGGTGCATACAGGCCTGTGACTTGGCAGGCTATGTTTTGCAAAGAAGCCACAGCCGAGACGATTCGTGTCGCTCCTGTCCCGATGCTGCCGCCGCTCCACGCATATCCGTAGCTGTCAGCGCCAGTGGCCGCAATCGTGACGATAAGCTCCCTGCCGCCAAGCAAGACAGACCCGCTCGCGATGTCCTCGCCCCCATATGTAGCCGAGGCGGTTGCGTTTACAGACGGAGTAAATGGGTCAGGTTCAGCGGAAAACATTATTGTATGGTAATCCAAGGCAAACTCCGCATGGCTCCCTGTGACAGCAATGGTCCGGCTGGTGTCGATGCCGTTTTCAAACACTTTCCATATTCCGCTACTGGCCTCGGTCGTTAGCATGCCGCCTTTGTATGACAGAGGCATCCTCGTATCCTCGTTTCCATCCAGTCTGAGTTCAAACGATTTCCCATGGCTATCCCAAGGCTCTCCGTCCTTTCTTACATCAAGCGAGACTGTCACCCAGACATCCCATTGAGCGTAAAGGCTCAAGTTCGATGTCATGCCCCAAGGCGAAAACGCATGATCCGGCTCGTATGCCGTGCCGAGCCCGTTTGAAGCCGTGTTCCATCCCCTGAACTGAAAGCCTGGCCTCGCAAAAGCGTTGGCGGCAATGGTGAACGGGGAGTCGAACGTGGCCGTGCCTTCCCCCATTGTGCCGAACCCGCCATTGTCGTTGTAAGTCACGGTATAGGTGTTGGCGGTCCATACGGCAAAAAGCGACAGCCCGCTCGCGATCTTGTAAGGGGTGAAGGAATACAAATCCTGATATGCGACAGGGCCTGCCGTGCTTGTGGCCCAGCCTGCGAAGGTGTAGCCAGTGCGTGTGAAGCTGTTCGCCCTTAGCGATACGCTTGCGTCATATGTCGCAGTTGTCTGTGCCATGCTGCCTGTCCCGCCGTTGGTGTCGTAGGTTATGGTGTAAGTGCTTGCCGTCCATCGAGCGTAAAGCGTTGTGTCGGATGGTAGGTTCCATGCCCTAGCCGAAGCGCCTGTGTTTGTGTAGTACATCGTGCCCGTGCCTCCTGCCCCTGTCCAGTAGCCGCCGAACGTGTAGCCCGTGCGGGTTGGTCTGGTCATCGCAGGCATATTTGAATCGAAAACGGCAGTGACGCTGGCAGTACCACCGCTGCCGCCCTGCCTGTCAAGGGTGACGGTATAGCTGTTTGCCGTCCAGTTCGCAGTGACCGTCACCGACGAGTCGGCCATAGGGAATGTCGTCACGGCGGAGTTCGGGTTTGCGAGGGATGCGCCGCCGCTGTTCACCGTCCAGCCGCTGAAAGAGTAGCCCGTCCTCGACCCTGCATCAATCTGTACAATTGATTCGCCGAATATGTAATCGCCCGTGCCTGACAATGAATGAATGGAGTGTGGCCACTGCCCCGTCGCCCAGGACGAGTTGACGGTCACCCTATGGACGGGGGATGTTATCTCCTCGCCGTTGACATAGGCTATGTCGTGGTTGTTGTAACCTTGGCTCCAGGGGTATGTCCATGTGACGCCCGTGCCGCTCGACCCGATGTTGTTATTGTATGTGGTGATGTCGGCAGGCCTTCTAGGGTAAGGCCCTCCGTTAGAGGCAAGGTTTCCAGAGAAAGTAACCCCTGCGGCGATTCTTGCCCTGGTGAGGTTGCTAGTGGTGTCCGTCACCCATATCCCGCCGCCGTTGAGGAATGCCGTGTTTTTTGAGATCGTGCCGGAAGTGACGGTCACTGTCGAGTTTGCGTATATCCCGCCGCCCTTGTTGGAACGGTTGCCCTCAATGACGGAGTTGTTCACCGTGACCGTCGCGTCCACGGCGCGCAACCCGCCGCCAGCGCCAGTGTATTCCCCTGTGTTGATGTTCCATCCTTCAGCAACGTTCTGGCTGACCGACGAGTCGGTCAGGGTGACAGAACCCGTCGAGTAAAGCCCGCCGCCTGAGCGACCTGCTATATTGTCTTCAAGCTCGGTGTGCGTCAGCCTTATGCTTGACCCGCCGCCTTGATAGATACCGCCGCCATGGCCTCCTTCGTAAGCGGACGAGGAAAGAGGGTTGCCATCGTCATCGACTTCATGCACAAGGTCGTTGTATGAGTTGTTTAAGCTCACGGCGCTGCTGTTCAGGACGGTGCTGCCCGCCGATTTGTATATGCCGCCGCCTGAACTTCTTGCGGTGTTTTCTGATATGCTCGAGTTGGACAATGTCAGTGTGCCTGAGGATCGTATGCCGCCGCCTGTAGCGCCCGCAAAATTTCCGGTTATTTCGACACGGTCGGCCGTGAGGGCGTTTGCTGTAGATATTCCCCCTCCCGAGCCGGTGCATTTGTTGTCGCTTATCTTCACATTCGCCATCGTGCCCGATATGGCCCCGACGATGCCTCCGCCGTTCCTCCCGCTGTCATGGGCGAGATCGACTCCTCCCCCTGCATAGTTACCGATGATATTCCCGCCTGTGATTTGGAGGGTTCCCCCGTTATTCCTTATGCCGCCCCCTGGCCCTCTGGTCTCGTTAGCAGCAATGCTACCGCCGTCATACCCGTCCTCTGCAGCAAGCCTGAACGTGCCCCCTGAGATATATACCCCGCCGCCGCCCGACGAACCTGAATAGTTATTCGACACTTCTCCGCCCAGCATCGTGAAGGTGCCGCCCACGACCCCGATGCCGCCGCCGGCTGTTGTTGTCACAGGAGTTGTTTCATTGTCTCTGTTGAGGCCGTTTTCCTGGATTCCCCCGCCGTACATCCTGCTGGTCGCGTTTGAACTCACGCCGCCGCCCGAGCTCGTGGACGACCAGTTGTCGTAAATATAGCCGTTGTGCATATTGAAGTGCCCTGATTGGACCCTGACCCCTCCGCCTGCTGCGGTGGCTCTGTTGTGTACAATTTCCCCGCCATATAGATTGAACACCCCGCCAGAAACGTATACGCCCCCGCCCCAGTTGATTGTCGCCGGATCGGTGGAGGTATCGCTATTGGCATAGTTATAAGAGATATTTCCGCCATACATATTGAAGATGCCGGTGCTGTTTATGCTCACCCCTCCGCCGTTGCCCACAAAGCGGTTGTGCGTGATCCCCCCTGAAACCAGATTGAGCGTACCGTTGACGGTGACCCCCCTGCCCCTTCTGCTTGTCACCATTACCCCTTCCTCGTTGATGCCGTTGGCGTGGGTTATGGAAACACCATCTATATTAAGGACAGCATTGGCGGCGATGGTCACAGTCGTTTGATTGTGGGCTCCAATAACGCTGACTGGAAATACCCTTCCAGCCACGAGAATGGCGCCGGTAAGCCAGATGTTCTTGTTTGCAGGGATTGCCAAGGCACTTCCTGTCAGATGTATATTCGCATCAAGCCTTATGTGATAAGGTGCATTGTCATCTGCGTCCGTGATGGCTTTTCTGAGAGCGGCCTCGTCACTTACCGTTATGTTCACCAGCGGGGCGACAGGCACGATGACATTTGACATCGGGGCGAGTTGGGCGGATTCCAGCGAAAGGAACGCAGGCTTCGTCTCTGTGGGTGCCGGCTCGTCTATGTCTATGTCGAGGGTAAGCATATCCTCGGCCGGGTTTCCCTCTGGCGGAATGTCATGCAAAAACGTATGTTCGTCAAAAATGGCAGGAGGCTCGCTCTCCGCAGGCCCCGTCTCCGTATGGCTCGTCGTGGGGGGCTCGGCGGTGACACTCATAAACGAGCCGAGAAAGAGCGCGATAACGAGCATCGCAATAAGTAAGGTGTTGATCTTTATAAGCATTGTTTTTGATTTTTCCTTTCGCAATTGTAATGATTAGTGTGGATTTGGGCTGGGGTCCGGGTCGGTCTCGTCCGGGGGTGTTGCATCCTCGCCGGTCTCTGTGTCAGCGTCATTTGGCGTGTCCTGGCCGTCCGCATCTGGCGTCGGTGTTTCTGGTGGCGGGGGCGCTTCTGGTGGCGGGGGCGCATCTGGAGACGGGGGTGCTATGACGATGGTGCCGCCCATATCCGCACGGCCACGGTTCTCCGCGGGGGATAGTCCCATAAGGCGTGCGCCGGCCATGATGTCCCCGACAGGGAATGACACGCACCAGTCTATCCGCCATTCGCCCGCCGGTGTTAGGTCCACATGGACGTCGCGCGGGTCGGCGCGGAATATTCCGGCGAGCCGTGTACGCAGGGCGTCAGCCTCCGCCGACCCGCCTCCGCCAAAATAAGCGGCCTCGATGCAGAAAGCGCGTATGGCGTCCTCCGCTGCGTTCATCCGTAGCGAACGCACGCCTTCAAGCGAAAGCTGTGCCACAAAGACGAGCATTATTGGCAAGATAGCCGCGAGCACTATAAATTGCTTCACAGGCCGCCCCCTGAGTAAGGGCTCGCTACGGCTTCTTGTCGCCATATCGCCTTTAGCGCGGTCAGTATGGAGTCCCCGCCGCCGGCTATATAGGCGTAGATAAATATGCCGAGCGCGACCATGCTCATCAAAACGATAAATTGCTTCATCTTTGCCGCCCGCCCCCTTTCTATGGTGTTCCGGCCGGCCCGTCGAAGCCGAGAGCGCTTTCCATGCGGGCCTTTGTGGACTCCGTAAGCCCTTGCGTCGTGTCCTTGAAGCTGAGCACCATCGCTGCGATGGCGATTCCGAGTATCACGGTGCTGAGCAAGACAATCATTTGTTTCATATTGTTAATCCTCCTTTATGTAGAGCCCTGCGAATCACATCATAAACAGCTCGCCGAGCAATGCGCGCTGCTCTGCGAAGTAAGCTATGTAGATAAAGTTGACGAATACGACGAGGACGCCGGTGACCACGGGCAGGTAGACCAGGTCGCTCAACAATTCGTTTTTGCGGATAAGCTCCGTGGTGCGTGTTTCCCTAAGCGCGTTCTGGAATGCGCTCACGGTATGTTTGAGCTTGTGGGGCGGGACGGCGTCCCAGTCGAGCACAAGCAGTATGAAGTCCCTTGCAAGCTCCTCTCCTGCGGCTGCGGTGAAGTATTCGGTCGCTTCGGAACGGCGCCCGGTGCGCATAAGGCGCAGGGCGCCGGCGAAGGCTTCCTTCAGCGTGCCGTCTGAGCTTGCGAACTGCTCAAGTATATAGTCGGTGGTCACGCAGGCGCCCGCCGCCCCTCTTCCGTCATCCGCGCTGGCGTGGTTGCGAAGCACGGAAAGGGCGGAGTAGAGCTCCTTCTGCACGAGTTCCTGCCGTTTTACCGTGCGGATGCCAGATATGCGTTTGCCCGCCGCCGCTGCCGCCCTAGTCAACGCCTCACGCATCATAGCACCGCCAGACTTCCGCTCCTCCGCCAGCCTGTAAGTCCGTGGCGCGGCTTGCATCAGCAGCACAAACACACCTGCCGAAAAAATAACCGCCACTGTCACTGCCACGAAAAACCCCATTCGCCCGTCCTCAAAAGTCCAGCTTACGGTTCGTAAGCGTCTCAAGCAGCATACGGTTCAGCAGAAAGAGGAACAGCCCCGCCGTAAACAAGGCGAAGCCCTGTGCCGTGAAAAACTGGTTGTACAGCAGGCGTCCTGGCGGCAGCCCCATTACTGCGATGGCGGTAAACACGGAGCCTATATATAGGATTGGCGTCAGGTATGCCGCCATCCGTACGGATTCGCCGTTTATGCGTTTGCGGGCTTCGGCGAGGGCGCGCGCCTCCCGCAATTGCGACAGTATATCCTCTATGGCGGGCGTCATGTCCGTGCCCTTGAGCGTGCCCGTCCTGATGGCATAGGCGAGCATGGACGCCCAGTTCGTGCCTACCCCGTAGGCGAAAGCGTCCGTCGCCGCCCTGACACGCACGGGATCCGCCGTCTTTCTCAATTCTATAAGCAGGTCAGACAACAGCTTCGCCGTGATCTTGAGATGCGGCGAGGACTGTATGGCACGCTCGATGGTTTCGTATATATTGCCGCCCGAAATAAGGTAGGCCGTCAAAAACGCAGACACCAGCTTTTCGCCCTCGAAGCTGCCGGCACGCCTTAGCCGTTCGAGCCGCACCCTGAGGAATAGATAGGGCAGGCCCGCGAACGCGGCACCGGTCGCGAGAGCGGGCCCTGGTGCGATGGTTTTCGCAGATGCGATAAATACCGTGAAGAACAGCACGATGGTAAGGACCCCGAACGCGGTCACAGACAGGGGCTTTCTCATGGTTGTTCGCAGAAGCCGGTCGAGCCCTGTAAACATGGGTTCGCCTGAGCCGCGCTCTGGCCTGAGTCTGTGGCGCGAGCGGAAGACATCGATGGCTGCGTCTATTTTTCTGCGCATCAATATCAATACGCCCACCACGAGCAAGAGGTAGATAAGCGCGGAGACCGATGCCATAAGCATGGTATGGTCTATCGTCATATATGCCTCCCTTCGCTCAGCCGCTCCAGCTCGCGGGCAAATTCCGCGAACGCTTCCTCGTCGCTTTCGATGCCGCGTAGCTTCTTGCCGGCGGATATATGGTTTTCAAAGCCCCATTCGTCGCGCGTGAAATCATAGCGACAGATTTCGCGCACATACCAGCCGCGCGCTCGCTCTTCTGCAGTCGCCATGCGCGGCTCGTCCCCAGCCTTCCCGACCTCGTAGATGCCGCGCAGTTTTTTAGCATTTTGCTGCCTTACAGAAACGAAGTGGAACAGATAGTCAAAGCTTCCCGCCACGCGCATGGCCGTTTCGCGGATGTCCCCGCCGACGCTACGCACTATCTCTACAGCTGCATCCTCGGGGAAGTGCATGGGGTCGCGTGTATGGAATGTCATCTTGAGCCGCCCCTGCCCTCGCCGGGCCACCCTTACCGCCGTATCGAGCGCAATGCCGTCGCGGGCCTCGGCGATGATAAAATAGTCCGCGTCGCTGCGCAGAAGGTTCTTTGATATCGAGGTGAGCCGCTCGCCGTCGCATATAAGCTGCACAACAGGTGCGCCTGGCATAAGCCTGTGCAGAGGTATCTCCGGATCCGTCTCGACCATGACGCCTTCGAGCGTCGGATCTTCCATGCGCTGCCACGTCGAAAGAAAGGTCGTCTTCGCCGAGCGCACGCTGCCGCAAAAGGCTACATTGTATCCTACGCGCACCATGGCCGAGAGCATTGGTATGGCCGCTGACGGTATGGCACCCCGTGCGGCCTGCTCCTCAAGCGTGTATTCGGGCACGATATACCGCCGGAATATGATGGTGTCACGCCCCTTCTTTGCCATGGAGCCCTTGAACACCGTCACGCGGCAGCCGTCCAGCAGATATATCTCGTGGAAGTCGCGGTCAAGCCTTTCTTCCGGTGAAAGCAGCAAAAACGACCGCACAAGCTGCTCGCGTCTATGCATATCGATTCTTTGCGGCATACGCTTCATCTTCCCGTCAACCAAAAAGTAGATTTCGTCGCCGATGATCTTGGCGCTTGGGCTGCTCAAGAAAGGCGAGCGCCACCATTGCGCCATGCCGGCACGGCCCCAAATCTCCTGAAAGACAGCGTCCTCCTCGCTTTCGTACCAGAGCGGCACCGAAAACTTCCCGTGCAGCCCATGCGAAGAAAGTATCTCCCCTATAGCCCTCATATATGTGTTCACCTCGTCCGTATATCCGATGATCGCCCGCTTTTGCGTCGCCAGTTCAGGCAGCCTGTCGGACACGGCGCTGTCAGCCCCTTGCTCGCTTGGCGAAAGCACGGACTCGACGAAGCGGCACACTTCCTCAAATCTCATCCCGTTATCGTTCATGCCAAATCACCCATGCCCCATTTCCCTTATAAGCATAAGCGTCGCCCCTGCGCTGCCGTTGCAATAGTCGAGTATGCGCCGATAATCCTTCAGCTCGCATACGATCTCGATATGGTGGATCGGGGAAGAAGTGTTTACGCGCTCACTTTCGCCGCCTGCACCTGTGAAGCTGTACATGCCCGATGAGGCGTCCGTGACCTCGCGCCCGTCCCCGTCCTTGACATAGGCTACGGCAAAGCGTCCGAGCACAAGCTTTCCGTCCGCAGATGTTATAAGCGCCTCGTCGCCACGCCTGAGCGAGCTTGAGCACATATATATCCATTCGTTCCTTATGACGAAGAATGAGGTTTCGGGCTTAGGCTCTGCCGCCGTATCAGGGTCGCGTAGATACCTAAGCGACAACTGCGAGCCTTTCACTATGTCCATCGCTGCCTCCTTGCCGTAAAGCATGGCCGCATCCTTTGGCGTGACTGCGCCGTCCACAAGCGTCCCTGCTGGCACGGACACCATGCGGAACAGCCCTGCGTCCACGGCTGCCCCAGCTTTCACGTCGGCTTCTGCCACAAGCACGGTGTCCATCAATAATATTTCCCGCCCCTCAGCTTCCCAAAAGAACAAGGCCGCTATCGCGAGCAGCACGAGCAATATGCCCAACGCCGTCTTTAGTTTGTTTGTTTTTGCACCCATAATATGCACATGATACCATATAATAGCAATTTGTCAACCATTATTTTACATAATAATTAATTTTTTCCCAAAATAATGTTTACACTGAATTAACATTCGCCCCCTTGGTATTTAACAAACCCCCTTTATGATGTGCCTATGTTAAGAATAAGAAAAGGAGAATTACAAACAATGAACAAAAAGATTACGAAAATTATTGCGCTCGTATTCGCGCTCGTGCTCGCAGCAGCCCTGATGGCGGCCTGCAACAACGCACCTGAGCCGGCACCGGCTCCCGCGCCTGCCCCCGCTCCCGCCCCCGCGCCTGCCCCCGAACCGGCCACGGCCGAGCTTTCCGGCGACATCACGCTTGCAGGCTCGACCTCCGTGCAGCCGCTTGCGCAGGAGTTTGCGGACGTGTTTGAGGATATGCACAGGGGCGTGATGATAGACGTTCAGGGCGGCGGAAGCGGCCAGGGCGTACGTGCGGTCGAAGAGGACCTTGTGGACTTCGGCATGCTTTCCCGCGAGCTCAGGGATGAAGAGAGGGCGCTTGCGACGGGCGGCGTGTTTGTGGTGGCGATGGACGGCATCGGCATCATAGCGAACCACAACGTAGATGTGGACAGCCTGACTCTGGACGAGATACATGGCATTTTCACCGGCGAGATTACGGACTGGAGCGCAGTGGGCGGCTCCGCCGGCAGGATAGAGGTCGTTGTGCGTGAGGAAGGCTCCGGCACCAGAGGCGCATTCAATGAGATAACCGGCGTGGAAGGCAGGGATGCCGACGGCAACAACGTGGACAACACGGTCGAGACAGCCCTTATACAAGGCTCCACCGGCGCAGTGATGACCACCGTGGGTTCGACCGAGAATTCCGTAGGCTACGCCTCGCTCGGCGCGGTAAACGACAGCGTCAAACTCATCATGGTGGAAGGCGTTGAGGCCAGCACAGCCACGGTGCTTGACGGAAGCTACAAAGTCGCGCGCCCCTACCTTTACATTACGGCACGCGACCTGAGCGAGCAGGCACAGGCCTTCCTCGACTTCATATTCAGCCCCGAGGGGCAGGCGATAGTCGAGAGCTCAGGCTATATCCCCGTAATGTAGCGTAGAGAAGAGTTAGTAACGTTGGTATCTTCCTCCTCCAACAAACTATACGAACGAGCCATTGAGAAACTATTGCTGATCGCCGCGGCGGTCGCAATGGTTTCCGTGGCTCTTATCACTGTTTTCGTGTTTATGAACGGGCTTCCGAGCATGGTGGAGCACGGGTTTATGGAGTTCCTGCTTGGCGATCGCTGGCGCCCGACCAACGGCCTCTTCGGCATCCTGCCGCTCGTGGTCGGCACCCTCTGTGTCACGGGGCTCGCCCTGCTGATAGGCGTTCCGACCGGCGTGGCAAGCGCGGTGTTCCTCTCGGACATCCTCCCCAAAAAGCCGGCGGCAGTGTTCAAGTTCGCCATAGAGCTGCTTGCGGGCATCCCCTCCGTGGTCTATGGGTTTTTCGGCCTTATCATCATCGTGCCCATGGTCAAGAGGATATTCCTGCCCATCTTGCAGGTCTTTGACCCGGAGGCCACGACCACGGGCTTCAGCATCATGGCCGGCGGGCTTGTGCTCGCCATTATGATACTCCCCACCGTGGTGGGGCTTTCTGAGAACGCCATCTCCGCAGTCCCCAGCGATTACCGTGAGGCTTCGCTCGCGATAGGCGCGAACAAACGCGAAACCGCGATGCGCGTGCTTGTCCCCGCCGCGAAGTCGGGCATTCTCGCTTCCATTATACTGGGGATGGGCAGGGCCATAGGCGAGACCATGGCAGTGCTGTTGATCACCGGAAACGTGGCCTTGCTGCCGGGCAGTATCCTCGACCCCGTGGCGACGCTCACCGGCACCATAGCGCTCGAAATGAGCTATGCGGACGCCGGCCATCAGCAGGCGCTCTTCGCAGTCGGCATCGTGTTGTTCTGCATAATATTCATATTGAACATCATTGCGCGCTTTGTCGCGTCGAGGATGGGGGTGGGCGGAAAATGAGCAGCAGCAAACGCAGAAAAGACATAGCGTATTACGGCGTGATTGCGGCGCTGTCCGTGTTTACGCTGTTCTGCCTTATTGTAATAATAGTCTATATCACGAGCAACGGCCTGCCCCATATCACATGGGAGTTCCTTACCGAGCGTCCCCGTTCGATGGGCAAGGAAGGGGGAATATTCCCCATAATCGTTGCGACCCTGTACGCCACCGCCATAGCCCTCGTCATAGCCTGCCCCATAGGCATCGGCGCGGCGGTGTTCTTCAAAGAGTATTCAAAGGGCGGGCGTTTCATACAGATAGTCCGCATCTTTACCGAGGTGCTGGCTGGCATACCTTCCATAGTGTTCGGGCTGTTTGGGTTCGCGTTTTTCGTGGTATTCCTCGGCTTGGGCTGGTCAGTGCTGTCCGGCGGCCTCACTTTGTTTATGATGATATTGCCGACCATAGTGCGGTCTACCGAAGAGAGCCTTGAAACGGTGCCGATGTCCTATAGGGAGGGAAGCCTTTCGGTCGGCGCCACGCGCTGGCAGACTACGGTAAAGGTGGTGCTTCCCTGCTGCGTCAAAGGCATAGTCACCGGCGTCATACTCGGCGTAGGCAGGGCGGTCGGAGAGACGGCGGCCGTGATGCTTACCATGGGAGGGGCTCTGCGCCTGCCGCTTTCGCCCTTTGACGCAGGTCGCACCATGTCCATGCATATGTTCGTCCTGACATCGGAAGGGCTGTCGATGGAAAAGACCTTCGCCACGGCCGCCTTGCTTATCATCATCATACTTATTATCAACTCGGCGGCAAACCTGATCGGCAGGAAGGTTGGCGCCATAAATTCTGCGTGAGGGGAAAAATGCAAAAGGAAAACGTATTCGAAATCGAAAATCTCAACCTCCACTACGGGGCGTTTCAGGCTCTCATAGATGTAGGCATCATCATCCCGCGCCAGAGGATTACGGCACTTATCGGGCCGTCCGGCTGCGGGAAATCCACGTTCATCCGCACGCTCAACCGCATGAATGATCTTATACCGTCCTGCCGCGTGGAAGGCAAGGTGATGTTCGACGGCGAGGACATCTACGACAAGGCCTGCGACGTGATAGCCCTCAGAAAAAAGGTCGGCATGGTGTTTCAGCGTCCGAACCCCTTCCCTAAGACCGTGTACGAAAACGTCGTTTACGGGCCGAAGATACACGGCGAGAAGAACAAGGACAGGCTTGACGAAATAGTCGAGCGTACCTTGAAAGAGGTCGCGCTATGGGACGAGGTGAAGAACCGCCTGAACAAGTCGGCGCTGGGCCTTTCCGGCGGGCAGCAGCAGCGGCTATGCATCGCTCGTGCCCTCGCCGTAGGGCCGGAAGTGGTGCTTATGGACGAGCCGACATCTGCTCTCGATCCCATAGCGACATTGAAAATCGAGGAATTGATGTCTGGACTTTGCGAAAACTACACCATAGTGATAGTTACGCACAATATGCAGCAGGCGGCGCGTATCTCGGATTTCACGGCGTTTTTCCTGAACGGCGTGATCGTGGAGACGGACACCACCGAAAAGATTTTCGCCAACCCCGCAAACACCAAAACCGAAGAGTACATCACCGGCAGATTCGGATAATAATCAGGAGGAATAGACATGGCGAGACCGATATTAGAAGCGGAACTGAAGGACATAGGCGAAGGCGTCATCGCGATGGGCGCCCTGGTCGAGTCGACCATTTCGACTGCGATAAGGACGCTGAAGGAGCGTGACCCGGACGCCGCGCGCGCGCTTATCATCGAGGACGAACGCATCGACGACATGGAGGACGAGATAAACGAGCTATGCCTGCGTTTCCTCGCGACGCAACAGCCGGTCGCAGGCGATCTGCGTTACGTGATATCAATTATGAAGATAATACGCGACCTGGAGCGGATAGGCGACCATTGCGAGGATATCGCGAAGTACACCCTGCGTTTTGAAAAAGAGGAATGCTTTAAGGAGCTTATCGACATACAGCGAATGGCGGACATGGCATCGCGGATGGTAAAGAACGCCATCGACGCTTTCGTCCACCGCGACCTGAGACTGGCGCGAAAGGTCTGGAAAGCCGATGAGGAAGTGGACGAGATATTCCGCGACTTGCACGACGAGCTTCTGGAGTTTGCGGAAAAAGACTCAAAGAACGCAAAGCAATGCATTATGCTGCTGTTCATAGCTGCACACCTCGAACGCATCGCCGATTACGCTACAAATATATGCGAAGAAGCTGTTTTTGTGATGGAAGGCGCGATAGAAATGGAGTAGGGCAGATATTCTCGTTTGAAACGTAGTATAATCAGTGCATGGACAAGACAGCCCCAAAAATCCTTATCATCGAAGACGATCCGAGCATCCGCGAGCTTGTCACCTGGAACCTGTCCGAGGAAGGGTATGGGTGCGTCAGCGCATGCGACGGTCGGGAGGGGCTTGAGCAGGTGCGAAGCGAGGCGCCCGATTTGATTTTGCTTGATTTGATGCTGCCTGTGATGGGCGGTTTTGAAGTGGTCAAGGAGCTGCGCCGTGACGGCGTAGGGACGCCGATAATCATGCTTACCGCCAAGAACGAGGAAGCCGATAAGGTGATAGGCCTCGAATTTGGGGCGGATGACTATATCACAAAGCCTTTCGGCGTCCGCGAGCTCAAGGCACGTATCAAGGCTGTGCTAAGGCGCTACCGACCAGACGGTGACGTGGACGAGAGCGTAGCGAACGCCAGTTCGGCAAACGGAGACGTTATAGATATCGGCGACCTTGTGATTGACGTGCCGCGTCATGAGGTGACGGCAGGCGACGAAAGCGTGAGCCTGACGCTCAAGGAGTTCGAGTTGCTGCGCATCCTTGCAGAAAACCGGGGTATGGTGCTTACGCGCGAGCAATTGCTTGACAGCGTCTGGGGCTACGAGTATCTTGGCGAAACTAGGACGGTCGACGTGCATATCCGGTATTTGCGCAGAAAGCTGGGTGCCGCCGGCGAGCATATATCAACGGTTCGCGGCTTGGGATACAAAATGCTATGAGCTTCTGGCGAAGGCGCATATTCATATATTCGATAATAATAGTGCTGGCAAGCATGACGGTGGCGTTTGCTGTGTCGGCAGGCATCATCGTGGAGAACACGCTTGAGGACAAAAGGCGGGAGATGCAGAGGATATGCCTGCTGCTAGGCGCCGAGATAGCGGACGGGGCGGTGTCGGGTTCCGAGGCGGCTTTGTACGAATATGCTGTGCGTTGCGAGGAGTTTACGGGGTTTAGGGTCACATTGATAGACGGCTCCGGCGAGGTGCTTGCGGACTCGGCATCGGGCGAAAACTACATCCATATGCGCAACCATTCAAATCGCGAGGAAGTGGCTGAGGCGCTTGCGGGAGGGGTGGGGCACGCCCGCCGCGTGAGCGAGAGCTTTGGCCGTGAGTTCATATATACGGCTGTTCTGCAAGACCTTCCCGTCGGGGACACGATGGTCGTGCGTCTGTCCATTGAGGTGGACAAGGCGAGGATAGTCGCCGAGCATGCACGGGCGGCTGCGGCGGTTGCCATATCAATAGGTGTCGTGCTCGCGGTGGTGATAGCCGCATTCTATACGCGCAGGCTTACCCGTCCGATAAGGGAGATGGAGCAACAGCTTGCCGATACACTCGAAAAGAACAAGAAGGCAGAAAACATCCGCAAGGAGTTCGTCGCAAATGTGACGCACGAGCTAAAAACGCCGCTTACGTCTATATCTGGCTTTGCCGAGACATTGCAAGGCGGGGCGGGCGAGAATCCCGAGGCACGGGCTCGCTTCCTTGAGATCATATCTATCGAAGCGGCACGGCTGGCGCGTCTTATCGACGATACGCTTGTCATTTCGGATATTGAGAGCGGCCGGGACACCATGGAGCCCGGCGGCAGCATCGACATCAAGCAGGCGGTTGAGGATGTCCTTGAAGCGCTCCGACCTTTGGCCGAAAGCAATGGGGTGGAGCTGCGCTTCGAGATCCAGTACGAAATGCATATCGGCGGGGATGAGGGTCGCTTCAAACAGTTGATATTCAATCTGGCCGAAAATGCTATAAAGTATTCGGGGGATGGCAAGCATGTTTTCATCAAGGCAGTGAAAGAGGATGACGGGCGCATCTGCGTCAGCGTACGCGATGAAGGGATAGGCATCTTGGAGGAAGACATCCCGCGCGTCTTCGAGCGCTTCTACCGCGTGGACAAGTCGCGCTCGCGCGAGGCGGGCGGCACAGGCCTGGGGCTCGCCATAGTCAAACATATCGCCGCATTGTTCGGCGCCACGCTTTCCGTGGAGAGCGAAGTGGGCATAGGCAGCATCTTTATTATACGCTTCCCTTCGGAGTGAAAGGCGGGAGCCTAATACCCCAGCGCTTCGTCAACGATGATGACCTTTATCCTGTCCTTTGAAAACTGGCCTGTTATCAGGACGAAGCTATTGCAGATGCGCTGTTCGTGGTTGCAGTCCACGCACTTGCCAAACTCGGCGCAGGGCGTATCCTTGTTCAGCCTTTTGGCGTCCAAGGGCGCTACGAGCTGCCTCGTCCGCTCGATGGCAGCCTCGACATTCGCCACGATCTTGTTCTTCCCCACCACCATTATGACTTGCTCAGGCCCGTAAATCATGGGGGCCACGCGACTTCCGTTGCCATCGATATTGAAAATCTTGCCGTCCTCCGTCACCGCATTCACCCCTGTGATAAATGTGTCCGCCGAAAAGTTTTTCAGGTAAAGGGCACGTTTTTCCGCAGATGTGAGGCCAGGCTTGTGTTTGTCGTAAAAAACATATGTTCCCTCTCGCAGAAACTCAAACACGCCCATCTGCTCCAGAGTTACGGAATCCCCGCAACCAACGGTGGCCCCATCCGGTATAAGGGTGTGAAGCAAGTCCGCCAACTCGCACTTGCCGGCCACGAAATAGCCAGACATATTGTTGTTCCGCAAACCGCTCATGGTGTTTTGGATTGCCTTGTCCATTCTGCCTCCTTGCACATTATTCAGACATTTTTATGGCTGTTGAAACGGTGCCGGAACATCTGTCACGCCATCGGCTTTGTAGAGGCTGTACGTGGACATGATGACGTCATAGTATTCGACAATCCATTCTTCATGGCTATAGCCTTCGACTTCAAAAATCTTGTGCTTGCGGTCATCGTCCACTATCGCGACCTGCTTTCCGATTTGAACGGCGTTTGGTTTCGCGCTGTAGAATGAATATGTCCGCTCCCCCCATTCAAGCTTTGCGCCGTTGTCGAGCGTTTTAAGGCTCTCGTAGTTTGCTGATGACCCACACGCAGAAAGAATGCAGACCAACAGCACGAACGCCAATGCCAAAGCTATTTTTTTCATAAGCGAAAACCCTCCATAAGCATGAATTATACCATACAATCATACACCTTTTCGGTGCCTGCTGATGGCCTCCCAGATTGCACCGACCGCTATCATTTCACGTTTCCTCAACAATAATCATCCCATATGCCGCGTCTGTTTACAAATGCCGTCCCGTTTATGATCATATTGTGCGGGCCGTCGTGGATGACCGTTTTGATGCAATCCGCAAGACCTGAATTTTTCTCGAACAAACGCAGGTTGTCCGCAGACCTCTCTTTTATCGTCTGCGAAGATTTGATTTCGTACAGGTCGAGCCTGTCGCCATTCTCAATGATGAAGTCAACCTCTTTTTCGCGCTTGCTCGAATCCCGCCAAAAATAAGTGTTGTCCGACGGAAACCAGCCCCTGTTGTAGGCGGTTTTGTAGTACTCGGTGATTACCGCGTTTTCAAAGATCTGCCCGCGCTTGTCGTAGAGGTTCAGGGCGTCGGTAGCCTTGATGCCGAGCAGGCTGCAAAGCAGGCCGGTGTCGTAGAAGTAAAGTTTCGGCACCTTTGAAAATCGCAGGGCGGGCTTTTTCGTATACGCCTTGAGCCTGAATGCGATATAGCTCTCTTCCAAAATATTTAGCCACGAAGAAATCGTTCGCGAGTCCGTGCCTATCGCGTTGCCAATAGACGAGAGATTGACAGGGCTGCCGACGCTTGCTGCGCACAGCCTCATAAACTTGGTGAACTTTTCAATATTCTGAACACCCGTCTCCTCTCGCACATCCCTTTCCACATATGTCTTGATATAGTTTGGATAAAAGTCTGTAGGCTTTATGCCCCGAACCACCATTCGCGGGTAGTGCCCGGAAAATAGCCAGTCGTTTGTGTCGGTTGTGGGTTTCCCTGTCGATGCTATTTCCATGTCCGAAAAAGGAAGCAGCGACAATATGCCGACCCGCCCTGCCAATGACTGCGAGATGCTTTTCATCATCAGGAAATTCTGAGACCCCGACAGGACAAACATCCCTGCTCTGTCCTCCCCATCGACCAAGGACTGGATATAGGAGAACAGGTCGGGCGCATACTGGGCCTCGTCTATTATCGCAGGGCTGCCGAACCCTGACAGAAATCCTCTGGGGTCGGATATCGCAAAATCCCTGATGTCTTTTTCCTCAAGGCTGACATAGTGGTGACCTTGAAAAACGTGTTTGAGCAAAGTGCTTTTTCCGCTTTGTCGCGGACCCGTCAAATAGACGACTGGGAATGTGTCGGCATACTCCTTCAGCTTCGCAGATAATTTTCGTTCAATAATTGCCATCAATCTCACCTCATCGTTTAAAATTCAACATTACTGTTGGTTGAAATTATACAATGATATGGGTTGAAAATCAACAATTAAATGGGTTGAATTTCTACAATTGTAAGGGTTGAAAATTGACAATGATGGTGGTTGAAAATCAACAATCGTTTCCCGCAAAAAAGGCACCTTGCCCCGCTTGCACGCCCTTGTATTGCGCCTTAACTTTTTTGTTTATGTACACGGCAATCGCCTTTTGGGGGCATTTGTTGATGCAACGGTAGCACATGGTGCAATTGTCCTTGGCGACCACTTTTCCGTTCACGATTTCAAGGTTTTTCATGGGGCAGTTTGTCACGCAAAGTAGGCACGCATTGCAGTCCTCGTCAACCCAGACGCTTTTCAGCCCCCGCCTCTCAAACGCTGGGAAGAACATGCCCTGCGTCAGTCCAAAGGCACGCGAAAAGAGGTTGAAGCCACGTTTTTTCACGACGCCGCGCTGTATCTCGTCGCAGACGGCCTGCATTCTCTTGTGCGCCCGCGCCAAGTACTTCTCGACCTTTTTTTCGTCGTCCAGATGCAGAAACAAAAGGTTGCATACGTTATTGGGCATAGGGAAATGCTCTGCATATATCACCTGGGCGAAGCCACGCGGGAATATGTCGGTGAACGCCCTTGCCCCGTCGCCCGAAAAACACATCTGAGTGCAGAATAATATCAGCTTCTTGCCTTTCAGCGAGTCCATATGACGCTTGGCAAATTCGTGCATGACCCTCGGCACCCGCGAGCCATAGACCGGATAGCAAAACCCGATGACATCCTCCGTGTCCATCAACTGCCCAAAGTCAACCTCTTCCTCGATGGAGTGGCACGCAACGCCCATAGTGGTGCAAAACAGCTCGGCAATGTATTTGGAATTGCCAGTTCCGGAAAAATAAAACATTATCATGGTTCAAGTCCTTTCTATTCCTCGCCGAATAGCTTCGTTGAGGTATGAGTTTAGTGAAATACCGTCCATATGCGCCCTTTCTGATGCTTGGCGGTGCAGAGTTTTCGATATGCGCAGCGTGACGCGGCCGCTATACGCCATCGTTGCGGGGAAATCCACGTTCGGTTCAGGTATGGCAATGCCTTTTTTCAATGCAAAAGACAGCCATTCCCTCTTTGCCTCATCGAGATCGTGCAAGGCTTCTTCCGGCGTTGTCCCAAGAGATTCAACCGCTGGGATATCGAGCAGAAAAGCCCTATAGCCAACGAACCCGTCTTCGTGGAACGGCACGACGATGAATGGGTAGCCAAGCGCCATGTAGTCCTCAATCGATTTGGTCTTTGCTCGCATTGTCATTAGCAGCCTCGCCTCCCTCTTGCATCTCGATAACTTTTTCGATCCATCTGATTGCTCGCCTTACATAAACCGGCAGTATATGCGGCTTCTTCATCGGAATCGCATTTGGCTCCATGGCATTGATTACATCATACCTTGAATGTGAAACCGAAAAGTGGCTGCCGCCTGAATAATTCTTCACCTCGAACCCAAAAGATTCAAGCAGCATCTTCAATTCTTCAAAACTGACAGCGTTCGGATTGTTCCGACACCGTGCCAGCCGGTTTAGCTTACGGGTCATGCCTTTCCTTTCGATGACACCGTATATGGTGTCATAATATCACTTATCCAACAATTATGCAACTTTCTTATATTGCATAATATGGGATATAATAGCATATAATTAAATATGTGTCAACCTATATTTTTGAGAATTTCGTGGTAGCGTTTTGTCGCTGATTCGCTTGGATTTAAATGGTTAGGTTTGCCCCGGAGGGAAGCCTGTGCTATAGTCATTTTGCGTCGTGCCGCTGTTTTCTGCACCAGCGATTGAGAACGCGGATAGCCGATACGGAGTGCATTGCTTATAGCAAGCAACATGTGTGAGGATAAAGTCTATGGAGTACAAAACAAGGAGTTACCCATTGTTTGCGGCCTGTGGCCTCAACTGCGGCCTATGCCCACGTTATTATACGGAAGGGACATCGAGATGTCCTGGCTGTGCCGGCGAGGGTTTTTCGGAAGTACACCCTGCATGCGGGGTTTTGTCATGCTGTCAACGAAAAGGCATGGAGTATTGCTTTGAATGTGGGGAGTATCCTTGCGAGAAATATGACGGTGCGGGAACGTCCGACTCGTTTGTCTCACATAAAAACCGTATGCGGGATTTAGAGAAAGCAAAACAGCTCGGCATTGACGCATACAAAGTTGAACTGAATGAAAAAGTGAAGATATTAGAGGAATTGTTGGAATACTATGATGATGGGCGGCGTAAAGGGTTTTATTGTTTGGCAGTCAATCTCTTGGATTTGCATGATATAAAAACTGTTATGGAGCAGGTGGCTGTTGAAGTGGACCCGCAGATTTCCGCAAAGGAAAAGGCTGCAATTGTTGTCGGTCTGTTTCAGATGGCGGCCGATGAAAAAGGCATTGACTTGAAATTGCGTAAGTAGAATGATGCCAATGGGGGTCGGTGCGGAATCATTAAAAGGGGATTAAAATGCCAGTGGTCAGGTGGGTAATGGGCGGGATCCGTGGTATGCTGACCCTGCATTGTTTATGATAGGTGAGGTATGAAATGGCAAGAATAATTTTAACTGGCGGCAATGAGGGGATCGGATTTCATATGGTGTCGCAGTTTCTGAAAGACGGACATATGGTTGCGGTGCTTGATTTGAAATTGGATAACTTGAATGAATTGAAGGGAAAACACACAGATACCCTCTCGCTGTTTGAATGTGATGTCAGCGATCCTCAAGCAGTCGTTCAAAGTGTAGACAACACGTTATCCGCTTTTGGCGGCATCGATTATGCGATACACAATGCTTGCAAATGCCAGTTTGCCAACTTTGAAGATACTTCGGACAATGATTACAGGAGCGTTTTTGATGTGAATTATCACGGTGCAATAAACATGACAAAAGCTGTTCTGCCAACCATGAAAGAGCAATCTGGCGGGCGGATTTTTTTAACCTCGTCCGGCGTCGGCGTTATGGGGTTCGCAAATATAAGTGCATATGCGTCGAGCAAGGGGGCTCTTAAGTCGCTTGCCAAGTGTATGAATATCGAGTATCAAAATACAGGCATTACATTCCACCTCATACACCCGCCGCTTACCAAGACGGCATCGGCAAAGCCGTTGCCTGTTCCGGAAGAATTCAAGGCTGACCCGCAAAAAGTAGGAACTGGCATCGCCAAGAATATCCACAAGAAAAGATTCGTCATATGCCACTCGTTCGCACAGCGATTGCAAACCGGAATGGCATATTTGTTCCCGATAAGACTGGGGCGATTTATGAGCAAAATGGCAGGGGAGTTTGTATAATTGTTTATAGTTGTGGAGGGCTGTTATGGCGAAACCTAAAAGGACTTTGATAAACTGGCTTGGGCTGCTCGGAGTGGCGAGCTTTGTCTCGTATGCGGCGGCGGTCGTGTTTGCCCCGCTCGCCTATCCGGGATATGACTGGCGAAGCCAAGCGGTCAGCGATTTGATGGCGGCGGATGCGCCGTCGCTCACCCTTTGGAATCAGTTGTCGAGCGTGTACGGCGTGGGCGGCGTTGTTTGCATTATGATGGTCTGTGTTGCCATTCAAGGCAAATGGAGCAAGGCGCTGCGGCTGGGGATTTACCTTTTTGCGACCATGTGGTGGGTGTCTGTTGTCGGCTATGCCGCATTTCCCCTGTCCGAAAGCGGAACTGGCGGAGCGATGTTCCAGGATGCCATGCACACTGCCGTAACAGTGGCGGTTGTCGTGCTTTCCATCATATCCCTTGTCCTGATAATGATTGGCGGATATCGCAAAAAGCGGTTTGTCTCGCTCTCCATATATGCAACGATAGCCTTGGCCCTTATGTTTGCAGGAGCGATAGGTACAGGCGTTGCACCGCCGGAGTATTTTGGCCTGTTCCAGAGGTTCAGCAATCTGATTGCAGCAAACGGTTTTACGATGGTATTGGGGCTGTATTTGTTTATGGGGAAACTCGATAATGATGCTTTATAGAAAACCGCGACAAATATTGTGAATTATGCAGGCTGCGATACGAGGAGAAAATCAATGAACATCATAACCGTGACAAAAGACAATTTGGAGCAAGAGCACATCTGTTGTGCTATTTCAAACAACAAGGACATTCAAGTTTCGTCGAAAAAATCATGGCTTGCGGAACGTTTTGACGATGGGCTTGTTTTCAAAAAAGGCGATGTGCGGGGCAAATGCTTTATCGAGTACATACCGGCTGAAAAGGCGTGGTGCCCAATCGAAGCGGAAGGCTATATGTTCATCGACTGCTTTTGGGTGTCGGGGCAATTCAAGGGGCAGGGCAGCTCAAACCTGCTTCTCGAAGAATGTATAAAGGACAGCAAGGAAAAGGGCAAAAAGGGGCTTTGCGTCCTGTCATCAAAGAAGAAAATGCCGTTCCTGTCCGACCCCAAATACTTGAAGCACAAAGGCTTTGCGGTTGCGGATACGGCGGAGCCATATTATGAATTGATGTATCTGCCATTTGACGCAAACGCTGCAAAGCCAAGGTTCAAGGCATCTGCCAAAGCGCCGAAAATCAATAAGCAAGGCTTCGTCTTGTACTACGCCCATCAATGCCCGTTCACGGCAAAATATGTGCCGATGATTGAAGATATGGCGAAATCAAAAGGCGTTCCCTTTGTGGCAATACGATATGAGACAGCTGAAGAAGCACAAAACGCGCCCGCCCCGTTCACGTCATACAGCCTGTTTTTTGATGGCGAGTTTGTCACTAATGAAATCCTGTCCGACAAAAAGTTTGAGAAGCTGTTGAGTGAAAAAGGGCTGGCCGCACGGGAATGAATCCTATCGAGGTGCAAGCGTGATTGAGGTCAAAATCGTTGAGAGCGGTAAGAGGGATTTTTTGGAGCTACTTTTGCTGGCTGACGAATCGGAATCCATGATTGAAAGATATTTGGAACGGGGCGAGCTTTTCGCCTTGTACGATGGCGGCTTGAAAAGCGTCTGCGTTGTCACGCAGGAGAGCGACGATGTGTGCGAGCTAAAAAACATAGCCACGTATGAGCAGTGGCACGGCAAAGGGTATGGAAGCAAGCTTTTGGAACACGTAATTCTGCATTACAAGGGCAAGTACAAAACGATGCTTGTTGGCACGGGCGACGTGCCAAAGGCATTGCGGTTTTACCAGAAAAACGGTTTTGAGATTTCTCACAGGGTTGAGAATTTCTTTACGGACAATTACGACCATCCGATGTTTGAGGACGGCGTTCAGTTGGTGGATATGGTATATTTGAGGCGAGAGGCTTAATCGTATAATCAATCCAAGAGTATGTGGGAGGGGCAATTTCGTGACAGAGGGACAAAGAAAAGACTTGCTTGCAGTAATAATAACCTTTGTTGTGGTGCTGCTTGGAGTTCTATTTGTAGGGTGGGTCAATAGTCTGGCTCAAAGCATGCCCTTTGCACTGCGACTGGTTTTGCCGATTGTGGTCTGGTGGCCTATGCTGATCCCTGCAATGCTTTTCATGCGTCGCGACAAGGAAACAGCGAAAGATATTGGTTTTGCAAAAGAAAAGGTTTTGCGGCAAATCTTGGCCGGCGTGTTGGTCGCCATCGGCTCGCTCGCCATTTTTATCGTGCTGCCTGCACTTTTCGGGTTTCAGACGGGTTATGTGGGAAGCGTAGACGCCCTCAGCATCCTATACCAGTTTCTCTACATGATGTTGGCGGTCGCCCTTGTCGAAGAAATCATTTTCCGCGGGCATTTGTTCAAAAAGCTATTCGACATGACGGATTCAAAGTGGTTCGCCATCATTGCTTCCTCCGCTCTCTTTGGCATTCTCCACATCTTTAGCGGGGGCTTTCTGCAAATAATCCTGACAGCAGCCATGGGGATTTACTGGTGCGTTTGCAGGGAAAAAATCAAACATTGCACCTTGCTTGCCCTAATTGTCGCACACGCCCTGCACAATACGATTCACCCAATCATCACGGCACTTTTCTTTGGGTGATTTTGTATCGACACAGACGCAAACGTGCGTTCAGAGATGTCATTATCGCTACCGGTTATCGCGTGCAATCGCAGATAGCAACAAGATTCCGACGTTGGGCGGCCGCGCGGCTGCACGAATACATCCAAAAGGGCTTCACCCTTGACGATGAACGGCTAAAGCAGGGCGGCTTCCGTTATTTCCGCGAACTTTTGCAGCGTATCCGCGACATACGAAGCAGCGAGCGGAACTTTTATCAGCAAGTCACGGATATCTATGCCACTGCGATATCACCAAAGACGATGTGAAGATTGCTAAGAACTATCTTTCTGAGGGGAGTGAGAGACTGTGTTTGGAGAGACCGTTTTTTCTCGTGCAAATCACTTGAAATGCACGAGAATTTATTATACAATGTGGGCATAGATGAAGGAGGGGTTTGAAATGGCTGATACAATTAACGTAACAATCAGGCTCGACAGAGATGTCAAGGAGCAGGCGGAGCAAATGTTCAACGATTTTGGCATGAATCTGTCAACGGCGTTCAATATCTTTGCCCGCCAATCTTTGCGGCAGGGAAAGATTCCGTTTGAAATACACGACCCATTCTATAGCGAGAAGAACCAAGCAGAACTAAGCCGCAGGATTGCCGATGCGGAGAGAGGCAGAAATCTCAAAATGCACGAAATAATTGAGGTGGGGGATGAATAAGATATGGCATGACAAAGCGTGGGATGAATATATCTCATGGCAGAGGGAAGATAGAAAGACGCTGAAGCGCATAAACGAACTCCTCAAAGACATCGACCGCCAACCATTCACTGGCATTGGCAAGCCGGAGCCCCTAAAGGGTGATAGGCAAGGCTATTGGAGCAGACGTATTGACGAGACAAACCGAATAGTATACAAGGTTGAACAGAGTCAGATTGTCATCGTCCAGTGCGGGGGTCATTACGGCGACTGAATCGATGGCTCTTGTCACAGGAGAAACCCCAGTGTGGAAATGCCCAAAATGCGAACGTCAGTTTACAAAAACCAATCAAGACCACTATTGTGGCAAGATTGCGACCATTGACGATTACATAGCGGCCCAGCCCGAGGATGTCCGCCCCATTCTCGCCAAGATACGCGAAACCATCCGTGCCGCCGTGCCCAACGCCACAGAAAAAATCTCATGGAATATGCCCACCTTTCACCAAGGCGAAAACCTCATACACTTCGCCGCCTTCAAAAACCACATTGGCCTTTACCCCGGCAGCGAAGCCATCGCCGTTTTTGCGAACAGGCTTGCGGGGTATAAGACTAGCAAGGGAGCGGTGCAGCTGCCGATAGACAAGTCGATTGACTATGCGCTTGTTAAGGATTTGACAGAGTGGCGGGTGGGGCAGGTGGCGGGCAAGCAAGGCAGTCAACCCATAGTGAGCAACGTGCAAAGCCCAATCTGAGCTCGGATTTCACCCACGAATACGACCATTTACAAATGATTGTCCGCGGGCTATTGCGTATTTCGTACGATTATTCGTATAATCAATAATACTGGCAGGGCTGTCATTTGAAGGGAGGCTATGAATGCTGTACGAGTTTGCTTTGTCCACGCCGCGTGAGGGGTTTTATGATGTCACAGGGCAGGTGCGCGAGGCCGTCAAGGGGAGTGGAGTTGGTGACGGGATTGCGGTGGTCTATTGCCCGCACACGACGGCGGGGATGACGATAAACGAAAACGCCGACCCCGACGTGTTGCACGATCTGCTCATCGGGTTGGAAAGGGCGTACCCTGACCGTGCTGAGTTCCGGCATGTGGAGGGCAACAGCGCGGCACATTTGAAAGCGAGCGCGGTGGGGTCTTCCGTGACGGTAATCGTGGAGAGGGGCAGGCTTGTCCTCGGCACATGGCAGAGCATTTATTTCTGCGAGTTCGACCCGCCGAGAAGCCGGAAGTTTTTCGTTGCTGCTTTGCCGGTCTAGTCCAACACTTAGTCGGTGGATTAGCGAAAGCGGGGTAGGGAATTAGCCATGGCGAAAAAAGTGGACACGAGGACAGCCGAGGAAAAACGCAGCTATACAATGAGCCGTGTCAGAGGCAAGGGGACCTCGATAGAGGTGTTGCTTCAAAAAGCTTTGTGGCATAGGGGCATAAGGTATAGGAAGAATTACCGCAAAGCCCCTGGCTCGCCCGACATCGCCATCGTGAAGCACAAGATAGCGATTTTTTGCGACGGCGAGTTTTGGCACGGCAGGGACTGGGGGCAGAAAAAAGACAAATTCAAAAGCAACCGTGAATACTGGGTTGCAAAAATTGAACGCAATATCGAGCGTGACAAGCGTTCCACGCGGGAGCTTTTTGAGCAGGGCTGGAAGGTCTTGCGTTTTTGGGAGACGGATATCATGTCAAACGTCGATGCCTGCGTGGGCCAGGTGGAGATGCTGATTCGGGCTGTCGAGGGCGGAAGTCTGTATTCCGACTTTGTCAAGTTTGAGCGCCCCTTGATGGTCGCCGAGGATCCGGGCGGAGGCTACTCGGTGAAACAGATTGACGAGCAGAAGACAATGTTAGGTGCGGATGGCGAATAATGTGGTACTATGACCATATAACATAGGAGGGTTGATAGACTATGAAAATGCAAAACGAGATGGTGGACAGGCTTGCCGGCGCCATACCGTTGCGTGGCTCGGTGCGTGTCTATACGGGAGAGCCTGTGCCGGAGGAGAAGCTGAGCGACATAAGGGAATTTATCGACGGGCTTGCCGTCCCGTTCGAGCACAATACAAGGTTCGACATTTTCACTGCGGAGCTTGGAAGAAAGCTTTACAACAATGGGATAAACCCGCCGACAAATATTGCGATGCTTTCGCAGACCGACTTGGTCTCTGTCTCGAAAACGGGGTTCGTTGGCGAGCTATTATTGCTTCATGCTACGAGTTTGGAGCTTTCGACTTGTTGGTTCGGCCACTATAAATTGTCCGAGGTCGGGAGGTATGTGCCGGGCATCGCCACCGAGGAGAGGATAAAGGAGTCCAACTTGGGCTACGGTTATGGCAAGGTGGTGGACGTGGGCGAACGCGTCATCTGCGGCACGCCGGTCGGCTACAGGGACGGGGAGAAGAAGCGTCTTTTGGATATTGTTGCGGGGAAAATCAGTGCCAACAGGAAACCGATAGAGGCGCTTTTGGAAAACCCTGAGCTTGCGCCCAATATCCCCGATGACATCGCCTCCGCCTTGGATCTTGCGAGGCTCGCTCCTTCCGCGGGCAATATGCAGATGTGGCGGTTCGGGCTGAAAGACGACTTCAAGACGGTGACGGTCGCCAAGCCCGTGGGCTACAAACACTTCAAATGGGAGCACCCCGACGTCGATATCGGGATATGCGCCGCCCACCTCTGGCTCGGCCTGCTCCAAAAAGGATACGAGCCGAGTGTCGATGTCGCAATGGACGAGGACCGTGCGCTTTGGTCGTTCGGTGTTTAGTGGAATAATGAATAGATTTATTGTTTTTGAGGGCTTGGATGGCGCCGGAAAGTCAACCCAGATCAAGATGCTGACGGATTATTTGGCGGAAAGGGACGCGAGTTTCGAGTTCCTGCATTTCCCCAGGCTTGGCGAGGGAATAATTGGCGACATGATTGCGAGGTTTTTGCGAGGGGAGTTTGGAGCCGCCGAGGACGTCAATCCCTATCTGGTCGCTCTGATCTATTCTCAGGATAGAAACGACGCCAAGCGGTTTTTGCTCGATTGCATAGGCAAACACCACTACCTGATTGTGGACAGATATGTGCATTCAAATATCGCATACCAATGTGCAAAAGTTGCCGACGAACGTCAAAAAAACGAGTTGCGGGACTGGATACTCAAGCTGGAATACGAGCACAATTCTTTGCCCAAACCCGACATTACAATATACCTGAAAGTCCCGTTTGAATTTACCGAAAAGACCTTGAAAGGCAGCAGGGAAGGGCAGGATCGGGATTACTTGAAAGGCTGTTCGGACATTCACGAAAGCGATTTGGAGTTGCAGAAAAATGTCGAAAAAGAGTACCTTAAACTTGGCGATTTTGACCCGGACTTCAAGATAATAGACTGTGGTGGCGAGGATGGACGGCTACTGGAACCGACCGAAATCAGCAACAATATAATTCAATTATTGACCGAAAAAAATCTTATCAATCATTCTTCGTCATCCGATTGATTTTTACGACTGCCTGTACGCATCACCCGCTCGATGACGGCAAAAACGAAGGTGGTGATGCCAAACGCCAAGAATAGCCCCGGAATGATGGTGCCGAACCAGTGCAACACTGCGATAAACCAACTCACCCTGTCGCCGTCCTGCACCTCAAGCATTCTGGCGTGTGTGATGCCAATCGCCGTCGCGACCAAGACGATTATTATTGTGATCAAATATGCGGTAAAGTACGGCGGCCCGATAAGAGCGGTCTGGGCCAGTGCGCGTCTTTGGCGCTTGGTTTTCTTGTCCGTCATGGTTTTGACCTCCACTGATATTTTATATTGTGCGCGGCGCGATATGTCAAGCAATTGTTGGAAGTACGAGCCTAAATGAAATCAAAGTGAAATCTAAGCTATATGATTTTTTGGAGGATCAGTTCGTCGAGAATGGGCAGGTCGGCGCCGAGCCATTTGACGGAATGGATTTCCGTGCGGTCAAGCCATAGGGCAGAGCTGTGTTCGAGCAATTGAATTTCGCTGTTTGGGGCGAGGGCACAGAGGTAGCATCGCATGGATATGTGGGACTTTGGGTATTCGTATTCGGTGGTGGCGAGGTAGCGGTCTATGTCGATTTCCGCATCGAGCTCCTCTTTGATCTCGCGGACGAGCGCAGCCTCCGGCGTCTCGCCTTCCTTTATCTTGCCGCCAGGAAACTCCCACCACCCCGCATAGTCGCCATGCCCGCGTTGCGTGGCAAGGAGCTTTCGGTTTTGGATTATGACCGCCCCGGCGACGTGGACGGTGGGTTTGGGTTCATTCATTAACATGGCAATATAATACCATGCTTTGCGATGCTATTGTCCTAATGCCCTATGAATATGTGTCAGCAAAAAAGGCTTGACTACATTGTCAATATATGTTAAATTATTAAATAATAGCCAATTGACACCCTGCAATGTAGGGGTTATAGTATAGGAGGCATATGTGGACAAAAACAAAAGAGCGTTTCTCCATTCGCGGCAGTTTGACAGCATCTGGGCAGTACTTGATTTGGATGACGATGACCTTCGCAGTCTGCAGAACGAAATCGTCAGGAACCCCGACAAAGGGAAGGTGATTGCAGGCACGGGTGGCTTACGCAAGATGCGCTTCGGGAGATGGGATAGAGGCAAAAGAGGCGGATTTCGAGTGATATACATGGATCTTTCCGCATACTCGTTTGTATATCTGCTGATGGTTTACCCGAAAAGCGAAAAAGATACGCTGACGGCTGCAGAGAAAAAGGTCTTGCGGTCGATAAGCAAAGCAACGGTCGAAGAATTCAAGAAACGTGAGGTGCAATGGTAATGAATATGACAGGGTACGAGAGCAAGACGTTTGGCGAGGTTTTGATTGATGCCGCGACCGATATGCTGGAGCATGCCGAAGGGAAGCGCAAGTTGCGAATGGATGTTCTGGAGATTGAGCCGGTTCCGCTGTACTCACCGAATACAATCAAGGCACTCCGAAAAAGGCTGTGCTTGCCGCAGACGGTGTTTGGCAGCGTGGTTGGCGTGTCGGGAAAGACCATAGAGGCATGGGAGGCAGGGACGCGAAAGCCGAGCGGTTCGGCAATGAGGGTGCTTGCCGAACTGGATACAAATCCGGGCTATATAGGCAAAATAGTCCGCGTCAAGAGCGTAGGCATACAACAATAGGGCTATTGTAGTAGATTGGTTGATGAAGTGAGAAAGTCGCATCGCCTTACGGGAAGCGAAAGCTCCAATTTCTTTGACAGGGTCTATGAGGTCGTGGCGCGAGTGCCGCATGGTCGCGTCGTCTCCTATGGGCAGATAGCCCGTATGCTCGGAAGCCCTCGTGCCGCCCGCACCGTAGGCTGGGCGTTGAGCGTCTGCCCGGAACACCTGCCTTGGCAGCGCGTCGTAAAATCCGACGGCTCCATAGCCGGCGGCGGTTTTGCCGAGCTGCGGCGTGCCATGCTAGAGGAGGAGGGCGTGCCGTTTTTGCTCGATGGGTGTGTGGATATGGATGCGTGCGAGTGGGACGGCGGTGAGGTGTAATAGTAGCTGCTCAGGGACTGCAGGCATAATTGCTTTGTTGCTTGGCACAGCCGTGATTTTTTGAGGATGGAGGGGAACGATGTACGAATTTCGCAATCTTGAAAACGTCGGTTTGGATGACATCACAGATACATGGAACAGGGCTTTTTCAGACTATGTCGTTCCGTTGGAGATGACGCTTGAGAGCGTGGACGCCTACCTAAAGGTCACGGGCGTGGACAGGCGTCAATCCTACGGCACATTCTGCGGCGGCGAGCTCGTCGGTCTGCTGCTGAACTCGGTGGACACTTTCAGGGGTAGCCTTGCCGCCTATGACGCAATGACAGGGATTGTCCCAGAGCATCGCGGCAGGGGACTTTTTTCGCAAATGTTTGAATACACAAGAGACAGCCTGAAAGCGGGCGGCATCACGCACTACTACCTCGAAGTCATCACCACAAACGAAAGAGCCCGCTCGATATATACAAAGAAAGGCGGAAAGATACTTAGGGAGCTCGCGTTTGTCAAAGGGCGGGTGAGCGGCGATGCTGCCTCATGTGGCGGCGCCTTGGTCGGCGGTGCCAGATCTGATGATGCCCCTGCCGGGTTTGCGGTGAAAACTCTGCCGCTGTCGGAGTTCATATCGAAGTTCCCATTGGACTTAACATCGGATTCCGCCTCGGAGTTCCCAAGCGAGGAATTGTGCAATTACGAGCCGACCTTCGGGAATCGTCTCCGCTCACTGTATCGAAACATCGCCGACTACAACGTCGCATATATAAATGAAGATAGCAAGAAAACGGCTGTCGTGTACAGTAGCGCCGGAAGAATCCCGCAGATAGTGTTCGGTGGGGCAGGGGGCGGCGCAGGTGCCGCTACTGACGCAGATGCCGATGCAGGGACTGCTACCAGTGCCAATGTTGTTGCCAGAGCCGACGCAAAACACTCCCTTCACGCAATCCTTGCCCATCTGTCCGGCATGTTCGAGACCCTAAGCATTTCAAACATCCCCACCACTGAAACGGCACTAATAAGCGAGTTGCAAAACCTCGGTCTTGCCATCTCCGTCAAGCAGTATGAAATGTGCATAGAGCTGTGAGCGTATTCGGACATATGCAGAAGGGAGAATAATTGCTAAAGATAAACAGAAAAAGCATCATCGTCTTTGACGTGGAAACCACAGGCTTGCCCGACGGATCTGATTATAAATCCACTTGCGGCCATGAGATTTTGCAGCTTGCAATAATAGATGGGACAGGAACACTACTAATGAATGATTTCTTCAAACCGGTTGGTAAGAGTTCATGGGATGAAGCACAAAAAATTCATGGAATAGCATCTGAAGATGTGCGAGACAAACCCGCAATTAGCGAGTTGAGAAACACGATTCAGCACCATATAGATTCTGCGGAATTGCTTGTTGCATACAATCTGCGTTTCGACGTAATGTTCTTGCGTGCCATAGAGATATCGTTTGCGGGCAAATACTGCTATGATGTTATGAATGAGTTTGCAAAAAGGCACGGTGACAAGGGCAAACACAGATTAAGGCAATATGTTTCACTGAGAAAATGTGCGGCATATTATGGCTATGATTTGGCTGATGCACACAATGCAGAAGCGGATGCAAGAGCAACACTGCATTGCTTCTTGAAATTGCATGAGGAGAATTAGAAAATGGCTGAAAGCAGCAGTAAGGCGAAAAGAGAATCGGTAGCTTCAAAACCGTCTTCGAAGGCGAAATCTCTGTGGGCGAAAACACCTTCACCTTTCTTCAATACAGAGTGGCCGGAAGGTAGTTGGCTTCCTTTACACAAGCATATGTCCGATGCTGTGGAGATTGCGAAACTTCTTTGGGAACGCTGGGTTTCGGAGTCTGCCAAACGAACAATAGACGATGATTTGAAGACAGCGCAAACCATATTTCTTTTTCTCGCAACAGCACATGATTTGGGAAAGGCAACACCGGAATTCCAGAGCAGGAACGAGATATTGCGAAGAAACGTTGAACGATCCGGATTGCAGTTCAACCAAACATCAGCAAACAAAAAAATCCCACATAGCATTTCAAGTCAAGTGATATTGCAAGATTTTCTAATGGGCACAGAGAATGGCTTTCCAAAGGGCGTTGCAGAAACTTTCGGTGTAGTGATAGGCGGTCATCACGGCATGAGTCCGTCAACAGGGCAATTGAATGATGCTGTGAGTTTTTCAAATAACACAGGATTTGGCGATTTGGAGTGGGTTGCCGTGCAACGGGAGCTTACAGGATATGCAATCGAGCTGTCAGGTATCGATTTGGATGCAATAAAAAATCTTGAGTTGAGCATTCCAGCACAGGTGGTTCTGACAGGACTCGTCATCATGGCAGATTGGCTTGCAAGCGACGATGAACTGTTTCCGCTTGAGAGCATTGAGTTTCCACGCAACGATGCGTCTGAAACCTATGCGGAAACTGCGTGGAAAATCCTTGAGTTTTCCCCTCGCTGGAAACCCGAACGCGTTTGGAGCGTACTATCGGCCGAAGAATTCTTCCATTCGCGCTTCAATGCTTCTGAAATGGTGGAACCACGACCATTGCAAGTCGCATCGCTTGAAATATCGAGCAATTTGCGTAAGCCGGGGATAATAGTAATAGAGGCTCCTATGGGAGAAGGAAAAACGGAAGCAGCATTGATGGCCGCCGAAGTATTGGCCGCAAAAACCGGCCGTAGCGGACTGTTTTTTGCGTTGCCGACACAGGCAACAACAGATGGGCTGTTTCCAAGGCTTCTTAAATGGATAGGCACATTAAGCAATGAGAACCATACGATAACGCTTGCACATGGCAAGGCAAAATTCAACGAGGATTACAAGGGGCTTGCAAACCTTTCTTTTGGAATAAATGTTGCGGATGAGGACAGCGAAGGAAAAAGTTCGTTTCAAAACGCTATTGTGCACGAATGGTTTCGAGGGCGCAAAAAGGGAATACTTGCGGACTTTGTTGTTGGCACGATTGATCAGGTGTTGATGGCAGCTTTGAGGCAAAGACATCTTGCATTGAGGCATCTCGGTCTCGCCGATAAGGTGGTTGTTGTTGATGAGTGTCATGCGTATGATGCTTACATGAGCCAATATTTAGAGCGGGCATTGCACTGGTTTGGAGCGTATGGAGTCCCAGTAGTTATATTGTCGGCGACACTGCCTGGACAAAAGAGAAAAGCAATCGTTGACGCTTATCTCAATAAAAAGCCTGCGGTGCCGGCATCCCCGTGGGAGCTACCGCAGGCCCAAGACGATAAAGACATCGAAGATGAGTGGTACAATTGTCGAACATACCCATTAATCACATATTCGGATGGCGAGGAGCTTTTTTTCAAAGAAGTTGAGGCATCCGGTCGGAACACGGAAATAAGCATAGAGTTTCTAAGCAAGGAGGATGAGGTATGTCTGCCACAAATCATCGAGAAGTATTTGGTCAATGGGGGGTGTGCCGGCGTCATACGCAACACCGTGAGAAGTGCCTGCGATACTGCAATTGCGTTGGAGGCGACATTTGGGGAAGAAAATGTTGAGCTGTATCATGCCCATTTCATCAGCTCGGAAAGGATAAAAAAAGAAGAAGATCTTCGCAGAAAGCTGGGACCACAAGGAGAAAGGCCGGACAAGGTAGTCATTGTAGGGACTCAAGTGTTGGAGCAGTCATTGGATATAGATTTTGACATATTGATCACAGATATTGCTCCCATAGATCTTCTCCTTCAGAGGATGGGTCGGTTATTCCGGCATGAACGAAATGACAGGCCGGAAATGTTGAAAGAAGCGAGGTGTTTGGTGTTGGGCGCTTGGGATGACGAAGTCGCCCCGGAATTTGATCGGGGTAGCGAGGTTATATACGGAAGATATTTGCTAGAAGCGACTTTTGCCCGGCTGAAATCTGTCAGCACAATCAAATTGCCAACCGACATACCAGCACTTGTGCAGGATGTCTATCAACAGGAGGGGCCAACCATTCCAGAAGGGTGGAGGCAGGATATCAAGGCCGCGAACAATGAGCATGAAAACCAGATTAGTTGCAAGATATCAAGGGCTGAGAGTTTTCGCATCCGAAGGGTTGATGAAGCCAAGACATTGATAGGCTGGCTGTCTACTTCAGTCGGCGACAGTGATTCAAAAGGGGAGGCAAGCGTCCGTGACACAAGCGATTCATTAGAAGTCATCGTTGCACAAAAAACTGCAGATGGTCACATAGAAATGCTGCCTTGGGTATGCGAGAATACCACGATACCTGCCGGTTTTGTCCCTGATGAACTGGCCGAGCGGCTTGCTGGGTGCACTGTGAACCTTCCATCCATCATGTGTGCGCCATGGATGATCGACAAAGTGATAGAAGCGCTTGAAAAAAAAGCGCTTCCGCATATTGGGGGTTGGCAGAACTCACGCTGGCTAAAGGGGGCATTGGTGTTGCTTCTGGATGAAAAATATGAAGCAGAGCTTTGCGGATATGTGGTAAGATATACAAGAAAGTGGGGTCTGTCCGCAGAAAGGGTTGACACGAATGACGGTAGAGAAAAAGTATAATCTTTTGTATGAGCCTTGGATAATGGTGATCGACGATGCAGGGCGGAGACAAGCCGTCTCGATGTTAGATTTATACAAAAATGCACATAATTACAAGGCGTTGACAGGCGAGTTGCCGACCCAGGATATTGCGATTCTTCGTATGCTGCTGGCTGTGATTTATGCGGTGTTCATAAAAATTGATGCTACTGGAAGGTGTGTTGCGCCTGACAAGGTGCCGGATATGTTTCAACTGTGGAAGTCTTTGTGGGGGCGGGGAAATTTCCAATATGAAAAGATTGAGCAATACCTTAAGTTCTATGAGGATCGGTTCTTTTTGTTTCATCCCGAGACACCGTTTTTTCAGGTTGCAGGCTTGCGCACTAAGGATGGGGATACGAACCCTGTCACACAGATCATTGCGGATGTACCCAGCAGAGCGGTCAAGCGCTTTTTCTCAAACCGGCTGGGACGCGAAGTGGGCCAGCTGAACTTTGACGAGGCTGCAAGATGGCTGATAAATCTCCACGCATGGGATTATGCAGGCAAAAAAGCATCCACCGTGGGGGGCGACCCAAACGGAGGCGGCACTGGCTGGCTTGGCAAGCTCGGCGTGGTATATTTGACGGGAAACAGTGTTTTTGAGACGTTGCTTCTCAACATGGTGCTTGTCGATGACAATACGATCATTCCCCTTGGATCGCCTTGTTGGGCATATGACAGCAAGACCCCGGCAAAAGCCAATGTTCGCCCAAGGGGTTTTGTTGATTTGCTGACATGGCAATCAAGGCGCGTGTTGCTGTTTGAGAACGAAGGTGTTGTCGATGGGGTGCTATCATCGTACGGTGACGTGTTTGACAAAGAAAACACATTTGAGGAGCAGATGTCCGGGTGGCATATCAGTTCTGAGCCGTCTTTGAAAGACAAATATATTCCAAATACCTTGAACAGGGAGCGCAGCATTTGGCGGGACCTAAGTTCCTTGTTGCCATTTACGTCCGAAAACATAGCAAACATACAACCTGGCGTTGTCAGGTGGCGAGGGTCGCTTCAGGCTGAAAACGCTGTCGATGTTGATGCCGTGAACATTGCGGTCGTCGGCATCGAGTGGGGCAAGAATATGGGGGTCATCGATGAACTGATTACCGACCGTCTGACATTCAATGCGAATCTGCTTACGGATTTGGGGCAACATTGGCTTCCGCATATTCTGGATGCGCTGCAAAGCACAGATGCCTGTATTCGTGTGCTTGGCGACCTTGCAAGGGATTTGGCAAAATCTGCGGGGGCCTACAGCGAAGACAAAAAACTGATGGAAGCCGCAGGGAACGCAATCAAAGAGGAAGCCTACTCGTTTTTCGATTTGCCGTTCAGAAACTGGCTTGCATCGATTTCAAGCATTTGCGACGATCGTGACAAACGATGTGCGGAGTGGAAAGCCTTTGTACGGGACTCCATTCTTCGGATGGGTACGAAGCTGGTGTCGGAGTGTGCCGATGCAGCATTGGTAGGGCGCGACTCAAATCTTAATGGCCCTAATGTTTTTTCCTTGTTCAAAAGCAAGGTATTCAAAGAAATACCGACACAAACCCTGGAAGGAGGTCAGGATGGCTGAAATATCAATACGAGAGTCTGTCCGCAGCTTTGTGAAATGGAAGGCTGAGGTATTGTCTGACGACTCCCCATATTCCAAGGCGATGATGGCAAAGCTTCGTCAAGGGGTTGGGAAGCAGATGGAAAGCAGGCCCGATGTCTGGGATATCGTGCTGGATGGCTTGGATGAGAGGCTGCTCAGCCTTGACGGAAGGATTTCTGCCCCGGAGAAAGCGATATATACCGCTTTGACGCTATACGCCGTACACCAACAGGGCAAAAGCGAATCTATGAACCGAGGAAATGACTCGTTCGGGGCGGCAATAAAAAAGCTAAGAGACCCGGATGGCGGCAATGCTCAATCCATAAAGCGGCGTTTTGATGCAATTGTCACAGCGAACGGATATACCGAATTGTCGTTCTATGCCAGGGGCATGGTCCAGCTGTTGAAGTCAAAGGATATCCCTTTGGACTATGGACTTTTTGCCGCCGACCTTTATGGGCTTGGTTTTCCCGATACGAAAAGCAGGGTGTTGCTTCGGTGGGGCGAGGATTATTACAGAAAAGGAACAGTAGAAAAGAGTAAAAAGGAGGAGTCTGCAAATGAGCAATAGCAAAATGTATATTGATTTCCATGTGATTCAGACGGTACCGCCAAGCTGCGTCAACCGCGATGACACGGGAAGTCCCAAAACTGCTGTCTATGGCGGCGTCAGGCGTGCAAGGGTTTCTTCGCAAAGCTGGAAGCGTGCAATGCGGGAGATGTTCAGGGAGAACTTCGACGAAAGCGAACTTGGTGTCAGAACCAAAAGAATTGTCGGCTTGGTTCAAAGCGAAATCCTCAAAATCAATCCTGAAAAAAGCGATGATGATGCCCTGAAACTTGCTAAAAAGGTAATAAATGCGGCAGAGGTGAAAACAAAGGACGCAGAAGCAAAAGCATTGTTCTTTATGAGCGCAAAGCAGGCTGAAAATCTTGCAAGACTGGCATTGTCAGGGCAGTTTGGCAAAAAAGAGGCACAAGAGGCGCTGAAGGAAGGCACTGGGGTCGATATCGCTCTGTTTGGCCGCATGGTTGCGAAACCCGTATCACTTAGCAGCGATGCCTCGGCGCAGGTAGCACATGCGATCTCTACGCATCGCGTCGACAATGAATATGATTATTTCACGGCAGTGGATGACATGGCGCCGGAAGACAACGCCGGCGCGGGCATGATAGGTACGATAGAGTACAACTCCTCGACATTGTATCGATACGCGACTGTTGCCGGACATTCATTGTTTGAAGAATTGTCAAAATCCTCGGAAGCGACGGCAAAGGCGGTAAAAGAATTTGCCCGGGCGTTTATCACGTCCATGCCTACAGGCAAGCAAAACACATTCGCCAATCGCACCTTGCCTGACGGTGTCGTTGTGTCCATCAGGGCGGATCAGCCGATAAACTTAGTAGGGGCGTTTGAGATGCCAATTGCGGCAAAGGAAGCCGGGTACTCCAAAGAAAGCATGGTGCGCCTCATATCCTATGCCGAAAAGACATACGGCGATTATTTCGGGGAACCTTTGCATGCTTGGGTCATTTCCGAAAGTCTTTCCAGCCTTGGCGAGGCTGTTGCATTGCCAAAGCTGCTGGAAGACTTGGAAGCCAAGGTGTCAGCGATGCTTTCAATCCCCCAATAGAGACGGAGGGCAGGATGAGCACACTATTACTTCGTTTTGCAGCACCGCTTCAGGCATGGGGTTCTTCAAGCAGGTTCAGCGTAAGGACTACCGAGCATGAGCCTACGAAAAGCGGGGTCATCGGCCTGATTGCCGCCGCAATGGGCAGAAAGCGCGATGAGGCCATTGATGATTTGCTCGATGTCAGGTTTGGAGTGAGAATAGATCAGGCTGGCAGGGTGATGCGGGATTTTCATACGGCACGCTCCTTGTCAGGCGAGGCATTTGTATCCGACCGTTACTATCTTGCAGATGCATTGTTTGTAGTCGGATTGGAGGCAGATGACGTATTGCTGGACAAAATAGACACGGCAGTAAGGAGTCCAGTTTTCCCAATTTATCTCGGCAGGCGCTCCTGCCCGCCGTCAGGCCCCATATCTCTTGGAGTCAAAAGAGGGCTTTGTCTGGAGGATGCCTTGAAGGACACTGAGGTGGCACCGTGGCAGGCAGGCATTTGGTATCAGAAAAGGCAGGCGAGGGAGGTGCACCTTGAAACTGTGATCGATGCAGACCCGAGTGAGAAGGGTGCCTTTTTGAGAGCGGACGCCCCTATTTCATTTGATCAAAGCTATAGAAGGTATGGGTATCGAAGTGTGGTCAGCAGGATTGATGCCGTTTTGGTCACAAACCCTTTGGGAAGGGATGTCCACGACCCTATGGAGGTGTTCTGATGTATTTGTCACGCATTGCAATCAACAAAGATTTGCGGAAATCACGGCAGGCCTTGGCGTTTCCGCAGATGATGCATGCCGCTGTACTTGCCAGCTTTCCGCCCGATATTGTCGATGAAGGCCGTGATAAGCTGGAGCGTGTGTTGTGGCGGACGGATCATATGGCTGATCGGACCTGGCTATATGTGCTGAGCGGAAAAAAGCCGGATTTTCAGCACATAGTTGAACAATTCGGCTGGGAAAACGCAGGACAGGCGGGGGAAACGAAGGAATACTCGGACTTGCTCGACAGGCTTGAAGAAGGGCAGCAGTGGCACTTCCGCCTGCATGCAAACCCCGTCCGAAACATCGAGGGGAAAATCCTGCCCCATGTCACTATAGACCAGCAGAAACAATGGCTGAAAGACAGGGCTTCCAAGAATGGATTTTCGTTTGGCCTTGTTGAAATTGGCGGAGAAAAGCACGATGCTTTCGATATTGTTTATCGTGACAGGCAAAAATTCAAGAAAGCAGCTACAGACAAGTCATTCGTCACCTTGTCCGTTGCCACGTTTGAAGGCACCTTGGTTGTTGAAAACGCCGAAAAGCTGCGCTATGCCATGTGCTCTGGAATAGGCAGGGCAAAGGCATATGGGTGCGGCCTCCTTACATTGGCGTACAAAAAATGAGTTCGCAAAAAGGGGCAAAAAGGCCGGGGCTTCAAGAGTTGCCGCGCATAAAGGAGCGTATGTCGTTTCTGTACATTGAGCGTTGTTTGATAAGCCGTCAGGACAGCGCCATCACGGTGACTGACGAGAGGGGGACAGTATATGTCCCGGCTGCCTCGCTTGGGGTGCTGTTGCTTGGCCCAGGAACAAACATTTCCCATCGCGCCATGGAGTTGATAGGGGATGCCGGGGCAAGCGTCGTCTGGGTCGGTGAGCAGGGTGTACGCTACTATGCGCATGGGCGACCGCTCACACATTCCGCAAGATTGCTTTCAGCGCAAGCGACGCTTGTATCGAACACACGTTCTCGCTTGGCCGTGGCACGGCATATGTACCAGATGCGATTCCCAAATGAGGACGTGTCGAAGTTGACTATGCAGCAATTGCGAGGCAGAGAAGGCTCACGAATCCGTGCGGTATACAGAGAGGCATCAAAGAAAACTGGGGTTGAGTGGGCTGGCAGGGAATATGACCCTGAAAACTACAACGCCTCAAACCCGGTGAACAGGGCGCTCTCTGCTGCGCATGCCTGTTTGTATGGCGTTGCACATAGCGTGATTGTCGCGCTTGGGTGTTCGCCGGGGCTTGGGTTCATTCATACCGGCCACGAAAGGTCTTTCGTCTATGACATTGCAGACTTGTACAAAGTAGAGATAACCATCCCTATCGCATTTACAGTTGCCTCGCAAAACCCACAGGATATAGGGGCAGAGACCCGCAGGGCGGTAAGGGATGCCTTCGCTGACAGCCAGATTGTTGAGCGCATTGTATCAGACATACGGACTTTGCTGCTGAAAAGCAACGGCAGTGACGAAAAACATGATGCGGACGAATACGGAGCAGATGTTGTGTCGCTTTGGGATGAAAAGCTTGCGAGTGTCGAAAGCGGCATCCTGTATCAGCCACGAAATGATGAACATGATGAAAACGATGTGCATGACGAGATTGTCCTTACCGAAGGTTATGGGATAATTTTGGAGGATGATTGATGATAGTGGTGTCCTTGGCAGAATGTCCAGTCTCTCTCCGGGGAGACCTTGCAAAATGGTTGCTTGAAATCAGCCCCGGCGTATTTGTTGGGCGTGTAAGCGCAAGGGTAAGGGACAATCTCTGGGAGCGCATATGCGACTCAATCAAAACAGGCAAGGCAACGATGGTTTTTTCGGCACGAAACGAGCAACGCTTGGATTTCAAGGTACACAATGCGGATTGGGAGCCGATTGATTTTGACGGCTTGAAACTCATGCTGCGTCCAAGCCTGGCTCGTGTGAAAAACCTTGGCGGGTTACGCGTAGGGTACAGCAATGCGAGCAAATACCGAAAGGCGAAGAAGATGCGCAAATAGGGCTTGCAATGCGTACCAACTTGCTTCATTGTGGGGCACGTACTTTGAAAACTGAATATTTTTTGCTATACTGCAATTAGGGATTGTTGCAAAATGAGGGATAATTATGTGTTTTCCCCGCGTACGCGGGGGTGATCCCGCCCCAATTTGTGCCTTTGAAATTTTGGTTGTCGTTTTCCCCGCGTACGCGGGGGTGATCCTTCTCTAAACATGGTGGTTTTCCTTTCTTATTCGTTTTCCCCGCGTACGCGGGGGTGATCCCAGCGCCGAACGCCGACGACTTGAGCGCCGACAGTTTTCCCCGCGTACGCGGGGGTGATCCCGGGAACAAAAACGGTCTTGCGTATTCGGATATGGTTTTCCCCGCGTACGCGGGGGTGATCCTACGACAGAACGCCTAAAACGCAAATAAAGGGTGTTTTCCCCGCGTACGCGGGGGTGATCCCGACGAATGATGATGCAGAAAAGAAAGGAGGTGGTTTTCCCCGCGTACGCGGGGGTGATCCCGCCAACGCTGTTATGACCGCCATTAACAGCTTGTTTTCCCCGCGTACGCGGGGGTGATCCCGAAATGTCAAAGGCTAACACAATCGAACGCATGTTTTCCCCGCGTACGCGGGGGTGATCCCGCCGATACATTACAAGCGGTTTTTGTCGATTTGTTTTCCCCGCGTACGCGGGGGTGATCCCGCACGGACGGCGAAAAGCGTACACCTTGAAACGTTTTCCCCGCGTACGCGGGGGTGATCCCTATTTCGTAAAATCCTTGGTACCGTCCCATCCGTTTTCCCCGCGTACGCGGGGGTGATCCCTAGATGGCATCCGAGAGTTTAAGGGACCGGAGAGTTTTCCCCGCGTACGCGGGGGTGATCCTAGACTGCTTGACCGCTGTGCTTCCGCAATTTGGTTTTCCCCGCGTACGCGGGGGTGATCCCCTTCGCCAACAACTTCATCGTCGCCCGGAACCGTTTTCCCCGCGTACGCGGGGGTGATCCCACCAGTGCGGGCGCGTCAAGGCGTCGTATCAAGTTTTCCCCGCGTACGCGGGGGTGATCCCACGCCGTCGGTCGCTCGCAAAGTGTACGCACCGTTTTCCCCGCGTACGCGGGGGTGATCCCATCGGGGCTGCGTCAGCGACCGACCTCGCAGCGTTTTCCCCGCGTACGCGGGGGTGATCCCTACTTGCGGAAGATTTTGCGCCCATGGATACCGTTTTCCCCGCGTACGCGGGGGTGATCCCATCGACGGCCGCAAAGTCGGTGAAGCTGTGGAGTTTTCCCCGCGTACGCGGGGGTGATCCTCCACCAAAACGACGACGCATAAATCACCGCCTGTTTTCCCCGCGTACGCGGGGGTGATCCCCTTGACCCGTTGGGCTACGTTTTCAAGAACGAGTTTTCCCCGCGTACGCGGGGGTGATCCCCCGACACGGACACGGACGAAACGCCGCCGACCGTTTTCCCCGCGTACGCGGGGGTGATCCCTCCGATACATCCGGCAAGTCGTCAGCAGTTATGTTTTCCCCGCGTACGCGGGGGTGATCCCTCTGAAACATTTGGCAAGTCATCAGCCGTGATGTTTTCCCCGCGTACGCGGGGGTGATCCCACCAAGACCGAGGCGCGGACGGCGAGGCAGAAGTTTTCCCCGCGTACGCGGGGGTGATCCCTCTGCGGGGTCATATTTATACCTCGATAGCTCGTTTTCCCCGCGTACGCGGGGGTGATCCCCGAACGATGCAGAGGTGTGGGCTGCGCTTGATGTTTTCCCCGCGTACGCGGGGGTGATCCCCTTCTCTCGGCGCAGAATGAGGGGATTGTGAAGTTTTCCCCGCGTACGCGGGGGTGATCCCTGAACGTATGAGGGCAAAAATGAGAGGGATAAGTTTTCCCCGCGTACGCGGGGGTGATCCCGCGGCAAGGAACATACTGGCATGGCATGACGAGTTTTCCCCGCGTACGCGGGGGTGATCCCAATAACCCTTGACATAGGGCGGAAAAGAGATACAATAAACGTGGTGATGAAAAGCGCCTTGCCGCTTCGAGAGCAAGTCATTTATGAAAAGCGCCTTGCCGCTTCGAGAGCAAGTCATTTATGAAAAGCGCCTTGCCGCTTCGAGAGCAAGCTGTAATGACGACAAGAGGCTTGAAAAGGCCTCTTGTTTTTAGGAGAACCGACGTGAAAGAACTGGATTTTTATTTTGTAGACAACGAATATGGTTTTCCCCGCGTACGCGGGGGTGATCCCCGAACCAGTCGTTTTTGTCCAAAATGTCAAAGGTTTTCCCCGCGTACGCGGGGGTGATCCCCGCAGCAGACACTTTGGACGTCAATCCACAACGTTTTCCCCGCGTACGCGGGGGTGATCCCATGAGTGCCCGGAGTGCGGGGAGTATCACCAAGTTTTCCCCGCGTACGCGGGGGTGATCCCTTGGTGCAAGTGCGAGCAGTGTTTGGCGGGAGGTTTTCCCCGCGTACGCGGGGGTGATCCCGAAGATGAGTTGCTTTTGTTGTCCAATGCTCTGTTTTCCCCGCGTACGCGGGGGTGATCCCGGAGGTGACGGAATGAGCGATATTGTAACAGTGTTTTCCCCGCGTACGCGGGGGTGATCCCCCTGCGGTGTCGGCTCGGTCTATCGTGTTGCCGTTTTCCCCGCGTACGCGGGGGTGATCCCAACGTCGCTTGCATATACGCTCTCGCCGAAAGGTTTTCCCCGCGTACGCGGGGGTGATCCCATACATCATAATTATGTTGTTTCAATATTTCTGTTTTCCCCGCGTACGCGGGGGTGATCCCCCAGAGGCCGCAATCAATGCTTGTCATAGCTGGTTTTCCCCGCGTACGCGGGGGTGATCCCTGAACCTTTGTCCTTGCCGCCCCAATCTGTCAGTTTTCCCCGCGTACGCGGGGGTGATCCTATTGAGGAGGTGTAGAGGTCAGCGAGGGAATCGTTTTCCCCGCGTACGCGGGGGTGATCCTTGACAGCAGGGAAAGCGCATCAGCCCGCAAGCGTTTTCCCCGCGTACGCGGGGGTGATCCTGACACCGGAATTGCTTTTGAACGAATCGCGTAGTTTTCCCCGCGTACGCGGGGGTGATCCCTCCGTTGCCATCCCGTGCGTACGGTTCGTGCTGTTTTCCCCGCGTACGCGGGGGTGATCCTTCAGGATTAATTGTGTAACCAAGCGTTTCTATGTTTTCCCCGCGTACGCGGGGGTGATCCTACGAAATGTCCCCAAATGGGAGAGCTACAAAAGTTTTCCCCGCGTACGCGGGGGTGATCCCCCTGCCATGCTAAAGCAAGGTCACGACAGACTGTTTTCCCCGCGTACGCGGGGGTGATCCCCCTGCGACCTCTTTATCATCGTTCATATGTAAGTTTTCCCCGCGTACGCGGGGGTGATCCCATCAGAATTTTGGCCGAGAGAGGCTGGTTGCCGTTTTCCCCGCGTACGCGGGGGTGATCCCTTAACATCTTTTTCTATGCTCATGCCCTTCACGTTTTCCCCGCGTACGCGGGGGTGATCCCCAAAGGAGGTTACATCATGGGAAAGCAATTTAGTTTTCCCCGCGTACGCGGGGGTGTTCCTCACGTCCACAGGCTCAATGTCCGCACCGCTTAGTTTTCCCCGCGTACGCGGGGGTGATCCCGGTAGGGTCAAGTGCACTCGAATCGCTACGCAGTTTTCCCCGCGTACGCGGGGGTGATCCCCATCCCTCCATAACAAAACAGAAACGGCCATTAAACCGTTTCTGTCTTTCTCTTGATATAAAGCCTTCTTGCTATTCGTTGTCAGGATAGCGTACGCATCCGTCTTTGCCTATCACGCCGCCTGCCGCCTCTATCATTGAGGTCACGCCCATAACCATGTTGTTGTGGTCCCATTCTATCAACGCTTTCCAATAGTCAAACTTTTCTCTTACATCGGGTGGAGCTCCTTCTTTCAGCAGATACCCAAACTCAGGCCCATCAGGCACCCTCTCCGGGTCTATTTCTTCAAGCCAGCCTGTTTCAAGCAATTCATCCAAACCCGTGACATCTATCAACACTTCCCGCCTCCTCTCGGCTTTCTTTTGCTCTCGTACACATTTATTATCTCAAATTCCAGCCGTTTGCTCAATGCCTCAGCATCTTTTTTTCCGCACTTGATATACAGCTTGCACGGCTTGATCTTTTCAACGACCGCGACAAGCTCATCAATAGCCGCTTCCTTGTCTATACCCGCGCACGAGAACGAGGTGGCGCAGGTCGTACCGCTCGGCACTCCCTCAAACGACCAGTCGAACAATTGCCCTTGCGCCCATGACAGGCTTGATAGTTTTCCCCGCGTACGCGGGGGTGATCCTTATACATTAAAATTCTCAAAAACAACCGAATGGTTTTCCCCGCGTACGCGGGGGTGATCCCATGCGGGCGATTTTTTCATCAGGGCAGGGAGAGGTTTTCCCCGCGTACGCGGGGGTGATCCTACTTGCATTTGTCGCACGAACAATCCGTACACGTTTTCCCCGCGTACGCGGGGGTGATCCCCTTTTCATCAAAACCGAAGATGGGGTGTGGGTGTTTTCCCCGCGTACGCGGGGGTGATCCCCTTGGTGCGGAGCTCGTCCGCTTCCTTCAATGGTTTTCCCCGCGTACGCGGGGGTGATCCCTACCTACGGCGGGCGAGGGACGTAGCCACGATGTTTTCCCCGCGTACGCGGGGGTGATCCCTATGGACATTAACAAGATTGCGGGGCTGTGCAGTTTTCCCCGCGTACGCGGGGGTGATCCCTATTGCCCTTTGGGTATATAATAAGGCATAAGATAAAGAACCGGTGAGCCGGGAGAGTGAAAGGAGGTAGCGTATGAATGAGGACTGGTGGTCGAGGAATCTTGTCGGAGTGTGCATGACAGCAATAGCAGCAATCAGGGGTTATAGGACAAAATGTGTGGTGGGAATTAATCCCAGTCCATTCGGTAAGGGGCTGAATTATGGAACTCATTCCACGCCACGGCATCGCCCCATCCAGGTATGGCATTGTGCAATTGCCCTTGTTCTGAAAGGCTGCGATAGTGCCTTTCAATGTCATCGTCCGTCGGCATGATTCTGAGCAACTCGGACGGCGGCAAAGGGTGTTCTGTGTGCATATAGCACCACCAAAATACGGCCTTGATTCGCCGAATAAGGCTAAGCCCTCTGTGGTCGCGAAGCATCTGCCTGAGGGGCGCGTTCACCGCACCCTCGATTTTGTTGTTTGTCGCGGGAAGCGTGCCTTCAAGCGCAAGCTTGGCATCAAGGTATGTGAAGAGCGTCCCTTTGCGGATTAGGGTGTCGAGGCTGTTTTTCGCTTTGACAAGACGCTCATGGGTCAAGACGTATCTGCCGTCCACAAATGTCCTCTCATTCAGGAAATCGTTCCAGTATGCGCACCAAGCGCTGTACCGTTCGAGCCATGCCGCTGCCTGTCCGCCGTCCTTGACGTGGAACAAGTCCTTGGCAAGCATGTAAAGCTGCGCCCCGGCAGGGAGTTTGGGGCGTGAGGTCGTGTATCTTTTCACCTGACAGAAGGCATGAAAAGTGCATCGCTGGACAGACGCGCCTGGCCAGGTTCTGCGCCGGGCTTTTTCAAAACCGCTTCCGCCATCGCTCACGACAACCTCCGGCTGCGCTATGCGGGCCATGAGAGCCTGCCACGCCCGTGAGTTCTCCGTGCGGGCAAGATACCATCCAAGCACATTCTTCTCGCCTCTTGCGACCAGAATCACGGCTTTGCGCCCAAGATAAATGCCATCGACATAAACGACTCGATGAACCTCGTCTATCAAAGGCGGCAAGGGCCAGATGTTCCACAATTTTGAGGTTTTTCGCCTGAATGTGCGACCGCCCCCAGGCATGTCTTTCTGCAATCGCCCGGACAGCAGCCAGGCCAGAAATGCTTTCAGCAGCTTTGCGTCATTGTTGGCGTGGTGCGTTTCTGTCGCCTTGCAGGACTTGCATTGCCAGCGCTGCGAACCGGCCGAAGTCTTTCCGTAGCGTACCATTCTTCCTCCGCACAAAGGGCATGTAATATTCTTCATGCGCTAATTGTGCTACAAAACCAACTTTTAGGGGCTATACGGCTGTATTTTTCAATGCTTCCGAGCCTTTTTACCCACACATTTTGTCCATGTGACAAGTTGGGGCAGACCAACTTTAAATGCCCGTGCGCGTTGATATATCAACGCGTACAGGGTAAAAAACCCACACATTTTGTCCTATAACCCGCAATCAGCTTAGTACACTCAATCGCCAAAGACAAGAAAGCCGCCAAACGCAAGAAGCCCAAGAAGCGCAAGCGATGACGGCATCCCGGCACCCGGAGGCTAAAGCCTCCGGGGAAGCCACCCTTGAATCATACGGCAAAGATATGAGAATTACAACCATGATTTTGTGTGCGGCCTGTATTGCGATAGCGATACCGACAGAGGGAACGCAGCGTGTTTTGTTCCTGGTCGCCGCCGCCCTGTTCGGGGCAAATGCCGCCTATCTGTCCTGGCGCGAAAGGAGGCGGGGGCATGAGTAGTTTTCCCCGCGTACGCGGGGGTGATCCTCCTCAACCTTGGTGCGGAGTTCGTCTGCCTCAGTTTTCCCCGCGTACGCGGGGGTGATCCTGTGGCGGTACACCCCGCCCGGTGTGTGGTATTGTTTTCCCCGCGTACGCGGGGGTGATCCCGACGAATTTGTAACTGTTTTGAAAGGAGAGGCCAACAATGCAAGGGTTAAGGAAGCCAGAGGACAAAAACTTTGAGAATTTTGTTGGACTCGTCCAAGATGAGGCCGCAAAGAAAGATGCTGTTTTTTTTGTTGACTGCGAAGAAAGGCACGAAAGATTGTTAGGCGATTTGGATATGTCCGATTTGTCTGGATGGCTGATACCAAAAGGGTCAGAAAGCGAATTTGAGCCAAAATGGAAAAAGGCAGGGGTACTAGATGATTTGCCGCACAAATGGGATGACCGTTTTTGCTTTGCCGAATGGGCGCAGGATAGCGAAGGCCAGGTCGAAATTAAGTTTGTGAAGTATAACTGACTAAAGCGCAAAACAAGTTTTCCCCGCGTACGCGGGGGTGATCCCGGAACTGTGGTATACTTGAAAGCATGAACAAGTTGCCGACAGTCATATGGAGGTTGCGATGGGAAGTTTTTATGAAATAGCAGCACGAACAGAAGTCCTGCGTGAATATGGAACGGCTCTCAGTTTTGCGTTTGACCGCTTTGCGGAAAAACAGGACGATGACAATAAAGCCACGCAGTTAAAAAAGACAGCCTCGGAAGCTTGGCGGGTGGCCGACAAACTGTACGCGTGCAACACACACGCAGAAGTTGATGTGGTAAAAGCCGAGATGGATACCTTAAAGGCGTCGTTATTAGAACTGAATCCCGATGCCGTCTTTTGATATTTCAGCATTTTCCCTTTTAGATGTGCAGCGTAAAGCAAACGCTGTCATAAGCAGAATCACCTAGGGCAAAAATCGTTTTCCCCGCGTACGCGGGGGTGATCCCCTTCCTGTCAATGTCCGCCATGTAAACGTCCATGATATAGTCCACAAACAAGATTTGCGACCGTGCCACATACGTGCGATCCTTCACGGCCTTCTCGACACCCCGCAGAAAATCCTTGGCCTCCCGTTCCCTTGTGAAGCCGTGCTTTTTCGTCTGGTTGCGCCTGCCCCCGGCCGGCCGGTCATAGTATACCGTCCATATGCCGTTATCCTCTTTTACGATAGACCCCATAAGAAAGCCCTCCGCTTTGCCACCACCACGCCCAGCACCGTCACCTCGCCGTCTGCAAATACTCTTTAAGCCCCTGCTGGAGTATCTGCGAAAACGGCGCGTTCGCCCGCTCTGCCTGGTAGTTCAGCCACGAAGGGATGGTAAGCGTCTTTTTTATCGCCCTCGTGTCGTTTGTCTGCCTGTACTCGTCGGTGTCGGCGGCTATCAGCGTGAAGGTCTCGCCGTCCTTGGCCGTCAGCGCCGCAGATGCACGAGGAACAGGTTCCCCTTTGTTCTCCGCATCCCACAGCCACATCTCAACCGCGTCCTTTGCCATCAGCAACGCCTCGGCGCGGTCAGCACCGTAGGTGAAGCACCCCGGCAGGTCGGGCACGGACACCCCCACTTGACCATCATCTGCAAACAATAACGCTGGATAAACATATTTCATTTCAAACCTCTCTTTCATCAGCCCCGAAGGCGGGGCCTTCTCTATTTCAGCCCCGCCGCTTTCAGGATGTTGTTGAGTGTGCCTTTTGGGATGTCCTCGCCTTGCTTCCGGGTTATCATTATCTTTGTCCCCGGCCTGTCCGGGTGCGTTGCCTGTGTGTGCTTGCCGCCTTCCACTATCACCCATCCCGCTTTCCGCAGCTCCCTTTTCAATTCCTCTGGCCTCATTCTCTCACCTCCTGAATATACTATAATACGTATTAATACGTATGTCAAGTGTTTTCACAAACTTCCCTATAATCTTTTCTTGTCTGTTCCCGAGGCGTATATATTTGCCGCTGCCCATCCGCCCGTGTCATACTTTCGCAGGACGAACTCTGCGGGGATGGACTCTGCGGACACCCCTGTGGGCATAGAGAGAAACTGATTAATCTCGGCAGTTTTATCAGGCTTTGTATGACCTATAACGAAGCCGCCGGCTTCCGCTCTGTAGCGCGCATAACCCTTGTACTTGTCCGACGGGGTTGTTTCAAGAAAAAGATGCCCCTCTATTTGGGCAGCTCCAAACCCAATCAATTGCTCAATGTTCTGTCTGTGGTCAGCGTTGCGATTCAGGCGGTTTTCCCCGCGTACGCGGGGGTGATCCCTATCCAGATTTTTCTATTTACTATCTTATCATATACGATACTATATATTGCGAGGAAAGTAAATCTTTTTAGTAAGTTTTTTGGTATAATACGAAAGATATGCGGGTTTTGGCAAAGCTGTAAAAAGGAAATGTCGTACGTCACAGAATGCCCCGAAGGAAGAAAGGAGGCCGCAAAAAAGATGGAATACATAACAGGTCTTCACGCACTGAACATCGAGTGCGGCCTTGACACCTGCGGGGACTGGCATCAGTCCGCCATCCAGTGGGATAGCCCCTGGACAAAAGAGAGCAGGGGCAGCATATATGGCGAGTACGGCATTGAATCGGGACGGAGGGTGCCGGCCAAGCACGGTACGCACAACGTAGCCGACCATATCCGAGCCGTGCTCGACCTTCTGGAACAAGGCGATCTCGCGCTCGCACAGGGCTTGCGGGACGGTTTCATTTGTAACGGTAAATACACAGTCGAGATATTCCAAAAGGTCTCCCTGCTCGAAGGGCTTCCGCATTGGGGAGCAATAGATGAGTTCATGCAAAGGGAGTACAGGCTGCAGTGGCTGGAATACAAAGAGGGGAAAAACAATGAGCGAATGGCAAAGACCGCATGAGCAAGAAATAGACTCGTTCCTTGCATACATGAACGAAGCGACCGACAGCTTTGTTCTCAAAGGGGGCACCGCACTGTATAAGTGCTACGGACTGGACCGTTTTTCCGAAGACATAGACTTTGACAGCGCAGACGCAAATTTGCGCCTTGGCGATTTCTTGCCAGGGTATTGCGGCCAAAGAGCATATGCATACCGTGTGGCAAAGGACACGGCGACAACGGAGAGATACCTAGTGCGGTATGGCGCGGAAAGCCGTCCGCTGAAAATTGAGGCGTCGTACAGGCGCTCGCAGATCGATGAGCACGAACGCCACAAAATCGGCGGCATCTCCGTGTACACCATCGAGGCCCTTTGCATATTGAAAGCGCTGGCGTATTCGGGGCGGGACAAGATACGGGATGTCTATGACCTTTCCTTCATTTGCGCTAACTATCATGCACAGCTCTCGCCACAAGCCATAGCTGTCGTGCGTAGTGCCGTCGCGCAAAAAGGGTTTGAGCATTTTGACTATGTCTTGGCTTCGCAAAAGGATGAGTTGATAGACGAGGCCAGGTTCACAAGCAATTTTCTTGACATGTATGACAGGCTCGGCCTGCTGAAAGAGTCGGACTACGAAAGGCATTTGGAGACCGTGGAAGGGTACAAGTCCGCCATTGAGGGGAAGCGAAACGGGCTTGCAAGACAACACGGCCTCGAAGAAAAGTTTTCCCCGTGTACGCGGGGGTAATCCTGCTTGTGAGCAAAATCACGGGAGCGGACAGCATTTTTCCCCGTGTACGGAGGGGGGATCCTTCTGTTCTACTTGTGGTATAATTAAATATAGCGTTTTCCCCGCGTATGTGGGGGTGATCCTGCGCTTATGAGGTTCGAGGGCGGCAAAATCTCGTTTTCCCCGCATACGCGGGGGTGATCCCTACGCAGTCCGCCGTTTGACGCCGACGGAGTGGTTTTCCCCGCATACGCAGGGGTGATCCCAACATCATGTTGCCAATACAAGTGGTCGCTTCGTTTTCCCCGCGTACGCGGGGGTGGGCGGATTACAATATCAAGTGCAACAGGAGGGCATAAACAGACTGCATGGAGTGCCAAGTGTCAAAATGAGTTTGACGACAGCACTAAAACACGGGATGAACTATGTAGCCATATACACATTTTACAATCCATGAACGAGAAATTCTACAATATATGCTATGAAAAAGGCGGGATTGCCGGATGTGCCCCATCCTCGTTCAAAAGGAAAAAGTGCCCCGTTTGAGGCTAGTGTAATCTATGAGCGTAGTGAAACGGGGATACTCATCTCTGGGTTTATGGGGTATACTGTCATATGCTTGGGAGAAGTGCAGATGGACGCTTTTGCCTTAGAATAGGTTTTGGTGTGCAATCGAGCGGTAAGGATAGGTTGGTGAAGTAGATGCAGGCTGCATGCTATTGTAGACGATGAAGACATAGATGCAGTGCGAGAATAATCAAAGGTCATGGAGGTGCAGAATGGAAATTGATATAAAAGTCACATACCGTAACGACAAGTTGAAAGCCATGCGGGAAGCCGCTGGGTTTTCGCAGTCACAATTTGCGACCGCTACGGGGATAACGGTCAAAAATGTTCAAAACTACGAGCAGGGCAAGCGAGATTTGAACGGCGCGAAGCTGGCGACCATACTTAAATTTTGCGCTACGCTGTCATGCCGGATGGAGGACGTGTTGACCGACCCCGACACGCTCGACCTCTTAGCGGCCTATGAGGTCGCCGAGCGAAATGGGTGACAAGGGTGGTTTTGGAGCAAACGTTGGAAGGGTTTTTACCCGAATAAGCGGGGGCGATTCTCTAAAGGTGTGAAATTCTACATAACAGATGATGACGTGGTGCTTGCAAAGCCAAACGTAGAGTTCATAAGCATTTTGAAAGGATGGGTCAACAATGCAAGGGCTAAGGAAGCCAGAGGACGAAAAGTTTGAAAATTTTGTGCGACTCATCCAAGAGGAGGCCGCAAAGAAAGATGCTATCTTTTTCGTTGACTGCGAAGAAGGACATGAAAAACTGTTAGGCGATTTGGATATGTCCGATTTGTCCGGTTGGCTGATACCGAAAGGGTCTGAAAGCGAATTTGAGCCAAAGTGGAAGAAGGCAAGCCTCATAGATGACCTTCCAAGAAAATGGGACGGGTTTTATCGTTTCGCTGAATGGACAGAGGATAGCGAAGGGCAGATTGCTATAGAGTTCGTAGATTATCGTGGATGGATGAGCGAATAGTAGCTATCAGGTAAAAGATGGATATAGAAAGATGATTTGAGAGTAGCGTCACAGGCATGAGCGTAGTGAAACCGTTAAAGAGGAGTAAAAAGCGTGAATAGGTTGTGGTTTGCAAGAGGACAGTAAAGACAGTAAAGGCGGTAAGGATAAGATAATGACGCAATTACAGTCTGTCGCGGGGCAGGTGCAGAGGGTTTTGGAAATGTTGAACGCGCAGGGGCATGAGGCGTACCTTGTGGGTGGTTGCGTGCGCGATCTGTTGATGGGGAAGGAGCCCAAGGACTGGGATGTCGCCACGAGCGCGACGCCGGAGGAAGTGGGGGAGGTCTTTGGGGAACGCAAGACCGTGGGCACGGGGTTGAAGCATGGGACGGTCACGGTGCTGATGGAAGGGATGCCGGTGGAGGTGACTACCTATCGCGTCGATGGTGAGTATGAGGACAATCGGCGGCCTGCGAGCGTGACGTTCGCCAAAAGCCTGCGGGAGGACGTGGCGCGGCGTGACTTCACTATCAACGCCATCGCTATGGATGCGGGCGGGGAGATAATAGACCACTTCGACGGGGAGGATGATATCCGCGCCAGGCGGATAAGGTGCGTAGGCGACCCGGACGAGCGGTTTAATGAGGATGGGCTGCGTATTTTGAGGGCGTTGCGGTTTGCGTCGAAGCTCGGTTTCTCGATCGAGCCCGGTACAAGCGAATCGATTATTGCGAACAGGGAATTATTGAAAAATATTTCGGGCGAACGGATACGGGACGAGCTCACGGGGCTATTGTGCGGTCGGAACGCACGGAAGGTTTTGCGGAAGTATGTGGATGTGGTGGGCGTGGTCATCCCTGAGGTGCTGCCGATGGTGGGGTTCGACCAGCGCACGCCGTACCATTGCTACGATGTTTGGGAGCATACGCTTGTGGTGGTGGAGGAATCGCCGCCCACCCCGATTATGCGTTGGTCGGCGTTGCTTCACGATATTGGCAAGCCGCAGTATTTCACGGTGGACGGCAATGGGCAGGGGCATTTTTACAAGCACCAGATCGGGAGCGGGGAGATGGCGGGCCCCATCCTGCGGCGGCTGAAGTTTGACAACCACAGTCGTGCGATGATTACCACTTTGGTTGGCGCCCATATGAATGTCCCGACGCCCAAGAAGAAGTCGGTCAAGCGGCTGATGAACAAGCATGGCGAGGAGATGGTCAGGATGATGCTTGAATTTCGTCGGGCGGACAATCTGGCGCAATCGGAGTCGGTGCGGGGGCGGCAGCAGGAGATTGACGAATGCGAGCGGCTCGTCGATGAGATAGTGGAGAATAGTGAGTGCTTTTCGCTGAGGGACTTGGCGGTGGACGGCAGGGATATGATGGGGCTTGGGTTTGAGGGGCCGGAGATAGGCCAGGTGCTTGAGCGGTTGCTTGAGGCGGTCATCGAGGGGGAGATTGAGAACGAACGGGGGGCGCTGATAGAGGCGGCCGGCGTTTGGGAGTAATCAGGAGTTCATATGTTAGGCCAATTAATGTATGAGGATGGATATATTAAAAAAATCGACTTTTTTTAATATGTGGAGTAGCATATATTGGTGAAACAAGGATAAATTTAATATGTCGTATTGTCGAAGTTTTGCAAAGGAAGGGAGGGCGTTATGAAATTTGAAGTCGAGAATGACCGAATATATTCGGTGAACGATGGTGGCGACGTGGTCGCGGAGGTGAATTTTCCGGCGACCGGCGAGGGGGTCGTGGATATAAACCGTACGTGGGTGGACGACTCGCTCAGGGGGCAGGGGGTTGCGGGGCTGCTGATGGAGGAGTGCTATGCGGTGCTGAAGGCGGACGGGCGCAAGGCGGTGCCGTCGTGCTCGTATGCGGTGAAGTGGTACGAGGATCGCCCTGAGAGGAATGACGTGGTGGCGGCGGGTGGCTCGGAATGATGGGGCACCGGGGCGCGTCCTGACGTTATACAATTTCAAAGCGGTGCAATAAAGGCGTTGTAAGGTATAACAAACACATCGTTTGTCATCAAAATACTGGCACGTTGACCAAATAAAATGGTACAATCGCTGTCAAAGGAGATTTTATGATGTCGACTGTATTGGTTGTCGGCGGCGGGCTTGCGGGTGCCGCGACGGCGAAAGAACTGGCCGCATCTGGTGTGCGGGTCTTGATGGCGGAGGCCACAGGCGCTTTGGGCGGAAAGGTCTGCGATTATGGCTGCAAGGCGGCTTCCAAGTGCAGCAATTGCGGTGTATGCCTGACGAAAGGCCTTTGGAGCGAAATTGAAGAAAGCGACTTGGTCGATGTTCGGTTGGAAACGAGGCTTGTGGATTTGCGGGGCGATAGGGGTGCCTATACCGCTGCGTTGAAATCCGGCGGCAAGGTGGATTATGTGGAAGGCATTTCCGATGTCGTTGTTGCCACGGGTTTCAAGAATGAGAGCTTTGAGGATGCCCACGCTTTTGTGGAAGTGGCGGGTGCCTGTGAGGACGGTGGTTCGTCCATAATAATGGGAAGCGATATCGAGCGGATTTTCAAGGGTCGCGATGCAGCTGAGATATTCGAGAAAACGCCCGAACGAATCGCGTTCATCCAGTGTTTCGGGTCGCGCGACAAGGCGAACCACGCCATGTATTGCTCGCGTGTGTGCTGCGCGTATTCGTCGCGTGCGGCAAAGGTGATAAGGCAATACCATCCGGCCTGCGACATCGTGTTCTTCTATATGGAAATGCAGCAGGTGCAGAGCGGCGATTATTTCGACGAGCTCAAGGCGCTCGGCGTGAAGTTCATAAAGTGCAGGCCGGTGAAGGTCACTGCCGGCGAGCCTGCCTGCGTGGTTTTTGACAATCCAGAGACGGGGCGGCGCGAGAGCCTAAGCTTCGATCTGGTCGTGCTGTCCAACGGAATACAATCCGCGGACGATGCGGCGGGAATCGCTGAGGTGTGCGGCCTTGGGCAGGACGCGGCAGGGTTTTTGAAGTACGTGACCGATGTGGATGACGCGAAGCGCACGGGCGTGTATATAGTGGGCTGCGCGGGCGGGCCTGCGAAAATCGAGGACGTGTACGCCGAGGCGGTGGCGGTCGCGAGGTGCATAGCATGAGTGTGTGGATTCTTGGGAACAACAATTTGAATGCGGAAGTCGAGCGTTGCGTTGTGGCGGCGGGCATGGACGCGGTGGTTGCGGACGGTGTGGACCGCCGCAATGCGGTCATAGATGCGGTTATCATCACGGAGCCGCCACGGATTGTGGCTCTTGGCGAGGACGGTGCGGAGTATGGGCTTGCTTCGCCTACGACAAACCTTATGGACGATGCGGAGGTGGAGCGGGTCGAAAGCCTGAAAACCAACGACAAGATAGCGATCCTGCTTGATTACGGCGAGGAGACGCCTGAGTATATCGCGGCCAAGGCGATACGTACGGCCAAGCGCTTCGCCGGCAAGAAAAAAGAAGTGGTGTTTTTGTCAAAGGTGGTGAAGTGCGGCTATGGCGGCGGCGAGCAGGAATATCTTGCAGCCCGAGACGCGGGGGTCGTTTTTGTGAAGTACGAGGAAGCGTCGATAAGTTACGACGAGGAAGCGGACAGCTTCACGATAAAGGCAAATGACGGAGTTCTTGATATGGAGATAGAGACGCCGTATGTGCTGTCGGCGGTGGTCAGGGATATTCCTGAGCTAGAAAAGATTTCTAAGAAGCTGCGTTTGTACAAGCGGGCGGACGGCAGGGTGAACGACGACAGGTTCTTCCTCCATCCGGCGTTCTCGACGCGGCGCGGGGTCTATTATCTCAATCCTGCGCTTGTTGCGAAGGGGAGCGAGCGGGATGCGGTGCAGAGGGTCATGCTTTCGGTGATTGCGGACATAAAGGCCGCGGCTGTTCCCGGTTATGAGCAGGAGATTGTAAGGAGATGGGGGATACCCGAAGTCGACGCGGGGAAGTGCGCGTTCTGCTATTCGTGTTACAGGGCGTGTACGCATGGGGCGTTTGAGCCTGATGCGGAGGCATCGGCGATGAAGGTGGTCGAGGGGCTATGTCAGGCGTGCGGGACCTGCGTGGCGATATGCCCAGGCGAGGCGATAGCGAGGAAAGGCGGGGGCGACCTCGCAATGACGGGCGATGTATCGAAAAAAATCAAAGTCTATTGCTGTGAGAACGGTGCGGCCGAGGCGTTTGACGGCGTGCTGCCGTCGCTCGGTGAATACGCGGGCACCATCGACAGCGAGCGTGTTGCCTGCGGTGGGAGCGTCAGCGCCGATATACTCGCAAACGACTTCATAGACTATGACACCATTATCATAGCATGCTGCATAGAGGACGCGTGCCGCCATATGGACGGCGACAGACGTGCGTGCAAACAAGCCGAACGTGCGACGGAATTGTTCCAAAAGGCAAGCATCGACGGGAAGCGCGCCATAGTTATTCAGGCAAGCCATGCGATGGAAAACGTTATGAAAGACAAGCTCTTGAGCATATTGGAGGGATAAGGTTTGATAGTAGCAGAGCAAAAACCGATAAACGAGATAGTAGATTCGCTGAACGGGTTCGGCCGGATCGTGATAGCTTCGTGCGGAACCTGCGTGACGGTGTGCATGGCGGGCGGCGAGAAAGAGGCGTTGGCTGTTCGTGGTGTGGTCGAGGCCGATGCCAAGGCGAAGGGCGAGGACGTGAGCGTGTCGGTGGTCAATCTCAAGCGGCAATGCGACGACGAGTTTGTGGACGATTTGGAGGACGAGCTTTTGGATGGGGACGTCATCCTGTCCATGGCGTGCGGAGTGGGCGTGCAGTTCCTGGCGGACAAATACCCCGGCAGGCTTGTTCTGCCCGCCCTCAACACGAAATTCTACGGCGCTGCGAAAGAGCTTGGTTATTGGACGGAGCTATGCGCGGGGTGTGGGAATTGCCTGCTCGAAAAGACGGGCGGCATATGCCCGATAGCGCGTTGTTCCAAAAGCATACTCAACGGCCCTTGCGGAGGCTCCCAGGATTCAAAATGCGAAATCGACGCAGAGATCGATTGTGCGTGGCACTTGATTTATGACAGGCTTTCCGAGCTTGGGCAGCTTGACAGACTGAATGAGATTTACGAGCCGCGCGATTGGCGTACCAACAGAGACGGCGGGCCGCGTAGCGTTCGCAAAGACGATGTGAATATAAGCGACTCTGAATAGGAGATTTTATGGATTACGAAAAGAGCAATTTTCAGAAAGTGCTTGAGGCCGGAAAGTTCGCGATCACGGCGGAGATAGGCCCGCCTATGAGCGCGGACGCGGAGAACGTGCGTGAAAAGGCCAGGGAGCTTGCGGGCGTCGTGGACGCGGCGAACGTCACGGACAACCAGACTGCCATAGTTCGTATGTCATCCATCGCGGCGGCATATCTGTCGCAGGGCGAGGGCGTCGAGGGGATAGTACAGATGACCATGCGCGACAGGAACAGGCTCGCCATGCAGGCGGACATATTGGGCGCGTGGGCGCTTGGCTTGAAAAACCTGCTCGTGCTTTCGGGCGACCACCAGACGTTCGGCAACCACCCGCAGTCGAAGAACGTCTTTGACGTGGACACGATACAATTCTTGCAGGCGATAAACAGGCTGCAGGAGGATGGCGTGTTTATGGGGGGTAGCAAGTGCAAGCACCCGCCTAAGTTCTTCCTCGGCGCCACAGTGAATCCGTTTGCGGATCCGTTGGAATTGCAAGTGATAAGGCTCGAAAAGAAGATCGACGCAGGGGCGAGGTTCATCCAGACGCAATGCATTTACGACCTTGAGCGCTTTGACAGGTTTATGGATATGGCACGGGCGCGAGGGCTCCACGAGCGGGCGTATATGCAGGCGGGCATCTTCGTGAACAAGTCGCTCAAGTCCATTCAGATGACGCAGCTTGTCGCAGGCATGAGCGTGCCCGACGAGTATGTCAAGAGGTTTGAGCAGGCGGAGGACGTGCAGGCGGAGGGCATCAAAATCGCAGTCGAGCTTATCGCGAAGCTGAAAGGCGTCGATGGCATAAAAGGCATGCACATCATGGCGGTCGGTTGGGAGGATATCGTTCCCGAGATAGTGAAGCAGGCAGGATTTTTGCCTAGGCCTATATTATAGGAAGGTATGGACAGATGAACAATTTTGCAAATGATGTAAGGAATACACCCGGCGGCACGAACGTGCTGAACTGTTTGCTTTGCGGCTCTTGTACGGCTTGTTGCCCGGTGAACGAGGTTGACGATGGCTACAACCCGAGAAAGATCATGCGAATGGTGCTGCTCAGCATGGAGGACGATGTCCTGAAGTCCGACGAGATATGGAAGTGCAACCAATGCCACGCCTGCGTATCGCATTGCCCGCAGGATGTCCGTTTTGCCGATATCGTGCGCGCGCTCAGGGAGCTGGCGATAGCGAAGGGGCATAGGGATAAGGCCTTGCTTGAAAAGGTTTTGGCGTATGACGAGGAGCTTAAACGCGCAAGGCTTGAAAAGATCAAGGAGGAATTGGCGTGAAAAAGCCGGTAATGGTGGTCGGCGGCGGAATCGCCGGCATACAGACCTCCCATGATTTGGCAGAAATGGGAATACCTGTATTTCTGGTCGAGTCCACACCGTCCATAGGCGGGCGGATGGCGCAGCTTGACAAGACTTTCCCGACGAATGATTGTTCGGCGTGCATATTGGCGCCCAAGGTGACGGCGTGCTTCAACCACCCGATGGTAAAGACGCTTTCGTACAGCGAGGTCGCGGAGATAAAGGGCGAGGCGCCGGATCTGACGGCGGTTATACGCCGCAAGCCGCGCTATATAGATGAAGAATCTTGCAAGGGCTGCAACGATTGCTTCGATGCTTGCCCTGTCACCAAGGGCTCGGAGTTCGATATGGGAATAGGTGGGCGCAAGGCTGTCTACAAGCCTTTCGCGCAGGCGGTGCCGAACAAGGCGGTCATCGACAAGAAGGGTACGTCTCCGTGCAAGTACGAGTGCCCCGCGCACCTCGATGCCCATGCCTATGTGACTTTGGTGGGTGCCGGAAGGTACGAGGAAGCACTTGATGTCATCAGGCGCACGACCACTTTCGCAGGCGTCCTTGGGCGCGTATGCGTACACCCGTGCGAAACAAATTGCTCGCGTCGCTTTGTCGAGCAGCCCATATCCATCGCTTCGTTGAAAAGGTTCGTGGCGGACAAGGTCAAGGCGGATGGCGGCGCGAAGCCGATAGAAGTGGCCGCCGAGCCCAAGGACGCGAGGATAGCCGTTATTGGCGCAGGTCCATCAGGCCTGAACTGTGCATACAAGCTCGCGGCCGAGGGCTACAAGGTTACGGTGTTTGAGGCGCTTTCCGTGCCTGGCGGAATGGTGAAGGTCGGCATCCCCGACTATAGGCTGGACAAGGGTGTCCTCGCCGACGAGATAAAGATGATAGAGGACATGGGCGTTGACATAGTGCTCGGCAAGGCTGTCGGGAGGGATTTCACGCTCGAGCAGCTAAAGGCCGAGGGCTATAAGGCCATATATGTCGCCATAGGTGCCCATAAAGACCTGAAGCTCGGCCTGCCGGGCGAGGACTCCAAGGGAGTCATATCGTCGGTGGACTTCCTGCACGGGCTCAACATGGGCGGCAGGGCGAAGCCGGGCGAGAAAGTGCTTGTGATAGGGGGCGGGAACGTCGCCATGGACGCGGCACGGTCTTCGCGCAGGCTCGGGTGCGACGTGACGGTGGTGTACCGCCGCACGCAGGACGAAATGCCTGCCAACGAATGGGAAGTGGAGCATGCGATGGAGGAGGGCGTGAAGTTTTTGTTCTTGACCACGCCTGTGGAGGTCGTCGCGGAGGGCGGACGCACGGTCGGCCTTAAGTGCGTAAAGAACAAGCTTGGAAGGAAGGACGCGAGCGGTCGGCGGCGTCCCGAGCCGATAGACGGCAGCAAGTTCGTGATAGAGGCAGATTGCATCATCCGCTCCATAGGGCAGTATAGCGAGCGTGAAAAGCTTGAAGCGGCGGGGATCGAAATTTTCAATGAAAAGGGAAATATCGTGGCCGACGCCAAGACCTCCAAGACCAATATGGACGGCGTGTTTGTAGGCGGGGACTGCATGCGTGGGCCTTCGACGGTGATAGAGGCCGTGGCGGACGGTAACCGCGCCGCCAAGGCTATAATAAACTATATAGAGGGGACTGACCTTCCAGTGAACCCCTTTGTCTTGCCGCAGACGGAGATAGAGGAGATAGACACGCGCAGCTTTTCACGCAGCCCGCGGGCCTCTATGCCGCTTATCGACATGAGGCGGAGGCGTACGTCCTTTGATGAGGTGGAGACGGGGTTTACGGAGGATATGGCGGTGGCCGAGGCGCTTCGCTGCGTGGACTGCTCCATATGCTGCGAGTGCAAGCTGTGCGAAGAAGCGTGCCAAGCAGGCTCGGTGCGCCACGACCAATGCGAATCCGTCGTGGAGATACCCGTTTCGTCGGTGGTCTTTGCCTCAGGATATGACGCGACGGAGGACATCCCCGCCGAGTTTGGCTACGAGCGGTACAAGGACGTCGTGACGAGCCTTGAATACGAGAGGATATTGTCGGCGAGCGGGCCGTACGAAGGCCATGTACAGCGGCCGTCCGACAACAGAGAGCCGGAGCGGATCGCGTTCGTCCAATGCGTCGGGTCGCGTGACAGCGGCTGTGGCAACGAGTTCTGCTCGTCGGTGTGCTGCATGTACGCCATCAAGGAAGCGATGATAACGAAGGAACATCTGCCGACTGTCAAGGACATAGATATCTACTACATGGATATGCGGGCGTTCGGCAAGGACTTCGACAAGTATATTGAGTCGGCGAAAAGCAAGTACAATATCGGGTTCATAAGGAGCCGCATAGGCGGGGTCGAGGAAAACCCGGAGACGAATAGGCTTGCGGTGGAGTATGTGGCCGAGGACGGCAAGGGGACAAAGGCCGAGTACGACATGGTGGTGCTTTCGGTGGGTATGAAGCCGAGCGCCGAGAATGTGAAGCTGCTTTCGGGGGCAGGCGTGAAAACCGACAAGTATGGCTTTATATGGTCGAATGAGTTCAATGCGCCGGTCACCAGCAAGGACGGGGTATATGCGTGCGGCGTGGCCGCCGGCCCCAAGGACATACCGGAAACGGTGATTGAGGCGAGCGCCGCCGCATCGGCAGCGGCGAAGGTCGCCGGGGGGCGGGAGATAGACCTGTTCAAGGACTATAGCGATTTCTTCAAGGACGAGCCGCTTCCGCCCATGCGCGACGTTTCAAAGGAGCCGATAAAGATAGGCGTGTTCATCTGCCATTGCGGGGTCAATATAGGCGGCTATATGGTCATAGACGAAATCGTGGAATACGCAAAGACGCTGCCGTTTGTTTCCCATGCGGAGCAAAATTTATATACATGCTCGGTGGACGCACAAAAGGTTATCGCGGAAAGGATAGAGGAGCACGGGCTGAACAGGATCGTCGTAGCCTCGTGTACGCCCCGTACCCACGAGCCCTTGTTCCAGAGCGTGCTTGAGAAGGCTGGGCTGAATCCATACCTCTTTGCCATGGCGAACATACGCGACCAATGCTCATGGGTGCATATGGACGACAACGCCACAGCCACGTTCAAGGCGAAGGAGCTTGTGCGTATGGCGGTCGGCAAGGTCACCTTCGCCAAGCAGCTGACGCGCAAGAAAATAGACGTCAATAAATCCGCCTTGGTAATAGGCGGCGGCGTGGCGGGTATGGCGGCGGCGCTCGACATCGCCGAAATGGGCTTCCCCGTGCATCTTGTGGAGCGTACAGACAGACTTGGCGGGAATGCCGCCCGCGTGGTCACGAGCAACCTTGGCCGCCCAGTCTTGCCGTACCTGGAAGGTATGATAGACAAGGTGAACGCCAGCCCGCTTATAAGCGTGTACCTCAATACGACGGCGGAGTCCACGGAAGGTTACGTCGGCAACTTCAAAACGACCGTGAAGGGCGGCGAGATAGCCCGCGAGATAGAGCACGGCGCGGTGGTCGTGGCCGTGGGGGCGAGCGAGAGAAAGCCGGACGAATATCTATACGGCGAGGACGAGCGAGCCCTTACCATGCTTGAGTTTGAGAATTACGCCAAAAACGGGTTCGACGGTTTCAACGCCAAAAAAGTGGTGATGATAGGCTGCGTCGGCTCTCGCGAAGGAGAGCGGCAGTATTGCAGCCGCGTCTGCTGCAACCAGATGGTGAAGAATGCGATATTGCTGAAAGACCTGAGCGAGGACATAGATGTCACGATTCTTTACCGCGATGTCAGGACTTATGGGCAGCACGAGCTGAAGTACAGGGAGGCACGGCAGAAAGGCGTCAAGTTCGTACGCTACGATGTGGACAGGAAGCCCGTGGTCAAGCCCGCAAAGGACGGCTTCAAGCTCACCCTCGCCGAGCCGGTCTTGGGCAGGAATATAGAGCTTGAGGCGGATATGCTGGTACTAAGCCCCGCCATAGTCCCCGACGTGGACAACAACAAGCATATTGCCCAGATGTTCAAGGTGCCGCTCAACCAAGAAGGCTTTTTCCTTGAGGCGCACGTCAAGCTGAGGCCTGTCGACTTTGCGACCGAGGGCGTATACCTATGCGGCCTTGCCCATTCGCCCAAATCCATGAAAGAAAGCATCATACAGGGGCGTGCGGCGGCGGGACGCGCGGCGACGGTAATCTCAAAGGCGCAGCTTGAAACTGAGGGCGCCATAGCATATGTGAATCCTGATTTCTGCGTGGCGTGCGGCGCTTGCGAGCTTGTATGCGCCTACGGAGCCATCGAGGTGCAGGACGTCCCCGTCCGTGGCGGCACTGTGCGCCGCGCGGTCGTGAACGACGTGCTGTGCAAGGGTTGCGGCACATGCTCGGCGGCCTGCAGGTGCGGCGCCATCGACGTGAACGGGTTTTCTGACAAGCAAGTGATAACCGAGATTGAGTATTTGCTGCGCCGGAGCGCGGTGTAGGCGGCATGAAAGGACTGACGCAATTGGAAAAATGGGAACCTAAAATAGTGGCTTTTCTCTGCAATTGGTGCTCGTACGCAGGGGCCGACCTTGCGGGCACTAGCCGCCTGCAATACCCGCCGAACATCCGCATCATTAGGGTGCCTTGTTCGGGACGCATCAACCCGCTTTATATCATAACGGCGTTGATGGAGGGGGCCGATGGCGTGATGGTGTCGGGCTGCCACCCCGGGGACTGCCATTACCTGTCGGGCAATTTGTTCGCCCGCCGCCGTTTCGTCGTGCTGAAAAAACTGCTCCAGACATGCGGGCTTGACCCTGAGCGCGTCCAGTTCACATGGGTGTCCGCGTCGGAGGGCGGTCGCTTTGCGGATGTCATAAAGGAAGTGACCGAGAACGTCAAAAAAGTGGGTCCGAGTGAAGTGGCAAACTGCGGAAGCAAGGAGGCACAGGCCTGATGATATACGAAGAAATGACCAACAACATACGCTCGGTTTGCGAAAAGCTTCTCAACAGCAATGATGTAGAAGTAATCGTCGCATATAGGGGCGGCGGCGTGGAAGGGATGCAGATACCGTATTTCGCCAAGACGCCAGAGGACGTGCAGAACATCGAGTGGGGCGACAGGTGCTACCAAAACATCGCACCATATGTCCACGGCCTCAGCAAGAAAGTCGGGATTCTGGCGAAGCCCTGCGACGCCCGCATACTGACGCAATACATCACCGAGCAACAGATAAAACGTGACGATGTATATATCATCGGCGTGGACTGCGTGGGGATGGTGGACGAAAACGGCGATCCGCGCCCAGGTTGCCCGGACTGCATGGTTCGCAAGCCGCCCATCTACGACGAGTATATCAAGGACGACAGGGTTGACAGCCTTGACCTTTCGCCGCCCGCAAGCGAGGACGGCGGCCTTGAGGCAAACTTCGAGAGGTTCCGAAAGGAGATAGACAAGTGCATCATGTGCTACGCCTGCCGCCAGGCGTGCTACGGGTGTTATTGCAAGACTTGCTTTATCGACCGCGACCTGCCGGACTGGCAGCCTGCCGAGATCGACGCCGGCACAAAGATGACATTCCATATGGGACGCACGATGCACCTTGCTGGGCGTTGCGTGGAGTGCGGCGCGTGCGAAGCGTCCTGTGAGTCGGGCGTGAACGTGCGATATATAATAAAGGAAGTCACCAAGTTTATTGAGGACGAGTACGGCTATAGCGCAGGCATGGACCCCGAGCAGGTCCCAGCACTATTGGTGAACAAGTTTGACGACAGGGAAGTCGGATTTTTAGGGGGTGAAACGCATGGCTGATCCCGCTGTGATGATATCAAAGGCCGAAATACTGAAAATGCTGGCCGAGCTTATGAAGGATGCGACGGTGTTCGCGCCCGCTTCCAATGGCAAGAAGCTGGACTATATGCCCGTCCGCAATGTGGAGGACATAGTGTTCGGCGACGACATTCCGTACAAGTCGCCTAAGGAGATATTTTTCCCGAGGACGGAGAAGATAATAACTTTCAAGGACGGGGACGCCGAGGCGGAGATATCCACCGAGAAATACGTGCTGTTCGGCGCACGTCCCTGCGACCTTGAAGCCTTGGACATAATGAGGAAGGTGTTCACAGAGGGCAGATTCAAGGATCCATTTTTCGAGGAACGCTACAACAACACATTGATTATCGGTGTGGGCTGCGTTGACAAAAAGCCAGGCTGCTTCTGCGACGAACGTGAGACGGATATGGGCTATTCCGACAAGTGTGACCTCTTTTTAGGGGCACAGGGTGCCGAGGATTATTTCCAAGCATTGCATCTCTCCGAAAAAGGCAGGGAGACATTAGGGCGATACATAGACGGATTGCGCACTTTCCAAAACACAGGCCATGAGTTCAAGCCCGCCCACACGCTTTCCATAGATGCCACAGAGGAAGAATTGTTTGACAAGATTGACTGGGAGAGCCTTGTGGAGACCTGTCAGGGCTGCGGAATGTGTACGTATATCTGCCCGACTTGCCATTGTTTCGGGTTCAAGGACGTGGACGAGGGGGGCTGCGCGTCCCGTTACAGGAATTGGGATAGCTGTATGTTCCCGAAGTTTACCTTGCATGCGTCCGGGCACAATCCGCGGGAGGAGAGGCACGAGCGCTACCGCCAGCGTTTTGCGCACAAGTACCTTTATGTAAAGAAGAATTTTGGGGCGGTTGCGTGTACAGGGTGCGGTAGGTGTGTAAGGGCGTGCCCTGCGGGCGTGAACATAAAAGCGATAGCCGAGAAGATAGGGGAGGATTTGCAGTGAACGACAATCCTTATTTGCCGCTGAAGGCCGAGATACAGGAGATCATCCAGGAAACGACTTCGGATCTTGATGTAAAGACGTATAGGCTCAAATTTGCAGGCGACCGGAAAATGGAGTTTATGCCAGGGCAGTTCGTGGAGCTTTCCGTGGCGGGCACGGGCGAGGCACCCTTCGGATTTGCATCGAACCCGCTCAGAAACGATACCATAGACATTTCGATAAAGCGGACGGGAACGCTCACCGACGTGATACATGCGCTGAAAGAGGGCGACACGGTGTTTGTCCGCGGGCCGTTCGGCAACACATTCCCGGTGGAGAAGCTAGAGGGCAACGACATCCTATATATAGCAGGCGGCATCGGCCTCGCTCCGCTCCGCCCGCTTATCACCTATATGCTCGAGGACGTGAACCGCAGCAAGTACAAGAAGATACAGATGCTTATCGCGGCGCGGTCGTCCAAGGACTTCATCTATTTTCGCGAGTACGAGGAATGGCGGGGCATGAAGGACACCGAAGTGACGCTCACGATAGACAACGAGGAAGAAGGCTGGAACGAGAATGTGGGCTTCCCGCACAACTTGGTGGCGGAAATGACATTTGACATGAACAAGACATACGCGGTGCTTTGCGGCCCGCCTATTATGATAAAGTTCGTTTCGCAGAAATTGATAGAGATGGGAATGTCGCTCGACCGCATCTATACCACCCTGGAAATGCGCATGACGTGCGGGGTCGGGAATTGCGGCAAGTGCAATATCGGGCATAAATATGTGTGCGTGGACGGACCCGTTTTCAACCTTGCCGAGCTCGGCGAGATGCCGGACGAGTATTGACGCGATACAAGAACATGCGTTCGCAATAGTTATAGCCGAAGCCAGCATTATGCAGGCAATATTTAGGAGGAAGGAATCAAAATGAAGACCGATATCCAAATCGCACAGGAAGCCAAAATTCTGCCCATAAGGGAAATCGCCGAAAAGGTGGGCCTTTCGGAGGATGAATGGTCGCCGGTTGGTCATTACAAAGCAAAAATTGACAGCAGGCTGCTTTCAAAGTACAAGGACAAGCCTGACGCAAAAGTAGTGCTTGTGACAGCCATAAACCCGACGCCCGCTGGCGAGGGCAAGACCACCACCACAGTAGGCCTTGGCGACGCGCTGAACAGGCTTGGGGAAAAAGTAATGATATGTCTAAGGGAGCCGTCGCTCGGCCCTGTATTCGGGGTGAAGGGCGGGGCGGCCGGCGGCGGCTACGCCCAGGTGATCCCGATGGAGGACATCAACCTTCATTTCACGGGCGACATCCACGCCATCACCGCCGCGAATAACCTGCTTGCTGCCCTTATCGACAACCATATCTATCAAGGCAACGAACTGAACATAGACACCCGCCGCGTGACTTGGCGCAGGTGCATGGACATGAACGACCGCCAGCTTCGCAGCATCGTCGATGGTCTTGCGGGCAAGGCGAACGGCGTGCCGCGCGAGGACGGCTTCGACATCACGGTCGCGAGCGAGGTGATGGCGGTGCTGTGCCTTTCGACGGATATCGTCGAGCTCAAGAAAAATCTGTCAAGGATTGTGGTCGGCTATACGCGTGAGGGGACGCCGATATCATGCGGACAGCTGAAAGCGCAGGGCGCAATGAGCGCACTGCTCAAAGAGGCGTTCAACCCGAACCTGGCGCAGACGCTAGAGCAGACGCCGGCGTTTATCCACGGCGGCCCGTTCGCGAACATCGCGCACGGCTGCAACTCGGCTATAGCCACCAAACTTGGCATGAAGATGTCCGACATCGTGGTGACCGAAGCGGGCTTCGGCGGCGACCTCGGCGCGGAAAAATTTATTGACATCAAGTGCCGCAAATCGGGCATAGAGCCGAGCGCCGTAGTGATAGTCGCGACCGTGCGCGCGCTCAAGCACCACGGCGGAAGCCCCAAGGACGAACTAAACAAGGAGAACCTCGACTATCTGGCGAACGGCATCAAAAACCTTACGCGCCACCTGGAGAATATGGACAAGGTGTTCGGCCTGCCGGCGGTGGTTGCCATAAACCGCTTCCCGTCCGACACGGAAGCCGAGCTAAAGTATGTCTTTGACACCGTGCAGGCCATGGGTGCCACGGTTTCCATATCGGAAGTGTTTACCAAGGGCGGCGAGGGCGGCGAAGACCTTGCGAAGAAAGTGCTTGCGGCTATGGACAAGCCGAGCAAATTCAAGTTCTCGTACGAGCTTGACCAGCCCATACGCGCCAAGATTAATGACATCGCCACAAAGGTGTACAGGGCATCGGGAGTGTCCGTGTCCGTCGAGGCCGCAAAGACCATCGAAGAAATTGAGGCGCTCGGCTATGGCAACCTGCCGGTCTGTATAGCCAAGACCCAGTATTCGTTCTCCGACGATCCAAAGCTGCTCGGCGCGCCCGAGGGCTTTGAGGTCAAGATACGCCAGGTGCGGCTGTCTGCGGGCGCCGGCTTTATCGTCGCCATAGCGGGTGATATAATGACCATGCCGGGGCTTCCCAAAAAGCCGACGGCCGAAGTGATAGACATGGACGAGGCCGGGGTGATATCAGGCCTGTTCTAGGGAAGGGCTGGAGAGTCGGCCAGCGTTTCCCTTGCTTATATAAGGAAGGGTTGCGATGAAAAACATACCGAATACGTTCGGCAGCATGGTCTTCAACGATGCTGTGATGCAATTGCGGCTACCTAAGCATATCTACAAGTCGCTCAAAAAGACCATGTCGGAAGGCGTCCATCTGGACGTCGATGTGGCAAACGAAGTCGCAAACGCAATGAAGGAGTGGGCGGTCGAGAAGGGTGCGACCCATTACACCCATTGGTTTCAGCCCATGACGGGGGCCACGGCGGAGCGGCACGACAGCTTTATATCGCCCGCCGGCGAAGGCCAGGTCATCATGGAGTTTTCGGGCAAGGAGCTTGTAAGAGGAGAGCCGGATGCGTCAAGCTTCCCATCGGGCGGGCTCAGAGCCACTTTTGAGGCACGGGGCTATACCGTTTGGGACACCACCTCATATGCCTTTGTCAAAGACGGGACGCTCTGCATACCCACCGCGTTCTGCTCCTACAGTGGCGAGGCGCTAGACAAAAAGACCCCGCTTTTGAGGTCGATGGAGGCGCTCGACAGGCAGGCCCTGCGGGTGCTTAGACTTTTCGGCAACAAGACGGCGAAGCGGGTCATCACGATGGTGGGCGCCGAGCAGGAATATTTTTTGGTGGACAAGGAGATGTACCTAAAACGCCCGGATCTGGTCTATACGGGTAGGACGCTGATGGGTGCCCGTCCGCCCAAGGGACAGGAGCTAGAGGACCATTACTTCGGCAGCATCAAGCCAAGGGTTTCTGCCTATATGAAGGAGCTTGAGGAGGAGCTTTGGAAGCTAGGGGTCTATGCCAAGACCAGACACAACGAGGTCGCCCCAGGCCAACACGAGCTTGCCCCCATCTACAATACGGCAAACATAGCCACCGACCACAACCAGATTACCATGGAGCAGATGAAGGTCATAGCGAACAAGCACGGAATGGCCTGCCTGCTCCACGAAAAGCCCTTCGCAGGCGTCAATGGGAGCGGCAAGCACAACAATTGGTCGATAAACACCGACACAGGCGTCAACCTGCTCGAACCGGGCGGGACGCCGTCTGAGAACGCACAGTTTCTGCTGTTCCTGGTCGCGGTCATCAAGGCGGTGGACGAGCATCAGGACTTGCTCAGGCTTTCGGTGGCGACTGCAGGGAACGACCACAGGCTCGGTGCGAACGAGGCGCCCCCCGCCATCGTGTCCATGTTTATCGGCGACGAGTTGCTGAGCATACTGGAGGGTCTGGAGTCCGGCGAGGGCTATACGGGCGGTGACAGGCCACAGATGGAGATAGGCGTCACGGCGCTGCCGCACTTCCCCAAGGACTCGACGGACCGCAACCGCACTTCGCCGTTCGCGTTCACCGGCAACAAGTTCGAGTTCCGCATGCCCGGTTCGATGCTTTCCATCGCAGGCCCGAACATCGTCTTAAATACCGCTGTCGCGGAGGCGCTACGGCAGTTTGCGGACGAATTGGAGCAGGGTAGCGACTTCAAGAGCGACTTGGCGGCGCTTGTCAAAAGGGCTTTCAGCGCCCACAAAAGGATTATATTCAATGGCAACAATTATTCAGGGGACTGGGTGGCCGAGGCGCGGCTGCGCTGCCTTTTGAACCTAGGCACAACGGTGGATGCGCTCCCCGAATTTATTTCGCAAAAGAGCATAGAATTGTTTGCGGGGCACGGGGTATTCACCGAGCTAGAAGTCCGTTCGCGATACGAGATACTCGTAGAAGCCTACTCAAAGACGCTTCATATCGAGGCTCTTACGATGGTGGACATGGTGAAGGGCATGGTGATTCCGGCCTGCATAGACTACCAAAACGATTTGGCGAGGTTGTTGTCGCGCAAGAGGGAGAGCGGCGCCGGATACGACGCCTCGCTTGAGGACGCCCTGCTCAGACGGTGCTCGAAGCTGTCGGCAGACCTGCTCGAAAGGCTGTCGCGCCTTGAGGACGCTCTTTCGGAGCCTGGGCTCGGGGAAGGGATGGATGCCTTGGAGTGTGCGGAGTATTATAGGGACGGCGTCCTCGCCGCAATGTCGGGGCTGCGGGCTGTTGTAGACAGGCTCGAAACGATAGTGGCAAAGAGGCACTGGCCCCTGCCGTCGTATGCGGAGTTGCTGCATAGCGTGGTGTAGGGGGTATAAAATGAAATCATTTCGGAAAGAGCTGCATATCAATACGGACACGCGCCGGGCGTTTGTGAACATCACGCCGCAGGTCGAGGATGCGCTTGTGGAGAGCGGCATACGCGAGGGGCTTGCCTTGGTGAACGCCATGCATATTACGGCAAGCGTGTTTATCAACGACCATGAGAGCGGGCTGCACCGCGATTTTGAGCGGTGGCTTGAGAAACTTGCGCCGGAAAAGCCGCATGACCAGTACGACCACAACGGCTATGAGGACAATGCCGACGCACACTTGAAGCGGAGCGTTATGGGGCGTGAGGTGGTCGTTGCGGTGACGGGCGGGCGGCTCGACTTCGGTCCGTGGGAGCAGATTTTCTACGGGGAGTTTGACGGCAAGCGGAGCAAAAGGCTGTTAGTGAAGATTATCGGTGAGTGATGGGACGGCGGGTGCGGTAGTATCGGGCGCAGTGGCGGGCATGGTGCGCACGGAAAGCGCAGCCGTTCCGAGAGCAACAGGAGGTAGTAAGATGGCGGCAACGAAAACCATAAAGGTCGCAGCGGCGCATTCGGCGCCTGTGTATCTGGACACGGAAGCGACGACGAAAAAAGCCTGCGGGCTTATAGCCGAGGCGGCGCGGGCCGGCGCTCAGCTGATAGCCTTTCCAGAAGTGTATATACCAGGCTACCCGTACTGGATTTGGACAAAGACGACCAAGGACGGTGCGCCGTTCTTCGGCGAACTGTACGACAACGCCGTCGAGGTGCCGAGCGCGGCGACGGATGCCATAGGGAAGGCTGCGAAGCAGGCGGGCATCTTTGTCGTGATGGGCATGACGGAGCGAGAGGGAGGCACCTTGTACAACACCCTGCTGTACTTTGACGATAAGGGGAATGTGATAGGCAGGCATCGCAAGCTACAGCCGACCATGTCGGAACGTGTGATATGGGGGCGCGGCGACGGCAGCGACCTCGGCGTGTTCGATACGAAGCTCGGCAAAATTTCCGGTCTTATATGCTGGGAGCATACCATGGACTTGACGAGGTACGCGCTTGCCGCAGAGGGCGAACAGATTCATGTGTCCGTCTGGCCGGGCATATCCGCAGTCACAAACGACCCCAATTCGGAAATTTTCGACGCAGTCGCGGAATGCGCCTGTAGGCATCATGCGGTAGCCGCGCAGACCTTCGTTATATGCGTTATGACGCCTGTGGCGCAGGATTCCATAGATAAGCTTGGCTTTGCGGACAGGCCGGACATGATGACGGTCGGCGGCGGATGGACGGCGATCATCGGGCCGGACGGGCAGATAATCAGCGGCCCGCATACCGGCGCGGAAGAAAAATTATTGTTTGCGGACATCGACCTCGGCAACATAAAATTCGCGAAGTTTGCCTGCGATTCGGTGGGGCATTATTCAAGGCCGGACATATTCACCCTGCATATCAACAGGGAGAAGCAGCGAATAATCGTGGACGAGGGCTAAAGCCCAGATCCCCTTGCCTTAATAAAATCGGCGGCGCTGATATCAGGGTGGTGGTAGCGTCCGCGTTTTTGGGTGAGGTTTTTGTAATCAATCGCGCGTTCGGGGCAGTATTGGATACACGCTACGCAGACTTCGCAACGGTGCGAGTAGGCGGGTTTGCCGTTTTCTATGCGGATATTGTTTACGGGACATAGCTTCTCGCATATGCCGCAGCCGGTGCATGAGTCCGAAATGTGATAGCCCTTGTCCTTGTCGGGCGCAGATTTTACGAAGTTGTTGGTGATGATATTGTAAAGGCCGAGCGGTCCGCCGATTTTGTTTTTGTGGCGGGCGGCAATATCGTCAATGATTGGTCGCATATCAGCGTTCGACTTGGCGGTGATGCCGTCCACGTCCTCCTTCATATCGTACAAAAGCACGTAGTTTGAAAACATTTTCAGTGACGCGCCGTAGTCAAGCTCAAGCCCCTTTGCCTTCATTCGTGCGGCAAACCCGCGCAGGCAGTTTGCGGCGCTGCCGCCGTGCGTGGTCACGGCGTAGAGGTATTTCCCTTGTAAATCCCCTGCGTCCAGGCCTTCCGCAAATCGCTGCACCGCCGCCGGCACCCCCATAAAATAATTCGGGAAAACGAAGCCGACGCTTTCGACGCCTACACCCAATGCAGGCGGTACGCCGCTCCCTATAGAAAACAGCACAGTGCCTGGCATCGCCGCGGCGATCTCTTTCGCTACCTTCAGGCTGTTGCCTGTCCCCGAAAAATAAAAAACGACATTCCTTGCCTGCGAAAACATATCTGACATCGGGCTCTCCCTTCAACAAACCAACTCAAAACCGTACAGCGATCATTATACTACACAAATGACAATAACATTTCACCGCAATTCCTGATTGCATTTTGGGGGTTCATATGTGATAATTGTTAATTGCGGGTCGGGCCAGCGTCCGGGCGCGAGTTTGCGGGCCCATAGCTCAGCTGGATAGAGCAACAGTCTTCTAAACTGTGGGTCGCAGGTTCGAATCCTGCTGGGCTCGCCATATGGTTGTAGGTAGGTGAAGGGGCATAGCCAAGTTGGTAAGGCAACGGACTTTGACTCCGTCATTCGTAGGTTCGAGTCCTGCTGCCCCTGCCAAACCATTAAAAGGCGAACTTCGCGTTCGCCTAGCTACGACCCAGTAGCTCAGTTGGTAGAGCACCAGACTTTTAATCTGGGTGTCCAGAGTTCGAGACTCTGCTGGGTCACCAAAACCGTTGAAACATCAACGGTTTTTTTCTGTTGACAAACCCTGCGTAACAATGTTATGATGCGTTCGTAACAAAACATTGTTACGAACATACTGCATGCACGGATGTTTTGCGACCCCTATAATTTTCGTAAAGGAGTGTGAGAGTGTCTGCGATGGACGAGATATCAAAAAAAGACTTGCTTGCCGAGACGGGCATTTCTTACGGGCAGCTTTACCGCTGGAAGCGGGAGGGGCTGATACCAGAGGAATGGTTTGTCAAGCGGGCGGCGTTCACGGGGCAAGAGACGTGGTTTCCCCGTGAGCGGGTGCTTGAGCGTGTCAAGATGATATTGGAGATGAAGGACGGCCAATCGCTTGAGGAAATACGCAGAGGGCTAGATGGTGCGGCCGATGGCGAGCTGGCCGGATTGATGCAGGAGGCTGTGCTGACGGCAGGGAATGCAGAGGTTTCAGCGGGCGCGGTCTTTTTCGAGACGAATGCCGGCAAGCACTTCATCCTCCTTGCAAGGGACGGCAAGGCCTTCGCAGACAGCGGCGTCAAGGTGCTTGCGACGCTGACGGAGAAAGAAATACGAGGGCGGTCAAAGGCAGGCGACAAGGCGAGCGGCAAGACAGAAGGCGAAGAATCAGGCGCTAAAGCACAGCAATAGAGAACGGAGGGAAGCAAGATGGAATTTAATGGCGTAGGGAATGCGACCGAAGGCAGGGTGAGCGGCGTCGGCAATATCGATGGCGGGGTGCACGACAAGCTGCACGTCGATGGGGTCTGTACGGTGTCGGGAGACTTCGAGGCAGAGTCGTTCAAGGTCAGCGGGGTCTGCACCTGTACGGGGGATGCCGCCGCGAAAGAGTTCAATTGCAGCGGCGTCCTGACGGTGGAGCGCAATCTGCGTGCAGGCAATGCGAAGGTAGACGGCATCGTCACGGTGAACGGAGGCAAATTTGAAGCTGACAGGATAGATTGCAAGGGGGTGCTGACCGCCAAAGGAGAGGTCTCTGCCGACATCATCAAGGCAGATGGCAGAATCTGCGCAAAGGAGATTGTTGGCGACAAGATAACTATAAGGTCTTACTGGCAACGTCTCTTTTTTGGCCTGTTCGTCCCTAAATCCAAAATTTCCGAAATCGACATGATAGAGGGGACTACGGTGGAATTGCATGGCGTACACGCAAAGTCTGTCAGCGGCCATGACGTGCATATAGGCAAGAAGTGCAACATCGACCGTGTGGACGCAAGCGGCGAGCTGACCATCCACCCCTCCGCCCGCGTCGGCGAAGTGACAGGCCGTGAATAGGGCGGCAAAAAGGAGAATGCCATGTCACTCGAAATTAAACTTGCATATCGCCATACAAAAGAGATAAAAGAGCTTTTCGCAGAATATACGGAGCTTTTGGTCGAAGCCGAAAGCAGCTTCGGCACCTACCTTGACATACAGGATTATGATGCCGAGATAGAAGACCTTGAGACAAAATACGGCCTGCCGGACGGCCGCCTTTATATCGCCTTCTCGGACGGTCAAGCTGCCGGCTGCATAGCGCTAAAGCCCTTGGACGGCAAAGTGAATTGCGAGCTGAAACGTCTCTATGTAAGACCTGGCCATCGCGGCAAAAAAATCGCAAAGGCATTGGTCGAGACAATTATTCGCGATGCAGTCCAAATCGGGTTTTCCCATATGTTGCTTGACACGCTGCCCGCCCTTGAAGAAGCCATGAGCCTGTACAAGTCGTTCGGCTTTTACGAAATCCCCTCATACAACAACAGCCCTGTAGATTCGTCTATCTTTATGAGGCTGGATCTCAAACCCGCAAAGTTTGTCGATAACGGATAAGCAAAACCCGACAGGGAATCGGCAAAAAATTGGCCGGATAGGTTGACGTGCCCGCAAATCGCATATATATTAGTGTATGCGGAATAAAATAGGCGGATCGACTGGGGAGGGATACCGAAGCGGTCATAACGGGGCGGTCTTGAAAACCGTTAGGGGGCAACCCCACGTGGGTTCGAATCCCACTCCCTCCGCCAAAGTGCTTGGCAGTCCGGAAAAAAGACAAGCATTATGGAGAAGTACTCAAGTGGTGAAGAGGACGGTTTGCTAAACCGTTAGGTCGGCAACGGCGCCGGGGTTCGAGTCCCCGCTTCTCCGCCAAGTGGAAAGCTACATTTTTGAGAGATATGATACTTGAAAATGTAGCTTTTTCATTGGAATGACAGGAAAAAGGATTAAAAATCATAGATATTAACAAGGAAGGGGAAAAATCAACTACATCATTACAAAATCAATCAGCTCCAAGAATACGGTATCTTATCACGATTTATGCCGCTTATTGGATATACGAAAGACAAGGACGGCAAACTTGTTATTCTGCCAGAAGAAGCAGAAATCGTCAGAAAGATGTTCGAACTGTATTTGCAGGGATACGGCGTTCGCAGAATCAAACGCTATCTTGAAAAAAATAATATCAAGACTGTAACAGGCAAGTCTGAATGGAGGATGAAGGAAAATAAAATGGTTGCGAGAGAACGTAAGTTTGCGATATAATTAAACAATGATAGCAACACAACTAGCAACAACATAACAAATATGCTAAGAATATTTATAAATAAGGATTGATATCGAATATGGGAAGGTTCGGCTTTTGGATAACTGAAGAAACGGAGTTGCCGGGTGAAATTCTTCAATCCATCGAAGAAGACAGACTAGTACTTTTTGTTGGGGCTGGTGTTTCAATGGCTTCTCCATCGTATCTTCCATCGTTTGAAGATCTTGTAAAGCAAATTTGTCAAAATACAAATCATTCGGGATTCTTGACTCCAGGTAGAAAAAAACTGAACAAAAGGGAAAAGGATTCCTTAGGTCTCGACGGTATCTTGGGCATTATCAAAGACAGTATGGGCGATGTCGGAAATACTTTGCACAATGAGATTTTTAATATCTTAAAAACAGCTTTTGAAGAGAATAGAATAAACAACACCCATAAAGCAATTGTTGATTTAGCCAATGCCTCGCCAACAGTAAGAATCGTAACAACGAATCAAGACAGATTACTCGAGTGCGATTTGCTATATGCATCATATGAAAAACCTCTTGTTTATGATGCGCCAGCACTTCCGGATGGAAGTGATTTTCGTGGAATTGTAAATTTACATGGAAGTATTAGTATACCTGAGAAAATGATTTTCTCCGACAGCGATTTTGGGGAGGCATACCTGACAAAACAGTATTGTGCGAGATTTCTTACAGAATTATTTTCGAAATTTACTGTATTGTTTGTCGGCTATAGTCACGATGACCCTTTAATGAAATATCACGCAAGAGGTTTAGGCGAATGTGAACGTTTCATATTGACGCACGATATAAGTAATCCAAAATGGAACACACTTGGGATAAGAACGATACATTATCGAAAAACACATAAACCAGATGTACATAGTGAGGTGCCTCGAATACTATATGCAATATCTGAGTATATAAAAATGAGTCCTGGTGATAAACGAAATAAATTGAAGAGTATTGCAATTGCTGGACCTCAAGATTTTCTAAATAATGAGATGTCGTTAATCCGCGAAGTATTGTTAGATACTAGCGATGACACGTATGAATCGCTTAAATACTTTCTTGATAATGCTAATGATTATAAATGGTATGATTTTCTTGAGAATGACGACGTTCTTCGGGACCATAACATTATTCAAGCAGTATTCGGTGTCGATGCCTATGATGCAAGAACAAATATAGTTACAGAATGGTTTCTTAAAGTATGCTTTTGCATAGGAGATGAGGAGGCTGTGTCCTTTGGCTTTGGAAAACTATCAAGGACCCATCACAAGTGGAATGAAGGATTTATTACAAATGTTATTTCTATAATTGCAGACGGACAGATTTCTCAAGTTGCATCAGAAAAGCTTTGCTTGTTATGTGCCGGTAGACTACGTGGTTTTTCTAATAAACTAGAGTTGGCTTATTATCTTGAAAAACTCAGCATCCGTTCACACTGGTCGCTTGTCAAAGCAATTCTTGAAGAATTGGCGTTTCCAATTCCAAAACTTGAAAAAAGTTGGCGCTTCCACAGCGATGGTGGATATGACCAATTTGATATTGTTCCATATACTCCAGCAGGGGATGAGACAATGGTAGATTGGTATTTAAAAGAATGGTGGAATAAGCGAGATGTATCTTATATCGATTGCTATGAAGAGATTGTTGCTTGCTTTTCACAGAACTTGGAAAAGATGCTGAATTACTTCGGGATAGAGCAATGACGAGATACTTCGATTATCATTCATATTTTATATATAACATAGCTTCAGATGAGATTGAAGACGATGAAAAACATACTGTTATAAAAATCATCAGAGATATTTTACTGGAATGTGATGAGCCTCTCAGAGCATCCTTTATTGAGAAGTTCAAGAAATCTAATCACCCTGTATTATTGAGACTATGCGTTATTGCAGTAAAAAACTCTACAGTGTTGAGCAGTGATGAGAAAGTAATTTGGTTGATAGACAACGATATATTATTACCGGATAAATTCGGACTGAATGCTGATTTCGAAGTGTATGATTTGCTAATCTTGGAATTAGTGAACGCCTCTGATCTTGTCAGGCAAAGACTCGTTGAATATGTACAATCAAAACCCAGTTGGGTGGATTCAGAGGGAAAAGAGCATACGTGGAGTCAATATGAATTATGTTGTTGGATAAGCGATATTAGAATTGATTGGAAGGATTCATTTCTTCCCTTAGTAAATAAATATAAGCAGTGCGAACTTTGGGTCGAAAGTCCAAAGCCACGATCACGAAGAGGCCATGCAGGAATTGTACCCTCGGCACCTTTTGCTATGGATCCTCTGGATTTTATTGCCGATTTCGAATCAAATTCTATGTCAGCACTTGATAAATTATTTACTATTGAGACAGACTACGAAAAAGAACATGGTATAGATCCATATCCAACTTACAATCCATACTTAAAGACCATCAGCGCTGCGGTGAAAGAAAACAATTCAATAATCTCCGAACTTTGGGATGTTGAGTTTGGGAATACAAAAGCGGCTAACTATGAAATCGCTATAAAGATGGCAATTGTTGAGGTCATGGGTGAAACTCAAAATTTAGATACAATGATTGTATTGTTACCACGTTTGTTTTCCTTGGTTTGCAACGAAAACATAGAAGATCATCAATTAAACAGGATTATTTATGGTATAGGGAAGGTAATAGATAACAGCAGAGAAAACATTCAAAATGATACCATTTGTCAGATAGAAGAACTCTTTATCAAGATATGGAAGAATCGCAATTCAAGTTTTAATGATATAGAGTTTGATGAAAGAAATGAATTGACTACTATGAGTATGAATTTTTGGCCTTGTTCCATGATTGATGTTTTGCTCAAACTCGTTGGAAAATATAGTAGCGAGGGAAGTGAAAAGAGTATTCCCGATAGTATAAAGACCATATTTTGCTCTGTTCTATCAATAGAAAACCAAGCTTCAAAATACGCTACTCTTCGAATTTTTATGAGTCTACGATATGTGTTTTGGTATGATGAAGAATATGCGATAGAAAAGCTTATGCCAATTATCAACTCAGCTGTAAAAGAAAAGAATAATAGTTGGGTTGCATGGCAAGGATTTTTCTTTAATCCCGATTATGATAACAGAATTTTAGGGAAAGGTTTGTATGCTGCAATAGCCAACTTACTTCCATATGTATATATAGCTTTTTCGGATAAGAATTTACATATGAAATATATTGCGGTTGTCGCAAGCATTTTTTCAAGATCGAGCATTTCTCAAGAGGAACGTACAGCATTGCTTGAGAAAATTGCTATGGATTGCAATAGTTCACCCGAAATAATTCATTGTATGCGTCGAACCTATGCGGATGAAAAATTTTTGGAAGGCGACATGATCTGGGAGAAATGGTTAGGGAAGTATATACTCGATAGATTAGGAAACAAACCGGTAAAGCTATCAGATGATGAGTTCTTGGGAATTGTCAAGCTCGCATTAGTATCTGGCGATAAATTTGAGAATTTAGTTCGCATGATTATAAAAACGGATCGTAAAATTATTCAGAAGAATAACGGTTGGAGGCATTTCCGTATTGAAGAATCGCAAAGCGATACACTTATTGAAAATTACCCGAAAGAGTTTGCATCACTATTATCATATATCATCAAAAGCTATGATAATAATAAAGATCGCTTTTTTATAGAGAATATAAAAGTCATTCGAGAAAAATTACCCGAAGAGCATAAAGCAACAATTGATATTGCTTGTACAAATGCAGGGGTTACTATCTAACTTTATAAATATAAGCATTGAATAGAAAGGAATTACAGAATGGAAGATACTCAGAAGGGCGAAATATTAATATATAAGACCGAACGCGGCGATATAAAAGTAGATGCGTATTTTTCTGATGAAATGGTTTGGTTATCGCAAGCATCGATAGCAAGGCTTTACCAAACCACGCCTCAAAACATTATAATGCACACCCGCAATATTTATAAAGAAGGTGAACTTGAAGAGCAGGCAACATGTAAGAATTACTTACAAGTTCAAACAGAGGGGAGCCGAGCAGTTAAACGTTCGGTGAAATACTATAGTCTTGATATGATTCTTGCTATCGGCTATCGTGTACGTTCTCACATTGGTATTCAGTTTAGAAATTGGGCGACCGAGATATTGTCGGAATATATGAAAAAGGGCTTTGCTGTGAATGACGCACGTCTAAAGAATCCCAAACCATTTGGGGCAGATTATTTTGATGAATTACTTGAGCGAATAAGAGATATTCGCGCTTCAGAAAAACGACTGTATCAGAAGGTACGCGATATATATGCACTGTCCGTTGACTATGATTCAAGGCTCGAAAGTACAAAGAGTTTTTTCGCCACAGTACAAAACAAGCTTCACTATGCGGTTCATGGCATGACTGCCGCCGAGCTGATAACAAGTCGTGCGTCTTCGGAGAAAGAAAATATGGGATTGACCACATATGCCGGAAGCATTGTTCGCCAAGATGATGTAACTATCGCTAAGAATTATTTATCACAAACTGAATTAGAAGACCTGAATCGAATAGTAACGATGTTTCTGGATCATGCGGAGGACATGGCGCGTCAGCATACTCCTATGTATATGAAAGACTGGGAAGCGTCGCTTAACGCTTTTCTAACTTTCCGAAAAAGAAATATATTGCAAGGCGGTGGAAAGGTTTCAAGTGCAGATATGGAACGAAAAGTCCTTGCTGAATATGCAATATTCAACACTCAAAGGCTCAAGACTACAAAACTTGATATTGAAAACGAAGAGAATAGCATTGATGAGCTAAAGGGTTCTGCCGATTGTTGAAATACCAAAAGGAGACATCTTTTTCGGTGTACGTTGGCAAAAAAACCGTTGGAATTACAATATGCCCAACGGTTTTTGCTTGCCTTGGAAACGAAGTGTCATTATAATAGTGGTCTGGCATTAGGATAGGAGGCTATGATTTATGAATACTACAATGTGTGATGTTCTTGCTTTTGCGAGGGAGAACGATGTCAAATTCATCCGGCTCAGCTTTTGCGATTTGTTTGGGCAGCATAAAAACATCTCGATTATGGCGGATGAATTGCAGACTGCGTTTGAAAACGGCGTTTCTTTTGACGCGCACGCAATCCGCGGTTTCCGCGACGTTACAGAGTCGGATCTGCTGTTGTTCCCCGACCCTGCAACGTTGACGGTGCTGCCTTGGCGACCTGGCCCGGGCAGGGTCGCACGATTTTTTTGTGACATTAAGAATCCGGATGGTTCGCCCTTTATGCAGGACAGCAGATATTTATTGAAAAGGGTCGTGGAGCAATGTGAGAGCAAGGGCTATGTCTGCAAAATAGGTGCGGAGTGCGAATTCTATCTTTTCAGGACAAATGAGGACGGCGAGCCGACCGGCATAACATACGATAAGGGCGGGTATCTGGATATTTCGCCGCTAGATAAGTGCGAGAATATCCGTCGCGACATATGCCTTACGCTTGAAGAGATGGGGCTAAGGCCTGAAACTTCGCATCACGAGCAGGGGCCAGGGCAAAACGAGATTGATTTCAGGTTCGGCGATGCACTGTCATGCGCCGACAATTTCCAGACTTTCAAGGCTGTCGTCAAGGCCATCGCCATGCAGAACGGCCTGTACGCATCGTTTATGCCCAAGCCCATATGCGATACTGCGGGCAGCGGCCTGCATGTGAACATTTCCCTTGACCAGAACGGGTTGAATGTTTTCAGGAATGCAAAGGAAGGGCACTCCAATATTGCGGAGAGCTTCATCGCGGGGATACTCTCAAAGGTGTGCGAGATGACATTGTTCCTCAACCCGCTTGCAAATTCATATGAGCGGTTTGGCGAATTTGAAGCGCCGAAATATGTATCGTGGTCGCACCAGAATCGTTCGCAATTGATAAGGATTCCCGCCGCAATCGGGGAAAGGGTCAGAATGGAATTGCGCTCGCCGGATCCGTCTGTCAATCCATATCTTGCTTTTGCGCTGATAATAGCCGCAGGGCTTGACGGGATAGAGAACAATATGCCACTGCCTGCCCCTGTTGACGCAGACTTGTATCACATTGATGCAGGAGTTGCAGGAACGCTGATGCCTCTCCCGGACAGCTTGGACAAGGCCATTGGCCTCGCAAAAGACAGCGCTTTTATTAAAGGCGTGCTTGGCGAGGAGATCTTGGCGAAGTACCTTGCCGTCAAATCAGAGGAGGCCTACGCTTTTGCCGCCGCCGAAGACAAGGCTGGGTTTTATATGGAAAGATACTTCAGCGTGATATAGATGGAAAGTGCTTTAATCGTTTCCGGTACGGACAAGGGCATAACGTATTTTACGGACTTGCTGACCACGGCCTCCATCGGCCAGATTGTGGCCTTGTCGTCTTGCTCCGAAGCGAGGCGGGTTTTATTGGAGCGCGACTTCGATCTTGTGATCGTCAATGCGCCGCTTCGTGATGAATCTGGCATAGAATTTGCCCAGAGAGTAGCGTCCCAAGGCGTTTCCCAGATCGTTCTGATTGTGAAAAACGAGTATTTCGATGCAGTATCCTCTGCATGCGAAGAATATGGCGTCCTGACCGTTCCAAAGCCAGTGGACAAGGCGTTTTTTTGGTCTGCGATAAAACTCGCGGGGGCGGCACAGAACAAGCTGAAGCGGATGCAAGTTGAAAACAGCAAGCTTAAGCAGAAGATTGAGGATATACGAATTGTAGACCGGGCGAAGTGCCTGCTGATTTCTTATCAAAATATGAGCGAACAAGAAGCGCACCGCTGCATTGAAAAGCAGGCTATGGATATGCGTGCCACAAGGAGGGAGATTGCGGAAAGGATATTGAGGACGTATAAGAATTAAGAGCTTCAAAAATTTCTTGCACGAATGAGCTTTATGCGGTAATATAGCTATGCAAGCAGCAAAGGCGCTGTGGATGTCTGTCCACAGCGCTTTAATATTTTTTTTGAAAGCGAGGTTTTATGCAGAGAGAGGGGCAAGTAAGGATTCCATCGGGCTGCGCCGTGTCGGGCATCATAGACAGGTCAGGCAGGCGTATGGGCGGCGAGGCAATCATCGAGTCTATCGCCGTCATGCACGACCGCTCCAACGGTCTTGGCGGCGGATTTGCGGCCTACGGGATCTACCCTGAGTACAAGGATTACTACGCCCTGCATATATTCTACGATTCGACATCCGTAAAAAGGGAGTGCGAGGACTTTCTGGAGCGGCATTTCGACATCATCAATCTGTCGAAGATACCTACGAGAAAAATCAAGGAGATTACCGACGAGCCTTTGATATGGCGATACTTCGTCACGCCCCTGCCGACAAAGCTTGCGGAGAGCCAGCTTGGCGAACGTGAGTTCGTGTCAAGGTGCGTCTTTCGTGTCAACACAAGGATCGAGGGGGCGTATGTGTTTTCGAGCGGGAAGGACATGGGCGTGTTCAAGGCGGTGGGTTTCCCAGAGGACGTTGGGCGTTTTTACAAACTTGAGGAATATGAGGGCTGGTGCTTCACCGCACACGGACGCTACCCGACGAACACTCCGGGGTGGTGGGGCGGCGCCCACCCGTTTGCGTTGCTCGATTATTCCGTGGTACACAACGGCGAGATATCCTCATACGACGCAAACCGCCGAGCGATAGAAATGTACGGCTACAAGTGCACATTGCAGACCGACACTGAGGTCATCACCTATATCATAGACTACCTGCACAGGAAAAAAGGGCTCACGTTCGAGGAGATAGCCTCGGTCATCGCCGCCCCGTTCTGGCAGACCATCGAGCGTATGCCGCCTGGCGAGCGGGAGGTGCATGAGTACCTACGCACCATGTTTGGGGCACAATTGATAACGGGCCCGTTCTCGATAATAGTCGGTTTCGACGGCGGGCTTATGGCGCTGAATGACAGGCTGAAACTGCGGAGCATGGTTGTTGGCGAGAAAGGCGACCTCACATATATAGCGAGCGAGGAGGCGGCCATCCGTGTAATCGAGCCAGGGCTTGAAAGGGTGTGGGCGCCGAAAGGCGGGCAGCCCGTGGTGGTTCGCGTGGAAAGGGGTGCGGAATAATGGCAATCAACTTCCTATACCCCGAATACGAAGTTATAAGGGACGACGACCGATGCACCGCCTGCCGCGTCTGCGAGCGGCAATGCGCGAACGGGGCTCATGAGTTTGTAAGCGACACAGGCAAGCTGTTCTGCGATGACGCAAAATGCGTCACTTGCCACCGCTGCGTTTCGCTCTGCCCTGTCCGTGCGCTGAAGATATCGAGAAGCGGCAATGTGTACAAGCATAGCGCGAACTGGAGTGGCAAGATAATAGACGAGATATACAAACAGGCGGGAAGCGGCGGGGTGCTGCTGTCGAGCATGGGCAACCCAGAGGACTATCCTGTATATTTCGACAAAATGCTTGTGAACGCATCGCAGGTCACCAACCCATCGATCGACCCTCTGAGGGAGCCGATGGAGACGAAGGTTTTTCTCGGCGCGAAGCAACAGGAAATAGAACGTGACGCGGCAGGACGGCTCGTGAACAATCTGCCGCTGCAATTGCCGCTGTCGATGCCGATGATGTTCTCGGCGATGAGCTACGGCTCGATAAGCTACAACGCCCACGAGTCCCTTGCACGGGCCGCGGAGGAACTTGGCATACTCTACAACACCGGCGAGGGCGGATTGCACAAAGACCTCTACGGCTATGGAAGCAACACGATAGTGCAAGTCGCATCGGGTCGTTTCGGCATCCATCCTGAGTACCTGAACAGCGGCGCCGCAATCGAGATAAAGATGGGGCAGGGGGCGAAGCCAGGCATCGGGGGGCATCTGCCGGGCACGAAGATTATAGGCGACATCGCGGTCACAAGGATGATACCGGAGGGCAGCGACGCCATATCACCCGCGCCGCACCACGACATATATTCGATAGAGGATTTGCGGCAGCTCGTCTACTCGCTGAAAGAGGCGACGAACTATCAAAAGCCTGTGATAGTCAAGATCGCGGCAGTCCACAATGTCACCGCCATTGCGAGCGGGATAGCCAGGAGCGGTGCCGATATCATAGCGCTTGACGGCTTCCGAGGCGGCACGGGCGCCGCCCCGACACGTATCCGCGACCATGTGGGCATCCCCATCGAGCTCGCGCTCGCAAGCGTCGACCAACGTCTGCGGGACGAGGGGATTCGCGACAACGTCTCCATCATCGCCGGTGGCGGCATCCGCTCCAGTGCGGATATCGTGAAAGCCATAGCGCTCGGCGCCGACTGCGTATACATCGCCACCGCCGCATTGCTCGCGCTAGGCTGCCATCTTTGCAGAAGCTGTCATGCGGGCAAATGCAATTGGGGCATCGCGACGCAGGCGCCTGAGCTTGTCAAACGCCTGGATCCGGACATCGGGTACAAGCGGCTCGTCAACCTTATGACCGCATGGAAGCACGAGATAAAGGAGATGATGGGCGGCATGGGCATCAACTCCATCGAAGCCCTGAAAGGCAACCGTCTGATGCTGCGTGGCATCGGGCTGAACGAGAAAGAGCTCGCGATACTTGGCATCAAGCACGCAGGAGAATAGCAGCCGTCATTGCGAGGAACGAATGTGACGAAGCAATCCAGGAAAGAGAGGAGGATATAATGAAAAAACTGATGAGCGGCAAGGTAAGGGACGTCTACGAAATCACGGACGACAAACTCGTCCTTGTGACCACGGACAGGATATCCGCATTCGACGTGGTGCTGTCCAAACCCGTCCCCAATAAAGGAAAAATCCTGAACGCCGTGTCCCTGTTCTGGTTCGATTATACAAAGGACATCGTCCCAAACCATATCATTTCTAGCGATCCAGGCGATATGCCCGCATTCTTCCAGACGGACGAGTTCGAGGGCCGGACGGTCTTGGTCAAGAGGGTCAAAATCCTGCCGTTTGAGTTTATCGTAAGGGGCTATGTGTTCGGCAATATGTGGGAAGCGTATTCCAAGGGCGAGACGTTTTGCGGGCACCAGATAAAAGGCGATTACAAAATGGCCGAAAGGCTAGACGCCCCGATACTGACCCCGTCCACGAAAGCCCATATCGGACACGACGAATATATCTCGCTAAAGGACGTCGAGGGCGGGATAGGCATCGAGCTGACGGACAGGATAACGAAAGTCAGCCTTGAGCTTTACGACGCCTGTTACAAATACGCGTACGAGAGGGGCATCATCCTCGCGGATACGAAGTTCGAGTTCGGCATGGGTGCGGACGGCAAGCTCTATCTTGCGGACGAGATATTTACGCCGGACTCAAGCCGGTTCTGGAACCTTGCCGATTACAAGGTCGGGGTCTCGCCGAAAAGCTACGACAAGCAATTCGTGCGGGACTGGCTGCTCGAAAACAAGGCGGGCGGCGAAATGCAATTCGACAATGTGCCCGACGATATTTTGGAAAGGACCTCGGATATCTACGCCGAGTGCCTGAATAGGTTGGTGGGGTGATAATGATGGCGATTACAGGGATGACCGGTGCGACCGACAGGTACGAAAACCCTCTTTGCAAGAGATATGCAAGCGTGGAAATGCAACGCATCTTCTCCGACGACAACAAGTTTTCCACATGGCGCAGGCTGTGGGTCGCGCTTGCCGAGAGCCAAAGGGAGCTTGGGCTTGACATAAGCGAGGGGCAGATCGACGAAATGAGGGCGCATATAAAGGATATAAATTACGATGCGGCGGCAAGGTTTGAGGCGGAGACGAGGCACGACGTCATGGCGCATATCCGAGCCTATGGCGAGCAATGCCCCACGGCGATGCCCATCATCCACCTTGGCGCGACCTCGTGTTATGTGGGCGACAACACCGACATACTCTTGCAGCGTTCCGCATTGCTGCATATCAAAAAGCTGCTTGTGAACGCCATTGCCGAGATTTGCGGTTTTGCGGAAAAACACAAGGCTCTGCCATGCCTTGCCTATACGCATTTTCAGCCGGCGCAGCCCACCACGGTCGGCAAGCGGGCGGCGTTATGGGCGCAAGAACTGGCGTTCGACCTTGAACAATTGAATTTCACCCTCGGCAACCTGAAGCTGCTTGGATGCAAGGGCACGACCGGCACGGGCGCAAGCTTCCTCGCCTTGTTCGACGGTGACCACGGAAAGGTGAAGGAGCTGGAGCAGAGGATAGCCGAGAAGATGGGACTTCCAAAGATATACCCCGTCAGCGGCCAGACATACTCGCGAAAGATTGACTATTACACGCTATCCGTGCTGTCGGGCATCGCCCAGAGCGCGTACAAATTTTCAAACGATGTCCGCCTGATGTCGCATATGAAAGAGGCGAGCGAGCCGTTTGAGGATGGGCAGGTCGGGTCGAGCGCGATGGCATACAAGCAAAACCCGATGCGAAGCGAACGTATAGCGTCCCTTGCACGCCATGTGATGGTGGGCGCTCTCAACCCTGCGCTGACGGCAAGCTCGCAATGGCTTGAGCGGACGCTCGACGATTCCGCCAACAGGCGAATAGCCATACCAGAGGCGTTTCTCGCCACGGACGCCATCCTCGCATTGGTCATCAACATAGCAGGCGGACTCACGGTATATCCCAAGGCGATAGAGAAACACTTAATGGAAGAATTACCGTTTATGGCAACCGAAAATATCTTGATGCATTGCGTCAAAAAGGGCGGTGACAGGCAGACGCTCCACGAAAGGATTCGCACACATTCGCTCGATGCCGCGAAAAAGACCAAGCAAGACGGCGGCAAAAACGATTTGCTTGCCCGAATATTATCGGACGCGAGCTTTGATATTACAGAGAAAGAGATAGCGGATATGCTCCGTGCCGAGAAATTTACCGGCAGAGCCAAAGAGCAGACCGAGGAATTTTTGTCCGAGGCACGAAAAATCCTCGAAGCCAACAAAGGGTTTCTGGGCGTGGACGTGTCCATAAAGGTGTAAGGAGGGAAGCATGCTGACAGCGGTAGTAGGCATCAATTGGGGCGACGAGGGCAAGGGGCGCATGGTCGACTTGCTCGGCGAGGACTACGGCATCATCTGCCGTTACCAAGGCGGCAACAACGCAGGCCACACGGTCGTCAACGAAAAGGGCAAGTTCATCCTGAACCTGCTGCCGTCCGGCATCCTGCGTGAGGGGGTCGTAAACGTCATGGGCGGCGGCATGGTGGTGGACATAGAGCACCTATGCGGGGAGATCGCGACGCTCAAGGAGAAAGGCATCGAAATTACACCCGCAAACCTGAAAATCAGCGACAAGGCGTTCGTCTGCATGCCCTACCACAGGGACCAGGACATTTTCGAGGAGGACCGCCTTGGGGACAAGAAATACGGCTCGACCCGCCGCGGCATAGCGCCCGTATACGGCGACAAATATATGAAAAAAGGTCTGAGAATGGGCGATTTGCTTGATTCCGGCACTTTGAGGCAGAAGCTCGCCGGGCTTGTCGAGTGGAAAAACCTCACGATGAAAGGCTATGGCTTCGGCGGGATAGACATGGATGGCGCCTTGCGTTGGCTCGATGCGAATGGCACGCCGCTTCTTCCATATATCACGGACACGACGGAATACCTGTCCGCGGCCGTCCACGCGGGGGAGGACATATTGTTCGAGGCGCAGCTTGGCGCCCTGCGGGACATCGACTACGGCATCTTCCCGTACACCACTTCGTCCCACACGCTCGCGGCGTTCGCGCCCATCGGGGCGGGAGTTCCGGGCATAAAGATCGATAATGTAATCGGAATAATGAAGGCGTATTCGAGCTGCGTTGGCGAGGGGCCTTTTGCTGCTGAATTGTTTGGTGACGAGGCGGAAGCCTTGCGTGAGGCGGGGGCGGAGTACGGTGCGGCGACTGGCAGGCCTCGCAGGGTCGGAGGCTTTGACGTGATTGCGAGCAGATACGGCGTGCAGGCTCAGGGGGCGGGCGAACTCGCTTTGACAAAGCTTGACGTGCTTTCGTATATGGACAAAATCCCCGTCTGCGTGGCTTACGAGATCGACGGCGAAAAGACCGCAAATTTTCCGTCGGGCGCCGCCCTTATGCGGGCGAAGCCGGTCTATGAATACCTTGACGGCTTCAAGTCCGACATATCGAAGTGCCGCAGGGCGGAGGACTTGCCGCCCGCAGCGACCGAATACATTCGGTTTATCGAGGATGCGGTGGGCTGCCCCATAAAGTATGTATCCGTCGGTGCAGGCAGGGGCGATTACCTGGTGATGAGGTGAGGGAGGCTAGAGGGAGGCACGATATGAGAACGGACATAATGGCAAATGGCATGGACTTCAAGGAGCTGAACGACAGGGTGAGGGCGGCGTCTGGCGATGTCCGCATAGAGGGCTGCTGCGGTCAGAGATTCATAGGCAGCGGTATAAGCGGCAAAAGCTTGACGATAGACGGCACGCCAGGGAACGCCCTGGGCGCATACCTCGACGGCGGCTCCATAGAGGTACACGGCAACGTGCAGGACGCCGTTGGCGACACGATGAATGACGGCGAGATAATAGTGCATGGCAGCGCGGGTGACGCCCTCGGCTATGCGATGCGTGGCGGCGCCATCTATATAAGGGACGATGCGGGGTATAGGGCAGGCATACATATGAAAGAATACAAAGCAAAGAAGCCTGTCATCGTAATCGGCGGCAGGACCGGCAGCTTTCTGGGCGAGTACCTTGCAGGGGGGCTTATCGTCGTGCTAGGGCTCGGCTCGGACGATGTGCCGGTCGGGAATTTCACAGGCACAGGCATGCACGCCGGCAAGATATTTATCAGGACGGACGCGAAGCTGCCGCCCCTTCCCGAACAAGTCGTGGCGGACGTGGCGGGGGAAGCGGACTTGGGCGAGATTGCCTCGCATATTACTAAATTCGCTAAATGCTTTGGAATGGACGGGGAACGGCTTCTGAAAGACAGATACTATGTGCTGAAGCCGAACGCGAAAAACCCCTACCACCAATTATATACGGCGAACTAGGGAGGCGGCAGGGCATGGACGGAACGGACAGAATGAACGGAGCGGACGAAATGGCAAAAATGCCAAAAATACCACAAGTGAGGCAAGGCTAATGGAAGCCCCGAAACTAAACGAAAAATGCGCGGTGTTCGGCGTCAGCCTTAGAACGGACGAGGCTGTCGGCATCACCTGCAACGGCCTGCTCGCATTGCAGCATAGGGGGCAGGAGAGCGCAGGCATCGCCGTCGTTCGCCAGAACAAGATACTTTGCCACAAGGATATGGGGCTTGTCGGAGAGGTGTTTTCAGGCGACAAACTAGGCAGCCTTCCAGAGGGCAGGACCGCCATCGGCCACACCCGCTACTCCACGACCGGCGGCAACGTGCAGGAAAACTCCGGCCCCTTCGTGACGGAATACCTGACAGGCCGCATAGCGACGGCGCACAACGGCAATATCTCAAACGCCCCTGAGATACGCGACTGGCTACGTGGCAACGGGCTTCAGTTCAACGCCACAAGCGACAGTGAGGTCGCTTCTTCGCTTATTGCGTACCATATAACAAAAGAGCGTGACATATTGCAGGGCGTCGTGAAAGCGGCGGGATTTTTGCGGGGGGCTTTCTCCCTCGTAATCGCCACGGGTAAGGACAAGCTTGTCGCCGTCCGTGACCCCAATGGCTTCCGACCGCTCTGCATAGGTAGGAACGAGACCGGGTACGCAGTGGCGTCGGAAAGCTGTGCGCTCGATGTATGCGGGTTTGAGTTTCTGCGGGACGTGGCGCCGGGCGAGATCGTCGTAATCGAAAAAGGGGAAATCGCCTCCCATGAAGTGATGCTTTTTCAAAAGGAGGAGAGCCGTGGCCTGTGCATATTCGAGTATGTTTACTTCGCACGGCCCGATTCAGTGATAGACGGGCTTTCCGTGTACGACGCGCGGTACAATATGGGCGTGGCATTGGCGGAAGAATACCCCGTGGACGCCGATATCGTCTGCGGCGTGCCCGACAGCGGCCTCGAAGCTGCAAGCGGCTATAGCATGAAAAGCGGCATACCCTTGGTGTCGGGCTTTGTGAAGAACAGGTATGTCGGCCGCAGCTTCATCTACCCCACGCAGAGCCAGCGCGACATCGCCGTCCGCCAGAAGCTGAACCCGCTTGCCGCCAACGTCAAGGGCAAGAGGGTCGTGCTTGTGGACGATTCCATCGTTCGCGGCACCACGAGCAAAAAAATCGTGGACAGCCTGAAAAGCGTCGGCGCGACCGAGGTGCATATGCGCGTATCGTCCCCGCCCTTCCTCTACACCTGCCACTACGGGACCGACATCGACAGCGAGGAAAACCTTATCGCGAACAAAATGGACATCGAGCGGATTCAGGGCAGCATAGGCGCCGACTCCCTTGGCTACATCAGCATAAAGGGGCTGAAACAGGCTTGCAGCAAGAGCTCCCTCGACTTCTGCACCGCCTGCTTCACCGGCAACGGCCTGTCCGTCCGCGCGAAGAAAGACGTTTTCGAGTGAGGCGCAGGCGATGAAAGCATACTTGGCAATGGAGAACGGAATAATTATGGAGGGCGAGTTTTTCGGCGCCCACGGCGAGGTCACGGGCGAGGTTGTGTTCACCACCGGCATGACCGGCTATCTGGAGACCCTTACCGACCAGAGCTATTACGGGCAGATCGTTTTGCAGACATTCCCGCTAATCGGGAACTACGGCGTCATACCCTCCGACTTTGAAAGCGACAATATCGCGGCGAAGGCGTATATCGTCAAGCACCCGTGCAGTGCCCCGTCGAATTTCAGGAGCGAGGGCGGCTTGAGCGAATTTTTGAGGGAGCGTGGCATTGTCGGGCTTTGCGGCATAGATACAAGGGCGCTTACGAAAATGATACGGCAAAGCGGCGTAATGAACGGCAAGATAACAATGTCGCCGCCTACGGAGGCCGATTTTTCCGAAGCGAGGGCGTATTGCATCAAGGGGGGCGTGGCCGCCGTATCTTCTCGCAAGGTCGAGAGGATAGATGGCGGCATTCGCAAGGTCGAGAGGAGCGGGGGCGGCCACAGGCGCGTGGCTTTGATAGACTTAGGAGCGAAACGTGGCATTGCGGCGGAACTGCACGCGCGGGGCTGCGAGGTGTGGACATTCCCGCATGACACGCCTGCGAGCGAGATACTGAAGATACTGGAAGGTGTACCTGCCGGCATTATGCTGAGCAACGGGCCAGGTGACCCTGCCGACCCCGCAAACAAAGGAATAATAGAAACGCTTCGTGAGCTGATGAGAAGCGGCGTGCCCATCTTCGGCATCTGCCTTGGACACCAATTGCTTGCGATCGCAAACGGTCATTCGACGCAAAAGCTGAAATTCGGTCACAGGGGCGCCAATCAGCCAGTCAAGGAAGTTGCCACAGGGCGCGTCTACATCATCAGCCAAAACCACGGCTACGCAGTGGTTGCGGACGATTGCTCGTTTGTCAACGTCAATGACGGCACTTGCGAGGGGATGGATTATGGAAATTCGTTCTCCGTGCAATTCCACCCGGAAGCGCGTGGCGGCCCTCTCGACACCGCATTTTTGTTCGACCGTTTTATCGAAAGGATGGACGCCTATGCCAAGGGATAGGTCGATAAAGAAAGTGTTGGTCATCGGCTCCGGCCCCATTGTGATAGGGCAGGCGGCGGAGTTCGATTATGCGGGCACGCAGGCCTGCCGTGTCCTCCGCGAGGAAGGCATCGAGATAGTCCTCGTCAACTCAAATCCCGCCACCATTATGACCGACAGCAATATCGCGGACAGGATTTACATAGAGCCGCTGACGCTTACGACGGTCAAGCGGATTATCGAAAAGGAGCGGCCCGACAGCATCCTGTCCGGCCTTGGCGGGCAGACCGGGCTTACCCTGTGCATGAAGCTTGCGAGGGAGGGCTTTCTTGACAGGATGGGGGTGCGTCTGCTTGGGTCCACGCCAGAGGCTATCGACAAAGCGGAGGACAGGCAGATATTCAAGGATACGATGCAGGCGATTGGTCAGCCGGTAATACCGTCCGCCATCGCGGTCGATGTCGAGGGGGCGGTGGGGGTCGCCGCCGAGACTGGATATCCCGTTATCGTCCGTCCCGCTTTCACTTTGGGCGGCAGCGGCGGCGGCATCGCAGAGGACGAGGACGCGCTAAGAAAAATCGCGTCGAACGGCCTTTCCCTCTCGCCCATAAATCAGATATTGGTCGAGAAGTCCATAGCGGGGTGGAAGGAGATAGAATTTGAGGTGATGAGGGATCGCGCCGGGAACGCCATCACCGTCTGCTCGATGGAGAACTTTGACCCCGTGGGCGTCCACACCGGCGACAGCATAGTCATAGCGCCCACTGTCACCTTGGCGGACAAGGAATACCAGATGCTACGTTCTGCGGCATTGGACATCATCCGCGAGCTCGGCGTGTTCGGCGGGTGCAATTGCCAGTTCGCTCTGCACCCGCACAGCTTCGACTACGCCGTGATAGAGGTAAACCCGCGCGTGTCGCGATCGTCGGCGCTTGCAAGCAAGGCGACAGGCTACCCCATAGCAAAAGTTGCGACCAAGATCGCCATAGGCTACAACCTCGACGAGATACCGAACGCCGTCACCGGCACGACCTTCGCCGCTTTCGAGCCGGCCTTGGACTACGTGGCGGTCAAGCTCCCCAAATGGCCATTCGACAAATTCGTGTACGCGAAAAGGGACCTTGGCACGCAGATGAAAGCGACAGGCGAGGTCATGGCAATCGCCGACACATTCGAGGATGCGCTGCTGAAAGCCGTACGCGGTGCGGAGCTTGGCGTGACGAACCTCGATCTGCCACACTTATCCGCAAAAACCGACGGCGAGATACGAGAATTATGCCATGCCGTGACCGACGAACGTGCGTTTGTATTGTATGAGGCGTTGAAGCGTGGGTTTGATGTGGACGAGCTGCATATGATTACAAAAGTGGATCGTTGGTTTCTGCACGGGCTCGCAAATATCGCAGCTTGGTCGGGCGATTCACCCGACCCCGCCCCCCCTATATATAAAATGGTGGACACCTGCGCTGCCGAGTTCGAGGCACAGACGCCGTATTTCTATTCGATCCAGGACGGCATCGAGGACGAGGCTCGTCCATTCGTGGAACGTAGCGAAAAACCGAGAATTATTGTGCTCGGTTCAGGGCCGATACGCATAGGCCAAGGCATCGAGTTCGACTACGCCTGCGTGCATTGCGTTTGGACCCTCAAAAGCATGGGGTACGAGGTGGTCGTTATAAACAACAACCCAGAGACCGTCTCCACGGACTTCGACACCGCGGACAGACTGTATTTCGAGCCACTGTGCATCGAGGACGTTATGGGCGTGGTTGAGGTCGAGAAGCCTGTCGGGGTGGTTGTGGCGTTCGGCGGCGGCACGGCAATCAAGCTTACGAAGCAGCTGCATGAACGCGGCGTGAGAATAATCGGGACATCCGCGGACAGCATCGACATCTGCGAGGACAGAGATCGTTTCGACGGCCTCCTGGGGCGGCTCGGCGTCAAACGCCCGGAGGGTTACGGCGTCATGTCGGAGGCGGAGGCGCTTTCCGCCGCTGAAAAACTTGGCTATCCTGTGCTGATGCGGCCGTCCTATGTGCTCGGCGGCCAAAACATGATAATCGCGTTCACGGCGGAGGACATCCGCGAGTACCTAGGCATCATTCTGAGACAAAAGCAGCAAGGCCCCATATTGATTGACAAATATATCGAGGGGCTTGAGTTTGAGGTCGATGCCATATGCGACGGGCGGGACGTGTTGATACCCGGCATTATGGAGCATATCGAGAGGACGGGCGTGCATTCGGGCGACAGCATTGCCGTATATCCCGCGCTGAACATAGACGATGTGATGGCCGAGAGGATTTTCGGGATTACGGAAAAAATCTGCATGGCGCTCGATGTCAAGGGCATCATAAACATCCAGTACGTCCTTTACGAGAACGACATCTATGTAATCGAGGTCAATCCGAGGGCGTCGCGAACCGTCCCCTATATCAGCAAGATCACAGGCGTGCCGATGTGCGAGCTCGCGACAAGGGTAAGCGTCGGGGACGAGCTTTCGGCTCTTGGATATTCATGCGGAATCGGAAAAATACCGCCATACTTTGCCGCCAAAGTGCCGGTGTTCTCCTTCGAGAAGCTGTCGGGCGTCGATACGCATCTGGGCCCCGAAATGAAGTCCACGGGCGAGGTGCTTGGGCTCGGCAAGAACCTTGAGGAAGCGCTTTACAAGGGGCTTGTCGCCGCGGGCTATAAGATGAACATGGACGGAGGGGTGCTGATAACCGTGCGTGACCACGACAAGCCGGAGATCGTGGACGTGGCGGGAAAACTCGCCCGGTGCGGGTTCTCGCTTTACGCGACGAGGGGCACGGCACAATTTTTAGCGGAAAGGGGCTTTAATGCGGAGATTGTGGAGAAGATGCGGGACTGCGCGGAGAGAAACACCGCCACATTGCTTGAAAGCGGGAAACTCAGCTATATCGTCTCAACGTCCGACAGGGACACGGACCCCACCTTCGACGATGTGAAGATACGCAGAAAGGCCTGCTCGCTCGGCATACCCTGCCTGACCTCGGTTGACACGGCGAACGCGCTCGCGGACAGCCTGCTGTCAGAGTACAGCGAAATCAATACGGAACTGATAGACATCAATTGTTTGAGAGGTGAACGCATGAAGCTAAATTTCACAAAAATGCACGGCTGCGGCAACGATTACATATTCTTCGATTGCTTCGACAACAAGATCAATTCGCCGGAATCGCTGACAATATTGCTTTCCGACAGGAACAAGGGCATTGGGGGTGACGGTGTCGTGCTGATGCTCCCCTCGGAAACCGCCGACGCGAAGATGCGTATGTTCAACATCGACGGAAGCGAGGGCAATATGTGCGGCAACGCAATCCGCTGCGTGGCGAAGTATCTGTATGACAGCGGGGTCGTGAAGAAGTCGGAAATGAGCGTCGAAACCCTTAGCGGCGTCAAAAAATTATTCCTGGCCACGAAGAACGGGGCGGTGTCCTCGGTAAAGGTCGATATGGGGCAGGCAGAGCTACGCCCCGAAAAAATACCGGTCAGGCTGACGGGGGACAGCGTGGTCGCAAGGGCGGTGACCATCGGCGGCATTGATTATGAAATCACCTGCGTGTCCATGGGCAACCCCCATGCCGTGGTCTTTTGTGATGACTTGGGCGTGATGGATCTGGACGGCTTGGACTTGGGCAGGGTGGGTCCCCTGTTCGAGAACGACGCGATATTCCCCGACAGGGTCAATGCCGAGTTTGTCGATGTCGTGGGCAGGGACCATTTGAAGATGCGGGTGTGGGAACGTGGCAGCGGGGAGACGCAGTCATGCGGAACCGGCGCCTGCGCCGCGGTCGTGGCGGCGGTCCTGAACGGGCATTGCGACAAAGGCTCGGATGTCAGGGTGCAACTGCCTGGCGGCGATTTGACGATTAATTATACGGACGAAGCTGTCTATATGACAGGCGATTGCATAAAAGTTTTTGACGGAACGGTGGAGATATGAGCGAGGTGAGGGTATGAGCGAGGTGAGAATATGAACGAGCGTGTGTTGGTGCTTGACTTTGGCGGCCAGTATAAGGAACTTATCGCACGGGCGGTAAGGGGGCTGTCCGTCTATTCGGAGATAAGGGCGGGGGATATCGGGGTGGACGAGATACGGCGTTTGGCTCCGATTGGCGTCATTTTGACGGGCGGGCCGAACAGCGTGTATCTGCCCGATTCGCCCAAATGCGACCCTGCGTTATTCTCGCTCGGCATTCCTATCCTCGGCATATGCTACGGAATGCAGATGATGTGCCATATGCTAGGCGGCGAAGTAGCGCCCGGTGAAGCGGGCGAGTATGGGCGGGTCATGGTGACGCCCGTGGTGAAAGGCGAGCCGTCGGCTCTGTTCTGCATCGGACGTAGGGGCGACCCCTGCGGCCAATCGCCCGCAGGCGGCGAGCCCTTTGACGCTCTAATGAGCCACCGCGACGCCGTAACGCGTCTCCCCAAAGGCTTTACCGTCACCGCAACCTCCCCCTTATGCATCGCCGCCTGCGAAGATGCCGACAGAAAACTCTACGGCGTACAATTCCACCCCGAAACCGCCCATACAGAGGGCGGGCGCGAAATTATGCAGAGGTTCATATACGACGTCTGCGGAGCGTCGGGCGACTACAAATTGGACGATTATATAGAAAGCCAGATATCCCAGATACGGCAGCAGGCCGGCGACAGGAAGATCCTTCTCGCCCTCTCCGGCGGTGTGGACTCGTCGGTGTGCGCGAGCCTTCTGTCCAAGGCCGTGCCCGACAGGCTAACCTGTATCTTTGTGGACCACGGCTTTATGCGCCTGAACGAGGGCGACGAAATAGAACGCGTGTTCTCAAAACGCCGCCTCCGCTTCGTACGCATCAACGCCCAAAAACGCTTCCTCGCAAGGCTTAAAGGCGTGGCGGACCCCGAGCTAAAGCGGAAGCTAATAGGCGAGGAATTTATCCGTGTCTTTGAAGATGAAGCCACAAAGCTAGGTGACATACCCCTCTTGGCGCAAGGCACCATATACCCCGACATCGTGGAATCCGGCGGCGTTCACGGCGCCACCATCAAGAGCCACCACAATGTCGGCGGCCTCCCCGAAAGCCTTGCATTTGACGAAGTTATCGAGCCGCTGTCAGGGCTTTTCAAAGATGAAGTCCGCATACTCGGAAAAAAACTGGGGCTGCCGGCATCCCTCGTGAACCGCCAGCCTTTTCCGGGGCCAGGCCTTGCCATCCGCATCATGGGCGATGTCACGGAGGCCAAGCTCGAAGTCCTGCGCGCAGCCGACGCCATATTCCGCGAAGAACTTGCCGGCACAAGGCCCCGCCCCGACCAATACTTCGCCGTCCTGACCGACACCCGCTCCGTGGGCGTCAAAGGCGACGACAGAACCTACGACCCCGTCATCGCCCTCCGCGCCGTAACCACCGACGACTTCATGACCTGCGAGTACACCCCCCTCCCGCACAAAACCCTAAGCCGCATATCCTCACGGATAACAAGCGAGATACCGTCCGTAAGCCGCATAGTCTACGACATCACATCAAAACCCCCGGCGACGGTGGAATGGGAGTGAGTATTGAGTGGCGAAAGGGCGCACATACTCGATATAACAGATCGCCAGAATGAGTTTGGGCTATTCTCGCTTAATAGTAAAATTCTCATTTTTGTAAACCATTTTAGGACATTCAAATAACTCCTGCGGAAACACGGTTGTTATAATTCCATTCACTCTCAAAAATCTTTCTAAGCCCGATTCGGAAATTGAATAAATATTATTTCTTTTCAAAACATCAACAACCAAATCTTCTAACGAATGATAAGGGCTATCTTGAGGAACGATAATGCCTCTTTGGTGACGTCGCCCGTTGACTTGAGGAGAGATAGTGCGATAATCTGTGTTACATTCAGTAATTATTGATTCTATCAAGAACTCGTTCCACGAGTATTCGCACTTTGGGAAGTCTTCATAATCGAATATACTGACAATCGCATAATACCCAGTGCTTGCCAGAAAACCAAAAAGTAAACCATTTAGCACTTCTATTGTTGAATCAGGTATATTGAAATGTTCTTTATTTATATAATCATTTCCCGAAATGCGTACATAGTCCTTTTGCAATTCTGAAAATACAGAATGCAATGTGCCGCCTGCCCACCCGAGGTTATTTGCCATAGTGATATACTCTTCATAATTCAACCTATATTCATTATTCAACAATACGCGGGCGATATTAACCACCGATAAATCCTTTATGGGGAAGTCGTTTGTGATAATGTGAGGTCGCCTGAAGCGATAATTCCCGCCGAAATAGTAGCTTGCAATATAGTAAAGATTGCGAGCGTTTTGAATGCGGTTTCGTTGAAATAAATCTTGGCAATGCTCTTTCGCTACGGCATACAAAAGTGCATCGCTACAATACCCTTGATGTGTGTAGGTTTGATGCTTTATGAGATTTCCTAACAAGGCTAAATCCTCAGAAGTCAAATCAAGATTGTGAATGTGGTTAAGCTCATTATGATCCCATTGGATTACTTCAGGCAGACGCATAGCGGCGAAAGTAAAAACAAAGTCATTGATGCCAGGTATCGCTTTCCGAATCTCGGCTTTTGTCATGGCACCCCCTTGCTTTTTCAGAATAGTTTCCAGCCTATCGCCAACATCCTGTCTTACAGAGCCGCTTTTAACAAACAAATCCCTTTCGTATACATAGTCATCGGGGAAAAGGCATTTTAGCATTCCGTGAAGAAAATGTGCGTTATGTATATTAGTTTCAGCTAAAAATCGTCCTTCAAAATGAGAGTATAGCTCACCATAGTAGAATGATGTTTGAGGACTGCTGTTTACGAAATCTCGCACTTCATTCAACAGCTCAACACAATAAACCACTTTTTCAGCAGGGCAATAACGTCCTCTTCCTGATAGTAGCATCTTAGTCGCATCTCTCGTCATCGCAGTGGTCACTGTTCTATTGTCGGGCGGCAATGGTATCCCTTGATAATGCCTGTCTATAATTTGGCGAAGCCTTTTCATATCTTCGTTATCTTTATTGGAATCCAGTTTAATATCAAAATGGAAATATGTTTTAACGGCATCGATGCAAATCTTGGCATAACCCTGTTTGCTTTTTGCGACATAATCGCCGTAAAAGTGATAGCCTTCATGAATCAGGAAGTTCATGACATCTTCAAAATCTAAAAAGTCCAGCGAACGTTTGTGCAATTCAGATTCAATTAGTTCAAGATTTTCACTGAAATTAAACCCTTCGCCTACAATCTCATAGGCAAAGTCAGTAAAAGTTTGCTGGGCATCAGACGGATATATACTACTACATACAAATTTGTCTGAGTATTTGAAATATATTGCATAGCTTGATTCTTGCTGAACGAGTTTATAGCACAAAGATATTTCTTCGTTATTAAATAGCTTCACTAAATCAGAAAACGCAAAAATGTTGTTTTGTGCTTGAAAAAGTGCTCCGGCAATTAAATCAGCGCTTCCTCTCAATAGACGAGAAACTTTTTCCACAATTTGCCGAACCCTTTCTCGCGTGACACCGATTTCCTCGCCAACCTCTTGGAGGGTCGCTCCTTTGCCACGACCAATAATGCAAGTTCTCCACTGATCTTTTAATGAATACATTTCCGCAACAAAGTGGTCGACAACCGAAGTTTTCAAGTATTCCACTACTGGACGCATAATGGTGTATTCACGCGGTCTCAGATTTCTGCCATATAAATCATCAATTGCCTTAAAACCGCTATCGGATAAAAACGAAATGGCATCTTGGCTAACTCCAATACTACTAAGTAAAAGAATTGGAATCCTTTTGTTGAATTCGTGTATACCCTCTATTTGGCATTGCAATCCGCTATTTGCTTGTTGGGGAGATATAGACTTTATAAAGTCTAATATTTCATCACAAGTTTTCCTTCCCATGTTTCGGATACTCATCAAATCGTCTTCATTTAGGAACAATAATTCGTGTGATGACAGCATCCCTTCGCGTTTTAAGCAGTTGATAGCCCTTACAGACAAGGGCAGGCTTGCAATATCCATGTTTTCAAAAGTACAATAATCTTCTGAGACCATGGCTTGCGAAATCTTTTGGGATTGAGGCGATTTTATAAAAGCCATTATTTCATCACAAGTCTTCCTTCCCATGCTTTGGATACTCATCAAATCGTCTTCACTTAAAACCTTTAATCTCTTCAATGAAAATATGCCTGACCTACTCAGACAATTCTTTGCTCTCCTCGACAAGGGTAAACCTCTGATTTCATTGATAATTATCTCGTGGGAGCTAATGCAATCTTGCTCCCCAGCTCTGCTTTCGACTGTTTTGGTAATGGCTTCATCCTCATTATATATATGGGGTGGGTTCTGATTATACGGTGCATCAAGGTTTTCATTTATGAATACTTCCATTGCGGCGGCTATATCATTTTCAGACACATCGGGGACAAACATCAAATCGTTAAAATTGAATGTTGACAAATCCTCAAGCGTGTTGATGCCACACTCTTGAAAATAAAAACGGATTCTCTCAAACTTTTCATCCGCATATATTGCTTCAACTTTGTTTGCCCTCATATATCTAGTATCCTTGCGTCAAGATTTTGTTATTGTTTGAGCATAGTCGAAGATTTTGCCATATATCTTTTCTTCAGGCAAACAGTCTAAAATATATGTCCCTCCAAGCAAATTTAAATACTTCGAGAGTTCACCTACGGTGTCTGTGTTTATTGGGCATCCATCCTTCCGGGCATCAATAATTGCAGAAAGAAAGGCTTTTGTAATCATGGGGTTATTGGATGTATTTCGTTCTAATATGTGCATTATGTAGTCGGCGTTTTCGCAAACGAAGCGCGTCAATTCAAAGGGGTCGTTTCGAGAGGTGTCGTATGTCAATCGCCCAATCCACCACAGCCTTGACAAAGCGTTTCGCGTTAAAGAACGCCGTGCTCCGAACCCAAAAAAGAAGTGTTGCATTATATTATCAACGGTACACTTATTTATAATATCCCATCTGTATTGAGTGTAATTGTAAAAATGATTCAAGCACAAACCTGCCCAAAGCCGTTCATCCGAGGCTTGAGAATCGGATAGGAAATTCAATCGATTATAAACTCTTTGGACATTTTCAAACTCTGTCAAAAAAGGCTTTTCCTGTGACATGTCCAAGGGGAAATCTTCGAGTGGATATTTAGTTTCTGAAAAAGGTGAACGTCCAAAATATTCGGTAATCCAGTCTGAATTTTCGGAAGAAAACTTCGCGAATATTTGCGGCAGATTGCTTTTTAGCGCATATAAATTGTCTTCTCCTAAAAATGTTATATTCATCATTCATCGTCCTCCTCGCTAATGTTTCCGTATCCGTCGGACAAAACCCTGAGAGCATCTGTGATAGGTGTGTCTATCAGTTTTTGGGACAACTCTAAAATGTTTTTTTCAGACAATTGTTCGCTCTCTATGTCGCAATTGAATTTCGTAGCCAAAGCTTTTTTTATTGCTCGATACCATGAATATGAGCTGTATTCATATCTCTCGCCAGTATCTCGCTTTGCCACTTCTTCAAGAACATACGTAAGCGCAGGAATTACTACCAATGAATTTAATACAGGTTTTATGACTATCTCGTCCCTAATGCTTTTGAAGTTGTAGAATTCTTCTTCAGGCAGCTTTATGACGATTTTTCTATATTCCATATCCACCACCATTCCTTGAGCCGCTTTGTCATCATTTTTAATAATGCTGAACACAGACGGTGTGTTTGAAAGGTCGTTAATCTCATTGTCTATATCAATATTGACTTGACTTCCAACCGCCATTACGCAACCCGCTTCGATCGAGAACTTGAAGCCGCGATAATCGGAATGAAAGCCCCGATTTACATATGCCGGCAGATCTTCTGTGGCTATTATAAAGGGGCAAATTTGAAGCCGCCCACGAACAGACTTATCAGAAACAAAGTGTGTCGTTTCAGCATTTCCTGTTGCTACTACCGTGCGATAACCTGTCTGGGCGCATTCAAGATGATAAACGAAACAGGCTTTTCCTTTTTCAAGTAGTTCATTTAGCTCTTCGTTGACTAACTTCGCAAAAAAATCAAATCGAATACCATGACCATCCCTTTTAGGAGAGATTTTCGCGTCAAAGCAACTGTTCTCATAATCATCGGCATATGAGGACAAGACCGGATATGGGTAGAGTTTATATCTTATATCCATATGCTTTCACCTCCATTGAGCAATAGTCCTTAAAGTTCAGAACAACTTTTATCCTAATGGGAGTATTCACTACAAAAGAAATATCTGATATGCGGTTTCCATTTACCTGTATGGCAGGATTATTCAAATCAATCGCGGATAGTATGGGTGCCTCATAATTTTGGGACTCTGCCGACAAAAACAAGTCTAAGTACCCGTCGTTCGCTGATGTTGCAGGAACGAAAGTGATCGAATATTCTCCCGCTTCCCGGTTTAGGCACACAACCCTTACTTTTGCAGCGGAAATCCCGGAAAGACTTCTTTTCCGTTCTTTGGGGTTTGTTCCACTGCCACTACCCTCACTATTTCCACTGCCATTTCCCCCTCCGCCGTTTTCACCATTATCATGTCCAATGCCAGAATCATTTTCCTCCGCCGTGATATCCCCCATGTCGTCATCCACTTCCTTTTCGCCGTCATTATCGGAGAAGCTGCTGCTCACAGTTCTTTTGGGTGGACTCGTCGCTTCAAAAGACTTTATTGTGTCAGGCAATGACTCTTTTGGATGATTATTTGAAAGACTATCATCTTCGCCTTCATCAGGGAGATATTCACCGACATCGGGATCAATTTCATCTGAATCGTCCTCATGCTTTAATTTTTCTAAACTTTCTTTGATATAGTCCAACAAATCCTTAATGTACGCTTTCGCGTTAGGGATTTGTGTTTTAGGCTCAATGCGTTCTGGTTCCCATTTGGTATGCTGCGGATTTTCAATGTTCCTTAAATAATCGTTTATCTTCTCGCCTTCAATAAGCATTACACCGGCAAAAGGGATAATCCCGGAAATGTTTCCTCGATCCATTATTTTCATGCCAGTTTTCCTCACCATTGCAACTCTACGGTGCATTTCAGGCTGGATTATCAACCCCAATTTAATTGTGCCATGATTTTTGAAATCTGTCTCATACCAAACGGTGTCCGCAGATGTGAGAACCGTATAATACTTATCGGCGTTTTCAAGAAGAGAAGTCTGATATTCTGCAAGTAGCGACTGCAGGGTGTCTTTGCTGACTATCACATCATCTACTCTAACTATAAGGTGTCCCTCATGGATGGCATATAAAAATCCATCCAAGACAGAAGCGATAACATCGGCTTTCCAATCGGTCGAGTGGAATTTGAATCCGGAAATAAAAATATCTGTACCCACCTGACCGCTATCACGTCGAAATCGAGAGTCGAGAATCAATTGCGAATGTGCGGGTTGATTATTTGGTGCGCCATAATAACCGACACCTGTAGTTATTTCGCCACTTTCATGGCGAAAGCTGGTTATCCTAGATATTCCTTGAGATGCAGTAACACTTTCAATATCAAGCGTACTGTAAAACACTGTTCTAAATTCAGAACAAGCAAAAGGTGCAAATTTTCCAATCCCGAATGAGCCACCGGATGTACCCGACTTATCAGATGCGCCGGAGGATTTTGTCAAATTGCACCACGGCGTATTATACTCTTCACGAGAACCCGACAATCCCAATGTGCTAAAATCGCTTATGCGCAAAAACGGAATGCTTTCAGACTTCATCATGTCAATTGCGCGCTCAAAAAAATCCACCGTTCTTTTCGATTTTTGAGTGCTCCAAAAGTCTTGTGATGCAACAAACGCTTTTTGCAGGGATTCGGCATCAGGGAATTCATCAATACTAAGAGAAAAGGGAACAAATTCAACCTCCACAGGTTGGTCATTTGAGGCGGCATCTAAAGAGTTTTGGCATATTTCACGCGCCAAAGACTTCAATGGCGTTCCTTGAAAGGTTTCTACGCCAGAATTGCTAATGCCATTTATGTCGCCCTTGTTATTTGAAGGGAAAGACCATTCCATTGTACGACCTCCTTAAATAAGCCGAAAACGATTTCCTTTTGTGCTTTCTGTTCGCGAAAACTTTTTACGAGCCTCTTTCAATTCAATTTCGATTGCAGAGAAAATTTTTTCAACGTCTTCGGGGTTGTACTCATATACCGTAGCGTTAGAGCAGTTTCCGAGAAGTTGAACCATACCAATGATTTTGTTTGTTCTGGACTCGGCAATTCTGATAAATCTTTCTCGCTTAGTTTCTGTGTTCTTCATATGGACACCTCCCACGAATGCATTTTACAGTATCGTGCCGATATTTGTCAATATATAAAAAATACGAAATTTATTTGCCAAATGATTTTCATATTTTTTATATAATTATGCTTCGATGTAGTCGGCAACCTTTTCGGCAATGGCTTTTGCCATCAAGGGAGGCACTGCGTTTCCCACTTGTTGGTATTGTGAATCTTTAGTTCCTACAAAAGTAAAACTGTCGGGGAACGATTGCAAACGAGCGGCTTCTCTTACTGTCAATGCCCTATCAAGCTTGGGATGAACCCACATTGATTTTCGCACATTCACCACGGTTCCCGAACACTCTTTACTATTTAATCTCAAATATATTGTATTTTGTGTTCTCTCAGGTTTTCCGTATGATCCGACAAGCTCTATTGGCAGGTCATGAAAGTTTTCTCCTTCTTTCAGAGCTTTGAATCTTGTCATCGCCTCTGGAGTTGTTTTGGTTGTTATGTGGTTAAAAAGCAAGTCATCGGAGCGCATTTGCTTCGCATATCCCGACAAAGGCTCGTTCGGTTTTGGTACTAATACCCCTGGCGCATCTTTGTCGAATGAAACCTCGCACTCTTGCAAATCCAAAATTGCTTCTCCCACAGTGATGTTGGGAACAGCATCTGGTTCATCGAACACTTCAAGCGTTTTGTTCTTAAAGGTATCTTTGCAAACCCCGATAACTATATAGCGCCATCTTTCTTGCGGCACACCATACCATTTGGCATTTATTACTGTCCCCTTTTGTATATAGTCGTCTCCAAGGATAGCGTCTATATAATCAATGACAGAATATGATTTCACATTAGCAATAAGGTGCTTTGAACTATTATGAGAGGAAAACGAACATATAATTTCGTTGTCATAAATCTCAAGGGCTTTTCTAAGAGTTTTTTGACAATCCAGCAACAGTGACAGTTGTTTCACAAAGAAATCTATTTCTTGATGTCGAGCAAGCCCGTCTTGAATTGCACGCAATAAGTTGATGAAAAAACTGTCAATATCTTGTGTGCTCGATATACACTCCTCAATCTGTTTTACGATAGAAGTAGCGTTTTTATCCAAAAATTTTTCTAAACGTTCCTTTGCCTCTCTATTCTTGTGAAGTGTTTTTAGAACCGCATATAGCTTGTCGGGAAAAGAGGATTTGCTTAGCAGTGTTTTGTCTTGGATAATTGATAACAAATCAATTCCGGTAATTTCTTGCTCTGACAAGTGTATGATGTCATCTTTTAGCTTGATTCCAAGTGCTATTATTTCGTCGTGGTCAATCGTTGTGTCGTAGAAGCGATGCTTATCTGATTGTAGCATGGTAACGTTTTCCATCACAAAGGCTCTTGGGCGAATCTCTTTTATTGCTCGAAAAAAGTCTTTGACTAAAGAATTGTTCCCGCACACAACAGTGCTTTTCTGACGATTAGCATTGGAAAATCCCTGACAAGGAGGACCGCCAATTATGACATCAATACCATCCAAATCATCTTTTAATTTGGAAAAGTCATATCCAACAACATTTGGAATCATGAGGACATTGCCATGATTTTTTAAAAATGTCTGCTGAGCGTGCCGATTGCTTTCTGCGGCAGCGACTATCTCATAATTACCGGTTTGAAAAAATCCAAGGCTAAGCCCGCCTGCTCCGGCAAACAAGTCAAGCACCTTAAGCATCTTGACCACCACTTGCGTCCAAGAAATATCGAACATTGTGCGAATATCCTTCGCGTATAAGTTTACCCTGCTCCACCAGTCTCCGAAGCACAACCCCCGCCGCGGTCTGCGATACACCGAGAATGTGCTCCGTCTGCTTGCGGTTGATTGAGCCATGTTCACGTACATACTGCAATACGCTTTCTTCCGGCGTTTCTTTGCCATTAGCTACGGGTGCGCTATTCAAGTTGGGCAATACTATTTTGAATACATTTGGAGTAACTTCTATTTTCGGTTGTGCCAAAGATGTTTTGTACGCTTCAAATATTTTTTGTATGCCAGTACCGTAAGCTTCAATAAGCTGCAAACGATAAAACACCTCCGCTAATTCCGAATTGCGGCAAGCTGAGTAACCGCTCATAATGTCCTCGATTTCAATCCCGCCGACCAAACCTCCGGGCGAGATGATTTCTACATGCTCAGAAAACACTTTGATTAAAATGCTCCCGCTTGCGGAGTATTCTCGATGAACAACAGCGTTTAGCAAGGCTTCACGCAAAGCAGCCTCGGGGTAGTCTCGGCTATCGATTCGCAAGAGCTTGTCGAATGTCGCCATGGTCTTGTTGTTTATGTCGAGATAATTGTAAACCTCGTTTATTTGTTTGAACAATGAACCCTCAAACTCTTGCCGATCCTTGAAAACCTGCTGTGTCGTATCTTGGAATATTGCGACCTTTATTGTGTGAACACATTGCTCAGACAGGAGCATTGCAAGGTTGGTATATATTTTGTCGGTGCTCATCAAACCAAGCGTCGCCATCTGGGGGGCTCCGAATGGCACTTTTCTTTTGGCAAACTCTGTCTTAGCCGAATCAAATGTCAATGTCTGCTCTACCGAGCGGAGTTTTTCATAACTATCGCCGTCAGTTTCGCGAATCATCTTGCGAATTGCCGTATCAGTTGCCGGAACCGATGCCGCACCGTGACGAACATAAACACCTTCTGGCCGTATTCCTTTGCCAACGAGATAATAGGGGCGTTCTGTTCCTCTCTGGACATCCATCTTTATTATATCCCTGCTGTCCATTTGCTCTACTTTGCTTTGCACAAAAAGGGTTACATCGGGTTTTATGCCATCGCGGAGCATATTGTTAATGCTCATCATATCAGCATCTGCGTCCGCAAGACCGGCAACCTCACCGCTGTCTGTGATACCGATGTACAAAGTGCCGCCACCGCTGTTGGCAAATGCGATGACACTTTTCTTTATATCGTCAAGCGCTATAGACTTAAATTCCACTGACACGCTTTCTTCTAATGACATGGACATCACCTCTCGATTTGTATTCTAACATTCTAACGGGTGCTTGTTTTTGTGTCAAGAAATTCGTTAGAAGAAAAGCTAACCGATGCTCCAGCAGACAACTCGGAACCGCTTCTAACATTCTAACACTTCTAACACCTATTCTGACACACGCAATTCTTAATGCTATCAAAAACACCTTGCGCGGATGGCTTTTCTGCGTTATTATATCTATGCAAGCAGCAAAGGCGCTGTGGGTATCTGCCCACAGCGCCTTTAATATTTTGCTTGATGTAGCATAGAAGATTTTGACGCACAATGGCGTGCGCTTCCTGTCGGTCACGACGGCGGGGCGCGCGTCAATATTTTTTTGAAAGGGAAGTTGTATGCGATTAGACAAAGGGATTCCTAAGCGAATCGGTGAATCAAAATGACCAAATACATCTTTGTAACTGGAGGGGTCGTTTCGGGCCTTGGCAAGGGCATCACTGCGGCGTCGCTTGGGCGGTTGTTGAAGCAGCGGGGTCTGAAAGTCGCGGCGCAGAAGCTCGACCCGTATATGAACATCGACCCCGGTACCATGAGCCCGTTTCAGCACGGCGAGGTGTTTGTCACCGACGATGGCGCGGAGACGGACCTTGATCTGGGGCATTACGAGCGCTTTATAGACGAGGACTTGACGAAGTTCAGCAACCTGACATCCGGCAAGGTCTATTCAAGCGTGCTTGCGCGCGAGCGGGATGGCGGGTATCTCGGCGCGACGGTTCAGGTCGTCCCGCACATCACGGAGGAGATAAAGAACTTCATCTATGCGGGCGCCGAGAAAAGCCGCGCCGACGTGCTTATCACCGAGATAGGCGGCACGGCCGGCGACATCGAAAGCCAGCCGTTCATGGAGGCCATCCGCCAGATATATCTCGAAAAAGGCCGCGAGAACTGCCTGTTCATCCATGTGACGCTCATACCTTTTCTGGAGGCGTCGGGCGAGCACAAATCCAAGCCGACGCAGCACTCGGTCAAGGAGATGCGGGTCATGGGCATCAGCCCCAACATAATAATTGCCCGCGCGGACGAGCCCTTGGACGACGACATCAAGGACAAAATTTCGCTGTTCTGCAATGTGAAACGCGATTGCGTAATCGAGAACACGACCCTGCCATCGTTGTATGAGGCGCCATTGATGTTGCATAATAACGGACTGGATACGGTAGTCTGTCGCGAACTTGGGATTGTAGCCCCGGAGCCGGACTTGGACGAGTGGCGCGGCATGGTGAGGAAGATATCCGCTGCAAGAGGGCGAGCGTGCATAGCCATAATCGGTAAATACATACAATTGCACGACGCCTATCTCTCCATTATCGAGAGCCTGAACCATGCGGGTTTTGAAACCGGCGTCCACGTCGATATCCATTGGATCGACAGCGGCGAGATAACGGACGCAAATATCGGTGAAGCCCTGGACGGAGTGGACGGCGTAATCATTCCGGGGGGCTTCGGTGATCGCGGGATAGAGGGCAAGATCGCTGCGTGTCGGTACGCTCGCGAAAACGATGTGCCATATCTGGGGATCTGTCTCGGTATGCAGATTGCCGTAATCGAGTTCGCGCGTAATGTCTGCGGGCTTGCGGACGCCAATTCCGCCGAGTTCGACGAGGGTTCGCCCCACCGCGTAATAGACATCATGCCCGACCAAATCGGCATGGAGGGCAGCGGTGGCACCATGCGCCTCGGCTCCTACCCATGCAAAATCACGGACGGCACATTGCTCGGCAGGCTGTACGGCGCAGACGAGATAGACGAACGCCATCGCCACAGATTCGAGTTCAATAATGACTATAGGGAGCGGCTTGAGCGCGAGGGGCTTGTGGTATGCGGAACGCTACGTGACGGTAATCTTGTCGAGGCGGTCGAGCTGCCGGACAGACGATTTTTCGTCGGCGTCCAGTTCCACCCTGAGTTCAAGAGCCGCCCGAACAAACCGCACCCGCTGTTCCTTGGCTTGGTGCGGGCAGCGGATGGCACTCGGCAGGCGGAGGGCACAATATGAACATAAACGACAATTTTTCAAAATTGCAAGAGAGCTACTTATTTGCCTCGATAGCCAAGAAAGTGAAAGAGCATTCGCAGACCCATCCCGACAAAAATATCATCCGCCTCGGCATCGGCGATGTGACGCTGCCGCTTGCCCCCGCCGTGGTGAACGCCATGCAGAATGCGGTTTTGGAAATGGGAGATATGGCAACTTTCAGAGGCTATGGCGAAGAACAGGGGCACTCATTTTTGAGGGATGCGGTATGCGGATATTACGCGAAAAAATCCGTGGCGATAGAAAGCGGCGAGGTCTTTATAAGCGACGGCGCGAAAAGCGATATCGGCAATATTCTTGATATTTTTTCGACGGACAATGTCGTGCTTATTCCCGACCCGGTCTATCCAGTCTATATGGATACGAACACGATGGCGGGACGAGAAATCTTGTTTATGCACGGGAACGAGGGCAACGGTTTCCTTCCCCTGCCTGACAAAAATACCAAGGCAGACATCATCTATCTATGCTCGCCGAACAACCCCACAGGGGCGGTCTACGATAAAGAAAAATTGAAATTATGGGTAGATTACGCGCGGGAAAGCGACGCGATTATTCTATTTGACAGCGCATACGAGGCGTTTGTCCGCGATGAGTCTTTGCCGACTAGCATATACCAGATCGAGGGCGCGAAAGAATGTACTATAGAGTTTTGCTCGCTGTCCAAGACTGCCGGGTTCACTGGGACAAGGTGCGGCTACACCGTCGTTCCGCATGGGCTTTTACGGGGCGGCGCAAGCCTGAACGAGCTTTGGCTGAGGCGGCAGACCACGAAGTTCAACGGCGTTCCCTATATTGTGCAACGCGGGGCGGAGGCCGTCTTTTCGGACGAGGGGCTGGCCCAGGCAAGGGCGGGCATAGATTATTATATGGAAAACGCGAGGATCATAGCCGATGCGCTGACAGGACTCGGCATTTGGTTCGCGGGCGGCGAGAACTCGCCCTATATCTGGCTGAAATGCCCCGATGGTATGTCGTCGTGGGGCTTTTTCGATTATCTGCTCGAAAGGGCAGGCGTGGTCGGCACCCCCGGAGCGGGCTTCGGGGCGGGCGGAGAAGGCTTTTTTAGGCTGACTGCGTTTGGCAGCAGGGAAAACGTGATTGCGGCAACGCAGAGAATGAAAGAATTATAATTATAGGAGGTAAGACGATGAAAGGTATTGCGGATTTGTTTGGAAGCTTGGTGTTCAACGACGAGGTTATGAGGGCGCGGCTCACGGATGATGTCTACAAGGCGTTGAAAAAGACGATGTCGCAGGGCACGCATCTGGAGCTCGACGTGGCGAACGTGGTAGCCAACGCCATGAAGGACTGGGCGGTCGAGAAGGGCGCGACCCACTTCACGCATTGGTTCCATCCCATGACCGGCATCACGGCGGAGAAGCACGAGAGCTTTATCTCCCCTGCCGGCGATGGGAAAATCATAATGAAGTTTTCCGGCAAGGAGCTTGTGCGGGGCGAGCCGGATGCGTCAAGCTTTCCGTCGGGCGGGCTCAGGGCAACGTTCGAGGCGCGTGGATATACCGTCTGGGACATCACCTCTTATGCGTTCATCAAGGACGCGACGTTGTGTATTCCCACCGCCTTCTGCTCGTACAGTGGCGAGTCCCTCGACAAAAAGACCCCGCTGCTCAGGTCTATGGAGGCCATCAACAAACAGGCGCTGCGAGTGCTGAGGCTTTTCGGAAATTCCGCAGTGAAGCAAGTCACGTCGGTGGTCGGGCCGGAACAGGAATATTTTCTTATAGACAACGAAATGTTTCAAAAACGCCCGGACCTTATCTATACCGGCAGGACGTTGTTCGGGGCGCGCCCGCCCAAAGGCCAGGAGTTCGACGACCATTATTTCGGCAGCCTGAAGCCGAGGGTGTTCGCCTTTATGAAGGAGCTCGACGAGGAATTGTGGAAGCTCGGCATCTGCGCCAAGACCAAGCACAATGAGGTCGCTCCGGCACAACACGAGCTTGCGCCCATCTACGGCACGACAAATATCGCCACCGACCACAATCAGCTTACCATGGAAATGATGAAAAGCGTGGCGACCCGCCACGGGCTTGCCTGCCTGTTGCACGAAAAGCCGTTCGCCGGCGTGAACGGCAGCGGCAAGCACAACAATTGGTCCGTAAGCACGGACACTGGCGTCAATTTGCTTGAGCCCGGCAGGACGCCACAGGACGATGCCCAGTTTTTATTGTTCTTGGTGGCTGTCATAAAGGCGGTGGACGATTATCAAGAGTTGCTTAGGGTCTCGGCGGCGAGCGCCGGAAACGACCACAGGCTCGGCGCGAACGAGGCGCCGCCGGCCATAATATCCATGTTCCTCGGCGACGAATTGACCGAGATACTGGAGGCGATCGAGTCCGATCAGGATTATGTGGGCAAGGAAAAGCACCCGATGGCGATAGGCGTCACCGTGCTGCCGCACTTCCCCAAGGATTCCACCGACCGCAACCGCACCTCGCCGTTTGCGTTCACCGGCAACAAGTTCGAGTTCCGTATGCTCGGCTCAAACTTTTCCACAGCGGGGCCGAACATCATATTGAACACGGCGGTCGCGGAGGTGTTGAGGCAGTTCGCGGACCATCTGGAAAAATCGTCCGAATTCAACAGCGACCTGGCGACGCTTATCAAGGACACTTTCCGCAAGCACAAACGCATCGTGTTCAACGGCAACAATTACTCCGATGAATGGGTTATCGAGGCGGAAAAGCGCGGCTTGGCAAACCTGCGGACAACGGTGGACGCACTGCCGGAGTTCGTTTCGAAAAAGAGCGTAGAATTGTTTGCCGCGCACGGCGTTTTCGCCAAATCGGAGCTCCATTCGCGGTACGAAATCCTTATGGAGGGTTATTGCAAGACCATACATATCGAGGCGCTTACGATGATAGACATGGTCAAGGGCGAGATAATCCCCGCCTGCATCGACTACCAAGGCGATTTGTCAAAAGTGATGAAGCAGAAGAAGGAATGCGGCGAGTTTGAGTCCATGCTTGAGGAGGAGCTGCTTGGGCATATCGCGAAGCTGTCGTCCTGCCTGCTGAAAAAGCTGACCACCCTTGAGGCCGCCCTTTTGGAATCCCAGGACAAGCAGGAGATATTTGCCCAGGCGGGCTTTTACAGGGACAGGGTCTTTACGGCGATGGCGGAGCTGAGGCTTATAGTCGACCAGCTCGAAACCCTTGTCGCCAAAAAGCACTGGCCGCTTCCGTCGTATGCAAGGATGCTGTATAGCGTGGTGTAGTGTGACGGGTCAGCAGGTGGCTATATTATTTGCCTGTATAGCGCGGGACCTGATTGACGTCAAAAACCTGATTGCGCTGCGTATCAAGGAATGGGTAGCGCGAAACAGCTGCACGGATTTCCTTTTGGCGGGTTTCCGGATTGCCCCAAAGGACAATCACTTCCGTGCCTTCTTCGCTGTGTTCTATGTCTAAGGAACAAAGCGAAATCATTTCACGGTAATTGTAGCTATTCATTCTTCCGGTGCTGATACCAATCTCTTTGCCGTTCTTCAATACAATGTCCGCATGATACATAAACGGCCCGTTAAAGCAATAGTCAAGAGGTTCGTCCAAAGGTTTATAGGGCTCGCCGGACTCAAGCTGCGAACGATGCACATCCATGATATCGTCTTTGTTCCAAACCAGCGTCACCATTTTCCGTTTGGGATTGGCCTTGATCTTTTCCAAAGCCTTGCGACCGACAAAGTCATGGTCAAATTGAACCATTCCGCCCCAGCCCAGCTCAACGGGATTGCGCAGGCGTTTTTTCAAGTCAGGTCCGATGCTGCCTTCATATCGAGTAAATTTGTTCGCCCACACTGCCCCGCCGGGCTCATTTCCAGGAAATCCGTTTTCTTTGAGGTATTTCATATAATCCTCATCGTCACCCCATGGCGACGGGAAATCAAGAGACCACTGTGGAAAGCCGCCTTCCCAATGTGTCATTGAGTATGCACGGCTGCCAAGTTTCCGCAACCCATAGGCCTCTCCGACCCGTATGGCCTCGTTGTAGATCGTCAAGGCATCTTCCACATCGCAATGAATTTCATAGCCTAATGAGCCTGCCATCCCCATACGTATTATCCAAACATCCTTGCCGAGGATTTTGCATCGCTTTGTATACATGAACTTCAGGTCGTGCAGGTCCTCCTTGGCGCAGTTTTCCATGATCTCCAAGGCTTTTGGGCCGCAAAATTGGTAGATTACCTCGTCGTATGAGCGGTTCTCGACAGTGAGGTCATAATTTCCGCGCTCCGCCTCATAGGCCAGTCTTGTCAATTCGTGGCCAGTAACCATATCTTCTGCGTGGCGCACACCCACTCCGTCATTGATTACGTAGCCGGCATCATCGCACAGAATCAAGTGTTTCCCTTTCCCGATAGGCCAGTCCTTTACGGAATTGACGCAAAAATCAGATATGATTTTCATTACGTCGGGACCTTTGAATAAATAAGTGGGATGCGGGTTTAAGTTTGAGTGGATATAGCATGTTTTTAGCCATGAACGGCATTCGTCGCGCCAATCCGTGTATTCCCACGGCTGGACACCATTCGCGAACGCGGCACCGAGATACGTGCTGTACAAATGTCTTGACTGTGGGTCGAAGGGGACATAGGGACAGGATTTCAGACCTGGTATCCCTTCAACATAGCCTGGAAAATGATCGTTGTCTTTTAACATGTTTTCACCTCTTTATCCCACTTGGTATCTGGTTTACGTCAATACTGTCATTGCGACCGTCGGTATTGTACGGATAGCGGTCAACCTTTGCCCTGATTTTCATCTGTCGCGTGCCGGGGTCGCCCCATAGTACGGTCACCTCCGTACCGATTTTGTTGTATTCGGGATCTATTCTTGCCAAAGAAAGCATTTTTCTATAGTACCAACTGAAAATCCTTCCTGTGCTTACTCCCACGAGCATATCGCCTGCCAAGACTTGATCCGCACGATACTCGAACCTCCCATTCTGCAAATAGTCCTCTGGCCCTTCCATGATTGCATAATGTTCGCCCAATTCGAACTCAGAGCGATATATTTCCATAATATCGTCTGTATTCCAAACCAAGGTCGCAATTTCACGATGCGGGCTGTCATTGATATTTTTAAGTGCGTCTTTGCCGATAAAATCATGCGAAAAACTGACAGCCTGCCCCCATCCCAGCTCAAGAGGGTGAACATAGCGAGCCTCAATGTTCGACCCCATGCTACCGGTCACCAATTGTTTTGAAATCGCAAATACATTCATCAGTGCATTGCGCTCTTCCATCCATTTCATGAAATCGGGATCCGTTTCCCATGCATAAGGGAAATGGATAATGAATTGAGGGAAGCCGCCTTCAGTATGCGTATTCCAATATGCGTGCCTGCCCAGCTTTCTGATGCCGTAAGGCTGGCCCGCAGCCAAAAGGGCTTGATAAACCGGAATGCAGTCCTCAAACTTCCCATGTACTTCGTATGCCAGAGAACCAGCCATGCCAATGCGCAAAATTCGCACGTCCATTCCATCTATGCTCGATTCACGATGTTTCAAATAAGGCAGATCGTGGAAATTCTCGCCAGTAGCCGCTTCAACAACTTCAAGTGAGTGCGGTCCAGCCAACTGGTACATGAACACTTCACCGGTAACGTCCTCCAGTTCGATATCGTATCCGCTTTTTTCAGCGCAGTATACGACATAGGGACCAAGCCAAAATGTGTAGAACTCGTATTCGCCCGTTCTGAACAGGAGGCCATCCATGATAAGAAGCCCGTCATTGTTCACCATCACGCCATGCTTTATTTGGCCAATAGGGAAATCGCTAAAATCGTTTGTGAAATACTCGTCAAAGAATTTCATGGAATCAGGGCCTCGGATTATTACTACATAGGCAGGGTTCAAGCCGGCATGAAGATAGCAATTATCATGCCATGACATCATTTCATCCCGCCAGTCAGTGTAGACGAACGGCTGGATGCCACCCATGCATGGATGTGAGACATAGCCTGTGTAAAGCGGATTGACCATCGGGTCGTACGGAATGAATGGATTGTACTTGAAATTCCCATCGAAGACTAAATTGTTCATAGGCTCACCTCCAATAATCTTTGATAACAAGTATTTAGAGTGTATGGGTCAGGACAGGAATTTGGAAATGCAATAAAAAGATCGGTTATGCATTTGCAGAATAAACAATATCAAGAGCTTGGGTTGGGCAATAATCACTCTGTTAGGCATCGCTTTCGCATAAATGATGTAAGTGTGGGGTTGTCGTTGTCTGCCATGTGTGCAAGCGAAACCGTTATGTTGAAATCCTCTTCTTCGATTAAAGCGCTCGAAAGCTTTCTCCATCCGGCATTCGCGTCATGCTCGGCGACAATCGCGACTGCATTCATGCTGATGGCAGAGCTCGCCAATGTGTCAATCTGCTCTGTATATATGCACTTTAACTCGCCTGGGATATATTTTGAAAGCAATGGCTTCACATAAAGCTCGTGCCATTTCTCGCTTTTCATAAAGACGAAAGTTTCGTCGCCCAATTCCTGTGCGCTAACCGTTTTCAGTCCGCTTAATCTATGGTCGGTCGGGAAAACCACGACCATCCTCTCTTTGCAAACATCTGAAATGCATAGTGCTTGATCTTTAGGGAGCGAGGCGCGGTATGTAAGGCCCAAGTCGATTTTTCTTGCGAGCAGGTCGCGCCACAACTCTGGCGACTGAAACGAACGGATGCTGATGTAAGCACCGGGGCATAATCTTTCAATCTCATGGACTATGTTGTCCAAATAAGATTCGATAGCATAGTAAATAATTCCAAAACGCAGGTATCCTGCGTCCCCTTTTGCGCTTAGCGACAATTTGTCAAGAAGTGCATCATAACGTTCAATCATGTTGCGTAATTCTGTGAATGCGATATGCCCAGCGTCGGTCAGTTGCACATCATGGGTTGACCGTTCAAACAATTTCACACCAAGCTCTTCCTCCATATTTTTGATATGCCTGCTCAGAACGGATTGAGAGGTAAACAGCCTTGTCGCAGAACGTGTATAATTGAGTTCCTCGGCAAGGTTTATAAATTCCCTAATATAGTCAATTCTCATAACCCATTATTGTACTGCGATGAAATTTGTTGGCGATTCCTATGCCCATATGCATATGATAGCATCCCCAATGGGGATGCGGACAAATATCAACGCAGACCAACCACCTCGGCCGCATTATATACAAACCCGACAGATTTTTCAAATTCAACCCGATAGATTTGGGGGTTTCAACCCGATGGATTTTGATTCGTACGCCTCTGTCTTACCGTTCCAGTCTGTCGCCGAGGCGGCTTAGTATCTCGTTCGGTATTGTGCCTGCGTGCTTTGCGAGTTCTATGGCGGAGATTTCTTTGTTGCCGTCTTTGCCTATGATTACGGCGGTGTCGCCCTGTTTCACGCCATCGATGTCGGTGATGTCCACGATGGTTTGGTCCATGCAGATGCGTCCGACGATGGGGGCTACGGAGCCGTGCAACAGGACATGGCCTGCGCCGCAAGAGAGGGCGCGCGGAAGGCCGTCCGCATACCCGATGGACAGCACCGCAACCTTTGTTTCTCGCTCTGCGGCGAACGCGAATCCGTAGCCCACGGTTTCGCCTGGTGATACCCGCTTTATGGCGGCGACCCTCGCCTTGACGGACAGGACGGGGGGCAGGGGGTGGGGGGTGTGGGGGGTGTGGGGGATTTCTGTGTGGTCGGCTGCGGTCGTTTTTTCGTTGCTTCCTGTATGGACGGAATCGTTAGCGGCATTATCTGAATCGTGTTCGAGAGCGGAGCCAGGGGCGGCGTATGCGCCGTAAAGGGCTATCCCTACCCTTGCGTAGTCGTAGCGTAGGTCGGGGCGTCCGAATACTCCGAACGAGTTTTGGACGTGGGTTCGTGGCACGGGAAGTCCGGCCATCTTGATTTTTGCGAGGACGGCCTCGTAGCTGTCCAATTGCCTTTGGGTGTATTCCCTGTCGAAAGGGTTGCCGTTGTCATCTGCCGCGAAGTGGGTGTAGATGCCCTGTATGTCCAGGTTTTTATAGTTGTAGAGCTGCAAGATTTCTTCGGCGTTTTCCGCAGGCTCGCCCAAGCGTTTCATACCTGTGTCAATCTTTATATGGACGGCGAGCCTCCGCCCATAATCGTTCAGGGTTTTTGCGTAATCGCTGTCTATGACGGTCTGTATCAGGCGGTGGCGTCGGAGCAAATGGAAACTGTCTGGGTGTGTATAGCCCAAGACCAGTATTTCGCCTTTGATTCGGTGCTTGCGAAGCTCCACGCCCTCGTCTACGGATGCAACGCAGAAAGCTCGGACGCCGAGCCTGTTCAGTTCCCGGCATATTTCTACCGCCCCGTGGCCGTAAGCGTTTGCCTTGACAGCGGGCATCAGTTTGCAGCTTTTCGGCAGCATATTACGGAGTACACCTACATTGTGGTGCAGGCCCTCCATATCAAGCTCAATCCATGCGCGGGCGGTTTTGTTGCGATGCTCGCTGTTGTTTTTGAGCAGGGCGGGTTTTCCTCGCACCGTTCCTTTATCCCGTCCTCTCGCCCTTATTTTCGCCCACAATAAGGCGAGCAGGGCAGAGGCGGCAAGAGTCAGCAGGCAGACCGCGGCATAATGAATTACGGAATTGCCGACCAATATGTCTGTGAGGCCTGTGGCTCTTGCGATGCCTCGAACAAGGACGATAAAAAGCGGGTGCAGGACGAATATCAGCGTGGAGAGGTCACGTAGGAAAGGCGAGGGTCTGCCTGTGAATGAAAGCGCCAAGCGGAACATAAAGAACATGCATGGGATAAGGGCGATATACATGCTGTCGTGGCGTTGAGCACCAAGCCCGTGCAGGGCCATGCCCTCGGCGAGCATCAGCGCCATCGAGATGCAAAAGCCTATAAGGGCGTGGGCTCTGCTGCCCGTTTTAACACTTGGCCTGGCATCGCCATCAGCACTGGTGTCACCCCTGGGGACCGCTTCGCTCTCGCCTCCAATCGGCTTGGCCGCCAATGCCCCCATTACAAGGAAAATTGGGGCGTAAAAAATCCCGTTTCGTGTGTACGAAAATACCTCAAAGCAGGCATCGTAAACGTGCTTGACGGATTCCGATTGCGAAGCGAGGCCGTAATAGCTGTCACCGAACAGACCGAAAGCGTACAAGGCCACCGATATTAAGGCGATTATTCCAAGTGGGAGTTTACGGCTCAGGGCGAACAGCAACAGCACGGCTATTATCAGCGCGGGGAAGTACCACAGGTGGTAGAAAGTCCCGTCGAAAACGATATTTCTGGCGATGGAGCGTGGGATATCCCCCTGCGGATAATAGCCCGCATATATGCCGAGCGGGAGATAAAGGATTGATGCCACGGCATAGAGCACGAGGGCCTTTTTCAGAAACGCAAGCAACGGTGCCGTGTCTCGGTTTTTCCCGACGGTCGGGGGCGCAAGCAGATATCGCGGCAGCACGAAAAACCCTGTGGTCATCAGGAAAAACGGAACTGCGATTCTCGCAAACACATGAAACACCAAGAAATCAAGGTCGGTGCTTACGGAAATAAGCGGCTCCGTGTGTATCCCGACCACCAAAAACGCCGCAAACAGGCGGAAGCGGTCCAGACCGCCGTAGCCACCAATTTGCTTGTCAACAAGGGTATTGTTCATCATCGCCTCCTATTCATTATTGAAATATTATCGACTGAAATCAAACATCCGCACCACGAATTGTTAAGAGTTTTCAAATGTGTTATTATTCAACTTGCCAAAACAGCACCCTTTGGGGTGGCTATTCGAATTTATCTGAGGGCATCTGCTCAAACAAGGATTCGAGTAGTCTTTGCTGTTTTGGCGAACAGGGCGGGTGTCCTCTTTGTGTTTTCTGGACACTCCGAATAAGTGTGGAGACGATTTGCCAAGGGAAGTTGGGCGGCGTTTCTGAAATGTGGAAGGAGAACGAAAATGAGAAAGCTAAAAAAATTTGTTGTAGTCGTATGTGTGTCCCTGATGTTTGCCATGGTGGTGAGCGGGTGTGGCGGGTCATCTGCGCCCGATCCGGAGCCGACACCGCCGCCTGCGGCACCAGCACCGGCGGAGCCAACACCGACGCCAGAACCGGAGCCTGCAGATGATGCCGGCGGAGTCGATGCGAGCCTCAAGCAGTTCCTGGATACTTATGAGCGGTTCATCGACAGTTATATCGACCTGATGGAGAGGTATCTGGCAAACACGGCCGATGTTGCCCTTTTGTCTGATTATATGCAAATGGTGGACGAGGCCGAGACGCTGACGCGCGAGTTTGAAAGCATTGATGAAAACTCGCTTTCGGTCGAGGACCTTGCATACTTCGTTGAAGTGCAAACGAGGGTTTTGCAAAAAATGAGGGTGGTCGAGGACCTCGTCAACGAGGTCACTACGGCGATGCTCGGCTAAGATGGGAAACGCAGGGGGGCTTCGGCCCCCCTTATCGCTGCCTCAATGGCGGTGTTCACAACGCTTTCAAAGGACATGCCTATCGCTTTGAGCATGTTTGGGTAACGACTGTATGCGGTGAAGCCGGGTATGGTGTTCACTTCGTTGAATATGAGCTCGCCGGACGGCGTCAGGAACATATCGACGCGTGCGAAACCGTTGCACCCGAGCGCCTTGTATATGGTTTTGGCGGTGTCCTTGGCTCTTTCCGCGATGTCTGCCGATATGCGTGCGGGCACATGGATTGCCGAGGTCTCGAAGGTGTATTTTTCGTTGTAATCGAAAAAGCCGCCGTTTAGCTCTATCTCGTCCGGCTCCCCGACCGTGGGGTTGTGACTTCCTAGGACGGCGCAGCCAATCTCGAAGCCCGGTATATTTTCTTCGATAATTATTTCGTCGTCGTACTCGAAAGCCAGCTTGATGGCTGCGGTGAGTCCGTCTCGGTCAGGAACCATCGTGATGCCGAATGAGGAGCCGGTCTTTATGGGCTTGACGAAAAGAGGGTAGCCGAGGGCATCGGCTTGCGCCAGAATATCCTCGGGCATATTGGGTTTGCTTTGGTGGGGGTGTTGGGTCAGCGTGAACGAGCGGGGCACGCGGATGCCGGCAATAGCCACGATTTTGTGCGCCCTGTCCTTGTCCATGCAGAGCGCAGAGGCGAGCGTCCCGCAACCTACGACAGGGATGCCTGCAAGTTCAAGCAGCCCCTGAACCGTTCCGTCCTCTCCGTTCCGCCCGTGGAGTATGGGCATAGCGGCATCGAGCCTTACCGTGCGTACCTCGGCGGGGTCACGCCCGAATACCAGTAGCCCCTGCGTCTTTCGGTCGGGCGATATGATTGCGTTGGTGCAGTCTTTTGGGTTGAGCCAGGTATCGTCCCGTATCTTGTCTGCATCGCCGTCGAAATGAAACCACTCCCCCGCTCGGCTTATGCCAAGCAATACGGGGTCGTAACGTTCCCTGTCGATATGCTCGACCACGCTGTATGCGGATTTTAGAGAGACATCGTGTTCTGGCGAGCACCCGCCGAATAATACGGCTATTTTTGGTCTGTCCATTTTCACCTCCTGCGTTCTTGCTATAAATTCTATCGCAGGAAATCGAACATCCGCGTCGCGAATGGTTAAGAAATTTCAAATTTCAGCGGGGATGAAATCGCAACATATAGACGCTTTTGGTTGACACCTGCCCGTGCCCGTGCTACCATATTTTTGATAAACAAAGGCGTTTGTCGTCTGTCGGCTAAGTGCCGGTTGGCGATGGATGCTTTTTTAATGAAGGAGAGTTTTAGGAGGAATCAATGTCTGCGTTGAAAGAGAGAATTGTATTGGCGTATTCCGGCGGCTTGGACACTACGGTCATCATACCGTGGCTCAAGGAGAACTACGAGGGCTGCGAGGTAATCGCCTGCTGCGTCGACGTGGGGCAATGCTCCGACTACGGCGCTGTTGAAAAAAGGGGTATGGAGACGGGTGCGTACAAGGTCTGCGTCATAAACGCCAGGGACGAATTTGTGAGCGATTTTGTGTATCCGATGGTCAAGGCGAACGCGGCCTATGAGGGAAAATATCTGCTCGGCACCGCGACCGCCCGCCCCTTGATCGCCAAGAAGCTCGTGGACGTAGCAATTGCCGAGAATGCGACCGCAATATGCCACGGGGCGACGGGCAAGGGCAACGACCAGGTGCGTTTTGAACTGACGATAAAGACGTTCGCGCCGCATATGAAAATAATCGCGCCGTGGCGGATATGGGATATCAAGTCCCGTGACGAGGAAATGGAGTATCTAAAGGAACGCGGCATAGAGTTCGCCGTGAAGAAGGAGCAGAGCTATAGCCGTGACGAGAACATATGGCATTCGAGCCACGAGGGGCTTGAGCTTGAGGATCCCGCAACGGAGCCGGACTACAGGCGCGTGCTGCTTTTGTCCGTGTCGCCGGAGGACGCGCCCGACAAGCCGGAATATGTGGAGATAGATTTTGACTGCGGGACGCCTACTGCGGTGAACGGGAAGCCCATGGCACCGGTTGCCTTGGTTGAGGAATTGAACAAGATCGGCGGCAGGAACGGCGTCGGCATAGCGGACATCGTCGAGAACAGGATTGTCGGCATGAAATCCCGGGGCGTGTACGAAACGCCGGGCGGGAGCATCCTGTACGCCGCCCACAACGAGCTTGAGAACCTTTGCCTGGACAGCCGTACGATGTCGTTCAAGGCCATTGTCGGGCAGCGGCTGGCGGAAATCATCTACGCCGGCGAGTGGTACACGCCGCTCCGCGAGGCACTTTCGGCCTTTGTGGACAAGACCCAGGAGTCGGTGACGGGCACTGTCCGGCTGAAGCTCTACAAGGGAAACATCACCCCGGCAGGCAGCACGTCCCCGTATTCGCTGTACAATCAGGAGCTGTCCAGTTTCACGACCGGCGAGCTGTTCGACCACAAGGACGCAGAGGGCTTTATAAATCTTGTGGGGCTGCCGTCGACGGTTCGCGCCCTTATGAAGATGAATCTTGAGAGCGAGCGGGGTGCAGAATGATGTCAAAGAAATCGAAGCTCTGGGGCGGGCGCTTTGTAGGGCAGACGGACGAGCAGGCGGGTTCGTTCCATTCGTCGATTTTGTTTGACCAAAAATTGTACAATTACGATATAATTGGTAGTATTGCACATGCTAGGATGCTTGGCAGGCAGGGAATAATCGCGCAGGGCGACGCCGATGCCATAGTGCAGGCGCTTGAGGCGATAATGGCGGATATCGAAAGCGGCACGTTGGAGATCGACGCCTCCGCCGAGGACATACACTCCTTCGTCGAGGCCGAGCTTGTCTCTCGCATAGGGGATGCGGGCAGGCGGCTTCACACAGGCCGGAGCAGAAATGACCAAGTCGCCCTTGATATGCGCATGTATGTGAAGGATGAAATTGAAGGGACAAAGGCGTTGCTTGCCGCACTCCTTGCCACCCTGCTGGAAATGTCGAAAAATCATACCGGCGATATTATGCCAGGATTTACGCATTTACAAAAGGCGCAGCCTATCACGCTGAGCCATCACCTGTTGGCGTACTTCCAGATGTTCCGGCGCGATTATGAAAGATTATGCGACTGCTTTGCGAGGGTGGACGAGATGCCGCTCGGAGCAGGCGCGCTTGCCGGTACGGTCTACCCGATAGACAGGGGGTTCGTGATGGGGGAGCTTGGCTTTGCGGGCCTTACGGCAAACAGCCTCGATGCCGTGTCAGACAGGGATTTCTGCATAGAATTTTTATCGTGCCTATCAATAATAATGATGCACCTCAGCCGCTTTTGCGAGGAATTGATACTGTGGTCGACGGACGCGTTTGGGTTCATCGAAATATCGGACGCGTACGCGACGGGCTCGTCCATAATGCCGCAGAAGAAAAACCCCGACATGGCGGAGTTGATAAGGGGCAAGACGGGGCGCGTCTACGGCGGTTTGATGGGGTTGCTTACCATGATGAAGGGGTTGCCGCTCGCGTACAACAAGGATATGCAGGAGGACAAGGAAGCGGTGTTCGACGCCGCGGACACGGTTAAGGCGTGCCTGTCCGTGTTCTGCCCGATGGTGGAGAGCCTGTCGTTCAACACCGAGAATATGAGGCGGAGTGCGATGGGCGGGTATACCAATGCGACGGATGTGGCAGACTGGCTCGTGAAGAAGGGCGTGGCGTTTCGTGACGCGCACGGGATAACGGGCAGGCTTGTGCTGCGTGCCATCGAAAAGGGCGTGGCGTTGGAAGAACTGACGTTCGATGAGTTTAAGAGGGCGTCGGATGTTTTTGACGAAAGCGTGTACGATGCGATTACGGTGGAGGCGTGCGTTGCGGCGAGAGACGTGGCGGGCGGCCCTGCGGAGGGCGCGGTCTTGGGGGCCATAGAGGATGCGGAGGCGTTTTTGCGGGGGTGTGTAGAGGGAGCGCACGCATGACAGGCGCAGAGGATATGGGCGTCCGTGGCACATGGCGTCAAGAGGAAGCGGGGCAGGGCGGCGATGGCTGACGGGCTTAGGGTAATCGAGGCGGCGGAAATCGCTGCGGCCGTCAGGGAGCTATGCATCGAGGCAAATATCTATGCGGGCGCGGACATACTTGCGGCCATGGGGCAGGCTCGGTCGGGCGATGCGTCGGAGCTTGCGAAGTCCGTCATCGGCACGCTTCTTGATAATGCAGAGGTCGCATCGCGTGAGCGGCTGCCCATCTGCCAGGACACCGGCATGGCGGTCGTGTTCGTCACGATAGGTGCGGACGTCCATGTTGATGGTGACATCGGCGAGGCGATAAACGAGGGCGTGCGGCAGGGCTATCTGGAGGGGTATTTCCGAAACAGCGTCGTGCGTGACCCTATAGACCGTGTAAACACTGGCGACAATACCCCCGCCGTGGTGCATTATGATTTTGCGTCTGACGATTCTTTGAGAATAACCGTCGCGCCAAAGGGATTCGGCAGCGAGAATATGAGCGCCGTGCTGATGCTCAATCCGTCCGACGGTATAGAGGGCGTGGAGGGTTTTGTAATGGAGACTGTACGAGCCGCTGGGTCAAACCCCTGCCCGCCGATAATAGTCGGGGTGGGGGTCGGCGGGACTATGGAGAAGGCTGCGCTGCTGTCGAAGCAGGCCTTGCTTCGCGATGTAGGCAGCGTGAGCGCCGACCCGTTCTGGGCGGATGTCGAAAGCCGTTTGCTTGAGGGCATCAACAAGTTGGATATAGGGCCTGCAGGGTTTGGCGGGCGTACAACCGCGCTTGGGGTGCATATACTGGCATACCCGACGCATATAGCGGGCCTGCCTGTGGCGGTCAATATCGGCTGTCACGCAACGCGGCATAAGACGAAGGTGCTGTGATGGCGATGGTGATTGTAGTGGGTGATAGCGATGGGTGAGCGTCAGGTGCAGCCATGCAGGATAAAATCGCCGATTTCCGTGGAGGCTATAAAGGCTCTGCGGGCGGGCGACCGCATCTTGCTGTCGGGGACGGTCTATACCGCCAGGGATGCCGCGCACAAACGCATGGCGGGGCTGCTTGCGGAAGGCAAGCCCCTGCCGTTCGACGTTTGCGGCCAGACCGTTTTTTACGCCGGGCCGTGCCCTGCCCCGCCAGGTCGGGTGATTGGCTCCATCGGCCCCACCACAAGCGCACGTATGGATGCCTATGCGCCTCGGCTTATGCAAGAGGGACTGTGCGTGATGATTGGCAAGGGCGGCCGGAGCGAGCCGGTCATTGACGCCATACGCCGACATTCGGGGCTGTATCTTGCAGCCATCGGAGGGGCGGCCGCCCTGACGTCGCTTTGCGTGGAGCGTGTCGAGCCGGTCGCGTTCGAGGACCTGGGCACTGAGGCGATATACAGGCTTGTTGTAAAAGATATGCCGCTCGTCGTCGCCATAGACTGCGAGGGCGGCAATATATATGAAAGGGATTGCTGAGTAATGGATTATGCGAGCGAGTCTTTGAGACTGCATTATGGATGGCGCGGCAAGATCGAGGTGGTCAGCCGTGTGCCCCTCGACACCCAAGAGGAATTGTCGTTGGCGTATACGCCGGGGGTGGCGGAGCCGTGCCTTGAGATACAGAGGGACTTGGCGAAAAGTTATGCGCTGACCCGCCGCTCGGACATCGTGGCGATAGTGACGGACGGCACGGCGGTGCTCGGCTTGGGCGATATAGGGCCGGAGGCGGCGATGCCGGTGATGGAGGGGAAAGCCGTGCTTTTCAAGGAGCTTGGCGGCGTCGATGCTGTGCCGCTATGCATACGCTCAAAAGATGTGGACGAGATTGTGGACACGGTGCGTCTGCTTGCAGGCAGCTTCGGCGGGGTCAACCTTGAGGACATTTCCGCGCCCCGCTGCTTTGAGATAGAGCGGCGGCTCAAAGAGTGCTGCGACATCCCCATATTCCATGACGATCAGCACGGCACGGCGGTGGTAGTGCTTGCCGCTCTGATGAATGCGTTCCGCTACACGGGTAAAAAGCCGGCTCAGGTCTCGGCGGTCATCAACGGCGCAGGTGCAGCGGGCATCGCCGTCGCACGGCTGCTTGTGGACTACGGTATAGCGGACATTGTGCTGTGCGACAGCCAAGGGGCGGTATACAAAGGCAGGGACGGACTGAACAGCGAGAAGCAAAAAATATCAGAAATTACAAATTTTGAAATTCGCAAGGGGAGCCTCGCTGACGTGATGGCGGGCACGGACTTGTTTATCGGGGTGTCGGCACCTGGCTGCGTTACGCAAGAAATGGTGGCAAACATGAACAAGGACCCCATAGTGTTCCCGATGGCAAACCCGACCCCAGAGATTATGCCGGACTTGGCGAAAGCGGGCGGCGCCGTGGTCGTGGGCACGGGACGCAGCGATCTCCCGAACCAGATAAACAACACCCTCGCGTTCCCAGGCATTTTCAGGGGCACGCTGGACGCATACGCCTCGGAGATAAACGAGCAGATGAAGATAGCGGCGGCGGGCGCGATAGCAGGGTATGTCGCGGATGGGGAGCTGTCGGAGGACTATATCATGCCGAGCCCCTTGAGCAGGGGCGTAGCGGCCTCCGTTGCGAAGGCCGTGCGTGATGCAGCCGAGGCGAGCGGGGTCGCACGGAGCGAAAAATATGGGCGATAAAATCTACCGCTGCTATGTGGAGAAAAGGCCGGGCTATGATATAGCTGCGAAGGCTTTGCAGGCCGAATTGTCGGATGCTCTCGGCTTGCAGGGCGTGGGCGTGCGGATTTTCAATCGCTACGATGTGCAGGGGCTGACGCCGGATGCTTGGACAGAGGTGGTGAACACCGTGCTGAGCGAGCCTATGAGCGACATTTGCTACGAGGGCGAGCTACCGCCCCTTTCGTCTCTGACGGACGTTGCCGCTGACCCGCCAACTAAACTGCTTTATGTCGAGCCGCTGCCAGGGCAGTTCGATATCCGCGCGGATTCGTGCGAACAATGTGTGCAGATGTTATTGGGCGGCGGGCGGCCTGTCGTACGCACGGCCACGGTATATGCGGTTTCCGGCATCGACGAAGCTGCGTTCGGACGGGTGAAAGCCTATATAATAAACCCGCTTGAATGCCGCGAAGCTTCGGCGGAACTGCCAGACACATTGTTGACAAAGGACGTGCGACCGCCAGAGGCCATACCCGTTATAAAAGGTTTTTCAAACTCGGACGATGCGGAGCTTGACGCTCTGAGGGAAGGGTATGGGCTTGCGATGTCGCTCCCCGACCTGGGCATGGTAAGAGGGCATTTCAAGGCTGATAATCGCGAGCCCACGGTTACGGAGCTTCGCGTGTTAGACACATATTGGTCGGACCATTGCAGGCACACCACATTCAACACCGTTATCGAGCAGGCCGACATACAGGACGGGCGCGTCAAGAGGGCGTACGATATGTTCTTGTCGGTCAACGGGGAAAAGCCCGCAACGCTGATGAACATAGCCACCGCCGCCATGCGGCATTTGCGGGCGGGCGGCGAATTGCCCATGCTTGATGAATCCGATGAGAACAACGCTTGCACCATAGGCATAGTTGCGGAGTTTGAGCGTGGATGGGAGGACTGGCTGCTTTTCTTCAAGAACGAGACGCACAACCATCCTACGGAGATAGAGCCGTACGGCGGTGCGTCCACCTGCATAGGCGGCGCGATACGTGACCCGCTTTCGGGACGGGCGTACGTGTACCAAGGCATGCGTATCTCTGGTGCCGGCGATCCACGGACGCCTATTGCGGAGACCCTGCCTGGAAAGCTGCCGCAACGCAGGCTTGCGACGGGCGCCGCCGCAGGGTTCAGTGCGTACGGAAATCAGATAGGGCTAGCCACGGGCTATGTGAGGGAGATATACCACGAGGGCTATGTCGCCAAGCGTCTGGAGGCGGGTGCGGTGATAGGCGCAGCGCCACGTTCCTCGGTGCGGAGGGAGAGCCCTGAGCCAGGTGACCTTGTGGTGCTGCTCGGCGGGCGGACAGGGCGTGACGGCATCGGCGGGGCGACGGGCTCGTCAAAGACGCACGAGGCGGGAACGGTTGCGGAAAGTGCGTCCGAGGTGCAGAAGGGCAATGCCCCAGAGGAACGCAAGCTTCAAAGGCTGTTTCGGAACCCGGAGGCCGCATTGCTTATAAAGCGGTGCAACGACTTCGGCGCAGGGGGGGCGGCCGTTGCCATCGGCGAGCTTGCAGACGGCGTGGAGATAGACCTTGACGCCATGCCGACGAAGTACGATGGGCTTGACGGCACGGAGCTTGCGATCTCCGAGTCGCAGGAACGCATGGCTTTGGTTGTGGCGGAGCGGGACCTACCTGCCCTGATGCGTCACGCTGAAAGCGAAAACATAGAGGCGTCCGTGGTTGCAAAGGTCACGGAGAGCAAGCGTCTTGTGATGAAGTGGCGAGGTCAAAGAATTGTGGATATCGACAGGGCGTTTTTGGACACGAACGGTGCGGAGCGACGTGCATCGGTATATGTGCCGGATCGTTCTGGTGTGGAGGGCGACGCGATGCAGGCGCTGAGCGGCGAAGCCCTTGCACAAAAGCTCATGCAACTTGCAAGCGACTTGAACATATGTTCGCAAAAAGGGCTTGTCGAGCGCTTTGACGGCTCGATCGGCGCGGCGAGCGTCTTTATGCCGTTCGGCGGCAAGCACGCCCTGACGGAGTCGCAAGTGATGGCGGCGCTGTTGCCGAGCCCAGGCACTCGCACCGCCTCGGTCATGGCGTACGGGTTCGATCCATACCTTACCGAAGCAGATCCCTTTGCAGGCTCGGCGAACGCAGTGGTCACATCGGTTGCAAAACTCGTGGCGTCGGGTGCGGCGCTTGACACAATCCACCTCTCGCTCCAGGAATACTTTCCGAACGTGGGCGACGATGCGGGGCGGTGGGGTCTGCCCTTTGCCGCGATGCTAGGGGCTTTCTCCGCCCAGATGGGGCTTGGCATAGCGGCCATAGGCGGCAAGGATTCCATGTCTGGCAGCTTCGGGGAGCTTGACGTGCCGCCGACGCTGATATCCTTTGCCGTGGGCGTGGGCGATGCGCCGACGCTGACAAGCCCTGAGTTCAAGGACGCGGGGCATCCTGTATATATAATGGAAGCCCCTGTCGATGCGGACGGCCTGACGGATTTTGCCGCATTGCGGGACGCATGGAAAAAATACGCAAAGCTGATGCGGTCGGGGAAAGTCCTGTCCGCTTGGGCGTGCGAGGCGGGTGGCGTCCACGTCGGCATCATGAAGATGGCGCTTGGCAATATGATAGGGTTTGCGGGCGATGCATCGGGAACATGGCAGGACGAGCGGCTTTGCGAGCAGTCCTCACGGCTTTGTGGCTCCATCATATTCGAGACCGCCGAAGCGTTGGGCGCAGCCACCACCCCCGCGCCCGAAGGCGATGAGCCACCCCCTTACCGCCTACTGGGGCATACGCAGGCCGCCCCCGAACTCAGGTTCGGCGAAAATAACGAAGCCGTGCCGCTCGAAAAGCTGCGTGAGGCGTGGGAGTCCACGCTCGAAGGCGTGTTCCCCGTAAAGGCGGAGCAGCCTGGCGAAGCCCCCAAGGTAACAGACGATAGGCGGCCTGCGCCACGCATCGGCCTCGCCTTTGCAAGGCCGAGGGCGGTCATTCCCGTATTCCCCGGAACGAATTGCGAGTACGACACCGCCGCGGCCATCGAGCGGGCGGGCGGCGTATGCGAGACCGTGCTTGTCCGCAACCTTAGACCAGATATGCTTGAGGCGTCCATAGTCGAGCTCGAAAAAGCCATAGCCTCATCACAGATGATAGTGTTCCCCGGCGGCTTTTCGGGCGGCGACGAGCCGGACGGCTCCGGCAAGTTCATCGTGTCGCTGTTCCGCAGCGAACGCCTTAAAGCCGCCGTCCACGACCTGTTGCAAAACAGGGACGGCCTTGTCTTGGGCATATGCAACGGATTCCAGGCGTTGATAAAAATGGGTCTGCTCCCATATGGGTGCATCGCCGAGGCGACGGAGGACTGGCCCACGCTTGCATTCAACCGCATAGGGCGGCACCAGTCGCTCTACGTCACCACGCGGGTCGCATCGACGCTCTCGCCGTGGCTGTCACGGTGCGTTACGGGCGAGCTGCACTCTCAGCCGGTCTCCCACGGCGAGGGGCGATTCACGGCCTCCGCAGAGGTTCTGGCAGACCTAAGAGCGAACGGCCAGATAGCTTTTCAATACGCAGACCATGACGGCCTGCCCTCAATGGACATCGCACACAACCCCAATGGCTCCGACTGGGCGATAGAGGGCATATGCAGCCCTGACGGTCGTATCCTTGGCAAGATGGCCCATGCGGAGCGGCACGGCGAGAATGTGGCGAAGAACGTGCCAGGAAACAAGTTCCTCCCGCTTTTCGAGGGCGGCGTGGATTACTTTAGGTGAGGTGGGTAATATGTTTGATATGAATGCGATAGAGCTTTCAAACTCCATAAAATCAAAAAAACTGAGCGTAGCCGAGGCGGTGGGCGCATATATAAATACAATAAAAAATACCGACGGCGAATACAACGCCTTTATAAGCCTGGCCGAAGATGACGCCCTCGACCGCGCAAAAACCGTACAAGCCAAAATCGACGCAGGCGAGGCACTTTCCCCGCTTGCGGGCGTGCCAATAGGCGTGAAAGACAATATATCCACAATGGGGATAAAGACCACCTGCGCCTCGAAGATGCTTGCGGGCTACACGCCCGTATTCAACGCCACTGCGGTTGACAGGCTTGAGCAGGCGGGCATGGTGGTCGTGGGCAAGCTGAACATGGACGAATTCGCGATGGGCGGTTCCACTGAGACGGGGGCGTTCGGGCCTGTCCGCAACCCGTGGGACACATCGCGTGTTGCGGGCGGCTCCTCCGGCGGGAGCGCAGCGGCGGTCGCCGCCCGCGAGGTCCCGCTGACACTAGGCTCGGACACCGGCGGCAGCATACGCCAGCCCTGCGCGTTCTGTGGCGTCACCGGCATCAAGCCGACCTATGGAGCGGTGTCCCGCTACGGTCTTGTGGCTTTCGCTTCGTCGCTCGACCAGATAGGCCCAATCGGAAAAGACATAGACGATTGTGCAGCCATGCTGTCCATAATATCCGGACAGGACGGCAGGGACAACACCTGCGTAATCGAGAAGCCCTTTGACTTAGGCACCGCACCCGCACACACACCCGCACCCCCCAACTTACACAATACAAAAATCGGTCTGCCGCACAATTATTTAGAAAGCGGCATCGACGATGAAGTCAAGAACTCCATCCTGTCCGCGGCGAAAGATTTTGAATCGGCGGGTGCGAGCGTCGAGGAGTTTGATATGCCGCTGATGGACTATATCATTCCCGCCTATTACGTCATCGCCTGCGCCGAGGCTTCGTCCAACCTGTCACGTTACGACGGGCTGAAATACGGCTACAGGAGCGAGGGCGCGGAGACGCTTTCCGAGGTCTATCGCCTGTCTCGCAGCGAGGGTTTTGGCATAGAGGTGAAGCGGCGGATAATGCTCGGCTCGTTCGTGCTGTCATCGGGCTATTACGACGCCTATTACAAAAAAGCCTTGCAGACGCGCGCGCTCGTCAAGGATGCGTACAGCAAGCTGTTCGGGCGTTTCGATATGCTGCTCTCGCCCGTCGCCCCCACCACGGCGTACAGGCTCGGTGAGAACGTGGGCGACCCGGTCAAGATGTATATGGGCGATATCTACACTGCGTCGGTCAATCTTGCAGGGCTGCCGGCAGTCTCGCTCCCATGCGGTTTTGACGGGCAGGGGCTGCCCATAGGCTTCCAGCTTGTCGGCGATGCGTTCTCGGAAGAAAAATTGGTCTGGGCGGCACAGGCCTATCAGCAAATCACAGACCACCATACGAAAAAGCCTGGGGACGTGGCGGCGTCAGCTCAGAAACAGGGAGGGCCAAGCACATGAACTGGGAAATAGTCATGGGCCTCGAAGTCCACGCCGAGCTGTCCACGAAATCCAAGATATTTTGCGGCTGCACCACGGAGTTCGGCGGCGAGCCAAACACCCACGTCTGCCCTGTATGCTCAGGTATGCCGGGGACGCTGCCGAGGCTAAACCGCTCCGTGGTGGAGTACGCCTTGCGGGTGGGGCTTGCACTCGATTGCGAAATCACGAGACATTGCAAGTTCGACCGCAAAAACTACTTCTACCCCGATCTGCCGAAAGCCTATCAAGTTTCGCAGCTCTACGCCCCCATCTGCCGGGACGGAAAGCTTGAGATCGAGACGGACGGCACGGTCGGCAAAAAAAAGACCATCGCCATACGCGAGATACATATGGAGGAGGACGCAGGAAAGCTTGTCCACGGCAAGGGCGGCACCCTTATGGACTTCAACCGCTGTGGCGTGCCCTTGCTTGAAATCGTATCGCAGCCGGATTTCAGCAGCGCCGACGAGGTTATAGCCTATCTTGAGAAGCTGAGGGAGACGCTGCTCTACCTCGATGTGTGCGACTGCAAGATGCAGGAGGGCTCCCTTCGCGCCGACGTCAACCTTTCGGTGCGGCAGGCGGGCGGCGAGCTAGGCGTGCGAACGGAGATGAAAAATCTAAACTCGTTCAAGGCGATAGGGCGGGCGATTGAATACGAGGCGGCACGGCAGATAAAACTATTGGAAAAAGGAGGCCGTGTCGTGCAGGAAACACGGCGATGGGATGACGACGAGGGCGTTTCCCTCGGTATGCGGTCAAAGGAGGACGCACAGGACTATCGCTATTTCCCTGAGCCAGACTTGCTGCCGATGGAGATTTCAGGCGAATGGCTAGTGGAAATCAGGGGCAACCTTCCTGAGCCGGCGCATATGAAGCGGGAGCGGTACACACGCGACCTTGGGCTTACGGGGTCTGAGGCTTCATTGTTGACAAGCCATAAAAATATCTCCGCAATATTCGAGGCCATCGCAGAGAGAAGCGGTGAGCCGACGGAGACGGCGCGTTTGATGACAGGCGAGATAATGCGGCTGGTGAACGACACGAACACCCTGCCCGAAGATTTGCATATTGACGAACGCAAGTTCGCAACGCTGATCGCCTTGGTCACGACCGAAAAGATAAACCGCAATGCGTACAAGGAAACAATAGAGGCGGTTTTCCTGCACGATGCCGACCCAGAGGCATATATCGCGGAAAAAGGCCTTATGATGGTGTCTGACGACAGCGCCATCACCCGTGCGGTCGCAGAAGTCCTTGATGCCAACCCTGCCGCCATCGCAGAGTACCGCGAGGGCAAGGAGAAAGTGTTCGGCTTTTTGATGGGCCAGGTTATGAGGAAGTTGGGCGGCGCGGGAAACCCTGATATAATAAAAAAGTCGCTAAAGGAGATGCTTGATGAATAACGACACAATTTCATATTTGGAGGAATTGTCGCACCTCAGCCTTTCGGACGATGAAAAGGGCCGTTTGGCAGGGGATCTGGGCAAAATCCTGGACGGGATGGCACGGCTTGAGGAGCTTGACCTCGCCGATGTCCCTGAGCGAAGCCATCCGTTCGACGACGTGAACGGCTTTCGGGACGACGAAGTGCAGGCATCGTGGGATAGGGAGCTTGTCTTGCAGAATGCGGCGAACAGGAACAGCGAGATGTTTGTCGCGCCAAAAACAGTGGAGTAGCAGGGAGAGGCGGAATAATGTGCGGAATAATAGGTTATGTAGGAAAGCAAGACGCAGTCCCCATCATAGTCGATGGGCTGAAAAAACTTGAGTACAGGGGGTACGATTCCTCCGGCATAGCCGTCCACGGCAAAGACGGCATCAGCGTCGTAAAGCAAAAGGGGCGCCTGTCCGCCTTGGAGGAGCAGCTTGCCAAGACCCCGCTTGAGGGCAGCTTGGGCATCGGCCATACAAGATGGGCAACGCATGGCGAGCCATCGGACATCAACTCGCACCCCCATATCGGGAGCCAGAGCAAGATCGCCATAGTCCACAACGGCATCATCGAGAATTACAAACAATTGAAAAATTATTTGGAGAAAAGGGGCGTCGTTTTCGCATCGCAGACAGACAGCGAGGTTATCGCGCAGCTTGCGGAATATTATTACAGCGGCGATGCGATAGAGACGGTCATAAAGATGACGAGCAGGCTAGAGGGCTCCTACGCCTTGGGCATCATGTGCCTCGACGACCCGGGCACGCTTATCGCGACAAGGAAAGACAACCCTCTGATAGTCGGCGTATCCGACGGCGGCCACTTCATCGCCTCCGACGTGCCCGCCATATTGAAGCACACAAACACCGTCCACTATCTGGAGGACAATGAGATAGCCGTGCTGAAAGCGGGAAGCGTGGAATTCTTCAACGCCGACAAGGAACCCCTGCAAAAGACGCCGGAAACGATCACCTGGAATCCTGACAGCGCGGAAAAAGGCGGCTACCCGCACTTCATGCTAAAGGAGATAATGGAGCAGCCGAAAGTCCTGCGTGACACCCTTCACTCCGCCATACACAGTGGCGGGAACAAAGACGTCATAAACGACCTTGACATCGCGCGCTTCAACAAGATAGTGATAACCGCCTGCGGCTCGGCGTACAATGCGGGCGTGGTGGGCAAGTACGTGTTTGAGAGACTGTGCAGATTCCCGGCAATCGAGGTGGAGCTTGCAAGCGAGTTCCGCTACAAGGATGCCGTAATTGACGAGAAAACTCTGGTGATACTTATCAGTCAGTCGGGCGAGACCGCCGATACCATCGCGGCGCTGAGGGAGGCGAAAGCCAAAGGGGCGGTCACCCTGTCCATCGTGAATGTGGTGGGCAGCACCATCGCCAAGGAAGCGGACTGCTGCCTGTTCACTGCGGCGGGGCCTGAGATCGCCGTGGCGACCACAAAGGCGTTTTCCGCACAATTGATGATATTGTACGTCCTTGCCATATGGTTTGGCGCCAAGCTAGGCAAGATTTCGGCGGAAGCGGAGCAGATGCTGTTTTGGGAGCTTGAAAACATACCTAGCTATGTGGAGGAGATATTGGCGCAGGTCGATTCCATCCAGAAGTATGCCGCCGAATACGTCAGCTGCAAGAACACGTTTTTCATCGGCCGCAACATCGACTACGCCATCGCGCTTGAAGGCTCGCTCAAGCTCAAGGAGATATCGTACGTGCATTCCGAAGCGTACGCAGGCGGCGAGCTGAAGCACGGCCCCATTTCCCTCGTTGAGGAAAACACATTGATAGTGGCTATCTCCAATTGCAAATCGCTCTACGGCAAGATTATGAGCAATGTGGAGCAAGTGGTAAGCAGGGGCGCAAGGGTGCTGCTTATCGGCAATTGCCCGGACGCCGCGGAGGACGAAAAGCTGTCGCATATCAGCATACCCGGCTCCATCGACTTGTTCTCGCCATCCGTGACCGTGGCTGCATTGCAGCTTTTCAGCTATTATGTGGCCGCGAACAAAGGGCTCGACATAGACAAGCCCCGCAATCTGGCAAAGAGCGTCACGGTGGAATAAATTATGATAAAAATCATCGATTACAAAGCGGGGAATGCGTCAAGCGTGATGAACGCGGTCTTGCGACTCGGGCATAAGGCGGATTTTGCACGGGACTCGCAGGACATCGCAGGCGCGACCCATATCATCCTGCCGGGGGTGGGCAGCGCCAAGGCGACGATGGGCTCCCTGCACGAAATGGGTTTGATTGGTGCGTTGGAAAATGCGGTAATTGGGGGCAAGGTTTTCTTTTTGGGAATTTGTGTCGGGATGCAGATACTTTTTGAGCATAGCGAGGAGGACGATGCGGACTGCCTTGGGTGGCTGAAAGGGCGCGTTGCCAAGTTCGACGTCTCAAAGGTCAGGGTGCCCCAGATGGGGTGGAACAATGTGCGATTTGCCGAAAACGCCTTGACGGGCGAGGGGAAGGACGATTATTTCTACTTCGTAAATTCCTATTATGCACGGCCGGAGGACGGGTCTGACATATGGGGTACGGCCGATTACGATGAGCCGTTTACGGCGGCGATATGCAGGGGCAATATCTACGCCACGCAATTCCATATGGAAAAAAGCGGCGAGGCGGGGCTTTCGCTGCTCCGCGGTTTTTTGGGCCTAGGGAACGGGGGCGGAAATGCTTACTAAACGGCTGATAGCCTGCTTCGATATCATAGACGGAAGGGTGACGAAGGCGGTAAGGTTCCAGGACAATATAGACGTCGGCCCTGCGGAGGCGTTGGCGGAAACCATGTATGACGCGCAGATCGACGAGCTGATTTTTTATGACATCACGGCGAGCTCGGAAAAACGCGGGATCGACATCGAGACGGTGAAAAACGTGGCACGCCGCGTATTTATCCCTTTTACCGTAGGCGGCGGCATCAAGAATCTGGACGAAATGTATGAGGCGCTAAAGGCGGGGGCGGAAAAAATAAGCGTGGACTCGATGGCGGTCAGGAACCCGCAGATAATCGCGGACGGCGCGAAGGCTTTCGGCTCGCAATGCGTGGTGCTGTCCACGCAGGTGAAGCGGACGGACAGGATGCCTAGCGGTTACGAGGTGCATATCGACGGCGCAAGGCTCGCCACCGGCATGGACGCCATAGAATGGATAAAGCGAGGGCAGGAACTCGGCGCAGGCGAAATATGCCTCAACAGCATCGACAACGACGGCGCCTTGGCGGGTTACGACATCGAGTTGATGAAATTGGCGGAAGCTGCCGTAACCGTGCCGCTTATAGCTTCCGGCGGCGCCGGATCACCCCAACACCTGCATACATTGTTCAGCGAAACTGAGGCGAGTGCAGCCATTATCAGCAGCATGCTCTATTCGCCAAGGCTGGAGCGGAATTTCACGGTTATGGAAATAAAAGATTTCTTGATGGGGAATGGCATCTGTATGCGCCCGCCAAGAATATGATATAATGCGGGCTGTGATGTGCGGGCGTAGCACAATGGTAGTGCACCTGCCTTCCAAGCAGGCTACACGGGTTCGATTCCCGTCGCCCGCTCCAAAAGGGCGTCCCCGTCAGGGGACGCCCTTTTGCTGTCCGCGCAGGGTTTCGCTTATGGCGAACTGCTTGTCCACAATCGGCCATATACACATAAGGCATAGCAGCCAGGATACGGAGAAGCCGAAAAGCAGAAGCAGGGGCGAAAAAGGCAGGGAATGCGGCAGGAACAGGGCGAACACAAGCCAGATGACGCTGCCTGCGAGCGCTCCCACGAAGCTTTTGCCTGTATTGCCGAACGAGAGGATCAGGCTGTTTTTCAGAATCTGCAAGGTCTTTAGCTGTATATACGCTATCTGGAGAAAGATATACGGCATTACCATCCCGAAGATAGCCAAAGGCACGAGGCTTGCGATCATCCAGGCAAAGCCTGCTCCTTCTGACATGAAATCCTGCCAGATATATACCTGTGCGTAAATGAAGGCCGTGCCTAGGATTCCTGGCGCCGCCGCTTGCTTCACATTCTCTTTGAGCTTGCGCTTGAAGTCGTACCAAAGATAGCCGGCGTCCCTGCGAAGCATTTTCGTTATGCAAAACATGCATGCGGTGCAGGCTCCCCCTATCGGGAAAGCCAAGGCCAGGGACAGCAAAAACAAGAGCTCCCTATATGGGCTGAAAATGCCTATGAACAAAAGCGCGGCTGACGGAAGCGCGGACAGGCAGAACAGCAGATTCAGTTTTACCAGGCTCCAAAACACGTTTTTCTAGTTCAGTATGGCATCTTCGCTTTCGGCATCGAACAAATGCACCCTGCTCATGTCTATGGCGACACTCAAGCGGTCGCCGGCCTTTGAAGTCGTTCTTGGCGAGACGCGTGCGGTAAGCGTCGATTCCCCGTAATGCAAGTAGAGAAAGACCTCGCTTCCCATAGGCTCGCTGACGTCGATGCTGACATCCAGAGTCCAGTCAGGGTTCGCTGAGGCAAATGCCTCGTCATCGTATATGTCTTCTGGACGCACGCCTAGCTTTATGCCCCGCCCGACATATGCGTTTAGCCCCTCCGTCGCTTTTGCTTCGGGTATGTAAAGCCTGTCGCCGTTCATTTCCACATACCAACCCTTCCCATCCTTGTTCAGGACCGCGTCCAAGAAGTTCATCTGCGGGCTGCCTATAAATCCGGCGACGAAAACATTGCATGGGGCGTCGTACAGCTTTTGCGGAGTGTCCACTTGCTGCACCACCCCGTTGTGCATGACGACGATGCGGTCGCCCATGGTCATGGCTTCCACCTGGTCGTGTGTCACGTAGACAAAGGTGGTGCCGAGCTTTTTGTGCAATTTTGTCAGTTCCGTGCGCATGGAAGCGCGCAGTTTCGCGTCGAGGTTTGACAGCGGCTCGTCGAGCAGAAACACTGCCGGGTTCCTTACCATAGCCCGTCCAAGCGCGACGCGTTGCCTTTGCCCGCCTGACAGCGCCTTGGGCTTTCTGTCGAGAAGATGCTCGATGTCGAGTATCTTGGCGGCCTCACGGACGCGGCGGTCGATTTCATCCATGGGCGTCTTACGCATCTCAAGCGCAAACCCCATGTTTTTGTAAACGGTCATATGGGGGTAGAGCGCGTAATTCTGGAACACCATGGCGATATCGCGGTCTTTCGCGGGCACGTTGTTGATAAGCCTGTCGCCGATGTAAATCTCGCCTTCGGAGATTTCTTCCAAGCCTGCGATCATCCTGAGCGTCGTAGACTTTCCGCACCCTGAGGGGCCGACCAGTATCAAAAACTCCTTGTCGGCTATCTCCAGATTGCAGTCTTTGACCGCGGTTACATCCCCTGGATAAGTCTTGTAAACGTGCCGAACTGAAATACTTGCCATAATTCAACCTCCTTGCAAAGTTTCACCTTTTGCTTGCCTCGGTAATATCTGCGATTATTTCGTCAATACGGCTACGACGAGCATCTTCGAGCCATTTCCCGCCGAGCCGCCAACGCCAATTGTTTCCGCCTGTGGTGGACGGCGTGTTGATTCTTGCCTCGTTGCCAAGCCCCAGCCAGTCTTGCATAGGGATAATAACCAAGTTCGCCTTGCATCCCATGGCAAGCTCCGTCATCTTGAGCGGCAAGAGGCTCTTGCGCCATCGGACCCCTAAATATTTCATCGCGCTTTTTACGGAGTCCTTGGGCGCGTCCTTGCACCACCCCTTTAGCGTTTCGTTGTCGTGGGTGCCGGTGTAGACCACCAAGTTTTCTTCGTATGTGTCAGGGCTGTCGTTGTCGTCAGCGCGGGAGTCGAAGGCGAACTGAATAAGCTTCATGCCAGGGTAGCCGCTTGCTACGAGCAGCTTGTGTACATCGTCCGTGAGGAAGCCTAGGTCTTCCGCGATGATGCGGGCATCCGGCATGGCCTGCTTTATGGCATCTATAAACCCAATGCCGGGGCCGGGCTTCCATCTTCCGCCGCTTGCATCGCTCGCGCCGTATGGGACGGCATAATAGCTTTCAAGCCCGCGGAAATGGTCGATCCTCAGCACGTCGAAAAAGTCAAAATCGCTTTTGACCCTTTTCAGCCACCATTCATAGCCTGTCTTTGCGACAAAGTCCCAGTCGTAAAGCGGGTTGCCCCAGACCTGCCCTGTTTCGGAAAAACCGTCTGGCGGGCATCCTGACACCTCGATCGGGACGGCGTTTCCGTCAAGCTGAAACAATTCGTGGTTTGCCCAGACATCTGCGCTGTCGAGCGAAACGTAGATAGGCGCGTCGCCTATGATACCGATTCCCTTGGCGTTCGCATAGTCGCGAAGGGCACGCCATTGTTTATGGAACATGTATTGAACAAAGGCGTGGTAGCGGATATCGTCCTTAAATTCCTCCTGCGCCAGTAAAAGGGCGTCCGCTTGCCTAAGCCGCAAAGGTTCGTCCCATTCGAGCCATGAGCGTTGCCCCTGCACCTTTTTCAGCGCCATAAACAGGCCGTACTCCGCAAACCAGTGATTGTCCGCGACAAAGCCGCCTAACGCCGCTTCGTCCTCAAACCGCGAAAAAGCCTTCCTCAACACGCATTCCCTATTATTGTAAACAATAGAATAATTTACCTCGCAATCCGAGACGCCCCATTTGATATCCTCGAAGTCCGCACGCTCAAGCAGGCCATCCTCGCACAGTATATCCAAGTCGATAAAGTAGGGGTTGCCGGCGAATGCGGAAAGCCCTTGGTAGGGGCTGTCCCCAAAGCCTGTCGGGCTTAGGGGCAGTATCTGCCAGTAGCTCTGCTTCGCCTCATGGAGAAAGTCTATCCATTCGCGGGCGGACGTGCCGAAAGTCCCTATGCCATAGGGTGACGGCAGGGAGCTCACGGGCAGCAATATGCCCGCAGACCTTGAAAAACCGAGCCCGCCGAAACCGCGTTCCATATGCTACCCTTTCACCGCGCCGGCGGCGACGCCCTCGATGATATGCTTCTGGGCGGCCAGATAGAACACTATCATCGGGATGACAGCCATGACCAGGCACGCCATGATAGCCCCCATGTCCACCCTTCCAAAGCTCCCCCTCATCATCTGGATCACCATGGATATCGTCTTGTAATGCCTCTGGTCCAGGACTAGGTAGGGGAGCAGGAAGTCGTTCCATATCCACATGGTCTGCAATATTCCCACCGTGATGTATGCTGGCTGCATTATGGGCAGCACTATCCTGAAAAATGTGGATATCGGCCCGCAACCGTCGATCGTTGCGGCCTCCTCTATTTCCAGGGGGATGCTTTTCACGAACCCGCAGAACAAAAATACTGCAAGCCCCGCGCCGAAGCCCAGATATATGATGATGATACCCCAAGGCGTGTTCAGCCTCAGCGTGTCCGCGGTTTTCGACAATGTGAACATGACCATCTGGAACGGCACGACCATGGAGAAGATGCAGAGCATAAACAGCAGCCTTGAATACCAGGCCTTGGCCCTCGTTATAAACCATGCGAACATCGAGCAGAAAAGGAGTATCGCGAGGACAGACCCGACGGTTATCATCAAGGTCCAGCCCACGCTGTCCAAAAACCCGTAGTCGTCGATGCCCGCGATATAGTTTTCCAGGCCCACCCACGTTTCGCTGTTCGGCAGGCTGAACGGTTTCAGGTTGATATACGTCCTTGATTTAAAAGAATTGAACAGAATAATAAACAATGGAGAGACGTAAACAATGCTTGCAAGGGCAAGCAATAGGGACGCGATGCCGCGCGTTGCTTTTTTGTTGTTCATTGCTGCACCTCCCTTGTCCTTGTGATTCTTAGCTGAATCATCCCTATCGCGACCACCAGGATAAAGAAAAGCACCGCTTTTGCCTGCCCGACGCCCTCAAAGCCGACGCGCCCATAAAATGTGTTGAAGATATTCAGGGCAAGCATCTCCGTGGAACGGGCGGGTTCGCCTGCGGTAAGCGCGAGGTTTTGGTCGAACAGCTTGAAGCCGTTGGTGATGGTCAAGAAGGTGCATATGGTGATGGACGGCATCATCATCGGGATGGTGATGCGGAACAGACGCTTTCTGCCCGAAGCTCCGTCCATGTCGGCGGCTTCTTTCAGCTCGCCCGGTATCGCCTGCAGGCCGGCGATGTAAATGATCATCATATAGCCGATCTGCTGCCAGCAGACAAGGACGATAAGCCCCCAAAACCCGTAGACTGCGTTGATAGCGAGTGCGACGCCGTAGTGCGCGAGTATCCCGTTGAGAATAAGCTGCCAGATATAGCCTAGCACTATGCCGCCTATCAGGTTTGGCATAAAGAAGATGGTGCGGAAAATATTCGTTCCCGCCAGTTTTTTCGTGAGTGCCATGGCAAGCATAAAAGCGACCACGTTTATAATGACCAGGCTTGTGATCGCAAACAATGCGGTGAACCCCAAGGAGTAGAGGAAAGTGCTGTCGGCAAACGCCTTGATATAGTTGGCGAAGCCTACGAAGGTGGCGTTCTGGACGGTGGTAAACTCACAGAAAGAAAGCCAAAGCCCCATGAAGAACGGGCCGAGAAATCCGATGGCGAAAGCGGCAAGCGTAGGTATGACAAAGACCGGAAAGTAACGCTGTAGAGTTTTATCCATATAATCTCCCCAATGCTCTCTTTATCAAAACGCCGCGGCGGGCAAAATTGCCCGCCGCGTTTCAGTAAGACCTATTAGTTGGAAGCGGCGTACTCTGCCGCCCACCCGTCGACAAAGGCGGCTCTTACGGCCTCCCAGTCGGCTGTGCCTGCCGCGTAGCCGGTGAGGGCTGAGCCGAGATCGTTTTTCCAGGTCTCGGACGGCATGGTCGGGAATGTCCACGCAACAGGGACATAGCCTTGGTCGATATAGTCGTTTGCGATGTTCACAAGCGGATTCGATGCGGGAAGATTGTTGTGGAAGGGGATTACAAATCCCATATCCTCGCACAGGGCGCTTATGCCCTCGGCGGATGTCACGCACCAGTACAGGAAGTCCAGCGTCGCCTGGATGTCCTCTGCCGAGGCTTCCTTGTTCACGCACCAATAGTTTTCGGTGCCAGTGGAAAGCCCCTGCTGCTCCTCGCCGGCGACGCCGATATATATTGGCAGCATTCCCAGGTTTTCGTCGCCGATCACCGAGACGTCGCCGTATGCCCAAGTTCCATTCTGATAGAACACGCCCTGACCCGTCACAAATTCCGCCACGGCGTCATCGCCGGTCTTGGTGCTTATCATCGTGGGTGCCACGGTGGCGTTGTTGATGTAGAGGTCCCAAATCTGCCTGTAATTGTCGAGGTATGTGCCCTTGATCGCCGGCGTCGAGCCTATGCCATCAGCCTTGTACTCATAGTATATGGGCATATTGGCAAGGTGGGTCTTGAAACGCCAGTCTGACGACGGATCCATTCCGGCAGAGGTGAAGGCCGCGAAGCCCAGCTCGCCCTGACGGGCGGTTATGTCCTCGGCGACGGCCTTGAGGTCTGCGAAATTGTTGATGTCGTCCTGCGTGTAGCCTGCCTGCGAGAGCAGGGCTTTGTTGTAAATGATGCCGTAAGTCTCGATGACGTAGCCGATGCCTGCCACCTCTGAACCGCTCATCAGGGCAAACTCATCGCTCGTCAGCTCGCCCAGGACTTGCGAGCCTGTCAGGTCGTAGCAGTATTCATCCCAGCTTGCCAGGCCTACCGGCCCGTTGACCTGGAACAGCGTGGGTGCCTCGCGCTTGGCCATCTCCGCCTTGAGCGTCGTCTCGTACTGGCCGGAAGCGGCGGTGATGACATCCACCTTGACGCCGGTCAGCTCGGTGTACAGCGCCGCAAGGTCTTGCCATTGCTGATCCTGTTCAGGCTTGAAGTTGAGATAATAGACCGAACCGTCGCCGGAGCCGCCCCCAGAGCTGCTGCCTCCGCCCCCGCCACCGCCGCCGCAGGCCGCGAACATAACGACGCAGACCGCTATGGCGATAGCTACTACAAAATAATTCCTTTTCATGGCTTCCCCCTCCTTTAATTGTAACATGCAAGCATAACGTGCAACTATAGCGAATATTGTATTATTATACCAAAAATACAGCTAAAATACAAGCGGTTTATTCTTCTAAGATGTGAAACTTAAATCACAGGATTTGTTGCATAGGGGGGTGAAACGTGCTATTCTATGGAACGGCAAACGAAGGGGTATAGCTCAGTTGGCCAGAGCGTCGGTCTCCAAAACCGAGCGTCGAGGGTTCGAATCCTTCTACCCCTGCCAACAGCCGGAAGACGGGCTCATCGGTCGTCCGTTGCTCGGCTTTCGAGGTGCCGGGGCGTAGCGCAGCTTGGTAGCGCACCTGCTTTGGGAGCAGGGGGTCGCATGTTCAAATCATGTCGCCCCGACCATCGGCTTGACGGGCTCTTAGCTCAGTTGGTTAGAGCATCCGGCTCATAACCGGACGGTCCGGGGTTCAAGTCCCTGAGGGCCCACCACAGAAAAGCCTCCTGAATGGGGGGCTTTTCTTGTTGACATCACGCCGACGGGGACGTAGTATGAAACAAGTAGCCATTACATTTTCATTATTCGCGCTTTATCGCATAAAAAGGAGGATCCAAAGATGATAGTTTTAGGGCAGCATGCGGACAATTGCCGGGGCGTTGGACAGCCGTTTGAGGCGTCGTTGGCGCAGTGTACGATGTTCAATCTTGAGCATATCGAGGTAGGGACTTACTACGGGATGTACTTTGTGGCGGCGCTAGGGTACGAGCCGTCGCTGAACTTACTCGACGATCCGCTTGAGTACCGCAAGAAGGCGGACAAGATAGGCGTGCGGTTCTCGCAGGTGGATGCGGCGTCGCCGATGTTCGAGATGAACGGGTCGATGCAGGGGCTGATGTATGCGACCCAGGCGATGCGCTATGCGAGCGACCTCGGCGCCAAGAGCATCGTGGTGACTGACCGCGGGGCGCCGGCGGACTTCTACACGGAGCAATACGCCTGGGACTACGGCGTTCGCAACCATGCCGAGCTGCTCAAATGGGCGGAGAACTACAAGATAAAGGTCAACATCGAGACGCATGGGGTCTACACGCAGGATGCGGAGTTCATGCTGAAGTTCCTGGGGCATTTTGAATCGGAGTGGCTAGGCATGAACTTCGACACAGGCAACACCTTCATCGCCGGCAACGACCCGCTTGAGTACCTGAAGCAAGTGATAAAGTACGTGAACCACTTCCATATCAAGGACGTAGACCCGGTGCTGGCGGACGAGAGCCGCGGCGAGGAGACGGGCATAGGGATGTCGTACATACCCATCGGCAGCGGCGCGAACGGCGAGAACATCGCGAAGTGCCTCCGCTACCTAAAGGAAATCAACTGGAGCGGCGACATATCGCTTGAGTGTGCGGGCACGGACGAAAATGTCGGGGCCAGCGCCAAGTGGATACGCTCGATACTTGACAATTAGAAGCGGCCAATATATAGAGGGCATCAAGCTTTTTGTGCTGGATTTGGACGGCACTTTCTATCTTGGCGAACGTATTCTTCCGGGCTCGCTGCGGTTTTTGGAGCGGGTCCGGGAGACGAGCCGCCGATTTGTTTTCTTCACCAACAATTCGTCGAGGACACCAGGGATGTATATCGAGAAGCTTGGCCGCATGGGGGTCGGCATAGGCCGCGAGGACATCGTGACGTCGGGGGATGTGTGCATTGATTATTTGAATATCAACTATGCGGGCGCGTCTGTGTATGTAATGGGGACGGAGGCGCTAAGGGGGGCGTTCGCAGATGCGGGGGTACGGGTCATGGGGGCGGCTTCGTCTGCGGATGGGGCAACGCCCGATGTCGTGGTCTGCGCGTTCGATACGGAGCTGACCTATGAGAAGCTTGAGAGGGCGTGTACATATATAAGGAAGGGCGCGGTCTTTCTGGCAACGCACGAGGACATCAACTGCCCGACCGAGGACGGCTTCATCCCCGATTGCGGGGCGATGTGCGCGGCGATAGAGCTGTCGACTGGCAGGAAGCCGAAATACCTCGGCAAACCGCACGCAGAGACGGTAGAGAAGATAGAGTCCTTGACAGGGGTGGGGCGTGAGGGGATCGCATTCATAGGCGACCGGCTTTATACGGACGTGGCTGCGGGCGTGAACAACGGCGCCACAGGGATATTGGTGCTTTCAGGCGAGACCAAGGCCGAGGACGTGGCGGCGTCGCATATAAAGCCCCATGCGGTGTTTACGGGGTTGGGGGAGATCGCGGATTTTCTTTGAAATCACCGAACAGAGCGATCGTCTTTCAACAAGGCGATAAGGGTAAGTCCGGCGATAAACGAGCATAGGGCGATGGCGGCGCAGGTTGCCCATCCCGTGCTCCACATGCCTTTAAGCCCGAACACCACGCCCACCGCCAGAGGCGCGACAGGCATGCCGATATCGCCTAGACCTCCTGTTATTCCCGTTACGACAGGCACGGTCTTGCCGTCGTAAATCTCAGGGAGTATCGAGTAGAAAGTCCCAAAGCCCCATGACGCCGAAAACGTGAACAAGAATGTCGCAATAAGAAATGTGTCGTAGTCCCGCATATTGCCGAGGGTAAGAAAGCAGACGGAGGCTATTATCATTACGTACCCCGCCATCAAGACGCCGATTCGCGCCAGGCTTTTCGACTTGGCAGACTTTGCGAAAAAGTCCGAGACCCTGCCTGAGATTATGCAGGAAAGGATTATCCCCAAGGTCACGGCGTTCAGGATTTTGCCCAAGGCAAGTTCGTCATAGCCTAGCCATTCGCCGAAAATCACCCAGTCCACGGTCACGGCCTGCGCGCTCCATGTGGTGGCGAACAGGCATAGGGCGAGCAGCCAGAGCACAGGGGAGGCCAAGAGGCTTTTTTTCGCAGGGGGTGAGGGTTTGGTTGTCGGCAGGGTATTCGCCCTTTGCGCCGGCCTCGCTTCACGCACGGTCAAGAGCCAGACGATTCCCAGAGCCAGTTGGACGTATCCGAGGAAATAAAATGAGGCGACCCAGTCGTATTTTACGATGACAAAGCCCGCCATCGTCCCGCCTATGCCGCCGCCTGCGTAGAAAACGCCGTTGAAGATCGCAGTCGAAAGCCCTGCGTGCCTATCGTCGATAGCGTTCAATATTATGACCAGAAATATAGGGAATACGATGCCCGCCAATCCTTGGAGCGTCTTGAGCGCCATAAGCGAAAAAGCGGATTCGATATATGGCATCAGAAATTGGGGTATGGCGGAGGTAAGCAGGGAAAAGATGAAAACCGCCCGTGCCCCAAACTTATTGTACGCAAACCCAGAGACTAGCATACCCAAAACGATGGCGGCGGCTTTGACCGTGTCGCTGCCCATCAGGATGGCGGGCGTGAGTCCCGACGCTTCCGACAGGTTTCCTATGGTCATCGAGAACTGCGGAAAGGCCGACGCGATCCCGCAGCCCATAACGGCGTTGATAAACACTATATGCCAGCCCATTGCGTGGCTGCGTTTTTGTATTGCTTGATTGCCCATCTTTCTATCCCTTTGTTTCGCATCATAGCACATACAAAGCGACATAACCTTAAAAAATATAAAAATTTTCTAAAGTTTGCTAGAAAAAATCTTATCTGGACTTGTCAAGTCCCCTTATGCGTAGTATAATTGGTGCAATAAAGGGAGGATAGTACAATGTTAAATATCAATGATCAAGCGGGGAGCCAAAGGCTCTCGGCCCGAATCAAGGCAGGTTATGCCGTCGGGCAAGCAACGGACTCAATCGGGTTCAACGTGTTCTACTTCTTTTTTCTGTTTTTCTTAACGGACGTTGCCGGCATTCCTGCGGGGGTGGCCGGCACAATCTCACTGATCGCTGTCGCTTGGGACGCCGTGACGGACCCTGTCGTAGGTCATATCTCCGACAATCTGACCTCGAAATATGGGCGTAGGCGTCCAATGATGATTGGGGCGATTGTCCCATACTGTGTCTGTATGTTCCTGTTGTTCACGAATATTGATATGAGCAATCCAGGGGCAAAATTCGCGTATTTCTGCATTATCGCCGTGCTTTTCTGGACGGGCTACAAGATTTTCGTGATACCGTTCTTTGCGCTCGGAGCGGAGCTTACCGGCGACTTCAATGAGAGGACCACGCTCAGGGTGTGGGCGAGCGTCGTGATGTACGGGGCGGTGATGCTTGCTTCCGCCGCGCCGCTGCTGATAGTCGACAAGACGGTGCAGGCAGGCGGCAGCGACTCGCAGGGATGGAGCAATGTCGGGCTTATCTTTGCAGTACTTATCGCCATCACGCTCTTGGTTTGCTGGAGGGCGACAAGGGGCAGGGAATTGGTGTCGAGGGACACATACCATGTCGAGAAGGGCGCCCTAAAGGGCAATTTCTTCAAGAGCTTTGGCGGCAATGTCGCGGAGATTTTCAGAATCAAAGCCGCGAGGTTCCTTGTCGGGTCCGTGCTTGCGTGGGCAATCGTTTCGTCGATGGTCAGCGGCGGGCTCGTCTATCTGATGGACAGCAATCTGGGGTATAGCCCGGAGCAGCAGTCCTTGTGCTATGTCATCATGGCGTTGGCGGCGATATTCTGGCTGCCGTTCATCAACAAGGGCGCGGAAAAGCTTGACAAGCGGAGGGTGTATTTCACCGCCATGCTTATGTCGGGAATCGGCTTGGCTATCTTCGCTTTGCTGAACTTCCCGTTCATGTGGGTGCTGATCGTGTTCCTATTCGTATTCAACTGGGGGAACAGCACATTCTGGACGCTGTATTATTCGATGATGTATGATATCAGCGAGCTGGATGAATTTGTCACAGGCAAGCGCAGGGAGGGCACCATCGCAGCATTGATGTCATTCGCGCAGAAGCTCGGGGCGGCGATCGCGCTATGGCTCACGGGGCAGATACTTGAGTTTGGCGGGTACAACGGCGCCTTGGCGGTGCAAAGCGCAGAGGCAGGGCAGGCGATACTGGCGGTGAATACGTGGATTCCGGGCATAATCGGAATCGTCGCCGCGGTGTTTGCATTTGGGTACCCACTGACACGTGACAGGTTTTCGGCTTTGATGGCCGCATTGGAGGCCAAGAGAAAGGGCGAGCCGTACAGCACGAGAGGGTTTGAGAAGTTGTTGTAGGGCTGTGGAACAATAATGGCATAATAGCTTTGCGACCTTGGTTGGCGGAGCAGATAGGAGGGAGAGTGTAGAAATGAAAAAGAATAGAGCGAGGGCGCTTGGCATGATGTTGCCGGGGACGCCGGGCCCGAACAACGCGATCACGGATGTCGCAGGAGTGGAAGTCGGATTTTCTACTGTTATAATAGGAGAGCCGGAGGACTATACCGGCCCGGGTTCGGATTTTGCAAGAACGGGTGTTACGGCGATACTGCCTAGGGGCAAGCGAAGAAGCGCAGTGTTCGCCGGCCGTCACAATCTCAACGGCAACGGCGAGATGACCGGCACCCACTGGCTGGACGATTCGGGTTTCCTGCACGGACCCATATTGATAACAAATACAAACAGCGTCGGGATTGTACGGGATGCGGCGTCAAAGTGGATGATTGACAATCATTATTATTATCCGATGGTGGTCGAGGGCCGGCCTATCGACGGCGTGGGATATTTCTATCCGACCGTGGGCGAGACGTGGGACGGCATTATGAACGACACGAACGGCTTTCACGTCACCGCCGCCCATGCGCTCGAAGCCCTGGAGTCGGCAAAGCCTGGCCCGGTCGCGGAGGGGAATGTAGGTGGCGGGACTGGTATGCAATGCCATTCGTTCAAGGGCGGCACGGGCACGGCGTCACGTGCGCTCACGCAGGAGCAGGGCGGTTTCACCGTGGGTGTGCTAGTCCAGGCAAACCACGGGTTCAGGGAGCATTTTGAGATAATAGGTATCCCCATGGCGGGCGAGATAAAGGATTGCGACCCGGTGCTGAACACTTTCGCGCCCAAACCGGGGACGGGCTCTATCATCGTGGTGGTGGCGACGGACGCGCCGGTGCTGCCGTGGCAGCTTGCCAAGATGTGCAGAAGGGTGCCCATAGGCATAGGCAAGCTAGGCGCGGGGTACGAGAACGGATCGGGCGATATATTCCTCGCATTTTCGACGGCAAACGAGGACGCTTATACATTCACCCAGACCAAGATAGATATTCTGGGCGACGATATGATGGACCCGATATACAAGGCCGTTGCAGAAGCGGTGGAGGAAGCCATACTGAACGCGCTGTGCGCGGCGGAGACCATGGTGGGGCGGGAGTCCAACGTGTTCTACGAAATGCCCCACGATCAAGTAGTGGCCGTGCTTGACAGGCACGGGAAGATAAGGAAGTGACGAGAGGTAGGGGGCGGCCTGCGGCCGCCCCCCTACCCTAACCGAAAAAAAATCCAATAAATGTTAAAATAAGGGTTGACAAATAATAGGAATTACCCTATTATTACCCTTATGTTGAAAAATATCTCGATTTGCATACTGGATGGAGACGCACACTACGTAAAGGCGTTTATGGGGGCTGTGGCTCTGGACTATACGGGTTTTGAGGTGCGGGCACGTGCGGCATGTGGCGATGACTGTGCGGGTGATGTCGATGTGTGCGTGGGGTTTGGGCTTGCGGAGGGCATCCGTGAGAATTGCGGGAAGGCGTTTGTGCCGACGTGCGGAAGGTATGGCGGCGTAGGGGCGGTGCTGGCCGAGGCGAAGGCTTTTGCGGCAGGGCGGGTGACGGAGCAGGGTGCGGTGCAGCAGGGGCGGCCTGCGGCCGCCCCGACCTTGAGGTCAGGGACATTGGTCTGCGTGTATGCCTGCGCCGGAGGTATAGGGGCGAGCGCCGCGGCGATAGGTATAGGGCGCGAACTGGCGAGATACCGCGGCGAGCGCGCATTGTACTTGAGCCTTGAGGACTCGGAGGATCCGGGGCTGTTTCCGCCGGACGTGCGGGCGATGCGGGCGGAGGAAGCGATATACAGATATCTTAGGCTGGTGAAGAACGGTGCGTCGCCGGCGGATTTTGAAAGGTTGTTCCATGCGGCGGCAGCTTGCGACGAATATGGCCTGTACCGACTGGCGCCGGACGATGGGCCGGGCAGCCTTGCGAGCCTTGCGACGACCGACGTGCGTATATTTCTGGGGCATTTTGCGGCAGCGCTCGGCCTTACGCGCGTCGTGCTTGATTTCGGGACGCGCCTGCACGCCCTTGCGGCCTTTGCCTGCCTGTTGGAAGAAGGCGAGGCGTTTTTTCTGGAAGCCCTTTCGGATGGCGATGAGGGAGACCGCAAGAGAAAGGCAGGCTTTGGCGCGGGCGAGCCGTCGTTTGAGGCGGCGTTCCCTCGTTGCGAGGAAGATATAAGGAAGCTCGACGGAGGCATGGCTATCGGGCTTGCGAATGCGTTCGGTCTGGTCGTCAAAGAGGTTTGCGACCGTATTGTAGGTGAAGGCTATGAGCATGGGCGGTAAGGCCGACAGCGTGAAAAGGCTGCTTGCGTATGAGGTCACCGAGGCGGTGCGGGAAGCGGTGCGACGTGCGGAAGGCGAGCTTTCGGACGATGAGGTCCGCGACTTCATCGACGAAAGGATCATGTCGCACCCAAGGCGGCGTATGCTTTCTGCGGGAGAGCTGCTTGGGGTGGCGGAGACCGTCTTTTGCCGTATGAGGTGCGAGCTTTCAGTGCTTCAACCGCTCGCCGACGACCCCGAAGTGACGGAGATAATGGTTAACGGCAAGGACGATGTCTTTGTCGAGCGGCAGGGGGCTCTAAGGCGGGCGGATACGTGCTTTGAAAGCACGGAGGAGCTTGAGGACGTCGTCAGGCGCATAGCCGCAAAGGTTCATCGCGAGGTGAACGAGCTTTCCCCCATACTGGACGCCAGATTGCTGGATGGCTCGCGCGTGGGCGCGGTCTATAAGAACATCGCGCTCGGCGGCCCTGCCCTCACGATAAGAAGATTTCCGAAAACGGCCATCACCATGGACGATTTGATAGGCTATGGATCCATCACGCAGGAGGCGGCCGACTTCCTGACGCTTTTGGTGCGGGCCGGCTACAACATCTTTATCAGCGGCGGGACGAGCAGCGGCAAGACCACGTTCTTGAACGCCCTGTCCAATTTCATACCGCATAGCGAGCGTGTGGTCACCATAGAGGACACGGCGGAGCTTCAGATAATGGGCATCGAGAACCTGGTGCGGCTGGAATGCAGGGGCGGCGGGCAGGAGGGGCGCGGCGAGATCACCATGCGTCAGCTTATAAAATCGAGCCTGCGTATGCGGCCGAACCGCATCATCGTCGGAGAAGTACGCGGCGAAGAAGTGCTTGATATGATTCAGGCGATGAACACGGGGCATTCGGGCTCGCTTTCGACAGGCCACGGCAACTCGCCGCGCGGCATGATCTATAGGCTTGAGGCCATGTTTTTGCAGGCGGCCGATTTCCCGATAGACGCTATTCGCAGGCAGGTGGCCGAAGCCATCGACATCATGGTCCACCTTGGGCGGTTGCCCGGCGGCGCACGCGCCGTGATCGAGATTGCGGAGATAGCGGATTACCGCGACGGGGATATAGTGCTGAACACGCTTTTCGCAAAGGATGCCGAGCGGGGGCTTGTGCAAAAGGGCGAGCTTAGGCACCGCGAGAAATTGTTGATAGGGGGCATGGCATAATGGGCGTAGATTACAGCCAGTATATCCCCGAACGCAGGGAAAGGTGCAAATATTATGCGCTGTGCATGGCCGGCATGGCGCTTACCGGCTGGCTGTTCTTCGACAGCTTCATTGCGGCGGCGCTTCTTGCCTTGTTTGCGTTCCCGCTTGAAAAGGTGTGGCTGAAAAGCCGCACCGCCGCACGGCGCAAAGAGCTATCCGCCCAGTTCAAGGATATGCTCTTTTCGCTATCTGCGTCGTTCCAGTCGGGACGCCATATGAAGGAGGCTCTTGAGGAAGCAAAGACAAATATGCTTGAGGTCTATCCGGCCTCCGCCCCGATAAATATAGAGCTTGATTTGATGCTGCGCCGCATGGGGGCGGGCGGCGAAAGCGACAGGGAGGTGTTGTTTGACTTCGCGCGGCGAAGCGGGAGCGAGGATGCCCGAAATTTTGCGGATGTCTACTATACGTGCTTGACGACAGGCGGCAATCTCTGCGCGGTAGTGAACAGGACGGCCGAGGTCATCCTTGAAAAGATGACGATAAGGCGCGAGATAGACGCTTTGATGGCGCAGAAGAAATACGAGGCGAAGCTGCTTACCGCCGTGCCCTTTCTTATACTTATGTACCTGAAGTTCAGCTCGCCCGCATATCTGGAGCAGCTGTATACGACGGCAATGGGGCTGTGCGTGATGGCAGCCGCGCTTGGGGCGCTCGCCATAGCCTTTTTCTGGAGCGGCAAAATCATGGATATAGAGGTGTGACTATGGACATAAGGGCGATAGAGGACAGATTGACCGGCAGGGCGGCACGTCTGCGTGAATTGTATATGGGCGCTTTTCCCGAAGCGGAGGCCGAGCGGCTTGTGCTTGAGACGAAAAAGCAGAATCAAAAGATGGCTCTCCTTATACTGCTCGTCGCGGTCGTCGTCATGTGTGCCTACGCCTTGGATCAGGGCGGGGACGGGCTTGATGGGTTCGACCTCGCTCGGCCAGTGGTGGGCGGCGTGCCCAAGACCATCGAAGCGGAAGTCCATGCTGAGTACGGCGGCTATACGGCGAGGGAGCGCGCCGCCGTGCGGATACTTCCGAGGGAGCCGTCGCCGGAAGAGGCCGAAGGGCTTTTGCTCGCACTCGGCCAAAGGCTGCCGGGGATTATCCTCGGAAGCAACGCCTCCCTCGATGCCATTATGCACGACCTGAAGCTGCCAAGCGCAGATCCTGAAACGGGCGCGGAGCTTTCCTGGCGCAGCAGCGACGCGCGCATCATCTCCAACGAGGGCGTGACAAATCTTGTCGGGATAAGCGAAGGCACGACCGTGACGCTTACGGCATATGTGCGTCTTGCGGGCGAGATGCAGACTTTCCACATAGCTGTCAAGACCGGCGCCGGCGTGCCGGAAAGCGGTATCGGCGCAGCTTTGAAAGCCCGCCTTGCGGAGGCTGTCAAGGAGGCTTCGGGCTCCCGTGACGGCGAGGCCGTGGCGCTGCCGGCAGAGACCTCCGACGGGGTGAGGTTTGTCTGGATGCCGCCAGAGCGAACGGAGGGCGTGGCGGCCGTGTTCGGATGCGTCTTGCTCATGTTCTTTTACCTGACGCAGCGATATCGCAAGGCTGCACGGGACATAGAGAAAGCTCGTGCCGAGATCGAACGGGACTTCCCTGATTTCATACAGAAACTGGGCCTGCTGCTCGGCGCCGGACTGGTCATCACATCGGCGATAGCGAGGATTACGGACGACTATATAAAAACTCGCGAGTCATATGGCCGCCGGCGCCTATACGAGGAGCTTGCGGCGGCACAGGAACGCGTACACGCCGCAGGCACGCCCTTGGCCTATGAGTTTTCCGAGCTTGCACGACGCAGCGGGCTTCGCGAGCTGATGCGTTTCAGCTCGACATTGTCCGACAATATAGACAAGGGCAGCACGCTTGCGGACAAACTCAGGGCAGAGAGCGAGCTCTTGTGGGACAGCCGCAAAAAACGCGCTGAGGCGGCGGGGCGGATAGCGGAGACCAAGCTTATCTTCCCGATGGCGCTACAGATACTTGCCGTTATCGCAATCACAGTCATGCCGGCGACATTCGAGATGAGTTAGCGCGCCGCGCCGCTCGCAAGCAAAAACAAAAACAAAAAAATTACTTAGAGAAAGGAATCAAAACACAATGAAATCATTATTGAAAAACCCGCGCGGGGGCATGGAACTCGTGCAAATAGCTATCATCATCGCCATCGCCATAGTGGTCGGGCTTATTTTCCGGTCGCAGATAGAGGTGTTTGTCGAAAATGTATTCTCAAATCTTTCGGCGGGAAAATTCCTGTAGAGGCGGGGCTATGGTCGAGGCGGCGGTCCTCTTTCCTATTGCGGTGTTTTGCGCGATGGCAGTCATGGCGCTGATGCTGAACATTTACAGCCAGACGGCAACGCAGGTGCACTTGCACGTCTATCTGCGGGGAGAGGCCGCCGCCAATGGGGACAGGTCGCAAGCGCGGCTTACGGATGAATATGCCCGCGACAGGTACAGGCGCGAGGCGGAGAGCGTATCGTTCGCCGTAAGCGAAACGGGCTCGGCTTTCCGCAAGCAGCTTGAAGCCTCGCGGTCGGTCACCTACTACGGCGGAAGATTCACAAGTGCGGGTGGTTATGAGACCGAATACTATGCGCGGAACTATATTCTGGACGAGGCGGCGATGGTGCGGACGAGAGGCGCCATCGCAGGGGTTTTGCCGTGAACGCGCTCCACAGGCTCAAGCCCCACAGGCCCGAGCTCCGTAGACCCAAACTCCACCGATTCAAGTTCGACAGGCGCGGCAGCCTCTCCGTGTTTCTTGTGGTCGTGTTCGCCTGCTTTATCACGGTGTCGGCGGTGTTGTTTGCGGGCGCAAAATCCGTGGCGGGCAGGAGCATGGCGGACGCCTCGCTACAGCTTGCGGGTCGCTCCGTGCTGTCCGAATACGACAAACGTATGTTCGGGGACTACGGGCTGATTGGCTTTCGCGGCGACGAAAGCTGGATAGAGGACGCCATCGCTTACTATGCAGAGGCATCGCTCGCCCCGAAAGACCCAAGGTATGCATTGTTCCGCAGCGGCAGGTCAAGAACCGTCTCGCAGGACGTGCGTTGCGAGACCGTGGAGGCAAGCCTTGCCGGTTATTCGCTCTACGACCTCGACAATTTTGAGGACCAGATACGCACGGCGGCGCTGCCGCAGACATTGGGAGCCTTGCGTGGAAACACTGGCAACGCAAGCGCAAACAGCGGCAGCGCGAAGGGCGGCACGAGCCGTGACGATGGATATGGCCGCGTGCTAAGGAGCCAGAGCGTCATTTCGTCGCTACCCTCGACTGGTTACAAGGGTCCTTTGTTCCCGTCCTTTGGCGTCATCACGGACATTCCCGAGATAGAGAATGTCATGCGTGAGGGGACGTCGCTGTTCGCCGTGTCCGAGTACGCGCTTTCGGTTTTTGGGAACCATGTGGATGGGGCGAAGCGAGATCGCTTTTTCGGGAACGAGATAGAGTACCTTATCGCAGGCAAACGCAACGACGCCTCAAATTATGCAGATATAAAAAACAGGCTTCGTGCCATGCGGTTCTTGCTGAACAATATCGCCCTCGCCTCAGACCCGGTGAAGATGGCGAAGGTCGAGGAAATCGCATTGGCAGCGGCGGCGATTTCGGCAGAGATATTGTACGCCCCCACCAAGGTAGCCATTATGGAAGCCTGGGTAGCGGCTGAGACCGGCAACGATTTGATGCTGCTTGAACGCGGAGCGAAGGTCGCTCTCACAAAATCGCCTGCGCAATGGGCTACGCAGAACATAGCGGAGATATGGGCGGGCTGGACATCGTCAGAACCCGCTTATGCAGTGGACAGCAGCGGTCAGGGCTATCGCGACTATCTGAGGTTGATGCTCTACGTGCTCGATCGCGAGACGAAGTTGCTGCGAATGATGGATTTGATGCAGATAAATCTCAAAGGGACATATTATGCGGATTTCCTTATGCGCGAGCACTATATGGGCTTCCGCTTCTCGTGCCGCGTGAATGGTGACGAATATGCTTACACGCATAAATATTAAAGAACGCAGGGGGTCGATCGCGACCGAGGCGGCGATACTTCTGCCGCTTTTCGTCATAGGGATTTTGACCGTCGGCTACCTTGTCAAGTTCTGCATGATTTCAGAGGGCGTCCACCATTCGCTTGCCGACGAGGCGCATAGAGCCATGGCTGAGGCGTCCGTCGGGCTGCCTCCGATCCAGATCAGGCAAGACCTAGAGCGGCGCATTACGTACGAGAGCCGCAGCGAGGCGAAAAACGTCAGCGCCGACAGGTTTTCATACCCCGCCTTCGGAAGCTCTGCGGGCGGGCGGATGTATGCGGATTTAATCGCTGTCTCCGTGACTTTCGACACACCGTTCAGACTGCCGCAAGTTTTCAGGGGGGAAGCGTCCGGCGAGCGGACAGTCCTGTGCCGCGCTTTCGTGGGTACAGAGCAGAGGGGCCCGCCCAAGCCGTTTTCCGAAATGGAGAAAGACGACGGCTCCGGCACGGTTTGGATCTTCCCACGGGCGGGCGAGAGATACCACGGCGAACGCTGCTCCTATATCGCAAACAACCCGCGCGAGGTGCTGCTCGACCGAAATGTCCGAAGCCGCTACAATCCGTGCAAGTTATGCAAGCCTGCGGCGCGCCGCGACGGAACACTGGTCTATTGCTTTGAGACGAGCGGCAAGGTCTACCATTTGGGCGAGTGCTATATCGTGGACCGCTATGTGATAGAGGTCGGGCGCGAGGATGCGGAGAAACAAGGATATACGCCGTGCGCGAAGTGCGGCGGGAAGTGAGGTGCTTGGTTTATGAACAATATAATAGCTGTCGCGGTTGGCGAACAGAGCATGTGTCCGCATGAGCTCGCGATAATAACAGAAGCGAAGCCGGAATTTTTGCCCCCTGCGACGCTTGCGGAGTCAGAGGGGCGAAGGGCGTTGCTGTATTCGAGCGAGGGGCTTGTGCCCGTCGCAAGGTACGGGGAGGGCCCGAACGGCGGCAGGCCGGCCACGCTTGCAGGCCTTTTCGATATGCTCACAGGCTATATAAGGTGTTTGCTGTCTGCGCGGGATATGCTGCTCAATACGCGCCTGCTGTCGTCCGACCCAGAGACCGGCGTCTTTGTCCGACACGAGAGGGCGAAGGTCGTGGCGGTGTGGGGCGCGGACGCTCTTGCTGACGAAAAGGAGAAAATCTGCCGTATCGCCCATGCCTTGAGCGGGCGCGAGCGGGTGATGGGCGCAAAAACGTCAATGGAGCGGATGATTGAAATCATCCGCTCCGAAAATCCTTCGCTTTTGAATTGTCTTGGGGCCGCTGAAAGCCTTTGCCGCGAGTGGAACCATATAGCGGTGGCGGCGTAGGCCGCTAAGCCTAGATTTTCACATAGCTTGCGCTCACCCAGGCTTCACCGTTTCCGTGCCGTATCTTCAGCCACGTCCCTGACTGGTTGGTGATGGTCACCTTCGCGCCATGCGTCAATGCCCCGACTATCTTGTGGTTTGTGCCAGGGCCGTCGCGTACGTTGAGCCCTATGGGCGAGTTGACCGTGCCGTTCCTTATGGCTGGCTGGCCTGAAGTCCCTTCGAGCGTCACAAAATCCCTGCTTACGAATCCAGTCTTCCCGTTGAATGTGAGCTTGAGCCAACCAGCGTTCTCCTCCGTTACGGAAATCTTCTCCCCATGCCTCAATGTGCCGAGGATGGAGTGGCTTGTGCCAGGTCCGCTGCGTACATTGAGCACCATGCCTGGCGTATTGACAGTCCCCGTCTTTGTCGTGGGCACTGCTGGCTGCGGTTGCGTTGTGGATGTCCAAGCCCTGCTGACAAAGCCGGTTTTGCCGTCGAAGGTCAGCTTGAACCATTCAGCGTTTTCCTCCGTGACAGTGATGCTCTGGCCGTGCTTCAGGCTGCCGATGATTGCATGGTTGGTGCCGGGGCCGCTTCGCACGTTGAGCGTCGTGCCTGGAGTGTTGACAAAGACCGTCCTGGTCTGTGGCTGCGACGGAGGCTTCGGGGTTTCGTCAATGACTATAAAGGCCGCGCTTACAAATGCTGTCTTGCCGTTGAAAGTAAGCTTGTACCACGAGTTGTTTTCGACCGTGACGGTCACTTTCGCGTTGTGTGCAAGGCTTCCGATGACGGAGTGGTTGGTGCCGGGGCCGCTGCGTACGTTGAGCGTTGTGCCAGGCGTATTGACCCTGCCGCTGAGCGTCTGTGCTGGTGGGTTCGTCGTGGGCGGGTTCGTCGTGGGCGGGTTCGTCGTCGGCGGGTTCGTCGTCGGCGGGTTTGTCGTCGGCGGGTTTGTAACCGGCGGGTTCGTCGTGGGCGGCTCAGTCCCCGGAGGCTCAGTCCCCGGAGGTTCTGTCCCTGGAGGTTCTGTCCCTGGCGGTTCTGTCCCTGGCGGTTCTGTCCCCGGCGGCTCAGTTCCCGGGTCGGTCGGGTCAGTGATTGTCGGCGGCTCGATGACTATCGGCTCTTCGATCGGCTCTTCAATCGGCTCCTCGACTGGCTCTTCGACCGGAGGCTCGGTCACAGGCGGTTTTATGCTGCCCGGGTCTACCGTGATAAAGGCCCCGCTTACGAAGCCGCTCTTGCCATCGCTGAGGACTATGCGCCACCAGTCCGCGACCTGCCCTGTAATAGTGACGTTTGCTCCGTGATTCAGCGTGGCCAGCACCGAATACCCAGTGCCAGGGCCGCTTCTTACATTCAGCACCGTTCCAGGCGCGTTGACCTTGCCGGTCCCGCTTACGTCAGTCACGGTAAAGCCTGGCGCGCCAGTGCCAGTCCCGCCGCTGTTGTCCCATGGCATGGTCACGAAGTGGGCTGCATTGCCTACATCAAAGTAGAACTTGAGAATATCGTCATATTTTTTGCCCTCTAAGGCCATCTGATACGCACCGATCTGCGAAAGCCCTGCACCGTGTCCGAAACGGACGCTTGCGAGCAGCCAGTTCGACCCGTCATCTCGCAAAGCGAGCTGGGTGAATTTAGTGCCGAGGCCTAGGATTTCGTTCAGGAAGGGATATCGTGCGCTGCCGCCAGAAAAGGTGACAGGGGTAAACGAAACAGTTATATCCGAGCCGCCTGACAGGCCAAGCACCAGATTTGCGCCTTGGAACTGCCTGTTAGGGCTGGAATTTCTAGGGCTTGTCAGCACGATGTTTTTTACCGTTACGTTGCCTGTGAGCGCATTCGTGTTGACGCCGGCCGCTTTGAGCTTGTCGTTTATCATTTTATACGGCTGCACCACACTGTCTCTCAAGAGCACGGCGGGTATCGTCTTTGGTATCCACATCTTGCCGCTGTAGGTCGAGGAGCCGAGCGCGAAAGCAAGGTCGGACGGGTCTTCTCTAAGCGGCAGATACGCAAAGTTGGTGGCTGCGGCGCCGGAGGCTATGCCCGTCTCCGTCATGCCTCCGTTGGACGCGGAGTAGCAAGCATAGACCACCTGTCCGCCCGGTGTCTTCATTATCGTGTTCTTTGTGGCGTTCACCGCCGCGATGGCGTTTGCGTGAGAGGCATTATAGCCATAGTAAACCTGGTGCGAAACCGAGTTCACAAGGTCGTGTTCAACCGAGGTGCGAACTTTGGAGTGGGTGACAAAGTAAGAATATGTGCGTGCCGCCACTGCCTGCGCCTTCAGCGCCTCAATAGGCCAGCCATTGCCCATCTCGTGCGGGATTACGCCCATAATATATGTTTCGATGTCGACATGGTTGACCAGTTTCAGCTTGCCGCTCTTGTTCAGGATGCGCATATCGCCGGCGAACCTATGGCCGCCGTTTATCTGTATCAGATTGCTGACCGCAAGGCTCGCCGCCCTGATATAGACGTCGCTGCCGAGGTTGTAGACCGTGGAGCCGGCGGTCACTCTGATGCCGGAACCGTTCGCGGCCACGGTAAGCGAACCGGACACAGCCTGATTGTTGTTGTCAATCCTATAGGATCCAGTCACGTTCATGCTTACCGAAGTGGGATCGCCGTAGGAGTTGAGGTGCACCCGAACGATATTGTCGCCGACCGCAGCCTGTGCGGCGCCGTGCGTAAACAGCGGCACTGCCAGAAACATGCAGACGGCCACCGTGAGCGCCACAAGAAAATTCGTTTTTCTGCCTTTCATAATAATCATCTCCTACTCAAGTTGCCTAAAACTGCTAACACTCAGACTTTCTTCTTTTGCTTACAATATATATACGTACATAGATACGTGGTAAAAGTGTACCAAAAGATGGTGTGAGATAAATCACATGGGGGTGATGATTGGTTTACGATAACATTACAAGAAAATGGTAATTTTCAGGCCGCTCCGAGGCCGCTTTCAGGTTTTTGCTTGTAATACGGCTGGAGTTGTATTAAATTGGTGGTATGCGGGTGGAAGGAGAGTGTGAGTTTCACCCGATGTCAAATATTATACAATTAGTTAAATATTAGTAGCAACGAAGTAGTGTCTGGAATGGAGGGATAGCATGGCTGAGATTTTTGCAGGATTGCCGAAAGTGGAGTATAAGGGGTCTTTGAGCAAGGACGCGCTTGCGTTCAAGTATTACGATGCGGGGAAAGTGGTGCTCGGAAAGCCGATGAAGGAGCATCTTAGATTTGCGATGGCGTGGTGGCACAATGTCTGTGCGACAGGCGCGGACATGTTCGGGCCGGGGACTGCGACCAAGCTGTTTGGCGCGGCGGCGGTCGGAACCATGGAGCACGCGCATGCAAAGGTCGATGCAGGCTTTGAGTTTATGGACAAGCTAGGAATCGAGTATTTTTGCTTCCACGACGTTGACCTTGTGCCCGAGGCGGCGGATATCAACGAGACGAACAAACGCATCGACGAGATAGCGGACCATATTTTGGAGAAGCAGGCTGAGAGCGGCAAGAAGCTGCTTTGGGGCACTGCCAATATGTTCTCGAACCCGCGCTATATGAACGGCGCAGGCTCAAGCAATTCGGCGGATGTCTATTGCTTCGCGGCGGCGCAGGTGAAGAAGGCTCTTGAGGTGACCGTGAAGCTTGGCGGAAAGGGCTATGTGTTCTGGGGCGGTCGCGAGGGTTACGAGACGCTGCTCAACACGGACGTAGGGTTCGAGCAGGAGAATATAGCTGCCTTGATGAAGATGGCGGTGGAGTACGGGCGGAGCATAGGCTTCGACGGCGACTTCTATATCGAGCCCAAGCCGAAAGAACCCATGAAGCACCAATACGACTTCGACGCGGCGACGGCGGCGGGCTTCTTGAAGAAATACGGCCTCGACAAGGACTTCAAGCTCAACATCGAGGCGAACCACGCGACTCTTGCAGGCCATTCGTTCCAGCACGATTTGCGTATCGCAGCGGTCGAGGGGATGTTCGGCAGCGTCGATGCCAACCAAGGCGATTTGCTCCTTGGGTGGGATACGGACGAGTTCCCGTTTGATATCTACGAAACGACATTCGCGATGTACGAGATAATCAAGGCGGGCGGGTTCACGAACGGCGGCCTCAATTTCGATTCAAAGAACCGCAGGCCTAGCTATACATACGAAGATATGTTCAAAGGCTTTATCCTCGGTATGGACAGCTTTGCGCTAGGCCTTGTGAAGGCGGCGGCCATTATCGAGGACGGTCGCATCGACGCTTTCGTGAAGGAGCGTTATTCGAGCTACGACAATACGGACCATGGACGCAAGATAAGGAACGGCACGGCGACGCTTGCGGAGCTTGCCGCGGTCGCGGAAGGGCTCGGCGCGCCTGCGTTGCCTGGGTCGGGACGTCAAGAGGAGCTTCAGAGCGCCGTGAATCAGATATTGTTTGGTTAGGGCGGCGTTCTCGATTTGTGTGCGGCTCGCCCCCGTTATTAAATGAAAGAAGGTTGTGATGACTAAGGCATTACTGGGGATCGACGTAGGGACTTCCGGCACTAAGGTGGCGCTCTTTGGCGTGGGGGGCGAGCTGCTTGCGTCCCATATTGGCGAGTACCCGCTGTATCAGCCTGAAAACGGTTGGGCGGAGCAGGAGCCGACGGACTGGTGGCGGGCATCCGTGGACGGAGTGCGCGCCGTGCTTGCGAAAGCGGGCGGTGTGGAGGTCTGCGGCATAGGGCTTTCAGGCCAGATGCATGGGCTTGTGATGCTCGACAAGGACGGCGAGGCGCTAAGGCCGTCCATCATCTGGTGCGACCAAAGGACCGAGTCGGAGACGGAGGATATGTGCCGTATTCTTGGCCGTGACCGCATCATCGAGATTACGGCGAACGCGCCGATGACGGGCTTTACGGCAGCGAAGATACTATGGGTGAAAAAACACGAGCCGGCGCTGTATGAGAAATGCGTGCATATTCTTCTGCCAAAAGACTATATCCGCTACAAGCTGACGGGCGAATTCGCCACGGAGGTGTCCGACGCATCGGGCATGCAGCTTATGGATGTCGCGAAGCGCGAGTGGTCGCCAGAGGTGTGCGATAAGCTTGGCATAGACATGGGGCTGCTTGCGAAGATGCACGAGTCGCAGGATGTCACGGGGCTTACGAGCGCCGCCTGCGCGGAGCAGACGGGGCTGCCAGCAGGCATTCCGGTGGTGGGCGGCGCGGGCGACAACCCTGCGGCGGCCGTCGGCACAGGCGTCGTGGTGCAGGGCAAAGCGTTTACGACCATAGGCTCGTCCGCCGTAGTCTACGCCGTCTCTGACGAGGTGCGTATAGATATGGCAGGGCGTGTGCATGCTCTGTGCGCGAGCGTGCCAGGCAAGTGGACCGTTATGAGCTGCACGCAGGCGGCGGGGCTTTCTGTCCAGTGGCTTAGGAACAATGTCTGCACCGAGGAGATACGCGAGGCGGAAGCGGCGGGGATAGACCCATATATATTGATGGACAGGCTTGCCGCAGAAGCGCCGATAGGCTCGGATCGCCTGCTTTTCCTTCCTTATCTTATGGGCGAGCGCTCGCCGCATCCAGACCCGGACTGCCGCGGCGTGTTCTTCGGGCTGTCGGGCGTACACGGCCGGGCAAACCTTATCCGTGCCGTACGCGAGGGCGTGGCTTTCTCTCAGCTTGAGTGCGTGGAAGTCTTTAGGGAAATGGGCGTGCCTGTGGGCGATATGATGGTGACGGGCGGCGGCGCCAAAAGCCCGCTATGGCGTCAGATGCTTGCAGACCTCTATGGCTGCCCTGTCAGCGTTCCGGCTTCGGACGAGGGGGCGGCGCTCGGAGCGGCCATACTTGCGGGCGTCGGCACTGGCGTCTACAACAATCTGCCAGAAGCATGCGGCCAGCTTATAGGCAAGGGCGACACCACCATGCCGGACGAGGCGAGCGGCATGGCATACGCGCCGTACTTTGAGCTGTACAAGCAGCTTTACCTGAGCCTCAAGGCGGACTTCAAGACGTTGGCGGGCATAGGCAGGTAAGGAGGGCACGGTTATGGGTTGGTTTGAAGGTTTTCCATTCGTAAGCAAAGAAGAACGCGAGCGTCGTCGTCGCGACTTTGAAAAACGCGTCACGCCATTCGGTGTCGAGGAACAGCGCGAAAAAACAAGAGAGACTCTAAAGGGACTCTTTCCTGATATTGACGCGACAGATGCGATATTTGCGTTCTTCAACGCGAAGGACGCCTATACATATGCGGAAACAAAAGAAGAAGCCTATGTCAAAGCGAAGCTCAAGCTACGCGGCACTAAGTGGATAGACGGGCGCACGGAAACCGTCATGCTACGTTTTATTGAGCTGGAAAACGAAATAGCCTCGCTTGACGACTACCCGACAGCGGCGGATGTGCTGGACGGGCTTTTCGAGGAGTGATTTATCAATCGGTGATATAATGGAAGAATTAATTGCGCAATTGAATGCCCCATCGCAGGCGGAGCGGCTTGAGGCCCTTCGCGCCCTGCGTATGCTTGCGGACGGGGGAAGGCTGTCAATCCCTGAGCCGGACGGAAACGTCAACAACCATATACACACGACGTTTTCATTTTCGCCGTACTCCCCGGCGAAGGCCGTCTATACCGCGTGCATGTCGAAGCTGTCGGCGGTGGGCATCATCGACCATGACAGCGCATCCGGCATACCGGAGTTCAGGGAGGCAGGCCGGATAATGGGAGTGCCGACGACGGCAGGGTTTGAGTTCCGCGCAGGCTTTGAGGCCACGCCGTTTGAGGGGGCGAGGCTGAACAACCCCGACCAGGCCGGCATCGCCTATATGGTCGTCCACGGCCTTTACGACGCGAAGCTGACGGAGGCCGAGAATATCCTGAAGCCTATCGGCGAAGCCCGCAGGCGGCGCAATGCCCGTATGTGCGAGAAGCTTTCAGGGATTACGGGCATAGAGCTGGACTATGAAAGCGACGTGGTGCCATTGTCAGAAAAAGCCCACGGCGGCGCGGTGACGGAGAGGCATATATTGTGCGCCCTGTCCTTGAAGCTGATAAGCGAGCATGGGCGGGGGCAGGGGCTCCGCGACAGGCTCGCGGCCTGGCCTGAAATCGGCGGCAAAAGCATCGAAAAGCTAGGCGACCCGGACGAAGTTATGTTTTTATATGACTTGATAGGCGTTCTGAAAGCCGGTTTCGTGGAGTTGTTCTATATACCGTCCGGGGACGATGAGTGCCCTAATGTGCGGGAGTTCATAAAGTTTGCAAAAGATACCGACTCGATACTTGCCTATGCGTACCTAGGCGACATAGAGAACTCGGTCACGGGCGACAAAAAAGCCCAAAAGTTCGAAGACGCCCGTCTGGACGAGCTGTTTGAGGTTTTGCATGGGCTCGGCATAGGCGCCGTCACCTATATGCCGGCCAGAAACACGCGCGAACAATTGATACGGGTGCGGAATCTCTGCGAGCGCCACGCCATGCTCCAGATAAGCGGCGAAGACATCAACTCGCCCCGGCAGCCCTTCATATCCGAGGCAAGCAAAGACCCATTCTTCGCAAACCTGAAAGAAACCACAAAAATGCTGATTGCCCGCGAATCCTGAGCGGCGCTATATGCGTACGCAGGCGAAGCCCATGGCCTGCGCAAACACCTCCGTTTCGCGGGATATGTCGCCTATGCCGAGCGAGAAGTGGTGAATCGGCCCCTCTTGGCACCATTCGTCCATAAATTGCGGGATAGGCTTTTGTATGCGCATCCTGCCGTTGGGGTTGCCTACGTTCAGGATGTCGCCGTCGACCACCTCGCCCACAGTGTAGATAAGCTTGAAGGTGTCGCAGCTGTAGTCCGACTGCGTAAGGCAGACTATGGTGACAAGGCCTTTTTTTAGGTCGAAGTCCACGCCAAGCCCCATGCCCGTCTTGCCGTGCATGATGTCGAGGTGCTGCAGTTTGGCACGGCCTTCGGATACATTGAAGTTGACCGGGCCGTCATGGCTGACAAGGATGAAATTGTCGGCATAGTCCACGGAATTGAACTCTATGAACATGCCACCTGCGCCCATAAGGTCCATCATCTTCATCGCCATGGCCGTCTTGACGTCCCCTTCGGTGACGCCCATCCTGCCCATGGACGAGAGGCGTGAGCCTGCGAGCATGGACTGCGCGCGTATATGCGTGACCCAGTCCTTTTCCCCCCACCAATAGTAGCCGTAGCCGCTGATGTCGTACCTCTTGATGATTTTGTCAAAGACCACCGCTATTTTTGCGGACTCGAACATGTGTTCGTCGGTCACTGTTTCGTCCACGTCGTACAGCTCCCGGAACTCCTTGAACATGCCTTGTATTTCTTCGTTCGTCACCCGTTTGTATTCTTCTTCGAACTCTTCCACTTCGGGGCGCAGGAACACCCGCCCCATAGCTTTCAGCAGCCTATGGTCGTCGGTCGGCATATCCGTCATGTTTGTGTATGTGTTCCCGATGATGGCGAAGTTCAGCTCGCGGAAAGCGCTTGCGGCAGCGGCGCCTATTGAGTCCTTGCGTATCTCGTCCCAGAAGCGTCCGTCGCCGAGCCAGCCTGTGATGACCCGGAACTTCCGGCCTATCCGTGTCAGGGTGCCTGCGTATTCCGGGATGCAGCAGACGCCGCTGTGGTGCAGGAAGTCTGCGGTCTTGGCGTTCTTGTAGTCGTAGGTGGCGTCTTCGTGCGACACTATAAGGCGGATGGGTATCCTTTCGGAAAGCTTGAAGATGCACGGCACTATGATCATCCCGGTGGTATACCCGAACGGAAAGACGAACAGGATATCGATGCCGGCCTCCGCAAGCTGCTCGCCGGCCTTCTCCGAGCCTTCCGGGGTGTCCACGAATTTTGCCTCCACGACATCGCCGATCTCACGGAAACGCTCAAGATACCTATTGTACATATTGTGCCCGATTTCCTGCAATTGCGGAAACTGGTCCCAGTATATATGAAGCCCCGTAAACAGCAGGCCGATCTTGGGCCTCACCTTTGGTTTCAATTCTGCCATTGTCCCTCTACCTCCATGTCCGACTTCCATGTCCAGCGATTTTCCGTACAATCCGTATAGTCTGATTATAATCGCTATATGATGTTATGCAATAGGGCAAATATGTAGTAATATGTTCTGTATGAAACTAGACGGATTGATTGAAATGTCCAGAAAGTACGGCGGCGACCCCCGCTATGTGCTTGCGGGCGGCGGCAATACCTCGTACAAAGCTGGCGGGGTCATGGCTGTGAAGGCGTCAGGCCATGCGCTTTCCACGATAGGCGAGGACGGGTTTGTCCTGATGGACGTGGAAAGGCTGCGGGCGCTTACAGAGGCGGAATACCCAGAGGGCGACAAGGCCAGGGAGGCCTGCGCGCTCAAGGACATGATGGATGCACGGCTTGAGGGGGAGGGCGACAAGCGCCCAAGCGTCGAGTGCATCCTGCATGCGCTTTTCCGCAAGGCCTATGTGCTGCATGTGCACCCTTCGCTTGTAAACGGGCTTACCTGCGGGCGGGACGGCACGGCTGCCGCAGAGGAGCTGTTCTGCGATATCCGTGAGAGCTTTCTTTGGGTGCCGCTGATAAAGCCGGGCTATATACTGAGCAGGGAGTGCTCCCTTATGTTTGAGGCACATGCAGAGGCTTACGGGGAGTATCCGTCCATCGTGCTGCTTCAGAACCACGGGGTCTTTGTGGCGGCGGACACGACGGAGGAAGCGGACAGGCTTATGGCGGCGGTGATGGGGCGCGTGTCGGGCAGGGTCGTGAGGGAGCCTGCGATGGCACCCGCCACAAACGGGTGCTCGCCCGGCGGCGGCCGGCAGATTGCCGCCCCTACGGATGGCACGGCCATCCACTTATATAATGAAGAGATCGCCTGCTTTACGGCGAGCCGGGAAGCCTATGCGCCGTTGATGAAGCCGTTCACGCCTGACCATATCGTCTATTGCCGTGCGTACCCTGTGTTCGCGGATTCGCCGGAGCAGCTTCCGGCGGCCTTTGCGGAATACGAGGCAGCCCACGGATATAAGCCGAAAATCGCCGCGGTGAAGGGGCAGGGCGTCTTTGCTCTCGGAAAGGACGAAGGCGAAGCAGGCCTGGCGGCGGAGCTCTATATCGATGCGGTCAAGGTGGCTGTCTATAGCGAATCATTTGGCGGACCGCTTACGCTGCCCGATGAATTCACGGACTTTATCGTCAACTGGGAGAGCGAGTCATATCGCCAAAACAAGTCGTTTTAGCTGTTTCAAAGGAGGGAAAGCAAAATGAAGAAATATTTGATAGTCGCTGAAGTGAAGCCGGAGCATTTGGAGGAATATATAGACATACATATAAATGTCTGGCCGGAAATGCTTGAGGCCGTCCATGATGCAGGATACACGAACGAGGCGATTTGGATTTTCAAAAATTATTCGATTATCTACCTCGAGTGCCCGGACGACAAGGACCACGACGACCTGAATGCCGCGCTGCGCGCCACCGACGTGTGCAAGAAGTGGGATCTCACAGTCGGCCCGTGGTTTGCGGGCGGCTTTGAGCAATGCCCAAAGGTCTTTGACCTTACGCAGCAGCTTGCGGGGGAATTGCGCAAGGACTAGGCTAGGCCTCGTTCTGCAAGCGCGCCAAAGCCTATGAGCACCATAATAGATGTTGCAAAAAAAGCCGGCGTTTCAAAGACGACGGTTTCAAAGATTTTGAGCGGCAAGGGGAATGTCCGTCCGGCGACGCTCGAAAAAGTCAACCAAGCCATGAAGGAGCTTGACTATATACCCAGCGGCTTTGCGCAGATCATGCGCACCGGGACTGCGAAAAACATCGCGGTCCTTCTCCCCGAACAATTCAACCATGGCTATTCCGAAATATTGCGCGGCATTGAAATGGTTGTGGAGAGCAGCGGGTATATCATGACGGTGTGCTCGACGGGCGTCAACGCGGAAAACCAGATGGACTATCTGCGCGAGATGGTGAGGCGCCAGGTGGACGGCATACTTTTCTTCTCGTATGCGCGCATCGAAAAGAACGTGAACTATCTGCTGCGGCTCAGCAAGAAGGTGCCGATAGTCGTCATGGACAACATATTGAAAGAGGACGAGCCTATAAGCATGGTGCGGGTGGACGGGTACAACCTGACGCGGAAGGCGGCTCAATACCTTATCGACAAAGGGCGCACGCGGATAGGCTACATCCGGTACGAGTCAAAGAATGCGGCCACGCTGGAAAGGTACGAAGGCTACCTGACGGCGCTCAAAGAAAACGGGATAAAGTTTGACCCCAAGCTGGTGCGTGAGGCAAACATCGAGTCGCATATCACGGCGGGCTTCGAGCAGGCGCGCGTGCTGATGCACCTTTCAAGCCCGCCGACCGCGATAATGACCGTGACCGACATGTTTGCGATAGGCGTCATAGACTATCTGCGCGAGGCGAAGATAAAGGTGCCGCAGGAGGTATGCGTCATGGGCTTCGATGATATCCCCCTTTGCAACTGGCTCAGCCCAAAGCTTACGACGGCTTCGCAGGGGCAGCTGAACGTCGGGCGGACGGCGGCCAAGCTCTTGTTCGAGCAGATTCAGAACCCCGAGGTAGGTTTTCGGAAAATCCTTCTGCCGGGCGATTTGATCATCCGGGACACAGCCTGATATTTTTGCTTGACAATTTGTAATAATAACGTCATAATCAGCACAAAGTGATAACGATACCACTTATCGGGGGTACAATGTGATGAACAGGGCGTTGGCAATTGATTTAGGCGCATCAAGCGGGAGGGTGACACTCGCGGCGTTTAATGACGGCCGGATAAGCCTTGACGAAGCGCACCGCTTCGCAAACGACCCGGTTCGCGTGAACGGCACGTTTTACTGGGACATCCTGAGGATTCTTCACGAAGCAAAAACGGGTATTGCAAAAGCTGCTGCGAACGGCGGCTTTGATTCCATAGGCATCGACACATGGGGCGTGGATTTTGCGCTTATCGACGGGCATGGCCGCATGGTCGACATGCCGGTCCATTACCGTGACGGACGGACGGACGGCTGGGCTTCGCTGTTCGACAGGATTTCCAAGGAAGAGCTGTACGAGATCACGGGCATACAAAACATGCAAATCAACACGATATATCAGCTTGATTATTTATTGCGGCATCGCCCCGAAGACCTTGAGAGCGCGAAGGCCCTGCTTATGACCCCCGACCTTCTGAACTATTTCCTGACGGGCGAGATGCATAGCGAATACACCATAGCAAGTACTTCGCAGATGCTTGACGCCAAGGCGCGCGCATGGAGCAAGCCGCTGCTTGAGCGGCTCGGCCTCGACTCTGAGATATTCAAGGACGTCGTGATGCCGGGCACGTGTTGCGGCACATTGCGGAGCGGGATACAAGAGGAGACACGGGCAGAGGCGGCCTCCGTCTATTGCGTGGCCTCGCACGACACGGCCGCCGCAGTCATGGCCATCCCTGAGCCGGAGCAGGACGACTATATGTATATCAGCAGCGGCACATGGAGCCTCATCGGTACGGAACTCGCCGAGCCTTTGATGAGCGAGAAGGCGCGTGAATGCAATTTCACGAACGAGGGCGGCGCAGGAGGGCGGATACGCTTCCTGAAAAATGTCATGGGCTCTTTTCTCCTGCAAGAGTCGAGGAAGCAATGGGCGCTTGAGGGGAAGGTCTACAGCTTCGCCGAACTTGACGCGATGTGCGAGGCGGCATCGCCCATAGGGTCATATATAGATGTAGACGATCCGCTGTTCATAAAGGACGGCGATATGCCTGCACGCATCGTGGCCTATTGCGAGAAGACGGGGCAGCGCGCGCCACAGACAGAGGGCGAGTTGGTGCGGGTGATATACGAAAGCCTGGCGCTGAAATACAGGAATGCGACGGAAGAGGCGGCGGATTGCACAGGCAAGAAGTTCCGTGCCATGCACATAATCGGCGGCGGGGCACAGAGCGAAGCTTTGTGCAGGATGACGGCATCCGCGACGGGGCTGCCTGTATATGCGGGTCCGGTCGAGGCCACCACTATAGGCAACGCGGCCGTCCAATGGATCGCGTCCGGCGCCATAGGCTCTGTCAAAGAGGCAAGGCAGGTCGTAAAAGAGTGTTTCCCGCAACGGGAGTATCTGCCGGACGGAGATTTTGCGGGCGCTTATGAAAAGTTCCTCAACGTTCTTTCAAAAGGAAGAACGATGTAATATAAATTGCTATTGCTTGGAAAGAGGAAAATCGTTATTGCTATAGTATAATTGTTCAAGTAAAGTGACAGTAGTAAAAAGGAGGAAGTTATGAAAAAACTTACAGCAGTGATTGCAGTCGTACTTGTGATGGTGTTCGCGCTTGCAGCATGTTCGAGCCCGTCAGGTGGCGGCGGTAGCAGCAGCGGCGGCGGTGGCGGCGGCGACGCATCCGATCTTATCATCGGCTACAATGCGGGCAGCGATTACATCGAGTTCTTCATCAATGTCATCGGCGGCATGAGGTACGAGGCGGAGCAGAGGGGACTTGGGTTCGTCACGGTCACTTCGGACTTCGACCCCGAGAGGATCATCCCGAACACCGAGCAGCTCTTGATGCAAGGCGCCCAGGTAGTTGTCGACTTCAACGTCAATGCCGAGATTGGCGGCAATATCGTTGAGGTCGTCAAAGAGAGCGGCGGCGCCGGGGTCATTTCGATCGACGTCGAATACTTCACGGCGGACGGCACCGACCAGGCTTGGTTTATGGGCATCAACAACCAGCGCGCCGGCGAGCTCTGCGGCGAAGCGATTGGCGATGCGCTTGCCGAGCAGGGCAGGGATCTTGAGTATCTCGTGCTCTTCTTCAACTCCGAGAACGGCGATCTCGTCAAGAGGCGCATGGGCGGCGCGATCGACGGCCTTGCGAACAGGGGCGTCACGCTGACGGAAGACCAGATTGTATGGATCGACATGGGCGGTGGCGGTTCCGACACCACGCTTGTCGGCAGGGACAAGTTCTCGGCATGGCTGACGGCCAATCCGGATGTGCGGACGGTCGCGGTTGTCGCGGTAAACGACGAAACGACGCAGGGCGTCTTCGCAGCGGCCGAAACGGCGAACAGGACGCAGGACTGCCTGCTTGCATCGCACAATGTGTCTGAGCAGTTCAAGGAGCTTGCAAGGCAGGGCAACGACGGCAGCACATGGCTCGGTTCGGTCGCCTATCATCCCGAGATGTACGGCGAGTACATAGTGCCGCTCGCGATGGACATCTTCACGGGCGCCAACACGAATCCGGCAGTGCAGACATTGATGGATCCCAGGTGGGTCTCGATGGCTGAAGTGCTGGCATACGACGAAGCATATGAGGCGTATATAGCCAAGTGGTAGTTTGATAACGGCTTTTTTTTTTTTCCCGATGAACCCGGGAGTGCGACAAACTCTCCACTTGTT
>WRMW01000002.1 GCA_009776955.1 Clostridiales bacterium | reverse complement strand
CTCAGGCGCCATCCGCACCATCTTGATGGAGTTTTTCTGCGCTATCACCGACAGCGGGAAAAGTATCGCCTTTGTCAAAAGGGTGAACAGCAGGATGGCGCCGGCATACGAACCGACGGCGACATAGCACCAATACATCAGGTTTCCGAGGGGGGAGCCCACCACATCATTTATTATATTCATAGCGTCAATACTACCCTTTCAAGGCCGTTTTTGCAAGTTTTTGCGATTTGCGACGCGATATGCTATCATCTACCTATGGTATTCAGCTCTGTGATTTTCTTGTTTATATTCCTACCGCTTGTGTTGCTCGCGTACTATGCGTTGCCTGGCAGGAAGGCAAAAAACATCGTCTTGCTTGTGGCAAGCCTGTTCTTCTATTTTTGGGGCGAGAACGTATTGATCCTCGTCTTGCTAGGCTCCGTCGCCATCAATTATATATGCGGGCTTTGGATAGCGGGCGCACGCCATTCCGTCCTGTACAGCAGGCTCGCCTTGGCGGTCGGCGTCGCCTTGAACCTTGCCCTGCTAGGCTATTTCAAGTATTTTGACTTCGTCGCAGGGATACTAAACGCCACTTTCAACACCGACATCCCGCTCCGTGACATCATATTGCCTATCGGTATATCCTTTTTCACGTTCCAAGGGATGACCTATATAATAGACCTCTACCGCGACAAGTTCTCGCCGCAGAAAAACCCGCTCAAACTCTGTCTGTATATCGCGTTATTCCCCCCCCTTATTGCAGGGCCGATTCTGCGATACGACGACATAGGCCCCATGATAGACGAGCGGCAGGAGTCCGTGCCCCAGTTCACCGAGGGCATTTCCCGTTTTATCTGCGGCCTAGCGAAAAAAGTCCTTATCGCGAACAACACCGCCGTCATATGCGACGCCATTTTCATGGCGCCGGTGGACGCTCACAGCGCAGCCGCTCTCTGGGTGGGCGCCATAGCCTATGCTTTCCAGATATACTTTGATTTTTCCGGCTATAGCGACATGGCCATAGGGCTCGGCCTTATGTTCGGCTTCCGCTTCAAGGAGAATTTTGACCACCCCTATGCGTCAATCTCCATCCGCGAGTTCTGGCGACGATGGCATATCTCGCTGTCGTCGTTTTTCCGCGACTATCTCTATATCCCGCTCGGCGGCAACAGGCACGGCATAGTCTACGTGAATCTGCTTGTCACTTTCTTTGCCACGGGGCTTTGGCACGGCGCAAACTACACGTTCATCGTATGGGGGCTTTGGCATGGGCTCTTTATCGTAATAGAGAACATCCTGCGGAGAAACACGCATACCGCCGCTTTTCTTGAAAGGATCAAAAACCCGTTCACTCTTATGCTCGCGCGCCTCTACACCCTTCTGGTCGTTCTGTTTGGCTGGGTGCTGTTCCGAAGCGACACTATCTCGTATGCATGGTCGTATATGGGCAATATGGCGCTTTTCAGGGACGGCTCGGACATAAAGGTCTCCGCGCTTTTCTACCTCGACAGCTTCAACGTCTTTGTCCTGGTGGTCGCCGCCCTGTTCTCCGCCCCGCTCGCAGGGGCTTTGCGTTCGCTGTTCAGGGACAGGCTGCTGGCAGACAAGGAGGCCGCCTACGCTGTCCTCCGCATCGCCTGCCTCGCCGCCCTGCTTCTCTGGTCGGCTGTCAACGTCATCGGTTCGGGATACAACCCGTTCATCTATTTTAGGTTTTAGGGCGTGCATGGCATAAGGATGTATACTGCATGAATATGAAGAAGAATCGCATTAAATTGAAAAAAGACCAGCTGGCGCTGTTGCTGATCTTCCTCGCCGTCATCGCCTTGCCGGGCGCCTTGCTGTTCCAGAACACGGGGCGATATATGCCAGGCGACAACCGCATGGCGGCCTCTTTCCCGAAAATCATAAAGGACGGCGGCGGCTTTGCGACCAAGACGGAGTTCGAGAGTTTCTTCGACGACAACATAGGGTTTCGCACTTTCGCCCCGCAGATCGACACACGGGTGATGTACGACTTGTTCGGGGTGATCTTGGACACTGCGCAGCTTCAGGGCAAAGACGGAAACCTTTTTGCGGGCGACGACAGGCGCTTCCCCACACGCAGGGCGCCTTACTACCCTCTGTCCGAAGAGGAGCTTGCCACAAACGGACGCAACATCAAGGCCGCCTCGGACTATTTCAAATCAAAGGACATCCCTTTCCTGTTCATCACGATACCCGACAAAGAGCAGGTCCACTCTGGGCTTTATCCTGACTCTTTCGTCAAAAGGCCGCTGGAAAGCAGGCTTGAGCAGCAAGTCGACTGGATGCTCGCAAACACCGACGTGGACGCCTACGACATGACGAAAGCGCTCCGCGAAAAGGCCGTCGCATCCGACTCCATGCTCTGGTACGAGACAAAAGACAATGCCCACTGGAACTATATGGGCGCATGGCATGGGTACCTTGAGATAATGGAACGCCTTAGAGCCTACGACCCGAATCTCAGGGTCCTCGACCTAGATGATTTCGACATATCCGTGCATACCGAGCCATATGTAAGTTGGGACGGCAATTTTGTGTTCAGCGGCCTGCACAACACTGTCTACGATTTCGACTACGTGCCAGGCTTCGCCTGCGAGCAGATATCAAACTCAAACGACCCTTGGATGCCGCAGGAGCAGCTAGACATGGCAGGCTTTCAGAAAGGCGGCGCTTACTTCCATTTCTACAACAAAAATCAGAGTGGAACGCTCGTGGTTTTCGGGGATTCATATATATATCAATTCCTGCTCCCATACCTTTCCGAGAGCTTTGAGCATGTCTACCTCTTTCATCTGCCTACTAACTACACGATAATGAGGCCGATCCTAGATATGATAGGCGCCGACTTCGTGGTTCTTGAAATGGTTGAGCGGATGTATATCTGGTCAAAATTCTACACGATGGAAGATGAATTTCTGGCAGAGGCGCCCGTGCTGACCATGCCGGAGGTCTACCCTGTCCCCCTTGCGGACGATTGACAAACGCCTAGAGGCCCCTGTCCTCCGCAAGTACCTCGCGAATCAAACCGTCATCACCCCATATCTCGCGGCTGTCGTAAACCCTGTCGGGAAACGCCCCGTACTCAAGCCTGATGTCGAAGCCCCTTTCGCGTATAAAGGCCTCCACTTGTTCGGCCAAGGTCACAGCCTTGCCTGAACACACATTTATGATTCCGGTCACGGGGCTTTTCACGCCCCTTAGCCCCTGCGTCGCGGCGCTGACGATCTGACGGGCGAACTCGCCCACTTCGATAAAGTCATACTTGTTCCGCCCTGTCGTAAAAGGGAACTCCTTTTTGCCGTCGGCCGCCGCTTGGGTAATTTTTGCGAAAATGGAACTGGCTCTGGCATCGTCGCCATATATATAGAAGCCCCTGAGCCAGTAAAGCGAAAAGCCCAGTCTCTCCGCCTCGATAAACATCGCCTGCCTAAGCGCGTTCTTTGAAACGCCGTAGAGCGAAAGCGGGTCGCATGGCGTGTCGGCAGAGACAGCGCCTTCAAAAAAACCTACTTCGTGCATGGAACCCATTACGCATATCTCTTTAAGGCCGCCCTCCGCCATATTCTTCAGGAATGCATAATGCGCGGACAGACGCTCCATATGCACGGGCGCGCTATGCACGAAGCCCTGCTCCCATGCGAGGTGGACAAGGGCGTCAGGCCGTCCGAGCCTTTCGTATATATCTGGGTCGCCGGAAAAGATGTCTATGTCTGTGTATGCCGCCTCGGGGTTTGCCTCGTCGTGCCGTATATCGCTCGCGCACACCGAATAGCCTCGGCGGATAAGCTCGCCCGTCACATGCCTGCCTATATAGCCGGAAGCCCCGGTTACCAAAACACTTTTCATAGAGGGTATTGTACCATATCAGAGGGCGTTGCTGTCGTAGGACTTGGCGTAGCGCTTGAGTATCGCTCCCGCTATCGGCGCAGGCCAATACTTCTTGAAGCACTCAAAGTCCTCTTTGTAGCGTATCCCGCTTCTGATGGTGTGCGTGGTCTGCGACTCAAGGTATATCCTGTGCCCAAGCAGAAGCTCCGGCACGAAAAGAAACTCGCCCTTCTCCGATGCAAGCCTTATCGCCGCCTCCCAGTCATGGCTGTTCTGCCATTCTGAAATGAAATCCAGCGTCTTGAATCGCCGCTTCACGTAGGTGGTGCCCGGACAGTTCATGGGGTAGCCGAAAGACAGCACCCTGTTCCTGAGCCAGCGGCTCCCATTGGCTATGTTTATCGTACGCAGCATCTTACGCTTGAGGCGGAGTATCCTGTTGCTCTCGACACGTTCGCCCTTGCCGCCCTCCTGCGCGTAGCGTAGCTCATAATAGTCCGTATATGCGAGCACGGGGTTTTTTGCGTTTTCGAGAGCGGAAAGCGTCCTCTCGGCAAAGGTCGGCTCGTAGATGTCGTCTTGGTGGGCAAGCGTCACATACTCCGAATCGGCTTGAGAGTAGGCGAAGTTCCAGTCCCTTGCCGAAGTGCCGCCTTTTGGGTTGACGCGGACCTCAAGGCCGTATTTGTTCGCGACCGCCCGTATGGCCTCGTTCGGCGTGGACGTGCTTATCAGCACGCGGCTCTTTACGGTTTGGTTCAGCAAACGCGAAACGGTGTCGTCAAGAAACGCGCTCTCTTTATAGGCGCATACTACGAACGTATGTTTGTCTGTTTTCCTAGCCACCTTGCACCTCCATGCCCTTGCAATACATCTTTGCAAAGACCCCGGCCATTCCGCATCTATGGACTATCATCAAAATGCGTATCGCCAGACGGACCTTGAAGCTCTCCCCTGGAAGGCCACGATTCAAAAATCGGTTATTCGCAAAGCCAGGGTATCGTGCCTCTATCCATCCCATTATTTCAGCGTAGACTTCCTTATATCTCTCAGGCGCGCTCGTGCGTCCCGAATGCATCAGGTAGTACAACGCCGACTTGACGATAAAGTATTCCTCAAGCGCCTTGTCCCTATAGCCCAGGCCTCCCAGCTTCTCCAGAAACGCAAACAGCTTCACCTCATCGCGAAAACCCTTGTAATCCGTCTCGGACACGCTTTCTTTGTTCAGATACCAATTGTACCCGACATAGGGTATGAAAGAGAACCTGTCGGAAAGGATCGCCTCGCGCGTGGAGAACACCACGTCCTCGCCTATATTGTTGTCAAAGAACTCTATCCCGTTCTCCTTGAGGAACGCGCCGCGGTGTATCTTGCCCCACGCCGCCGCAGTGATGTATTGGTAATACCCCTTGCCGCTCAGCAGGCGGGACAGCACGACACGGCCGCTTGCATCCGGCCGCTTGTACCCGCCGACCACCACGTCGCTGCCGCTTTCCTCTATGGCGTCGTAGAAAGCGCGGATATAGCCCTTGTCGAACCAATCGTCCTGATCCAGAAAAAGTATATGCTTGCCGCGTGCCAGATCTATGCCTTTGTTGCGCGTCCGAGCCACGCCCATATTCCCGTGCGAAAACGCACGGACGGTTTCGGGGCGCTCCCTTTCGTATTCCGCTATGATGTCGCCAGACGTATCGGATGAGCCGTCATTGAGCAAAAGTATCTCAAAATCGTCAAAGTCGTTGCCGAAAACGCTGTCTATACAGCGCCTGAGATGCTTTTCGCCATTGTACACCGGCACTATAACGCTGACCATAGGTTGTTCGCAACGATTCTCGTCCATGTGACCATATTAGCCCATTTGACGCACGTAGGCAAACGTCCTTTGTGTGTCGATAGCTTTGCATCAAAGTATCAAAACGTGGTAGACTATGCTCTATGATTGAGTCGATTAAAAGCAATCGGCGCGGAATACTCTTGATGGCTATGTCTGCGCTTTTGGCATCGTTCGGGCAGATGTTCTGGAAAATGTTCCACACGGAGGGTCTTTGGGCTTTGCTCCTGGGGCTCGTGCTATATGCGTGCGGGGCTCTTATAATGATAGTCGCCTATCGCTACGGAAAGCTTTCGGTGCTGCAGCCCATGCTCTGCCTGTCCTATGTCTTTGCGATTTTCATCGCGGCGTTCATACTCAAAGAGGAGGTCAGCACGCTTAAAATCGTCGGCGTGTTCGTCGTGGTGTTCGGGGTGGTGATGATAGCCGGCGGCGACACAGCGGAGGACGAACACGTGGATGGCTTGTCGGATAGGCCTGGGGAGGGCAGCCAGCCATGAACCCTGTCGTGCTTTACCTGATGCTTATCGGCGGCTGCGTGCTTGGAGCCTTCGCTTCGTATTTCTTCAAAGGTGCCACGCTAAGGCTCGAAAAGTTCAGCATCGCCCTACTCGTCCGTGAAAAATTTATCTGGATCGGCGGCTTGCTGTATATCATCGCCGCGGTGAACAACATCTTCTTGCTCGGCTATCTGGACTACTCCATCCTGCTCCCTATGAGCTCGATCACCTATATATGGACCCTTATCATAGCTTACAAGCTGCTTGGCGAGAAAATAACCGCAAGGAAGGTGATAGGGGTAGCCGCGATCATCCTTGGCGCCGCCCTGCTCGCAAGCAGCTGAGATCCTCCCCTGTTATCTGCACGTTATCTACGCTTCACATAATCTTCATGGAAAAATATCCTCTAAATGCTTGCGGGGGTGCTCCTTTTTATGTAAAATACTCCCATGTGTGCGCGTCATGTAGCAACAACGCATAGTGCGAACAATAACACTTATTTCTTTCGCCTGATAGGGATGATAGTCTGTCTTGGGGCGGCCGCTTCCATAGCTATACTTATTCTCAGCCTCTTGGATATGGGGGTGGCGATCACGGCCAGACCGGTTATGATTGCGCTCGCCGTCGATGTGGCGCTTGTGGTCGTCCCGCTCTGCCTGCTTGGGTCGGGCAAAGGCGATTACAGCGTTTTTGTGCGTGTCGGCTGCATAGCGCTCGCATCCATGATGCTGTTCCTCAACCTCATTGTCTCGACAATGGTGGGTGAAACATCAGACTTCATTATCGCCCACACCGGCATTACCAGCCAAGGCGCCATCGAATACAGCGTTGTCGCCCAACGCAAGGCCGGCATTGAGCTATCACCGCAAAACTCGGTCCGTGCAGGGATATGGAATGCGGACGCAAGCAAAAGGGACGCTGCGCGGGAGACGCAAAAGCTGGCGGACGCCACCTTTACAGAGTATGACAATATAGAGGTGCTCATCGAGGCTACAGAGGACGACGACCTCGATATCGCAATAGTGCAGACCGCCCTGCTGAACCCATATTCGGAATACTTCCCCGAGTCCTATGACAATCTGGAGGTGCTTACGACTTTCAGGGCCGGCTCGAACACCTCCGGCAATCCGGCCTCGAACGCAAGGGTGGATATCACAAAGCCTTTCGCCATATATATCAGCGGCATTGACGAAAGCGGCCCTATCGCCGAAGTGAGCAGCGGCAGAAGCGACGCGAACATGATCGTATTGATAGACCCTGAGCACTACAAGGTGATGCTTGTAAACACGCCCCGCGACTACTATGTGCAGCTCCACGGCACCACGGGCAACAAAGACAAGCTTACCCATGCAGGCGTCTACGGCATAGACATGAGCAAGAAAACGCTTGAGGACCTATATGGTATACCTATCGACTATGTCGTGCGTGCCAATTTTGACACTTTGTTCTATCTTGTCGATGCAATGGGCGGCATAATCGTTGACAACCCTACTTCTTTCAGCATATGGGGGACATACTTCGAGGAGGGAAAGATATGGATGAGCGGGCACCATGCCCTTCTGTATGCCCGTGCGCGCAAGGGGTCAGGCCTTGAGGGCGGCGACATGGACCGCGGGGAAAATCAGCAGCGCGTCGTCGAGGCCATTATCGACAGGCTTACAAGCCCTAGCGTTGTGATTCACTATCTGGATATCCTAAAGGCCATTTCAGGGACTTTCGAGACCAATATCCCAAAGGATGTGATTATGCAATTGTTCAACAGGCAGATAACGCTCGGCGGCAGTTGGGACATCGAAAAGAGAAGCGCGACAGGCACGTTCGCGCAACGCCCGACCTACTCGATGGGCGCCCAGGAGCTGTCGGTCATAATTCCCGATGAGGTGGCACTTGACGAGCTTCGTTCGGAAATGCGTGAGTTTATGCTCGGTCGCAGCGACTAGCCCTGCCTGCCCTGCTACTCGGTAGGCTCTGGAGGATTGAACGCTTCATAGATTTTGTCGTAAAAGTCCCTAGTACCCGCAGCCATCACAACGGCATCGTATTCGCCGTTCTCCATAGCCTCGAACAGATATCCTGCGCTCCCGTCCCCCCTGGGGTCTATGACGGTGATATGGCCTGCGCCCAGAGAAAGGTAAGAAGCCATTCTCGTCGCATAAGAGTCCATTATGACAAGCAGCCTGGCGCCGTCCGGGTGCATATTGTTCTCCACCGTACAATATGCGCTAGGGTATTGGAGATAATTGAGCACCCAGTATTGCGTGTTGCTGAAGGTATACCCTTCCCCGCGAGGCTCCATGCCGTTCATCACGCTTTCCGAAAACTGCCCGCTCTTGGAAACGCTCCTTGCGCCGCGTCTTGCCGGGCTCTCGACCGTAAGGTCCGTATGGAAATTCGGGTACCATAACTCGAACGCGTCGCTGCCATGGGTGTAGACGATCCCCGATGATTTGACGAGATTGCCCGCAAACCTTTGGGTCTCGACATTGTAATTGTTCCTGTCGAAAATAATGTCCCTGTCCCTGATTTCGATGCCTAGCGATGCCAGATGCCCTGAAAGCACTCGGGCGGCCTCCACCTCACCTTCCGTCTCAAGGTGTATGTCCGTCTTGAACGAATATTGATGGCGCAAACCTTCGTTTATCAATTTCTGCCTTACATCAAGCGTATCAATGCCTGCTTCACGTGCCGCCTGGAGCATATACGCATCGTGGCTGCCAAAAAAGGAGAGCTCCGTACCGATAAGAAAGTCCTCATCCTCGAAGCGCGGCGGCAATGCGGCGAATACGAACGGTATGCCGCGTGAGGCAAAGGCCTCCGCAATCACGTACATTTGCTCCGCGGAGCGCTCGCGGTCAAAACCGTCCTCACGTAGCTGCAGATTGCCGGCCTTGTCCTTTGCGTAGGTATAGTTGTCCGTGGAAGTCTTGCCCATCGCCAGATAGGACACGCCTGACACCTCCGCAAGCGGCTCCATAAAACGAAAATATCTCGTATAGTATGAGTCCCATCTGTCCGTGCGCTCCTTTGCATCCGCCAGGGTGATGCCTGGCAGATCCCTCTCCATCATGTAGTAAAAGCGGTCCGCGTTCCAGGCGGAGAGAAAAATCATCACAGCGAGAAACCATACTATGAGGGTCTTGCCGCTATTCCATTTTTTCTGCTTCATAATTCTTCCCTCCCCCCTAGAAATTGAAATAGATAAACGGGTTGTAGCTGCCGTTCACCATATACGATACGCAGACAAGAAAGACTATGCCGAGAAAAACATTGCTCGCCGTAGTTGCGGCACGAAGCCGGACCCCGTTGTCCGCAAGCCTTGACTGAACCAGCTTGACTACGGGCATGCAGGCTATCACGCATATGACAAGCACGGCCGCATTGTCCTCGATGTAAAACTTCGTTGCCTCGGTGAAAAGCGGGTAATGCTCGCCGTCCACGCTAAGCCCGAACATAAGGCGTACATAATTGTAGGCATCCCCGATGGTCGGCGCGCGGAACACCACCCATCCAAGCATAAAGCAAAGTATGGTGAAAATACGGTACAGGAGTGCCGTCATAGGCGAGCGTGCGACCAAGGCCGGGATGCCGCACAGCTTTTCAAAAGTGAGCAGCACAAAGTAAAAGAGCCCCCAGACTATAAAGGTCCAGCCTGCGCCGTGCCATATCCCTGTCAGCATCCACGTCACAAAAAGGTTGAACACCAAGCGGCTTTTTTTGTCGACGTGGCTACCCCCAAGCGGAAAGTACACATAGTCGCGGAACCAGGTCGAAAGCGAGATATGCCATCTCCGCCAAAACTCGGTGACCGTCCCCGAGATATACGGATAGTTAAAGTTCTCAAGGAAGCGGAAGCCGAACATCCGCCCAAGCCCGATGGCCATGTCCGAGTAGCCCGAAAAGTCGAAGTAAATCTGGAACGTATAGCAGACGATGCCTATCCAGCCGAGCATAACGGCAGGCTCCTCGCCCGATATGCCGGAGACCGACGCGAACGCCCTGTCCGCAACCGAAGCAGCCATGTTCGCCAGTATAAGCTTCTTGCCAAGCCCTATGACGAAGCGCTTCACGCCGTACGCAAAGTCATCTGCGTTGAATCGCACGTCCCGGCCTGTAAGCTGATCCGCAATCGAATTGTAGCGGATGATAGGCCCTGCTATCAGTGCGGGAAAAAGGCTGATATACAGTGCGGTATTGAACGGGTTTTTCTGCACGGGCGCAGTCCCCCTGTAGACGTCTACGACATAGGACATCGCCTGGAACGTGAAGAACGAAATGCCGATAGGCAGGTATAGGGTTGTCTGCGGGATATCCGTCCCAAAGAACCTGTCTATGGTCGCAATGGTGAAGTTGAGGTATTTATATATGAAGAATATCCCGACATTCCACAAGACCATCAAAGCGATGAACCGTTTTGCCGCCGGCATCCCCCTGTATTTGTCGACCGCAAGCCCGAACAGCCAGTTGATGAATATGGAGGCGATCATCACATAGACGAACTGAGGTTCGCCGTAGCCGTAGAACAGGATGCTCATAATAAGCAAGAACATATTCTTTGTCTTTCGCATCCCCTTGGGTATCAAATAATATCCGCCAAGGCAGATGGGGAGGAACACAAACATGAATATCGCCGTCGAGAATACCATTACAGCCTCTTTAGCCCTCTATAACACAGCCATAGCTTACCGAACAGGTTCGGTGCGTGCAACATAAGCCATACAGTGGCTTTGAAGCGGCTCTGCGTGTATTTTTTGTATAATGGGTCGGCTGCGATTTCACGTAGGGAGGCGAGCATATCGGCTCGCAGGGCGAGATAGTCGGGCGGGCGGCGGCCATCTACGCCCTCCCCTTTCGGCTCAAGCTTTCGTGCCTGTGACAATGCGTATACGCAGCCTGTATAGTACCAGTAGAAGTGCCTTACGGCGGCCGTGACCGCAGGCGCCCTGTCCTCTCCCTCCAACGCCTTGGCAAAATCGAAAAGATAGCGGCTTGTCCGTGTCCCGCCCCTCAGCGCTTCCGGCGCCCTCAGATTTGACTGGCTCTCGTCCCTATGCCTCCAGAAATAATACGGCTTTTCATAGTAGAGTATCCTGTCCGTCTGTGCGAACGCCGCAAGGTTGACAGGCACGTCCTCTGCGCTGTCCGTCTCAGGGTCAAAGCGTATGCCGGCGGTGCAGCCGCCCGAATCGCCCTTCGCCTGGTTGAACAGACTTGCGTCGTATATCTTGTTCCATACCGAAAACCATATGGTCTCGCGGTGCCCCGCCTTGCCCCCCATGCCAGTCACAAGGCTTATAAGCGCTTCCCGCCCCGTGACAAGCTTTGCCTCGCCAGTGTCGACCTTGCGGACGCTCCCGTCCCCCTGCTCGTCCATCACCGTGCATACGGCTATCTGCGCCCCTGCCTCGGTCATCTTTCCGACCAAGTCCTCGTACATGCCAGGCAGTATATAGTCGTCGCAGTCGAGGAAGGCTATAAGCTCCCCCTTGGCGGCATCAAGCCCTGTATTTCTGGCCTGCGACACCCCCCCGTTTTCCCTGTGTATAACTGAGATGCGTGGGTCGCTTGCCGCAAGCTCGTCGCAAAGCCCGCCGCTGTCGTCCGTAGAGCCGTCATCGACAAGTATAAGCTCGATGTCCTTGTAAGACTGCGAAAGGACAGACCCGACGCAGGCGTCAAGGTACTCTTTTGCGTTATAGACGGGGACGATTACGCTTATCAATTCGCAAGCCTTTCCGCATATCGCGATTTCAGCGACCCCGGCGCCAGGATATAGAGCCTCATAAGGAACAGGCTCGTCTTGACCTTGGGGAACGCCACGCCCGGCATATTTCTCATACGCTCTTTCCAGTCCGGGAAATTCAGCGTCAAGAACTCAAAGGAGTATTTTACATAGCGTATCTGGAAACCCCGACCCTCGTGCCTTATCATCGCGTTTGCCCGCCTGTCATAATACCTTATGCACAATTCCTCAAGATACGGCTTGATCGCGGTAAAATCCGCATCGTCGTAGCGTTCGCGGAAATAATAGATTATGTCTTTCAGGTTCTCGAAGATATCGTACCAACGGTCCGAAATCGTGTTTGTGATCGAGCCTTCGCTATGTGCATTATAGTGGTAGAGCGGTGCGTCGATAAATGCGGCCTTGCTCACATGGCTCAGATACTTCACGAGGAACACCGTGTCCTCGCCGTATACGCGCCCGTCGGGGAAGCGTATCTCCTCCTCCCTTATGATGCCTGCGTCAAACAGCTTGTCCCAGATAAAGTCCGGCGCCCCTGCGATCAAACCGCCGAGCGCCGATGCGTCACTCGCCTCATAAGTGCCGGACAGCCCCGGCGCTATGGCCTTCTCCGTGCCGTCCTCATAAAAGCTCGTGCGTCCGCAGTTCGCAAGCTCCACACCGTCCATGGCGGACAACAGCGTCTCAAACATAGCGGTGGCTACATGGTCGTCCGCGTCGACAAACCCGATATAGTCGCCGGATGCCGCATCAAGCCCTGCGTTCCGAGCCGTCGCCGGGCCGCTGCCTTCCTGCTCTATCACCTTCACACGGGGGTCTGCGTCCGCATATCTGTGCAGGATGTCCGCGCTGCCGTCCTGGCTGCCGTCGACGACGCAGATTATCTCTATATTTTCGTGGGTCTGCGAAAGAACGCTGTCAAGGCAGCGCTCAAGGGTGCGCTCTGCATTATATACAGGGACAACAATGCTTATAAGCTCTTTCATAACAATATGTCAGACAGCATCTCCACCAGCATCGCGTTGTCGTCCAGCGTCAGGTCGCCTAGGTGCCCGACACGCAGGACAACATCCTCAAGCGGCCCTCCGTTCGGGTTTAGCCATACCCCATTCTGCGACAGCTTTTGGCAGGCATCCTTCGCCCCGCCATTGATAAATACAAGCGGCGTGCAGGCGTTTGAAAGCACGTATGGCGACAGGACGACAAGCTTCCTTTCTATCAGGGGCTTCAGGCGCTCCCGGAAATCCTTGGCAAGTTCTTTAGTGCGGGCTACGGACGCTTCTGTGCCGCCTTCGTTCTCAATGCGTTCCAAGCGTTCACGCAGAGCCATAATAATGCCGACAGGGGGTGTGAATGGCGTCTGCCCACGAACGGCGTTCTCTTCGGCCTGCTTGAAATCGAAGTAGTACGAAAAGGGCTTTATCCCTTGGTCCGACATCTTTCGAAAAAGGCGGTCAGACAGGATGACGGCAGAAAGCCCCGGCGGCAATGCCAACGCTTTCTGAGAGCTTATGATAAGGGCGTCAATCCCGTCTTTCTCGAAATCAAGCGGATCCGCAAGAAATGAGCCTATGGCGTCGCATACAAAATACAGGCCGTGCTCCCCGCAAAAAGAAGCAAGCATCCCCCTGTCATAAAGCTGCCCCGTGCTTGTTTCGTGAATATTGACGAGCATGCCGGTAAACCCCTCCGCAGAGCCGATTGCCGCATCAAGCACATCCAGCTTCAGCGTTTCGCCAAAGGAAAATGTCGCTGCCTCGTGCGGTATCTCGTGATGGGTTGCAATCTCGGCAAACCTCCGCCCGAAGCTGCCCCCATCTATGACAAGCAATCTGTCGTGAGCGCCCGAAAAGCACCCGGCGACCACCGCTTCCATAGCGCCCGTCCCCGAGCACGCAAGCAGATACACATGCGTATCGTCTGGCGCGCCTGCAAGGCGGCGCAGGCGCTCCATGCACTCAATGTTTATCTGCGAAAATTCCTCCGTGCGGAAATACGGGATCTGCTCCGAAAGCGCCCCCCTCGTGTACCCGTGCATTTCTGCCGGCCCTAGCGTGAAAAGCTTTTGGGTCAAAGCAGATCACCCCGCTCCAGAAGCGCCACAAGCTTCTGCGCTTCCTCATTGCTAAGCGCCATTGAGTCGGTACGCCCCTCCGCCACCATCTGGCTTGTTTCCGACAGAAGGTATCTTAGGCCGGACCCCTCGACATTGAACGAATACCGGCGAGGGCTGTCCTCTCCGCGCATAAGCAGCTTGAAGTAATTCATGTTCCACCATGCCCCAGGTATCTCAACCCTGCCGTCCGTGCCCACAATCACCATGCCAGGCTTTAGCCACTCGCTGTCCGAAACTGCACAGCTTGCAATTGCGTCACCGCATGAAAATCCGATCCTGTCGTAACGATCACGTGACTGCACGCTCACCCGGCTTGCCGTCGCTCCCTCCGTGCCAAGAATGCGCGCGAAGGTGGCTGCGGCCAGCGCTTCGGAGTCGCGAAAGTCGCCCAGCGCAGGCATTGTGCAGTCCACGGAAAGCACCTGCCCGACAGCGCCTCCGTGCAGAAGTCCGCTAAGCTGCTGAAAAGTCCTTAGATACAATAGCGGAACACACTCCACAAATGCCCGTCCGCAATCCTTGACAAGCCGGTATATTCTCTCTGCGTCCTCGGATTTGTCAAGCGGGAAATCGCAAATGACATGGCAACCCGCTTTTAAGGCAGCGGCGGCAAACTCAAAGCGATACCGCCGCTGCATATGTACATAGACTATATCGCTCCCCTCAAAAAGCCCGTCCGCCGTTTCGAAAACTGTCGCAAGGTCATAATTTGCACGAAACGCCTCGGCGGCGGCCATATTCTCCTCGTGCCCGCCGTCCCCGCCACCCACAGGCGGAATATAGACGCCGGACGCCTCAAGCCCGCTGACAAAATGAGCCTCCGCAAAAATCCCCCCGTCCTCAAATGAGTCAGATATTATGCCGAGCCGCAAGAGTTTCGCGTTCTGCTCCCGCAGCTCCGTGCTGGAGACCCCTTTCGTACGGTCAAGGTAGACCACCTCGCAATACCTTGAAAGGTAGTCGTACTTCCCCTTCCAATCGCTCCCTATGGCGAAGATGTCAATGCCAAAGCGCATAATGTCCGCAGCCTTTTGCCCAAAATACTCTTCTACGATGATCTCGTCCGCATAGCCCGTGGCCTTGACCGACTCTATACGTGTCGCAAGGCTGTCCTTCACATTCAGTTTTCCGCGCTCACGGTCAAAGCCGTCGCCTGTGACGGCGACAACCAGATGACCGCCAAGCGCTTTCGCACGCTCCAGAAGCGACCTATGCCCTTCGTGGAACAAATCAAACGTACCGTAAGTGATTACCTTTTTCATATCGCTATTCTACCACATATTGCGGTTGGCCGTGAGGGTGGTGCAGTCTGGCGATAAATGCCGCAAGCCTTTGGGTGTTCCCTTCGAGCGGGACTTCCAGATACTTGGACGCAAAGGCCTCAAGTGCCTCGTAGTCGTACGCAGGGGCGGCGACGTCTGCAAAGTCCTGCATCATCTGGGCGACGAGTTCATCCGCGTCAATAAACGCATACTTCCCTACGGCTTCGTCGTGCAGATCGACATTCAGCCCTCGGCGCATCTTGTAGTTGTTGATGTCGTAGACATAGTAATAGCTTGCGACCCCTGCGGCGGCGGCTTCCACCGCAACCCCTGAATAGTCCGTGATGACGATATCCGCCTTGGCGTACCACTCGATAAGCAGGGTCTCGGTATCCGCTACGATCTCAGGGCGGGCGGCGTCAAGCGGGTGCAGCTTCAGCACAAGCTCAAACGCCGGTGGCACTTCACCGAACGCATTCGGTTCGGCCGCCGCCCGTTCAAATGCCCGCACAAGCCCTTCCGCGTCCACCCACGTCCCGTCCCGAAACGTAGGCGCATACACCACCGTCAGCGGGCGGCCGCCATCGCCATCGCATGGGCGGCCGTCATCAGCCGCCCGCACCCCTTTACGATTCTTAAAAGCATCGCGACCCGCTCTAAGCGCCCCTATCCTGTCCAGCGACGGCAGCCCATGCTTCACAAAAGCTTCCTCCGCATATCCAAAGGCTTCCTCGAAAAACGGCCTCGTTGCGTCCGACGGGCACAGGATATAATCATACCCACGGTGCATGCAAAGCAGCTCCGCCACATGGCTGCTATACCCGGCTTCCGTATCCACTATCTGCAGGCTGAACTTCTTGATGGCCTCCGGCGCATGCCAGATCTGCACCACCTTCTGCCCTGGACGCTTCTCAGGTATGCTGACCGCCGGGCAGTACGCATCTACGACTACGACCCTCGCCCCTGCCGCCGCTCTAAGCATCGAAAGCATCTTGCCTGCAAAGCGGAAAGCCCCGCCCGCGCTGCGATCCATCTTCCCCGCCAGAACGCGCACACGCGGTGCCTGGGGCATACCCCTAAGCGCCGCAGCCAGATCCAGGATATCCTGGGACGGCTCATCCCCTTGGCACGAAATCAGCGCCACGCCCTTCCGCCGCCATGCAAACACCCCTATAAACGCGGCAGCCCCCCGCAGCATCGCAACCGCAGCTTTCATTATGAACGTCTTCATGCGAGTATTCTATCACAGTCAGCGTTCATTTTCCGCATATCTGCATTGCTCCCAGCTTCCGCTACTCCAGAAACCCCCCTTCATTCAGCAAGCGGAAATAGTCTTTCATATACTGGTACATCGTGCTCGGATAATCCCCGAACTCCTGCCCCAGAGCCTGCTTGTACTCCGCCCAAAGCATCCACAGAAATCCCCCTAGCGCCGTGTACAGGTACAGCCTCGCCAATTCCTCCCGCTTAGGCTCGCGCCCCAGATAGAAGCGCAGCGAAAGCTCAAGCCGCTCCCTGCCAAAGCAAGAGAATATGCCGTACATTGCGACATCCATTATCGGGTCCGCCATGCCGCCGAACTCCCAGTCTATCAACCGGCTTCCCCCGCCCTCGAAAATAAGTACATTGGCGTATAGAAAGTCCCCGTTGCAAAGCACTTCCGGCACGGCGAGCCTTTTGCGAAACTCGATAAGCTCGCCTACGTCCTTCAGCACGCTGTCGAAGTCATCAAACCGTACAGCACCGACGCCGGCGCAAAGCCCCTTGTAATATTCGATCATCTTAGGCATATCGAACGCATTGTCCACAATGATCTTCTTGTCATGGACAGAGCGGACAAGCCGCATCGAGAGTTCCAAGTCTGCATCATCGAACGGGTCGGACACGCGGACGCCATCCCAAAACTTTGTGATCCTGTTCCCGCTTTCTGCATCGAAATAAACAACCTCGTCACTAATGCCAAGCGGCTCCAAAAGCTCGTAAATCTTTTTCTCGTTGCGTCGGTTGATAAGCTTGTCGGTGCCGATGCCAGGCTTGCGAAACACATAGCGCTGCGTGCCGCCCTCCACCCTGAAAGTGAAGCTGTCGTTCGACACGCCCTCTTTCAGCGGCGCGATATCCACGAGTTCCCCCTCCGCAACACCGAACTCCCCCGCGATCTCCTGCATAATTGCATTGCCCGACGCATTGCGGTAGCTCTCGTCGTAGATGCGAAGCTGTTCGAGATTTTCAAACTCAAAGACCCTGTCCGCCCCAAATTTATTTGCATATATCTCTAGATTTGGGGTGTTTTCCTTGGCTATATTCTCCTTTATTATATGCTCCCAATACCAGTCGTCCGTGCCGTCAGCCTCGTACGCATCCTCGATGAACTGGGCAAATCTTCGCGAAAATTCCGCCGTGAAGAACCCCGGGCCGTTCAGCGCCCAAGTATCCTCGCCAAAAGTGTCTATTCGCTCAATACGCCCGTCCTCGCCCATCGTCACGCCCCACTCGTCCGTCGGCCCTTCAAAATACGAGACGCCTATCCAGCTATGCGATTCCGTGGCGTTGAAGATATTGTCCTCAAACCAATTGTCCGCGACGAGTATATAGGTGTTTTTCAGCCTTTCACGTACATAGTAGACGCTGACAAAATTGTTCTTGACCGCATACTCAGGGTTTAGCACCAGCTCCACGCCGTACTTGTCGACCAGATACTCAAACTTCTCCCGCAAGTACCCGACCACCAAAGTGATGTCCGTGACACCTGCCTCATGCAATTGCCGAACCTGCCGCTCCACCATCGGCTCGCCCTTGACTCTCAAAAGCCCCTTGGGGGTCTCATACGTAAACGGCACGAACCGCGACCCAAACCCCGCCGTCAAGATTATTGCGTTGTCAACACTTATGTTCATGCCCATGCCCCTTTCGGCGAGCCTACAAAAACCTCGCTATCAGTTCCGTGCCGTAGTCCGACAGCTTATACCACATTCGCAGCACATCCCCTTCCGCAAGCTCCGCGCGCACTTCATCCAGTATGCCGTTCTCCTTGGCCGTCATCAGCGCCTCGACAACGCCCTTTCTCTTGAACGCGCGATACCCGCCGTATTCCGGCCTAAGCTCCTCCATTATCGAGTCCGCGTCGCCTTCCTCGTGCTTCGTGAAATAAAGCAATATCGCATAATTAAGCGGCTGTTTCATCTTCGCCTCCCTTCTTCTTCATAAGCGGCGCAAACGGGTTGACCGCGATAAGCAATATGCCGAAGAACATCACGATGGCCCCGACCCATGCGATAGGCGCGAGCATCCACCCGTCCTCCTTGAAGAACAGCCCCAGGATGATCCAGCAGAAGAACGGCCCCCAGAACGAGTACGTCCCGTTGCACGCCATGCCGAGCGCCGCCCCGCACATCGAGTTTCCTTTGTACCAAAGGCTGAACGTGAACAGCGAGAAGAACCCGCTGACGATAAAGAACGGCATGGCCGCACCGTCCGTGAACGCAGCTCCTATAAAGCTTGGCGCAAGGCCGATATCGCCCGCCATCAAGCTGAGTATGGGCACAAGGATTATCAGGTTTGAAAGCCCCGATGTCGTCTGCCTTATCGTGATGCCTATCTCATGGTCTATAAGCGTAGTCCCAAACCCTGCGATACAGCCCTCTATGCCCCATCCAAACGCCGCAACAAGCGCGATAAGGCAGCCCACGACCACAGCCGTCCCGCCGTCCTCGCCAAAACCCACGCTTCCTATCATTATGCTCGCGCCCACGCACACAAAGATGCCCACAAGCATACGCGGCGTCAGTGCCTGCTTGAACAATATCCGGCCCAATATGGCGCCGATGGCCGGACACAGCGCTGTTATGGGAATGGATATAGAGCCCGCCATCTGCAGCGAGATTATGTACGCCGAACTGGCGACAGGCCCGCCCGCCAACGCGCAGAGTATCATCACGCGCCCAGGCTTCGTCCTTATGCATCGCGCAAAATCGCCCAGCTTGCCCTTGATGGCGGCAATGATGAAGCACCAGACCGCGCTCACGCTGTCGTTGACCGCGCTGCCGAGCGCCCCGATCAAAAGCACCATGACGCCCGTCTCGTACGTGCCATACCAGGTATCCCAGACGCCGACCCCCATGCCCTTCGTGACAAACGCGGAGTACACCCCGTAGTACATGCCTGAAAGCACCGCAATGGTGACGCCTTTCATAAAATATGACCGTTGTAATTGCTGTTTCAGCCCCGCAGCTGTAAGCGCGCCCGCTGGTGGCTGCCCTCCTCCAATGCTACTCATCCAAAAAGCCCTCCTCCTTCAAAATATTGTAATAGTCCTTCATATAACGATATTGTATCAGCGGATAGTCGTCAAATTCCTCGCCAAGCCCCTGCTTGTACTGGCACCACAGCGCCCACAAAAACCCCGCAAGCGCCATATACATATAAAGCCGTGCCGTCTCAAGCCGCTCCGGCTCGCGCCCCAAATAACACGAGAGAGCGAGGTCGGCACGCTCACGCGGAAAATATGAATAAATAGCCCCCATTGCGATATCTATTATCGGGTCTGCCGCCCCGCTGTACTCCCAGTCGATAACCCTTGCGCCGCCGTCCGGCAGCCACAGGATGTTTGTGTTTACATAGTCGATATGGCAGAGTATCTCGGGAATGGCAAGGCGCTTCCGAAACGCCGTAAGTTCGCCCACCTTCTCGCGCACTTCGCTATAATCCGAAAACCGGACAGCGTCGATCCTCTCGGCAAGCCCGCAGTAAAAGTCTATCATCTCGGCTATATCGAACCTATGTTCGGCCTTTATCCCTGCGCCGTGAATTTTCGCAAGCAGCTCCATAGCGCGTTTCAACTCGCTGTCATCGTATGCGTCATAGACGCGAGCACCCTCGTAATACCGGCTTATCTTGACGCCCGAATCCCCGTCAAAATACACAAGTTCGTCGGCGATGTCCAGCGGCGCGACAAGCTCATAGCTGCGTTTCTCGAACTTGCGGCTAAGAAGCTCCTCCGTCCCCTTTCCTGGCAGACGGAACACATACGGCCCGCTTTCGACATGGAACACGAAGCTCTGGTTGGTCATGCCCTCCTTGAGCGGCCTTATCCCCGTGATTTCCCCCTGCGGCACGCCAAATGTCTCGGCTATCCTCCGCAAAATCTCATTGTCCGTCTCCTGCGTATAACTCTCGTCAAACCCGCGTATCTCCTCAAGGCTTTCAAACTCGTATACAACGTGCGCGTCCTGGCGGTTTGCGTAGATTTCAAGCCCCTTTATATTCTCCATCAGGACATTTTCCCAATAGTAGTCGTCAGTCCCAGGACGTGCGTACGCCTCCTCCAAAAGCCGTGAAAACTTATGCGAAAACCCCTCCGTGAAATATGCCGGGCCGTTCAGCGCCCATGCGTCATCGGAGGCCGCGTCGATATGAGTAATGCGTCCGTGCGTCCCCAACGTCACGCCCCACTCCTTCGTAGCCTCCTCATGGTACGTGCAGCCCGCCCAGCTGACCGGCTCCCACGAATGGAAAATGCTGTCCCGAAACCAATTGTCCGCAACAAGCAAGTAAGTGTTTTTAAGATGCTCCCGCGCATGATACACGCTCGCGAAATTATTTTTGACCGCGTATTCGGGATTGAACAACAATTTGACCCCGTACTTGTCTATCAAATAGTCGAATTTTTCTTTCAAGTAGCCGACTACTAGCACGATGTCCGTGATGCCCGCCTCGTGAAGCTGCTCTATCTGCCGCTCAATCATCGGCTGCCCATTGACTTTCAGCAATCCCTTGGGCGTATCGTATGTAAACGGCACAAACCGCGAGCCAAACCCTGCCGTCAGGATGATGGCATTGTCCACGCGGTACGGCTCAAGGCTGTCCCGCCCCGCATCTGTCAGCACATAGCCGCCGCCCGACGCAGACGCAGACGACGCAGAGGATGCAGAGGATGCAGAGGATGCAGACGCCTTTTCCAAAAGCCCTTGCGCCATCGCCTCCTTGACAAGAGCATTGACCTTTCCAAGCGAAACGTCCACAAGCTCCGCAAGCGCCCTTTGGCCTAGCCCGGCTCCCTCGGCCTCGCAGACCGCCCTCAATACCAATATGCTTTCCCTACTAGCGTTCATAATTTTGAATTATATCAAAATTATGAACGCTGTCAAGCTTTTTCCGCTCTCCACCTCTTTTTCTGCCTCATTTGCAGCAAAAGTATGCTATTATCGACATATGGGAAAGATAAACGTAATCGAGACATCTTTGGACGGAGTGGTGATAGTGGAGCCGACCGTGTTCGGCGACCACAGGGGCTGGTTCTACGAGGCGTATTCCGAGCGCGACTACAAGGCCGCCGGCCTCGCCTACAGCTTCATCCAGGACAACCGCTCCTTCTCCGCCACTAATGGCACGCTTCGGGGCATACACTTCCAGCGCGGCGAAGCCGCACAGGCGAAGCTGGTCTGGGCTGCCCAAGGCGAGGTGCTTGACGTCGCCGTGGACTTGAGGGTCGGAAGCCCAACCTATCTTAAATGGGAAGCCGTGGTGCTCACTGCCGAGAACAAACGTCAGTTCATGGTGCCGAGAGGCTTCGGCCACGCCTTCCTGACCCTTACAGACGACGTGGAGTTTTGCTACAAGACCGACGGCTTTTACGACGCTGCGGCCGACGGCTGCATACGCTTCGACGACCCCGCCATAGGAGTGGACTGGGGCGCGTACTTCCCCGCCTACGACGGCGGCGCAGGCCTCACCCTTTCGGACAAAGACAGAAGCGCCCCCCTCGCAGCGGACGCCGACACAAGGTTTTTTTACTAAAGCACTAAAATCTATCTGGTCATCAGTTTGGACTTGGCGGCGCTTGCCTGTGCAGCCTTGCTTACGGTCTCCGTAAAGCCCGCATCTTCTAGCACCTTTACGGCTTCTATGGTAGTACCGCCAGGGCTGCACACGTTTGCGCAGAGCTGGCGGGGCTCCACTTCGTCAAGGTTTTCAAGCACCATCTTGGCCGCGCCAAGCGTGGACTGAGCCGCAAGGATGGTCGCGTCCCTTTTGGAAAGCCCGCCCTGAATGCCGGCTTGCACCAACCCCTCCATATATAGATACGCATAGGCAGGGCTGCTGCCGCTGATGCCCGTCACGATGTCCATAAGGGGCTCGTCCACCCATACAGCCGATCCGATGGCGCTAAAAAGCTTCTCTACCACGTCGGCGTACTTTTCGGGAAGCCCGTCAGATGCGGACATCGCGCTCATGCCCTCGCCCACCATCGCGGGAGTGTTCGGCATAACGCGCACCACATTGGCGGCGGTGCCCAGCTTCCCTCGGATATATCCGATGCTGATGCCTGCCGCAATCGATATGATCAGCTTATCGCCTGGCTGGCCTCCCAGCACGCCTGCGAGTTCGTCAAGCAACTCACCGAACGCATTCGGCTTTACGCACAGAACAATCACGTCACAAAGCCCCGCAAGCTGCTCAATGCTGTCCACCGCTTTGACCGGCAGTCCTTCGCCCGCAAGCGCCTTCACCTTGTCCTTATCGCTGTCAAAAACAAAGAGGGCGTCCGTGCCGGTGGCTTTCATCGCCGCACTTTGCGAATAGCCTCGCACGATGGCACCGCCCATGTTTCCGACCCCTATAAAGCCTATGTTCATATGAGTACCTCCTATGTGTGCGTCTTTTTGCGAATTCCATGTGTTGCCGTTTGGCTCTTGCGAAGTGTTGTGCGGCGGTCCGGGTTCTTGCGGGTCGCAGCCGATAGTCCTCCCTAGATTTGCATTGCGAGGCCACAATGACTCTGCCACACTTTCCATACTCCGAGCCTACAGTCGAGCACCGGCAAATCGTAGAGGAGCTATCGGGGCGACACGCATCAAAATCGAGAGCGCCGCACAAGCCCACCTTGCGCATTTACGGCACGAACACCGTACACACCCCGCCGTCCGCAACATCCCCAAGCACATTCTCGCGCCAGCCGTTCACGAGCAGCATCGGTATCCCATATTGCCCCACGGTCTTTGCCGCCTCAAGCTTGCTATCCATGCCCCCCGTGCCGAACGAGCTGACGCCCCCCGTCACGATCTGCCTGTCAAGCGCGTCCACATCGCCCACTTCCGCGATAAGCCGCGCCCCTGGATTCTCCTTGGGGTTGCTGTCAAACACCCCGTCCACGTCACTCATTATTATAAGCAGGTCAGCGTTCCAGAGGTTTGCCGTAAGCGCCGCCAGATTGTCGTTGTCGCCGAATGAGAACTCGCGTATGCACACGCTGTCGTTCTCGTTGATAATAGGCACAACGTCCTCGTCCAACAATGTAAATAGAGTGTTGCGTATATTCAGTGTGCTTTCGTCGTCGTGAAAGTTTTCGGTCGTAAGGAGCATCTGGCCGACCGCCTTGCCGCCCTCGGCAAACCGCTTCTTGTACTCCATCATAAGCTCGACCTGACCCACCGCGCAGAGTGCCTGCCGATAATTCATGTCATCCCTGCGGTTGAGCCTGCCTATCGCCGCCGCCCCGCTCACCCCTGCACCAGAGCTGACCACGATGACTTTCTTGCCCGCCGCCATCAACGCAATGGCCTGCTCAGCTATGGACCGCACTCGCCCCTTGTCGAGAACGCCGTCCGCCCCGGCAAGTACATTGCTGCCGACCTTCAGCACTATTTTCCGGCTCTCCGCCAGTATCTTTGAAGCTTCAGTCATTATTGACCCTCCTTACGCAGCCCTATCCGCGCCTCGTGCCCGTTCAGGTCGCACGCCTCGCCGTCTGTACAATCCGCACGCTCAACCGCGTCCGCCAAGGTCTCGCCCGCTATATATCCCCCCCACGCATCCACCGCCGCCGCGACCTCATCGTCGCCCTCGTAAGATACCGCGATGCGATCCATCATCTCTAGGTCTTTCTGCTTGCGAAGCTGCTGCACCTTGCTGACGAACTCGCGCGCAAGCCCCTCTTGCACCAAGGCGTCCGTCAGCCCCGTGTCGAGTATAACGAATACGCCGCCCTCCATCGCAACCGCATAGCCCTCTCTCGCATTCACGCGTATATCGACAAGTTCTGCGTTCACGGCCACATCACGCCCGCCGACGTTGACCGCCCTTTCCTCGCCGCCCGCCAATGCGTCCACCAGCGCCGCAGCCTCGCTCACCGAAAGCCCTGCAAGCGCCGCCGCAAACGCCTTGACATCCTTGCCGAACACCGGCCCTGCCGCCTTGAAGTCCGGCTTTATCTCGTAGTCCATATACTCCGAAACATTTTCCAAAAATACAACATTTTTGATGTTGAGCTCGTCCTTTATCAGATCCGTCATCCCGCCGACAAGCGACTCATGCGTACTGCCAAGCAATACGCGCTCCAAAGGCTGCCGCACTTTCAGCCTTTCTTTCTCACGCACCCCGCGCCCAAGGCTCACGATCTGCCTCACAAGCTCCATACGTTCCTCAAGCGCCGCGTCCTTGTCTGCCTCGCGTGCCACAGGAAAGTCGCTCAGGTGTACGCTCACCCCTGCGTCAAGGGCGGCTGCCCCTGTCAGGTTCAAATAAAGCTCGTCCGATATGAACGGTGCGAAAGGAGCCATAAGCCCCGCCACCGTAACCAAAGCCTCATACGTCGTGTCATAGACGCTCTGCTTGTCCGCCGCCGCATCCGCGCCGCCCTCGCCTTCCGGCGCCCAGAAGCGCCTACGGCCTCGACGGATATACCAATTTGACAAGTCCTCGATCACAAAGTTCTGTATCTTCCGCACCGCCCGCGTATGGTCGTAGGCATCCATTTCGCGCCTCACCTCGCCTACAAGGTGGGCAAGCCGCGACAGCAGCCACCTGTCAGCCTCCGCACGCCCCGCCGCTCCGTCCACTCGCGCAGGCTTCACCCCGTCGATATTCGCATACAATACAAAGAATTGATATACATTCCGTAGGGTCCCGAAAAACTTCCCGGCCACCTCGGCCAATTCTTCCTCGTTGAACTTCGTCGGCGTCCAGGCAGGCGTGGAGTAGAGCAGATACCACCGCGTCGCATCGGCGCCATACTTGTCAAACAACATAAAGGGATCCACCGTGTTGCCCTTCGACTTGCTCATTTTCACTGCGTTTTTGTCGAGCACCAAATCGTTGACAAGCACATTGCGATAGCAGGCGCGCCCCTTGTCGCCATAAGCCCTCTCCCCCTCGGCCGCCGCCCTGTCCTTCTCTATAAATGTCGAGATGGCCATCAACGAGTAGAACCACCCGCGCGTCTGGTCTATCCCCTCGCAGATAAAGTCAGCCGGGAACAGCTCCTTGTAAAACCTGTCCTTGTTCTCAAACGGGTAGTGGTGCTGCGCGTATGACATGGCACCGCTGTCAAACCAGCAGTCCATCACCTCCGGTATGCGGCTCATGCGGCCGCCGCACTTCTCGCACTCAAGATGGATGTCGTCCACATACGGCCGGTGCAGCTCGATATCCGCCACCTGCCCGCCACGCCCGTCGTCCCTGAGCGGGATATCCTCCACCGCCCGCGAACGCAGCTCCTCACGCGAGCCTATGCAGGCAAGCCCCTCGCAGCCCTCGCACCGCCAGACGGGTATGGGCGTCCCCCAGTAGCGCGACCGCGAGATCGCCCAGTCGTTCACATTCTCGATCCAGTTCCCAAACCGCTTCTCGCCGATGAAGTCGGGATACCAGTTCACAGCATTGTTGTTCTTCACGAGCTCGTCCTTGAGCTTCGTCATCTCGATATACCAGCCCGGTTTTGAATAATAGATAAGAGGCGTGTCGCAGCGCCAACAATGTGGGTAATTGTGCTCGACCTTTTCTTTCATGAACAATTTCCCCTCTGCTGCAAGCCACTTGATAATGTCTATGTCGAGCCCCTCCTCCACAACCAAGCGGCCTTTCCATGGAGTGGTCGTGTATTTGCCGTCCTCGTCGACTGGGTTTGGTGCAGGGAGGCCATAACGCCTGCCCGTATTGTAGTCGTCATCGCCGAAAGCCGGCGCTGTATGCACAATGCCCGTGCCGTCCTCGTCCGTTGCGTAGTCACCCAGAGTCACGAAGAACGCCTTTGCGTCCGGTTTGACCCCTGGTGCGGCGTAGACGTCCACAAACGGCATAAGCTGCTCGTATTGTACGCCCTCAAGCGAACGTCCATTCTTCTCTTCCAAGACCTCATACCTGCCTTCGCCAAGCACTTTGTCGGCCAGCGCCTTGGCGCACCAAAGCACACGACCTGCCAACGCCCCTTCGTAGCCCTTCGCCCCCTCGCCCTCATCGCCGCTGCCAGTGCCCGCCGTCTTGAGACGTGCCTTCACGTAGACCACGTCCGGCCCCACCGTCAGCGCCACATTGCTCGCCAGCGTCCACGGCGTCGTAGTCCACGCAAGGAAATATTCGTCCTCGCCGCCAGCCTGACCCCTCGCACCCCCCGCGCGCTTGAACATCACGGTGGCGGTATTCGTCTTTACCTCTTTGTACCCGAGCGACACCTCATGGCTCGCAAGCCCCGTCCCGCAGCGCGGGCAATACGGCAGGATTTTCAAGCCCTCGTAAAAATACCCCTCGTCGAAAAACCGCTTGAGTATCCACCAGCCCGTCTCTATATAATCGTTGTTCAGCGTGATGTACGGATTGTCCATATCCAGCAAAAATCCCATGCGCCTGCTCATATCACGCCACTTGCTCTCATACTTGAACACCGACTCGCGGCACTTCTCGTTGAATGCAGCGATCCCGTATTCCTCGATATCGTTCTTCGTGGTGAAGCCAAGCTCCTTCTCGACCTCTATCTCGACGGGCAGGCCGTGAGTGTCCCACCCCGCCTTTCGCGGGACGCAATAACCCTTCATGGACCAATAGCGATTCACACTGTCCTTTAGGGTGCGTGACATGACATGGTGTATCCCTGGCATCCCGTTTGCCGTCGGCGGCCCCTCAAAAAAAATGAACGTAGGGCAATCCGCACGCTCGTCCACGCACTTTTTCAGCAAATCGCCGTCCTCCCAAGCCTCCGCCTGAGAGTTTTGCACCTCCGCTATCGGTCTGTTTTCTAAATCCCTGAACATACGTCACTCCTTTGCGTCATCTTGACATTCTCTCCGCAATCTGTCCATCGCTTCGCCTATTATGCTATACGAGAACCCTAGCGTCACTAGCCTGCGGTTCACCTTGGCAACGGCCTTGCGTGGCTCCATCCCATCCGGGACTGCCGCCCACGCCTTACGTGCCGCGTCTATAGCCCGCTCCCGCTCGTCCTCGTCCAAAAGCCCGTCCTCTAGCGTATTCCTGACAAGCTCGTCCGTCAAGCCCTTGCGTCGCATCTCCTGCGCTATCCTGAGCCGCCCTCGCCCTTTCGTGGCAAGCGCCTCCATATACCGCACCGCATAGCCCTCGTCATCCACAAGCCCCGCATCCTTTAGCCGTTCCAGAACGCCAAGCGCGGCATCCTCGGAGAACCCCGCTTTCGTCAGCCGCTCATAGACCTCACGCTCCGTCCGCTCACGCCTCTCAAGAAACCACAGCGCCCGCTCGTACGCCTTGTCGACCTCACCCATGCGATCTGTCGACCTCACTCATACGTCCTGCCTCCGTTACGCCCTTCCCGAACGTCAGCCCCTTGCGTACACACCGAGCACACCACATGCTCCGCCCCCTCAATCCTGCTCGTCTCTATACGCACCCCCGGCAGGCCAAACACCGAAAAGCTTCTCCACCCCTCGGAAAACCCCCTGCCCGTATATTTCATATACGCTTCCTTCGCCGTCCATATTTCAAAAAACCGCCCCACGGCGTCCAGCGACCCGGCGGCCTTGCCATCCACATACGCACGTTCATCATCGGTGAAGCACCGCCGCGCGATCCCCTCGTACCTTGACTCGATCCCTGGCCGTGCCTCTATATTCTCGCAGTCCACGCCTAGCTCGCCGTCCGAAAAACCCACCGCGACACGTCCTCGCGTATGCGACAGGGAGAAGAACAGCCCCTCGTATTCAGGCTCCGAAAAATACGGCTTGCCATATGCCCCCTTGCGTGTCTCAGGCGACCCGCCGGAAGCGAGGGATGCCGGCACATTCCGCCCAGACACCCCAAAATAATCGGCCAGCGCTTCGCAAAACGCCCGACTGTCCCCTTCTGGATAGTGGTACAGCCTCAAACCGCCTCGGCCGAATCAAGCTCCGGCTCAGGCTCGGGCACAGGCCGCCTGTAGCCAATCTCGTCCCTCGCAATCTCCTCTGCGGCAATCGAAATCGGCACATTGTTCTCTATCTCGACAAACGCCGGCTTGCCTGCAACAAGGTCGCGCGCACGTTTTGAAGCCATTATTACCAAGGTATAACGGCTGTCTGCCTTTTGCTTTATCTCGTCGATTGGCGGGTGAAGTAACATGGCTGCCTCCTTTATGTCTCTTTATGATAACGTCCAATAATTTTTTCAGCATTGTCGCCGACCAGCAGCTTCTCGATCTGGCGAACCACGCCGGTATCCCAAAGCCCCAGCATGCCTTCCCACGGGGCCGCGCCCAATTGCCTCTGTGCGTGCATTATTGTGAGCACGTCTTTTGTCGCCCTTTTCAGATCGTCATTGACCACGCAATAATCGTATTTCTCCAATTGCGAAATCTCGCTCTCTGCCTGCTCAAGGCGGTGCGCTATACGCTCAGGTGTTTCCGTGCCGCGATCCTCAATGCGCCTCCGCAACTCATCCGCAGACGGTGGCATAATGAATACCAAGACAGCGTCTGGCGCATTTTCACGTATCTGCATGGCGCCATTCACGTCTATTTCAAGAATCACGCTCTTGCCTTTTTCAAGCTGCTCGGCCACAGGCTTCCTTGGGGTCCCGTAGCATTCGCCGTAGACCTCCGCATATTCAAGAAAGCCGCCATTGTCTATGACCTTGCCGAACGTCTCCCTGTCCACAAAGTAATAGTTTTTGCCCTGCACCTCATGCCCCCTTGGGGGGCGCGTGGTCATAGACACCGAAAGCACGACATCCCTGCCTTCTGCCAACCCTGCGCAAATGGCGCTCTTGCCCGCCCCGGAGGGTCCTGACACAACAAATAAACGTCCTTTTTTCTCGCCTATCATAGCAACTATGTATCATAGCATATCAACATATGTTACGGCAAGCTGAACGCTCCGCCTGCCGCCCCATTCGTTTGCCTCAGGGCAGCCGACGATCCGGACCATGCCGTCCTCGGGAAAGACCGTCTTGCCCCCGCCGAAGAACACGCAGGAAATGCCGCCCGCCGTAAACCGCACGTGCTTCCCGCCCCGCCCTATCGAACGTACGTTCGAAATCTCTGCAGATGGCACTGCCAAGGAAAGCAGCGGCTTCTGATTGCCCGCCCCAAAAGGCGCAAGCTCCTCTATGGCCTCTGCCAACGGCAACCCTATGTCACAAGATTTTATCTCAAGTTCGGGATTCTCCTTGCAGTCGAGCAAATCTGGGTCTTTCGCAAGCAGGCTGTCAAGCTCTCCTGAAAGCGCCTCCCTAAGCGGTCCCTCATTATCTGCTTTGATCAAAAACCCCGCTGCCGCCGCATGGCCGCCGAGCCGCTCAAACATCCCTGCGTGCTGCCTAAGCAGCCCGATAAGGTCTAGCCTGCCGCTGCTGCGCGCGCTCCCCTTCAAAAAGAAGCCTCCTTCCTCGCTGCGGTCGCCGCTCTCCGTCAGCACCGCGCACGGCCATCCCGTCTCCTCGCGCACCTTGCCCGCGACGATGCCCGCCACGCCCTCGTGCGCGCTCTCAGGGCGAAGCAGCAAAAACCTATGGCGTGACTCACCCGCCCCATCGAGCCCTGTCTCATAAATCGCCATGCAGGCATCCAAGCACTCGTCTTGTATGCGCCGGCGCTCCGTATTCATCATATCCATGCGTACGGCGAGCTCACGCATCTTTTCCGCATCCTCGGTCAAGAAAAACTCGACGCCCTCCGAAGCGTCGCCCAGACGCCCGAGCGCATTGAGGCGCGGCGCGATGCCAAACGCCACATCGCGGACGTTCAATCTGGCAGGGTCTATGTCCGCAGCCATAAGCAGCTCACGAAACGCAGGCCTTGACCCCCGCCCTAGCATCGAAAGGCCGTACTTCACAAGAGTGCGGTTTTCGTCCACAAGCGGCATCACATCGGCTATGGTCGCAACGCAGGCAAGGTCGACGAACGAACGCAGCGCGCTACGCAGGGTGGACACGCCGCCAGTCGTCAGCGCATCGCCCAAAGCCCCTCTCGCCTCAAGCCTCCCCACGATGGCCCCGCAAAGCTTGAACGCGACCCCGGAGCCGGACAGCCTTTCAAACGGATACGTCTCGCCAGCCGCTCCCTTTAGCTTAGGATTTATATGCAGACAATCTGGCAGACTCCCCATATCCGGGTCGTGATGGTCGGTTATCACCATTTCCAGCCCTATTTCCTTCGCATACGCCGCCTCCACCGCGCTCACGCTCCCGCAGTCCACGGTAACCACGACGTCCGCCCCTTCCTCCCGCACAGCGAGCAGGGCGGCATTGTTCAGCCCATAGCCTTCCTCAATGCGAGATGGGATATAGTACGTGACCGAAGGCTCAACGCCGAACGCACGAGCCGCCTCCCTGAAAAACAGAACGAGCATCGCCGTGCCGCAAATGCCGTCGACGTCATAATCGCCGTAAACGCAAATGCGGTCGCCCCGCGACAGCGCCCCTATCAAAAAATCCGCGCCCGCTTCCGCATCAGGAAGCAGGAACGGATCATGTGCCAACTTGGGTTTTTCCGAAAGGAACTCACGGATGTCCTCTTCCGAGGCGATTCCGCGGCCCTCCAGTATTTTTCTCACTATTTCATCAGGATGCAACTCTCTATACTATTCCGTATTGTTCCGAAATATCCCGTGCTACCTTGCACCGAGCCAACCGCGCGGGTTCTGCGGCACACCGTTCACGCGAACCTCAAAGTGTATGTGAGGGCCCGTGCTGTTGCCCGTCGAGCCCACAAGCCCTATGACATTCCCGCGGTGAACGACATCCCCTTTGGAAACAAGGTTTGCCGAATTGTGCGCGTAAAGAGTGAATATGCCCGAGCCGTTGTCAACTATTATAAGGTTGCCGTAGCCACCGCTGTTCCAACCCGAGAAATATACAAGGCCGTCCGCGGCAGCATGTATAGGCGTTCCGGATCGTGCGGCTATGTCGATTCCTGTGTGCATCGCCCAACGCCCTGTAATCGGATGTATGCGGTTGCCAAACTCAGATGTGACCGTGCCTAGCACCGGCCATGCCATGGCACCGCCAGCATAGTCGCCCCACTGGCTCGTCAGGCTTACAAGCTCGCGTTCGAGCCGCTTCGACTCCTTCTCCAGCTCATCGATCTTTCTTTGCCACTCGTCACGGATCGCGCGCACACGGTTTCTTGCCACGGCAAGCGCCTCTCTGTCCACTTCAAGCTCAGCCTTTCTTTCATTGAGTATGGCCCTCTGAAGCCTCAGATCCTCCTCGATCTTCTGTGCTTCGACCTTCTTCTGCTCCACTTCGTCGAGCATCGCCTCAAGCTCTATCAGAAATGCCACATCGCTCTCATGTATCTTCCGAACCATCTCGATATTTGTCAGAAAATCGATAAACGAATCTGAACTGAGCAATACGGCCAACATGCTCTGGTCGCCCGTCGTGTACATAAGGCGAAGCCTTTTGTTGAGCGCGCTGTTTTGGTCGAAAATCTCTCTGTCGAGGTATACGATCCGCTCCTGTATCTCGAACAATATGCCGTTCGCTATGACTATCTCCCCTTGGATATACTCTATTTCCGCCTCCGTCTCCTCTATCTGCGCCTCAAGCTCCGCAATCCTCGCATTGAGCGACTTTATCTCTGCGACAGCCCTGTCCAACTCGTCCTTTGCATCCTTGAGCTCGTCCTTGATGTCTACGAGACTGTTTTGGATGTCCGTAATCGCAGAAGCGTTGTTGTTGCCATTGTTGCCTGTGTTGGTGTTGGTGCTGGTGTCCGCAGCGCCGTTTTCCTCCTGCCCTGCCTCACCGGATCCGCCCTCCTCCACGGCATAGGCGCCTGGCAACGCGATGCATGCGGACAGTGCCAGCAAAACCGAGAGCGCTAATGCCAAGCCCTTTACGCTTACCCTATTCCTTATCGAAAAAATTCTTTTCATTGTATCTTCCCCGTATCTATCACGATTACTCCACAATAACGATTCCGTTGCGGCTCTTGTATGCCCCTAGCGCTCCAAGAATCTGCGCATCGAGATAATCGAGCCGCAGGCGCCTATGCTGACCCCGAGCGCCACGAAGATGATGGCCAGGTTTTCGACCACGAAGCGCAGCGGCACGAAGCCCATCGGCATAAACATGGCGAGATCGTGCCCAAGATTCTCAATCGCGTAATAATATATGAAGCCGATCGCGACCGAGCTAATAACGGCCGCAATAATGCCTATTGCTATGCCCTCCAGCAAAAACGGGCCGCGGATATACCAGTTTGTGGCGCCAATATAGCGCATAATGACAATTTCACGCTCGCGCGCAAGCACTGTCAGCTTGATCGTGTTGGATACGACCGTGATTGAAATCACGACGAGAACGAGTATAACAATAAGCGAAACTATCTGGACGACACGTGCCAGATGTAGCAATTGGTCAACGGTATCCTGCGAATAATTGATGCTTTCTACCCCTATCATCGCGTTGACGCTCTCTACAACGCCTTCTGCGTATTCGATGTCGGCAAGGGTAATAATAATGGAGTTGGGGAGCGGGTTTGTGGGCATGCGGTCGAGTAGGTCTGCGTTCTCGCCCCACCTTACCTTCCAGCTTTCGAGCGCGGCCTCACGCGTCTGATATTCCGTGCTGGCCACGCCGGGCATCAAGCCGATCTCATCCATCATCTCTTGGCTCTCGACCGGCGACACAGCGTCAAAGAGATTTATCTGCACCTGGTCGAAATTGTCCTGGACATCCCGTGCCATTGCGTTGATATTCACAACAATGATCAGAAATATGCCGAGCACGAGCAATATAGCCGCGATTGAAAAGAGTGAAGCCGCCGCCATCATCTTGTTGCGGTTCATCTGCGCGAACGCCTGTCTGAGAATAGCCCTTACTGTACTCATAACGGCAGTGCCCCCTCTGGTTTTGGCTGCTCAGGCTCGTCATCGTATTCAGGATGATATAGGCCACCGCGCTCATCACGCACCAAGCGCCCGTCCCTTATGGCTATGACGCGCTTGTTCATGGCATTGACTATCTCGCGGCTGTGCGTAACCATAAGCACGGTGGTGCCGCGCCGGTTTATCTGCTCAAGCAGGCGCATTATCTCCCAGCCTGTGTCCGGGTCGAGATTGCCTGTCGGCTCGTCCGCGATAAGGACGCCCGGGTTGTTGATAATGGAACGCGCGATGGCGACGCGCTGCTGCTCCCCTATTGAAAGCTCCTGCGGATACTTTTTCGCTTCCTCTCTGAGGCCCACGATGTCAAGCATCATGGGGACTTGCTTCATTATGGTGTTTCTGGGCTTCTGCACAATCTCCATCGCAAACGCTATGTTTTCGAAAACCGTCTTCTTGGGCAGCAAGCTGAAATCCTGGAACACGATGCCCATGCTACGCCTGTGCCCAGGTATCGTGCGCGGTCTTAGCTTCGTGACGTCGTAGCCATTATACATGATGCTCCCCCTGTCGGCATCCACCATTTTAAGAAGCAGCTTCACAAACGTGGATTTACCCGCGCCTGAAGGCCCGACGAGGAACACAAACTCGCCGCCATCGATGCGCAGGGATATGTCCTCCACGCCGATGTTCTTTCCGTATTTCTTGCTTACATTCTTATATTCAATCATTTCTTCATTGCCTCAGCGCAATGCCTTGCGCATACGCCATTATTATACCTTTATGCTTTGCAATATGAATTACGCTCGCATTACGTTTTACTTACCAACGGAATATGTATTTTTTATTATTTTATGGAATTTAATGGTTGACAAGTAATTAATTTCATGGTACCGTCTCTGTGACACCTGGCAAGTCAACGGGTGTTCACGGGACGGCTGCAAACAAAAAAACTTTTTTCTTTGCCATCGTCCAGACGCTATTTGCTTTTGTCGCTTTGTGGCTGACTTGGCTTATGTACATCCGGCAAAAGAAATAGCCGCCCCAGTTAGAGGGCGGCGATCTCTACACTTTTAACAGTTAGAAGGGGTTGCCCGCCGTCCAACCGGCGAGCCGTCCCATGCATTCATTATAACACAAGCACCCCCGCGTCAAGGGGGGCAACAACAATATTGCAAACAATAACAAAATGCACAAATTTATGAAAATGACAAATGAAAAAATTGCGGCAATAGGGAGGCGTCATACGCACGAGGCTATGAAACCAGCGGACAACGGACGCCCCGCCCGCCCCGGCTCAAGCGGCAGGAGCAGAATCGGCTTCGTCGGGCTGTCGGCCGGGGCAGGCGCCACCACTATGGCGTTCGCAGCGGCAGAATATCTGGCCGCCCTCTCCAAGAGAACACGCACCGTCACTTTTCTCGAACTCAATCCAGGAGCGGATGCCCCTGCTGGCAGGCCGTACGACAAAATAGGCATCGACCGCCGTTTCGCAGGCCGCGGCTTTATATCGCACTACAGACTCGCTGCCGAAGGAAAGCCTTTGCACGGTGTTAACAATATGGACGGGGGCATAGGCTGGGTGCTACGCGTCCCCGGCGAGCCTGATTCCGCCCCTTCTGCCGCAGCCCTAATCAGGCTTCTTAACAATGTGCCTGGCGATATCATCGTATGCGACATTTCCGCACAGGGTTTTCTGCGAAGCGGCGGGCAGGATGCAGCCGGGCGTGATACGCTTTTGGCGCTGCTTGCCGACCTCGACCGCATCGTCTGCATCTTCGACCCCCTGCCCTCCCGCCTGCTCGCCGCCGTCCCCGCAACCGAGGTCTGCCGAGCCGCAGAGACCGCCGGACTGCCCGCCATATATGCGTTCAACAAGCTCAACGCCGGCGTCAACCTGCGAGAAGCGACCCGCTTCACCGGGGCCAAAAGCTATATATCAATCCCGGCCATCCCCGCCGAAACCGTTTACTCAGCCGAATATGCCTGCCGTAGCCTGGCTTCCGAACCGGAAATTAAAACAGCCCTATGCACAATTTTCAGCTAAGACAGTCCTGGGTATGTGGTATACTATCCCCAAACGTTGTGTATTCCAATCCTGAAAGGAGAAAGACCATGGCTATCGATGTTCTATTCAAAAACGGCACCATCGTTACAGACTTCAGTATGTACAAAGCGGATGTTGCAGTCACCGGCGAAAAAATTTCGCAGATTGGCATCGGCATCAAGCCCGACACGAAAACCCAAGTAATCGACTGCAAAGGCAAGCTCGTCCTGCCCGGAGCCATCGATGCCCATACGCATCTGGCGATGCCGTTCGGCGGCACCATTTCATCGGACGACTATGAAACCGGCACGCGCTCGGCGGCAGCTGGAGGCACCACGACCGTGTTTGACTTTATCCTGCAAGACTTCGGCGAAACTTTCCCGGACGCCATCAAGCGGCGCGACGTCATCGCGGCTCCACAGGCCGTCGTCGACTACAGTTTCCACCTGGCGGTAAAAGACATAGAGAACAAGCTTCTCTACACAATGGAGGACGCGGTGAAGATGGGCGTGCCCAGCTACAAGGTCTTTATGGTCTACGACTTTGGCGTCTCGGACGGCGTTTTCTACCAGGTGCTCGAGCATAGCAAGCATATCGGCGCCCTTATCGCGGTACACGCCGAAAACAGCGACCTCGTCACCTACCTTACAAACAAATATATAAATGAAAAAAAGACCTCCGCTTGGTATCACTATATGTCGCGCCCCGAATTTGTCGAAGGCGAAGCTGACGAACGCGCCATTCAGTGGGCGAAGGCCACTGGCGCCCCGCTCTATATCGTGCACCTCGCCAACAAACAGGGCATGGACGCCGTCAAAGCGGCACGTGCCGAAGGCTATCCCATATTTGCGGAGACCTGCCCACAATACCTCAACTTCACCAAGGAAGTCTACAAGCGGCCCGACGGTCTCAACTTCGTATGCTCGCCCCCGATAAAGGGCAAGGACTCCCAAGTGGCGCTTTGGGACGGCATTACCGACGGCGACGTGCAAGTCGTGGCGACCGACCACTGCCCATTCCTCAAGAGCGAAAAGAAATGGGGCGCGAAGGACTTCCGCAAGATCCCCAACGGCTGTGCGGGCATCGAGAACATGTACCCATATATGCTCAGCGAGGCAAACAAGGGACGCATCACGTTCAGCAAGGCCGTCGAGGTCTGCTCCACCAACGTCGCAAAGATCTTCGGGCTCGACCACAAGAAGGGCGCCATCGAAGTCGGTCGCGAAGCCGATATCGTGGTATACGACAAGAGCAAGAGGGTCACGATCGCCAACAAGGACATGCACGGCGCTCTCGACCACACGATATGGGAGGGCGTCAGCCTAAAGGGCTACCCTGTGCAGACATGGAGCCGCGGCAAACTCATCTTCAAGGACGGCAAGTTCTACGGCAGCAAAGGCGCCGGCAAATTCGTGGCCTGCAAGCCCATCAAACTGAAATCCCCAGATCTCGGCAGCATGTAATCTAGATGGCGTCGATAAAGACACCGCATGAAATAACAATGTTAAGGCGCGCGGCGAAAACCACTGAAAAGGTTTTCGTCCGCGTGCTTCCGTTTATAAAGGCAGGCATCACGGAACGCCAGCTCGCGGACAGAATGACGGAGTATGCCTTGGAGCTTGCCGACGTTGCCGAACTCGCTTTCCCTCCCATAGTCGCATCCGGCCCAAACAGCGCAGGGCCTCACGCGGAGGTGACGGATCGCACGCTCGAAACAGGAGACCTTGTCACCGTCGATTTCGGCGTGAAGCTTGGCGGCTACGCAAGCGACATGACACGCACATTCATACTCGGCGAGCCGACGGAGACTCAACGCAAAATCTACGACTCGGTATATCGAGCGCAGGCCGCAGGCATCGCCGCCGCAAAAGCAGGAATATCATGCATCGCGCTTGACGCCGTATGCCGTGGCATTATCGAAAAGGACGGCTATGGCGAGTACTTTGTCCATACCACAGGGCATGGCGTAGGCACAGAGGTTCACGAGGACCCACGTATAGGCAAGAAGTCCGAAGCCGTCCTTGAAGCAGGCATGGTCGTGACCATCGAGCCAGGCATATATATTGAAGGGCTTGGCGGCGTACGCATCGAGGACATGGTCGTCATCACAGACGACGGATGCAAAATCCTTACCACGAAGATACCAAAAGAGCTCACCTCGCTTTAATAATTGCGGTGATTATCGCCTTGATTATTGCGTGGCGGATTGTATTCATGTATACTTGCATACAGAAAAACAATTTGCTGGAGGTTAAATCATGGCGGACACACTTGCGATAAAAATCCTTAAAGACCATTTGCTCGAAGGCGAGATAACGAGCGGCGCGGCAATCAAAATCAAGATAGACCAGACGCTGACCCAGGACAGCACAGGCACTATGGCATACCTGCAGCTTGAAGCTATGGAGCCCGGCATGGTCAAGACCGAGCTCTCGGTCGCCTATATCGACCACAACACCTTGCAGACAGGCTTTGAAAACGCCGATGACCATGCCTTTATCAAGAGCGTGGCGGCACGCCACGGCATATTGTTCGGCAAGCCCGGCGGCGGCATCTGCCATCAGCTGCACCTTGAGAACTACGGAGCGCCTGGAAAGACCTTGCTTGGCTCGGACAGCCACACGCCCACATGCGGCGGCATCGGCATGATAGCCATAGGCGCAGGCGGGCTTGACGTTGCGGTCGCCATGGCGCAAGGCTCATACACCATGACCGTCCCAAAGGTGCTAGGCGTGGAGCTATCGGGCGAACTGCGCCCCTGGGCATCGGCAAAAGACGTTATTCTATATGTTTTGAAACAGCTCACCGTCAAGGGCGGCGTGGGCAAGATAGTGGAGTATCACGGCGAAGGGGTTAAAAGCCTAAGCGTGACCGACCGCGCCACGATAGCCAATATGGGCGCAGAGCTAGGCGCAACGACGACGGTGTTCCCATCCGACGAAAACACGCGGGCTTTTCTTTCGCAGCAAGGACGTGAAAAAGACTGGCGCCCACTTGCAGCGGACGAAGGCGCCGTATACGATGAAAGCCTGAAAGTGGACCTCTCGCAAATAGTCCCCTTGGCGGCCATGCCCCATAGCCCTGACAACGTGGACACCATAAAAAACATAGGCCACATCAAAGTGGACCAAGTCGCCATCGGAAGCTGCACAAACGCCTCGTTCACGGACTTGATGAAAGCGGCTGCGATACTCAAGGGGCGTAGCGTCAGTGAAGGCGTCAGCCTCGTCGTGTCGCCAGGCTCCGCCGCCATCCTCTCGAAGCTTGCGGAAAACGGCGCACTTGCAGCCATGATCGACGCAGGCGCACGCATTCTGGAAAACACTTGCGGCCCTTGCATAGGCATGGGCCAGTCGCCGAAATCCGGCGCGGTCTCATTACGGACATTCAACCGCAACTTCAAAGGTCGCAGCGGCACGCTCGATGCCGATGTCTACCTTGTAAGCCCTGAGACCGCTGCGATAAGCGCCGTCACAGGCGTGCTTACGGATCCGATGTCGGAGGCCGAAGACCTTGGCATCGCCTACCCTGCCGTCAAGCTTCCCGACCGCTTTGAGCAAAACCGGAATTTCGTTGTCATGCCTCCGGCCATGCCGCCCGAAAAACGCGATATGCCGAATATAGAGATGGGCCCGAACATCAAGCCTTTCCCGCACGGCGAGGCGCTTGGGCAGACCCTTACGGCGGAGGTCACGCTGATAGCCGGCGACAATATCACCACCGACGATATCATGCCATCGGACAGCCGCCTCCTGCCATATCGCAGCAACGTCCCACACCTCGCCAACTATTGCTTTGAAAAAATCGACGCGGGCTTTGCCGCACGCGCGGAAGCAGCCAAGGCCAGCACGCATGGCGGCGGCATCATAGTGGGCGGCGACAATTACGGGCAGGGCTCGTCAAGGGAGCATGCGGCGCTCGCGCCCCTGCAACTGGGCACTCGCGCCGTCCTCGCCAAATCCTTCGCACGCATCCATAGATCCAACCTGATCAACAGCGGCATACTTCCGCTCGTGTTCAGAGACCCAAGCGATTACGGCAAGCTGCGCCTCGGCGATGTGCTGACCATCGAGAACGCACCCGCCCAGATCGAATCGGACACCGTCATCGTAAAAACCCAAAGCGGCGAGGCATACAGCTTCCTCAACACGTTGAGCGCGCCCGAAAAAGATATCATTCTTGCAGGCGGCAAGATCAACGCCATAAGGCGGGACGCAAAATGAGAGAGGAAACGATGGAAGGCGGGCGTACGCTCAGCACAGACCTCGCCGACAAAATGCGCATCGAAATTCTGGGCGAACAGCTTAAACCAGGCGAAAAACTGACCGAGCAAGCCCTTTGCGCAAGCTATAACGTGTCACGAACTCCTGTTCGGGAGGCTTTGAAAAACCTTGATGCCGAAGGGCTTATCGAAATAATCCCAAACCGCGGGGCATTCGTCGTCGGATTGTCCGAAAACGATATCCGCGACCTTTACACGCTAAGAATACAGAGCGAGATGCAGGCCGTGCATTGGGCGATTGAACGCCGCACAAAAGAAGAAATGGCATCCATCGAAGAAAACCTGGACTTTATGCGATTCTACACAGAACGTGCCGACTCGACGCGTATGCGTTCGATAAATGCGGGCTTCCACAAAGCCATCGCCGCCGCCGCACACAACCGCATTTTGGAAAGCACCCTGTCACGCATCCAGGACTATATAAGGTATAGCGTACATATACGCCCCTATCTTGAGACCGACCTCGACGCCATTTTGCGAGAGCACCGTGCGATTTTCAAGGCATTTCGCTCAAGCGACCCCGAAGCCGGCTCCGCGGCGATGAAGAAGCATATCGAAAATTCGATGAAACGCGCAAAGGTTTGATTTTCCTGCCATATCGTAATATACTCTCATTATTGTTTTGCAATTGAATGATAGTGTAATAATAAAGGAGGGAATTATGAACGAGTTTGACAGAGAGCATGGAATGGATGCCGCCCCAGAGCCGGCAGAGGCTGCCGAGGCCGCCGCGCTGGAAGCAGAGCCCGCAGCGGAGTTTGTCGCGCCAGAGGCCGAGGCTGCCTACGAGCAAGTGGCACAGCAATACCAAGCACCGCCACCCCCGCCATATCAGCCGCCGCCGCAGTACCAAGCACCCATGTACGCCGAGCCGCCTTTGCATGTGCCGTCGCTCGTTGTCGGCATCTTGGCATTGGTCTTTGCCCTTACAACTGGGTTTGTCGGCTTGATTCTTGGCATCGTCGGTGTCGTCATGGCAAAGAAGGCCAAGAACGAGTACAAGACAGGGGTCGGATTTGGCCTTAGTCTCGCAGGGCTTATCATCGGAGCTATCATCACCATTATCTTTATCGCAACTTTTGCGCTCCTCGGTTCGATGGGGCTCGGGCTTATGGGGCTGCTGTAGCTTCCGCCTTATTCAATCAAAAACACTTGGGCGCCTGGGATTCCCAGGCGCCTTTTCATATGCCAGACATTCACTCGGTGATATCCACCGTAAACACGTCCCCTTCCTTCACCTCGCCGCGTACGAGCTTCGCCGCTATGTCCGTCTCGATGTATTTCTTGAGATAGCGTGCGATAGGCCTTGCTCCGTATTGCGGCGAGTATGTCTCTTTTGCGATAAAGCGTTTTGTCCCCTCGGTGAACTCCACCGTGATGTCACGCTCCGCAAGCCGCCTTGCGATTTCCGCAAGTTGTATCTCCACGATCTTGACCACCTCTGTCTCTGACAGCGGCGAAAACACCACCACATCGTCTATACGGTTAAGGAACTCCGGCCTGAAATGCAGCCTCATTTCGTCACGCACCCTGTCCTTAACGTCGTCGCTTATCGTTCCGTCCGCCTCAATGCTCTCAATCAAGAACGGGCTCCCGATATTGCTCGTCATTATCACTATCGTGTTCTTGAAATCCACCGTACGCCCCTGATTGTCCGTCAGCCGCCCGTCATCCAATAATTGCAGCAGCGTGTTGAACACGTCAGGGTGCGCCTTTTCGATCTCGTCAAACAATATGACACTGTAAGGCCTTCGCCGAACGGCTTCGGTAAGCTGCCCGCCTTCCTCATAGCCCACATAGCCAGGCGGCGCCCCGATAAGCCTCGACACCGAAAACTTTTCCATATACTCGCTCATATCTATGCGGATTAAATTTTTCTCGCTGTCAAACAACACCTCCGCCAATGCCTTCGCAAGCTCGGTCTTGCCCACGCCCGTAGGCCCAAGGAATATGAACGAGCCTATGGGCCGCCCCTCGTCCTTCATGCCCGCACGCGCCCTAAGCACCGCCTCCGAAACGCTGACCACCGCCTCGTCCTGACCTATCACGCGACCATGCAGTATATCCGGCAGCCTCAGCAGCTTATCCTTCTCCGACTCCACAAGGCGGCTTACGGGTATGCCCGTCCACCCCGCCACGACGCTTGCGATTTCATCCTCGGTCACTTCCTCTTTGAGCAGACGCTTTTCCTCGCCCGCCTCGGCCTTCTCCTTAGCCTCCTCAAGCTCCTTTTCGAGCTTAGGCAAAGTCCCATACTTCAGCTCTGCAAGCTTCTCAAGATTGTATGCGCGCTCTGCCTGCTCCATCTCAAGCCTTATGTCCTCGATACGCTGCTTCGTCCCCTTCACGTCGCCGATAAGCTTTTTCTCAGCTTCCCATTGCTCGCTCATGGCGTCGTTCTTCTCTTTAAGCTCTGAAAGCTCCTTCTCAATATTCGCCGCGCGCTCACGCGAGCCCTCGTCATCCTCCTTTAGCAGCGCCTGCTTCTCTATCTCCAGTCTCAGGATGTCCCTGCCTATCATATCAAGCTCCGCAGGGCGGCTGTCTATCTCTATGCGTATCTTGCTCGCCGCCTCGTCCATCAGGTCTATCGCCTTGTCCGGCAAAAACCTGTCGCTGATATAGCGGTCGGACAGCACCGCGCACGCGATCAAGGCCGCGTCCGTTATACGCACCCCATGATGTATCTCAAACCTCTCCTTGAGCCCGCGGAGTATCGAGATAGTGTCCTCGACCGTGGGCTGGTCCACAAGAATCTTTTGGAACCGCCTTTCGAGCGCCGCGTCCTTTTCTATATAATTGCGGTATTCGTCAAGCGTCGTGGCGCCGATGCAGTGGAGCTCGCCTCGTGCCAACTTTGGTTTGAGCAGATTGCCCGCGTCCATTGAGCCCTCGGCCTTGCCCGCTCCGACGATATTGTGTATTTCGTCGATAAAAAGGATGATGCGGCCATCCGACTTCTCGACCTCGCCTAGCACGGCCTTTAGCCGTTCCTCAAACTCGCCGCGATACTTTGCGCCTGCGATAAGTGCCCCCATATCGAGCGCGAATATCGTCTTGTCCTTTATGCCCTCTGGCACGTCGCCCGCCAATATACGCTGCGCCAGGCCTTCCACCACGGCCGTCTTGCCGACGCCAGGGTCGCCTATCAGCACAGGGTTGTTCTTCGTCCGCCGCGAGAGTATCTGTATCGTATGCCGTATCTCCTCGTCGCGCCCTATGACCGGGTCAAGCTTCCCCTCACGCGCAAGCTGCACGAGGTCACGCCCGTACTTTGTATAGTCCTGTGTATTCTCAAAGTTCATAACTGCCTCCTTCCGCGTTCGATTCGTGCCTTGCAACCATACCGGCACCCATTCGCCATTATCGCCCCACCATTGAAGCAACAAAGAGATTATAACACAAAATTAGCACTCACTCAAGTAGAGTGCTAACAATTTTCCGCATAAAATTCGTATGGCTAATTTGTGGTTTTGCGGTGTCCCGCCCTATTCTTCCTCTAAGGTATCAAACTGCGACATATAAAGATCGGCGTAGAAACCGCCTGCCGCCAATAAATCGTCGTGCGTGCCCTGCTCTATCACGTCGCCCTCGTTCATCACGAGTATTATGTCCGCGTCCTTTATGGTCGAAAGCCTGTGCGCGATCACGAACGATGTGCGACCCGCCTTCAAGTTGTTCATCGCCTTTTGGATAAGCGCCTCCGTACGTGTATCGACCGAGCTTGTCGCCTCGTCGAGAATCAGCATGGGGCTCTCCGCAAGAATTGCGCGCGCTATCGTGAGCAGCTGCTTCTGGCCAGTGGAGATATTGTCGGCGTCCTCCGACAGCATCATATTGTAGCCGTCCGGCAGCGCCCTGACGAATTGGTCGACATACGCCGCCTTTGCAGCCTCTATCGCTTCCTCGTCCGTCGCGTCCTGCTTGCCGTACTTGATGTTCTCCATAATGGTGCCCTTGAACAGCCATGTATCTTGCAGCACCATCGCAAAATCGTTTCGCAGGCTCGCCCTTCTTATGGTGCGTATCTCGTTGCCGTCCACGATTATCGCGCCCGCATTGACATCGTAGAACCGCATCAACAGCTTTACGAGCGTCGTCTTGCCTGCGCCCGTCGGCCCCACGATTGCCACCATCTGGCCAGGCTTCACGTCTTGCGAAAAGTTTTTGATTATGATTTTCTCAGGGTCGTAGCCAAAGCGTACGTTCTCGAATGTGACGCGGCCGACATCGCCGCCCGAACCGCCCGCAGCACCGCCAACGACAGCAGCGCCGTCAGCATCCGGCACTTCTTCCTCCTCCTCCAAGAACTCGAACACACGTTCGGATGCCGCCGCCATGGTCTGGAGCTGCGTGACCACCTGCGACATCATGGTGATGGGCTGCGTAAAGTTGCGGATATACACGACGAAGGCCTGTATATCGCCCACCGTGATCGACCCGCGGAAAGCCATCAGGCCACCCAAGACAGCCACGCCCACATAGCCCATATTGCCCACAAGGTTTATAAGCGGGTAGACGAGGCCTGAGAAGAACTGGCTTTTCCACGCGGCATCGTAAAGCTTGTCGTTCGTGTCGTTGAACTCGCCCATCGATTCATCCTCATGGTTGAAAAGCTTGACGACGCTATGCCCCGACACTTCCTCCTCGACCTGGCCGTTGACCTTGCCCAAATACTCCTGCTGACGGAAGAAAAACTTCTGCGAAAACTTTGTGATGCCTACAACCACCAGGATGGAGACCGGCAGTATCGCAATCGCGATAAGCGTCATCGTCGGGCTGATGATAAGCATCATTATAAGCGCCCCAACAAGGCTCGCCGTGCTCAGCACAAGCTGCGTCACGCTCTGCCCAAGCGTCTGCGTCATCATGTCCACGTCGTTCGTTATCCGCGAAAGCACGTCGCCCACGCTGTTCCGCTCGAAATACCCCACCGGCATCCGATGTATCTTCTCGCTTATCTGCTTCCTCATGTCGTAGCTGGTTTTCTGAGCGATGGTGCTCAACATCCACCCCTGCACTATCCCGCACACCAGAGCCACTATATAGACGAGCGCGAGCGAGATCAAAATGCCGGCAATCTTGTCGAAGTCGATGCCGCCCGTCCCCGCGTTCTTCATCACTAGCCCGTTAAACAATTCCGTAATTGCGCCGGAAAGTATCCTCGGCCCAAAGATGTTGAACGCCGCCGACAGCACCGCAAAGGTTATGCCAACAATCAACGCAATGCGGTATTTTTTCATATAATTGAGCAGCTTTTTGATAGCGCCCTTGAAGTCCTTGGCCTTTTCGCCAGGACCGCTCGAGCCGGGGATTCTCGGCCCCTGGCTGCGCGTCTGCTGTTTCACCGCATTGTCGCTCACTTGTTCAATTCCTCCTCGGAAAGCTGGCTCTCAGCAATCTCACGGTATACTTCGCAGGTTTTAAGGAGCTCGCCATGCGTCCCCTCGCCCACGACTTTGCCTTGGTCAAGCACGATTATCTTGTCCGCGCGAAGGATGGTCGCGATACGCTGCGCCACTATCAGTATAGTAGCGTCGCCAAGGTTCTTCGCAAGCGCCTTCCTGAGCCTTGAATCCGTCTTGTAGTCAAGCGCCGAAAAGCTGTCGTCGAAAATGCACACCTTGGGATCTTTGGCGACGGCGCGCGCGATGGCGAGCCTCTGGCGCTGACCGCCCGAAACATTCGTTCCGCCCTGCGAAATCTCGCTTTCGTACTTGCCCTCTTTCGTGCCTATAAAATCCGCCGCCTGCGCGATCTCCGCGGCCTTAGCCATCGCCTCGTCCGTGACGTCATCACCCGAATACTTGATGTTCGACTCTATCGTCCCCGAGAAAAGCACGCCCCTCTGAGGCACCACGCCTATGAACGAACGCAGCTTGCGCAAAGAGAGGTCGCGTACGTCCACGCCGTCTATCGTGATGCTGCCGCCCGTGACGTCAAAGAGCCTCGGCACAAGGTTTATAAGCGTCGATTTGCCACTGCCCGTCCCGCCGATTATGGCTGTCATATGCCCAGGCTCGGCAGTGAAGCTGATATGCGAAAGCATGTCCTCGTCCGCGTTCTGGTAGCGGAAGCACACATCGTCGAACACCACCCTCCCCTCGAACTCACGCTCCTCATTAAGCAATTCCGCAGCGGGCCTGTCAATTATCGAGGACTCCGTATCTATTATGTCCATCACGCGCCCCGCCGAGACGTTTGCGCGCGGCAGCATGGTCGCGACCACGGAAAGCAGCATAAACGCCATCACGATGAAAATCATATAACTCATAACGGCCATCATATCGCCCACGTTCAAGTCCCCCGCGTCTATGGCAGGGCCGCCCACCCAGACGATTATCACCATTATTATGTTCATTATGAAATACACGAACGGCAGGAACATGCTCATAACCTTGGTGGTGAAAAGCTGGTTCTTGAAAAGCGTCGTGTTCGCGCCGTCGAAACGGTCTTTTTCGTAATTCTCACGGTTGAAAGCGCGGATGACCAGCAGCCCCGTCAGCACCTCGCGGCTCACAAGGTTCACCTTGTCTATAAGGATCTGCATCCGCTTGAACTTGGGTAGCGCCAGCCCCAGAAGCGTGCCTATCACGGCGGCGAGCATCACGATGGTGACCACCACGACCCACGACAGCCCCGCGCCCGTGTTTGCCACCATATAGATGCCGCCGATGGCCATTATGGGCGCGAACAGCACCACCCTCAGAACGTACATCAACGCCATTTGCACCTGCTGTATGTCGTTCGTGCATCGCGTTATAATGGAAGACACTCCAAACTTGTCCACCTCTACGCTGGAAAAGCCCATAATGTTCGTAAAGGCCTCCCGCCGGAGCCGCCTGGCCGCCGCCGCCGACATTCGGCTCGCAAGAAGCCCCACAACCACGCCCACAACGCAGGCAAGCAGCGTAAAGACTATCATCATCAGCGCCGCCTGGGTCATATAGTCCCTCTGCATCCCTGCCTTGGTGTCCGCGTCCAGCGCCGCATACTCGTCGCTGTTGAAATACGCCGCGTCCTCAACGCCGCCCTGCGCTATGCCTATGTCAACGATCCTGCTCATATAGCTCGGAAGCACCAATTCGCAATACGCCTGCACCATAAGCAACGCCACTATGCACACTATAAGCGGGATATATCTCTTGTCTTTGAATAATATTCCTAAAAGTTTCACCGTCGTATTATACACCCATCATGGTATAATGCAAGTATGGAAAGCAAAAAAAACAATAGAATTTTATTGGGCGTGACAGGCGGCATAGCGGCCTACAAAACCGCCGATCTCGCAAGCCGGCTCGCCAAGGACGGCTTCACGATCGACGTCGTGATGACGAAGAACGCCTGCGAGTTCATAACGCCGCTCACCTTCCAGACCCTTACAAAATCCCCTGTCTACACAGACACCTTCGCCCCAATAGAGGACTATTCCGTCGAACATATCTCGCTCGCCGAGCGCGCGGACATCGTAGTAATCTGCCCCGCCACCGCAAACCTTATAGGCAAAGCGGCCGCCGGCATAGCGGATGACCTTTTGACCACGGTGCTGCTCGCCGTCCACAAAAAGCCCCGCATACTATGCCCCGCCATGAACACCGCGATGTGGGAAAACCCCATCGTCCAAAAAAACCTCGAAACCCTGAAAGCCCTTGGATGGACGGTCGTCGAACCCGATACCGGTCGGCTGGCCTGCGGCACCGAAGGGCAAGGTCGTCTGGCAGACCCGGACAAAATCCTCACCCTTCTTCACGACTTGTCAAAACACTCTTAGAACTTATTACCGGCTTCCCTGTGCATACTTTGGCACAAGCGGCCTCCATATGTATGATAGCATTGAGAAAGCATAGGAGGTTTCATAGGTTTTTTCACACCCCCCTACGCCTGCCGTACGCTCTCTAGCGCATGCCTCACTATCAGCCCCGCTATGCCCTCCTTGCTCTCCGCCCGCTCGCAAGTCCCGCTCCGCCCCACAAGCAGCCCCTCGTGCGCCCCTGCTCGTACCGTCCCCATATCGTTCGCAAGCACGAAGTCGCAGCCGTTTTTTTCGAGCAAGGCGCACGCCGCGGACACCAGATCATCTTCGCTCGCATCCGACAGCAGCTTGAACCCGACCAGCACAGCCCGTGGCGCAAGCTCCCGATACAACGCGATTATCTTGGGCGCCCTTTCAAGCACCACCACCAAATCCTCCTTGTCGGACGATATCTTTGCGGCCTTGATATCCGGCGGCGAAAGCAGCGCATCCCGCACCGCTTCTTCTGGCGACGACGAATCCCCGCACGCCAGATACGAAAGACGCTCCATCACGGCGCCCGTCATCAGCCCCGCATCGCTCACCGCCCGCACCCTATAGTCCCCTATCGCCATGCTATGCACCACGATGTCATACTCCCGCTCCGCGCACGCCTGCCGCACCGTCGCCTCCACAGCCCCCACATCGTCAGCCACCCGCACGTCCACAGACACACTTGGACGTACCGAACCTTTTGAGCATATGTATGTAATACAACACTCCTGCCCCTCAGACGCCAACGCCCCCGCAAACGCCTCAGCGACGCGAGCCCCTAGCGCCCCCGTACCCAGATTCGTTATTCGACGCACATCGTCGATCCTCTCCGACGTGCCCCCCGCAGTAATCAATATGTTCAATTCTATAATCCTTTCTTCGTCTCCGCTTCTATGGTATCATATCTCATTATGGAAATTGAACTCAAATACCGAATCGACAATATCGAACAATACGAGGGCATCCTAGCCGACCCTTGGATAGCCGCCCTCTCGGACCACAGGGCGCCGGAGGTCATCAAGATGAAAGCGGCGTATTTCGACACCGAGGATCTTACGCTCATAAGACGCAACATCGCGTTCCGCATCCGCAACGAAAGCGAGCGCACCGTCGCGACCCTCAAATGGCGTGATGACGACAACGACATCAGCGGCCTTTACATCCGCTCGGAAATCAATATCCCCATTTCCGACCAATGCTGCTTCTTCAACCCTGACCCAAGCGTTTTCATCGAGAGCGCCGAAGGGAAGGACTTGCTCGACATCATCGACGGCAACCCGCTCGTAAACATCTTCGACATGATCTTCACGCGCAAGAGCATCCGCATAGACTACGAGAAAAGCATCCTTGAACTTGCGGTCGATGAAGGCGTAATAGTCGCTGGACACAACAGCCTCCAATTCCGCGAACTGGAGATTGAGATATATTCGGGCACCAAGGAGGATCTGCTCGACATCGGCGAGAAGATAGCCGGCAAATACGGCCTCGAACCCGAAGTCAAGACCAAGTTTGCAAGAGGCGTCGAGTTGTTGGATATCGAATAGTTAGAATAACGAGGAAGGGCACAATGTATTTCTATCATATTGACAAGACAGACAAAGACGTAGCGGACATGATCCGCCGCGAGATAAGCCGTCAGGAAAACAAAATCGAAATGATAGCTTCGGAGAATTTTACGTCTGCGGCCGTGATGGAGGCCATGGGCAGCGCCCTGACAAACAAATACGCCGAGGGCTATCCCGGCAATCGCTACTACGGCGGCTGCGAGCATATCGACGAAGTCGAGTCGCTTGCGATAGAGCGCGTCACAAAGCTGTTCGGCGCAGACTATGCCAATGTGCAACCCCATAGCGGCGCAAGCGCAAACCTTGCCGTCTACTTCGCCCTGCTCGCGCCTGGCGACACCGTCATGGGCATGAACCTCGCCGAGGGCGGCCATCTGACGCACGGCAGCAAGGCAAACCTTTCGGGAAAATACTACAGCTTCGTCTCTTACGGCCTTACATCTGACACTGAGCAAATCGACTATGACGATGTCTTGGCGCTTGCCAAGGAGCATCGGCCCAAGATGATCGTGGCCGGCGCCAGCGCCTACCCGCGCATCATCGACTTTGCCAAGTTCCGTGCCATCGCCGACGAAGTAGGCGCCATCCTTATGGTCGACATGGCTCATATAGCGGGGCTTGTCGCCGCAGGGCAGCACCCTACGCCCGTCGGCCACGCCCAGATAGTGACGTCCACGACGCACAAGACGCTCAGGGGGCCGCGCGGAGGCCTTATACTCGCCGACGCCGAGTACAGCCAAAAGCTAGACAAAGCGATATTCCCAGGCATACAGGGCGGCCCGCTCCAGCACGTCATCGCAGGCAAGGCCGTATGCTTCAAGGAAGCGGCAGAGCCCGCCTTCAAGACGTATCAGGAGCAAGTCGTGAAAAACGCCGCCGTGCTTGCGGACTGCCTTGTGCAGGCCGGTTTCAAGCTCGTATCCGGCGGCACGGACAACCACCTCGTACTGCTTTCGCTTATCGGCAAGGCCATCACCGGCAAGGAGGCTGAAAACCTGCTTGACGAGGTAGGCATCACAACCAACAAAAACGCCGTCCCAGGCGACCCGAACGGCCCGAACGTCACAAGCGGCGTACGCCTCGGCACCCCCGCCATGACGACACGCGGGTTCAAAGAAGCCGAAGTGGAGCAGACGGCCTACGCCATCGCCCTCGTGCTGAACGACCCTGCAAAATCCGCAAACCACGAAAAGGCGCGCACCATAGTAAAGGGGCTGACGGAATCGCATCCGCTATACAAGAATGACAATGCTTCAAAATATTGACCAATTGATTTTATTCAATACGATAAGGGAGGACGGGGTTTTAAGCCTTCTGTCAAAGCACGACTTCAATGCGGCGCAACGGCTCTTGGCAGACGAGGCAGGCGGCCTCCTCCACGGTGGCGGAATTTCCGGTTCATTGCTCCAAAACCGCATATGCCGCCTTATGGCGGGCGAAGAAAACGTTTTCGCGCGAATGGCTGAGGCAGGCGCTTTCAGCGAGATGGAAGCAGACATGGACGATTCCGCAATCAAAGCCCTGCCAAGCCCACAAGCCAAGGCTGTCTTTATGCAGGCGATATGCGAGATCGAAATAATCTCGAACATATATCGTCACGATTATTCAGAACATACGTTCTTGACTCTGCCCGCGGCGAACGGGAACGAAACCTCGCATCGCGAGACTATCCATCTGGCCATGATGAAAGACAGCGGCACAAAAGCCGCCGTACTTCTCACCCGCCACTATCACGGATACGGTTCGGGCGTCTTTGAGGCATCGTCCGCCATGACCGCCGAAGAAGGCGGTCTCGTGCCCGTCCGCCATATGGACGCTATCGTCATGGACGGTCTTGTAGGCTACGAAAGGCAAAAACGCATCCTGACAGACAATATAAAAATCCTGCTGTCGGGTGCAAGGGCGAACAACGTGCTTCTTTACGGCGACAGCGGCACGGGCAAGTCGTCCTCCGTAAAGGCATTGCTAAACCTCTACGCTTCAAATGGGCTCAAGCTCATAAGCATCACCAAGGACAGGCTACATCTGCTCCCCGGCGTCTTTGAAAGCATCGCGGGCCGTGGCATGAAGTTCATCATATTTATCGACGATCTCTCATTCGACGAGAACGAGCACGAGTACAAGCTGTTCAAGTCCATAGTGGAAGGACGTGTTGCGCCAAGGCCACAAAACGCCATATTCATCGTTACGACCAACCGCAAAAACATAGTCAAGGATGTCTGGAGCGACAGAGGGGGCGAGGACGATGTAAGGCGTCGCGACAATATGGAAGAAAAACGCTCACTGTCCGACCGCTTCGGCCTCACGCTCGTATACCCCGCACCCGACAAACAGGAGTACCTTGCGATAGTACGCGGCATAGCGGACAGAGCAGGGCTGTCCATGCCCGACGAGGAGCTTGCGGCAGAGGCGCTCAAATGGGAGATACGGCACGGCGGACGTTCAGGCCGCACGGCACAGCAATTTATAGACCATATGGCAGGATTGAGGAAGATCGGCGAGGGAGGGCTTGCACAATGAGAAAATCCGGCTCATTCGTATTTATCTTTTTCATCGCGATAATGCTGCTAAGCGCGTTCCAGTCCGGGCGTTTTGCCAACCCAGCACAATGGCTGCAGCATACGCTTATAATGCTTCCCGCCATCGTGATTGGCATAACGCTTCACGAGTTCGCACACGCCTACGCAGCATGGAAGCTCGGCGACAAGACGCCCCAGAAGCAGGGTCGCATCACCTTGAACCCTCTCGCCCATATCGACCCGATAGGCCTCATCACCCTTATTTTCGTTGGCTTCGGATGGGGCCGCCCCGTCCAGGTGAACCCCTACGCTTTCAAGGGCAACAGGCGCGCGGCAAGCCTTATCGTGAACGTAGCAGGCGTAATCACCAACTTCATAGTGGCCTTTCTCTGCACTGCCACCCTTTTCTTCGTCCGTGACCCGATCCTGTTCATGGTCCTGTACAATATTGTCGCCATCAACCTTATGCTTATGATTTTCAACCTCTTGCCTGTGCCCCCGCTTGACGGCTTCGGCATAATCACCGAGCTGTTTGACCTGCGTCGCTTCAGTTGGTATGCGCCGCTTTACAACAACGGCACATTCATACTTTTGGCGCTTATCATATTCGGCATCACAGGCATGCTGCTCGGCCCTGCAATGGGGTCGCTCCTGACCTCTTTCCAGAAGTTCTGGGCGATGATTCTATAATGTATAACGAAAGAATATTGTTATGATGAAAGAGTTTCTTGAACGCAAAAATATTGAGATTTCCGTAAGGAGATATGCCATCGACGCCCTTTCGGCAATGACGCTTGGGCTTTTCGCCTCGCTGCTTATAGGGCTGATAATAAGAACCATCGGCGAGCAGATAGGGCTTCACGCAGGGGAGAACGCCTTCACCGTTTTGTTGGTCACCATCGGGGGCGCAGCGATGGCAATGGTAGGACCGGCGATAGGCGTGGCCGTGGCGTACGGGCTCAAAGCCCCCCCGCTAGTCATCTTTGCGAGCATCGCCACAGGCTATATGGGCAATATGGCATGGACAGAAGGGGGCGGCGCTGGAGGGCCGGCGGGCGCCTTCGTCGCCGCCGTCATCGGGGCCGAGCTTGGCAAACTCGTCTCCAAGGAAACCAAGGTCGATATCATAGTCACCCCACTCGTCACGATCATAGCCGGCGGACTGGTAGCCAAGCTTATCGGCCCCGGCATAGGCGCCCTCATGACAGGCCTCGGCAGGGTCATAATGAACGCCACAGAGCTACAGCCCTTCTGGATGGGCATCATCGTAGCCGTCGTAGTCGGCCTCGTCCTGACGGCACCTATATCCAGCGCCGCTCTCTGCATCATGCTAGACCTCTCAGGAATCGCTGCAGGCGCTGCCACCGTCGGCTGCTGCGCCCAGATGATAGGCTTCGCCGTCATAAGCTTCCGTGCGAACGGCATAGGCGGCCTGCTCGCACAAGGCATCGGCACATCCATGCTCCAGGTGCCAAACATCATAAAAAACCCCTGGATACTCGCCCCCCCGACCATAGCGGCGGCCATCCTCGGACCCATCGCCACCATTGTGTTCAAGATGACAAACATCGCTGCCGGCGCCGGCATGGGCACGTCCGGCTTTGTCGGCCAAATAGGCACATTCACCTCCATGGGCTTCTCGATGGATACGCTCTGGAAAGTCCTGCTTCTGCACTTCGCACTGCCGGCGGCGCTTTCCTATGTTTTCTACCTTATAATAAAAGCCCTCGGCCGGTTCAAGGACGAGGACTTCAAATTAAATCTTTAGTCGGAAAGGACTAACGCTCAGGCATTTCCGTGCCCGGATCTACGTACAGGTCCGCGTAATACACCCCAAGCTGAAGCGCTTGGTAATGCGACTCCACATATATATCTATTATATTGCCCTGTATGGCGCCGCCGCGATCCTCCACCACTTTTTCAAGAAGCGTGTCGCCGCGCTGCACATATACCGTCGTGCCCTTGGGAAGCACGCGCCAGTCGGAGGCGATCATCCCTACCCTTACAGGCTTGCCCGAAGCCGTGATGCCAGACCCCCAGGTGCAGATTGTACATGCGCAATAATGCGTCACCTTGAAATTCCCGACGCGTACAAGCCTCTCGCCATCCGCGTTGCGCGGTATGCTTGCATCGTGTGCCACATTCATGTCCGTCCTCTCGACATTTATGCCGCCCACATACTTCTGCGTGTAAGAGAAAGTGCCCGAAGACAGAACAGCGTTCGCTGGTATGATGGCCATAAAGAAGAAAATCACGCAGACCACCGACAGCACTCCTGCCAGCACTCCGTTTCTCTTAAAATAGTTGACAATAAAATTACGCAATTGCTGCCTCTCCTTTCGGCGTACTCGCAAAACCCTGTTATATTACAGAAGCGTTACAAGTGTTTTACAAATTTACACCGAAAAGGAATGGCTTTTCAACCATATAATGTAATTTTCTCTATTTCTTCACCGTTTCTTCACGATTGCTTCATGATTGGAAGCCGTTTTCCGTAATCGTATACAATTTAGCCGCTGTAAACTTGCTCCCAGCCTCGATAATAAAATCTCCTTGGTCAGTGGCTATGAAGCCTGTATTATAAAGATGCAGTGCGAGCTTCCTGCGCTCGCTCTCAAGTTCCTCGGGCGCGCCCGTAAGCCTAAGCTCGTCAAAAGCCTCTTTAAGCATAAGCGCCGCCTGGTAATAGTCCACGGCAAGGCTGTAATATGCAAGATCGCCAACGCTTCTTTCAAAAGCTTCGTCAAAGGCTCTGCGCTTTTCTACGCCCCTGTTCGGGTCAAGCGTAGCCCAGACGCGTACGCCTAGCATTTCCCCGTCTTCCGCCGATTCAATCAAAGCCATATCGGCTGCCTGCGGACCGCAAAGGATTTTCAGGGCGCTTGCAGCCTCGCCCGCAAGAAAATGAAGCTGCCTTATTATCCGCAAAGTATCCTCGCCACTCATATCGATATAGTAGGCGTCTGCGCCTGACGCAATAGCTCTTTCGGCAACACTAGCAGCGTCAAACGCATCGTGCCCAACCTCAAATCTTTCAGCAACCTCTTTCCCTGAAGCCAGCAGCGCTTCCTCTGCCAATTTTGTTCGGTCATCATATATATAGGAATTGAAAATAAATACCCTCGTAAATTGCTCGGCACGCACCCAAGTCTCTATTGCGGAAACAGCCTCACTGCCAGGATCAGCAATGCAGGATATAGCAAAAGGCTGATATCTGTCCCTGCTCATATCATCCGTAGCCGCACCCAGAGCCGGCATCCCGACACTATAGAAGGTCTGTCCCCCAGCCGTATATGACTCCTCGGTGGACGGTCCCAAAACAATCAATGCGCTGTCGGCCGCCGCCTGGCCTATCTCAGTTCTGACTGCGTTTTCGCTAGATGCCGCGTCACGAATTGCAATCCTGACAGGGAGCTCGCGAATCCCGCCCTGCTCATTGACGGTCTTTACCCCATAATCAAAACCCCAAGCAGCCGCGAGTCCCGCTTCCGAATCGGCTCCAGTGATTGACACCACGGTGGGCAAAACCCACTCCTCCACTATAGGCAGGGGAAAATCCTGCCTGCTCACAACCGCAGGGCCAGACCCTTCAGACTCCCGCTCTCCGGCTACCGCATCATCCGGAACTGAAACTCTGGGCGTGCATCCATGCAGCTCAAACAAAAAGACCGCACATACCATCAGCAATATTACCAAAACACAGGAAGAAAAGACTTTCATTTTAGACATTCACTCGCTCCTCGCCCATTATAGTATATTTTCCCCGCAATGCAAGCGGAAGCCGAATGTTTTCACAATACTTTCACCATGCTTCATATTCTTCACCAAGTGTGATTGAGCAAATAATACACCAGTATGATGATTGTTATCGAGATACCCGCAATAGCCCCTATATCGCGCAGACTCTGCCGAAAGCCCTTCTCGAATGTAAGCGTGTCCAGCTTCAACCGCATCATTCCCCTGTTGATACGCGAAATCTGCGGCAATTCTATGGAGATATCTCCCTCCATTAATACGGGATCGTCCCGCATTTCCGCTTCCGCAATCTCAATTTCAGCTTCTATTCCGATATCCGTGCCAGGATCCAGACCGGCCTCAAGGCCGGCGTCGACATCGACATCCATATCGGCAGGGGCTTCCGCCGGAAGAGGCGGAGGCGGTGCATAGTCCGCAATGACAGGCGCCTCCGGCGCCTCATAGTGCATGAACTCATCTGGGTCAAGTGATGGGACGGCGGCGCTTACGACTGCCTTCAATAAAACAGGGTCGTATGTCTTGGTCTTGAATACTCGGTTTAGCTCCTCAGACAGCCCGCCACGCACAAGCACGTCCTCTGCGGCTGCCCGAACACTGCCGTTGACAACAGAAAGGGTGTCCGGCGCTATAAAGTCATCCGTATCAAAAGTCTGGGATAGGGTCTTCGTGTAATACGTCAATCGTCAAAGGGCGCTTCAAGGTCTCCTTGTATCAGCGTCCTTATATTGCCGTTGACCACCGCACCGGATTCGACAGCAATGGACTCCGTCTCAACATCGCCTATGAAATAGGCATCGCTTCTGAGCACCGCCATCCTGGTCGCTTTAATGTCGCCCTTCAGCTTGCCGCCAAGCACCACATTGTCCGTGTCAACATCGCCGATGACGACCGAGTCAGAATCTATGACCACGCCCGTCCCGGCATTAAGGTCGCCTTTTACGCGGCAATGGTAAAGCCCTATTTTCTCGCCCGAGACATCGCCGCTCACAAGTCCGCGCACGGCGACATTGCCTTCTGCTTCCACATTGCCGCGCACTTTGCCTACTACATCGATATGGCCTTCCGTTATGATATCGCCAAGCACCGTGGCCTCCCTGGAAATAAGGGAGACTCCCATAGGGATTTCCTCTTCGCTTTCTTCCACATAAGGGGCATCGCTTTGGTCGCCCTGCCAAGCAGGCTGAGTCACAGCCCTCACGGGCTCTTCTGCCTCAGGCTCTGGCTCTGGCTCATATGGCGGCGTGTAAGCTTCGCTTGGCGCATATGCGTGCTCAGCGATCTCCTCATGCACATCCTCTATGTAGTCGCCAGCGACCGTGAAATCCGGCACCAGCCTCTCGCCCTCCGGAGGCACGTTTTCCACACTGACATCCTCTGTCTGAGGGGTTCCTTCTTCGGGTCTTCCGCTGCGAAGCAAATCTTTTAGATTTATCACAATAGCCTTAGCCTCCATTCAATTTTAACATGACAAACTCTCACGCCTATAATCTATTACTTTTTCGCTCTTATGTCAAACAATATCGTTATTCAATTCTTCCAGCCTTGCTGACGGGCAAGATGCGGAAAACCGCTTTCCCCATAATTTCCTCGACGGGAACGAAGCCAATCCTGCCGTCTCTGCTGTCGACACTGCTCTGACGGGCATCCCCCAACAGAAAACAATGCCCCTCCGGCACCACCGACAAAGCCATATTGCCATCTGTTACGCCTTCCATTACATAGGGTTCATAAAGCCGTACGCCATTGCGAAAAACGCTTCCATCCCTGATTTCGACCTCATCCCCAGGAAGCCCAATCACGCGTCCGCATAGACTCAGAGCCCCTCCGCTCCCGTCTTGGATGCCCGAGCCATGCACTACGATGTCGCCGTACCCTATATCTCCAAAAGAATATGCTCGCGTCGCCAGAACGATGCAATCTTTCGGCATGATGGCTTCCCGCATGGATGGTTCGATAATGACCATAGGCTCGAAAAACTGAAGCGTCACGACGACACACACGAACACAACCGCAAGGACAATCAGACGCTTGACGACTGTTCTGCCTGTCAATCTGCCCTTTCTGGAGCTGACGTGAGCGGCTCTGTCTTCGTCCAGCCGAAAAATCTCCGCAATCCTGTCATCGGAGAGTTCTTCTTCTAGCTCCTTGATAAGCCTTGTGCTTTCCTCATTGATATTCATCTCTTCTATTCAACAAAACCCGCAATCGCGGGTTATGGAGCTGCCCAGCGGACTCGAACCGCCGACTTCCTCCTTACCAAGGAGGTACTCTACCGACTGAGTTAGGGCAGCAAAGCTTTGACCATTCTATCATAATTAGTAGAACGAAACTAGCCTTTCTATTTTAGTTTTGATTCGTGTAAGCGTATTCTCGACGGACTTCTGGCTCTTTTCAAGCTTTTCCGCAATCCCTGAAACACTGGCTCCCCGCGAATAGGCATCCCAAACCGCACGTTCCATTCCAGAAAACAGCATCGGCGCGTTGCTTTCGACAAAAGCGAGCAAATCCGCAAGCAATACTATTTCCTCGGGATCCGCCTTTTCGTCCCGGGTACCCAGTGCGGTCTCTATTGAAACGGACTCATTCAGTGGCATATGCTTCTTGCGGCCGGCCATTTTTAAAGCGTTGATAATCCGCCGCTTGACGCAAAGCTCGGCAAAGGTCTTGAAGGATGCCCCCGCATCAGGGTCAAAGGTGCGCACTGCATAGAGCAGTCCAATCATCCCTTCCTGAATTACATCGTCCCTGTCGGCACCGACCATAAAGTAGAGGTTTGCCTTGCTCCTGAGCATATCCCTGCTCTCCTCATAGACAAGGCGCAAAGCATCCTCGTCACCGCCCTTTGCAAGAATGGCAAATCTGTCTAGCCTTGACTTCGCCATTTCACCGACACCTCAAACATCACGATGGCCGATGCCGCAGAAGCGTTGAGCGAGCCTATGCTTCCACGCATAGGTATGGAAACCAGAAAATCGCATGTCTCCCGCACAAGGCGGCTCATCCCCTGCCCTTCGGAGCCTACAACCAAACATAGCCCGCCACTGAAATCAATTTCGCGGTATGATGCGCCTCCCATATCAAGCCCGTAAATCCAAAGCCCTTTCTCCTTCAGTTCGTCAAGCGCCGCTTTTATGCCTGGCACCTTTGCCACTTTTATGTGTGCCGCCGCCCCCGCCGATGTCTTCATAACAGTAGCGTTCACCGAAGCCGCTCTATGCTTTGGGATAAGCACGCCATGTACGCCTGCTCCCTCGGCAGAGCGGATAATGGCTCCAAGGTTCTGGGGATCCTCGATCCCGTCCAGCACGACAATAAAAGGAGGCTCGCCCCGCTTCGCTGCCTCAGCAAAAATAGCGTCGATGTCCGAATACTGATAGTCCGCGACAATCGCAGCCACGCCCTGATGCGCACCGCCTCCGCTCTCTTTGTCCAACACAAACTTAGGAACGATCTGCACGGGAATCCTGGCCCTTTTCGCAAGCGAAAAAAGCTTCTTTCCCTCGCCCTCGATGTTTTTTTGCATTATAAGCTTTTCGACGCCTGTACCTGCCCGTATCGCTTCCGTCACTGCATTGCGTCCGTAGACTATTTTCGCTGACTCCATATCTTTTCCCGTCATTGTCCTGTCCCGGCTATCCTTCCGATCCATCTATGATACCCATTGCCATCCCTACCAGCTCTTCCGCCCTGCCCGTGTTGCCGGCGATATAGTGCTGGCCAATAAGCGCCTCAAACCCAGTCGCAAGCTTATAGTCCACCGGGTCTGTATTTTTCGGCACGCTTTTGGGCTTGCGGTTGCGGGCTCTGCGCACCACATCAAGCTCATCCTCTGACAACTCCTCACGTGACATAATGCTGCGTATCGCAGCCGCCTGCGACGATGCCTTCACATACCTCACCGCCGTACGATGAAGCCTGTCAGCAGCAAGCACAGAACCGCTTTCGGCCAGCCTACGGCGCACTGAAAGCTCAAAGAACGCGTCGCCCAAAAATGCAAGCGTAACTGTATTCAATTCTACTCCCTGATAATCTGGACGCCCTGCGGCGTATCCTTCAAGACGATGCCCTTCGCCTTCAATATGTCCCTGATTTCATCGGCTCTTGCCCAGTCTTTATCCGCCCGTGCCTTGCCACGCTCCTCTATCAACTTCGCAAGCCCCGCGTCTTCCCCATCCATGGAATCCTCGTGCTCCTCAAGCAACCCGAGCACATTCGCAAGCTCAAGAAGCAAAGCCCTTGCGCCATCTGCATATCTCTTGGATGCCCCCTCACGCACATGCTTGTTGATGTCTGCAATCAATTCAAAGATGGCAGCAATAGCATCTGCAGTATTCAGGTCGTCGTCCATGGAGCGGATAAACTTTTCCTTATGCGTGCCGAGTCCTTCCAAAGCCTCACGCTCGTCATCCGAGAACGCCATCTCTGATTTGGCGACAAGATGCTCAAGGCTTTCCTTGGCATTGCGCATGCGGGCAAGCGCGCTTTTAGCCTGGCCCATCAGCTCACGGCTGAAATCGACAGGGCTTCGGTAGTGGCCTGCAAGCAGAAAATACCGAATGGCCTCACCGTCATACTCATTCAAAATATCACGCACCGTAAAGAAGTTGCCCTTGGACTTGGCCATCTTCTCTCCCGATATTGTGATATAGCCATTATGCATCCAGTAGTTTGAGAATGTAGTTCCGTTTGCCGCCTCCGACTGTGCCACCTCATTTTCATGGTGGGGGAAGACAAGGTCCTGGCCTCCCGCGTGGACATCTATAGTATCGCCAAGAAACTTCTTCGCCATCGCGCTGCACTCGATATGCCAGCCTGGGCGACCTCTCCCCCACGGACTCTCCCAGTGCATGTCCTCGCCTTCTTTTGCGCTTTTCCACAACGCGAAATCCAATGGGTTCTTCTTGCGTTCGTCAATATCTATACGTGCGCCCGCCCTTAGCTCGCTCAAGTCTTGGCCGGAAAGCTTGCCGTATCCCTCGTATGCCCCCGTATCATAGTAGACATCCCCGCCCTGCACATATGCATAGCCCTTGTCTATCAAGGCTTCCACAAATGCAATTATCTCTGGAATGTTCTCCGTGACCCTCGGATGATATGACGCCTTTCGCACCCCAAGCGCTTCCGCGTCTTTAAAATACTCCGCTATATATTTTTCGCCCACCTCAAACGGCGACACGCCTTCCTCGCGTGCACGTGCGAGGATCTTGTCGTCAACATCCGTAAAGTTCTGCACATAGACGACCCGCCTCCCCCTGTACTCGAGATACCGACGAAAGGTGTCAAAGACCACGAAAGGCCTTGCGTTGCCTATATGAAAATAATTGTAAACGGTAGGCCCGCAGACATAGACCCTTATCTCGCCTGTCTCTTGCGGGACAAACTCTTCCTTTTGCCTTGTTAGAGTATTATATATTCTCAACTAATCCATTGCAGAGGATCTTGCACCGATCCGTTGATTCTGACCTCAAAATGCAGATGGTAGGCTGTAGAACGACCCGTTGTGCCAACTGTGGCAATCTGCTGGCCTCGTTCAACGGTCTGCCCTACCGACACATTAAGCGTATCGCAATGCGCATAATATGTCTGAAGCCCGTTGCCGTGGTCGAGTATGACGAGGTTGCCGTAGCCTCCGTACCAGCCTGAGAAACTGACCGTCCCGTGCGCCGCAGCGAAAATCGGGGTGCCACGAGGTGCAAGCATGTCCGCCCCAAAGTGCCCGCCGCCAATGCTACGGCTGAGATACCAGCTGTTAAGCGGCCTTCCGAGCGGCCCATCGCCTCCGCCGCCCCACCCATCGCTGGGACCGACATACGCCTCGCCACGCACCATTTGAGTGCCGACGAACACCACCTCGGGCTTGGGTTCTCTTATGACCTCAGACTCCGCCTCGACCTTTGAAGCGATTTCGCCATTGACCCATGTCACGAAATACGTCACCAAGCGTTCCCCTTCTTCACCCTCCTCTTTTGTTTCCCTCTGCCCAAGGAAGAGTTCGGGGGAATCTTCTTCAATCGTTTCATACTCGATGGTTTCGGTCACAATCTCATGGCCTTCAATCGAGTAGTTTATATAGGGGTTGTTCACCGTGATCGTGAACACGTCGCCATCTTCTATAATCAGGAAATTGTAATCAGGATAAGCAGCTCTGAGAGCATGCTCGCCAATCCCCAGCGCTTCCGCGATGCTCTCGGCGCTGTCGTCCTCCGTGGCGACATAAAGCCTCTCCTCCGTTTCGCCGGCAAGCAGGAAGTCTATGACGTCCTCAGGGTTTTGGGTGTTGATGTTGTTGAGTTCAGCCTTGATCCCCTCTATAACGACATCGTCCATGAACTCTCCAGTGTACTCACCGTCCACAGGCATATAGTAGTCCACGATTGCCTTGAGCACATCGCTCGCCTCTACCATGGTACTGAGCGTTGCCATCTCCTTCCCGTTGATTATGATGGTATAGAGTGTAGCCTTGACTGCATCATCATCAATCAACAAGTCGATGATGGCATCCATAAGGGACTCTTCGCCGCCGGGCTCTGCGTCGCTTACAGACCCATCGGCCTGCGGTTCCGGCACCGTCGTCAACGGCTGCTGTTGCGGTGCGATGACAGGCTCAAGCGAAACAATGGTGTCCTGGATGACTATTTCTGAGCTTTCTGTGCCTACCTGCTCGGAAATCCTTTCTCTCGCCTGCTGCAAGAGAGAGGCATATTGCTCCTCGTTCTCAACATAGCCAACAATCCTGCCGTCCACCATCACCGCAATAAGCTGCGAACCTATCAGCACCGTCGCCACCACAATCGCGGCAACCGCCGTTCCGCCTATTGCGGAAAGGCCTACCTTCGTCTTGCGCTCCATACGGGCTGCACGGTAGCGCGAAATCAGCATAAGACGCGGGCCTTCAAGCGTCACTACACCAAAGACCGTACGAGCCGCAAATGAAAAGCTGCCGCCGGCGCGCCTATCGACCGCCGGAGCAAAAGTAGTAACAATGCTCTTGCCAAACGAAACTATTGACTTCCAAATGACATAGCCGGTTATCTCCAGCCTGATAAGCATTTTTCGTGATATACTAGTCTTCCCTGACATTCTTCCTTCCTGCCTAAAACATAGGCTCTCACTTTCAATCAAATATTACAGTAAGATTACTATTTGAGTCAATATATGTCATTAATGTTTCACAAAAGCTTCACTTTGTGAAAATTTGAGATTTATTCCCTTATTTTATATATATTTCTTCGTTCTTCATCTTGGATATCTTCCCAAAGTTCATCCCGCAAATACTCGGGGTAGAGGTGATCGATCTCCGCAACCTCATCCCGCGAAAAAAATGAGATGCCATCCAGCACCTGCGACTCGCCGAGTTCGGGATCCCTGCCGAGCTCCAGGCTGCCGCCTATCACCTTGGCTTCAAAAAAATTTACGAACCTCTGACCCCGCTCGCCCGCTTCCTCGACGTGCCAGATCAGGCGTCCGACCTCCACTGCCAAGCCTGTTTCTTCCAAAGCTTCGCGGACGGCTGCGTCACGGCTCGTCTCGCCATCCTCTATCGCTCCGCCCGGAAGCATCCAGACATCCCTGCCCTCGTCATCGTAGTGATGCCGCACAAGCAGCACACGGCCTTCATCGTCGAACACCGCCACACGTACGCCGCCTGCCCACATATCAGCGTTCCTCGCCCACTTCACGGATGGCGCGGCTTATGGCCTCGGCCCCGCCAAGCCCTTCAACGTCATTGCTATGCCTGCGCTTGTACTCGACAAGCCCCTCGGCGGCCGTCTTGCCTACCGTTATGCGAATCGGTATCCCCCATATGTCCGCATCCTTGAACTTGACGCCGGGGCGCTCGTCGCGGTCATCTATCACGGCCTCGACGCCCGCCGCAAGCAGCCCTTCGTAAATCTCGTCCGCCATACGCACGGCTTCCTCGCCCGCGCTCTGCACCAAGCAGACGATCACATGGGCAGGAGCAACGGACATAGGCCAGATAATTCCGTTTTCATCGTGGTGCTGCTCCACGACCGCCGCCATGGTGCGCGTCACGCCGATGCCGTAGGAGCCCATCAATATAAGCCGCTCCTGTTGGTTTTCGTCCTTGTATGTGGCGCCCTGCGCCTCGCTGTACTTCGTGCCAAGCTTGAAAATCTGCCCGACCTCTATGCCCTTGGCGGCCGTAAGCGTCCCGCCGCAGACAGGGCAGGGGTCGCCGCTTCCCACGAGCTTGAGGTCGCATACGACGTCAGCCGTCCAGTCGCGCCCATAATTCACATTTGTATAATGACAGTCCTCTTTCAGCGCTCCTGCACATAGGTTCTTCAGGCCTGGTATCTCGCTGTCAGTGATTATGCGGCAGTCGTGCAAGCCGACAGGCCCCGTGAAGCCCGCCACGCTCCCTGTCAACAGGCCCATTTCCGCCTCGTCGGCAAACTCGATCAAATGCTCGCCGACGCCTCCGAGCGCGTTTCTTAGTTTTATAAGGTTCAGCTCGCGGTCGCCGCGGACAAAGACGCAGACATATTCCTTTATCGGGTACACCCCGTCCTTTTCCGCCTCGTCCCTCACCACGAGAAGCAACGCCTTAAGCGTCTGCTCCTTGGGCAGGTCGAGATATCCCGCAACCGCCTCTATCGTCTTGGTGCCGGGCGTATGCTTTTCTTCGAGCGCCATCATCGCATCTTCGCAAACGGCGGCATCCACGCCCTCCGCCTGCTCGGTCGTCGCCGCATAGTCGCAGGCGCCGCAATAGACGATCTCGCTTTCGCCATATTCGCCAAATGCCACAAACTCCTCGGTGTCCTTGCCGCCCATGGCCCCCGAATCCGCCGCCACCGGCCGGAACTCAAGCCCGCACCGCTTGAATACACGGTCGTATGCCGCCCGCATAAGCATATAGCTCTCGTGCAGCCCATCCGCGTCACGGTCAAAAGAGTAGGCGTCCTTCATTATGAACTCGCGGCCTCTCATCAGCCCATAGCGCGGGCGCGCTTCATCCCGGTACTTCAGCTGTATCTGGTAAAGGTTGCGCGGCAACTGGCGATATGAATCTATCTCGTTCCGCACTATGTCCGTAAAGACTTCCTCAGCGGTAGGCCCAAGCGCAAACTCGCGCCCATGCCTGTCCTTGACACGCCAAAGCTCTGGGCCGTACACAGACCAACGGCCGGACTCATGCCAAAGCTCCGCAGGCTGGATCGGCGATGTGATTATCTCCTGCGCGCCCGCCGCATCCATCTCCTCGCGTACGATCTGCTCTATCTTGCGTACCGTCCGCCACCCGAAGGTCATAAAATTGTAGACGCCCGACACGCTCTTGCGTATCATACCCGCCCTGATAAGCCATACGTGGCTAGGGATCTCCGCCTCGCTCGGCGCCTCGCGAAATGTCGTGAAATGCAGTTTTGATAATCTCATTTTCCTTGTTTGCCCTCCGCTTTCTCTTTTGATTCAAGCAATACGACCGCCTCTGCAGCGATCCCTTCTTCACGCCCCGTAAACCCTAGCCTCTCGGTCGTCGTAGCTTTCAGCGATATGCTTTCGTGGTCGGCGTTCAATATTTTTGCGAACATATGTTCGATAGATGCCTTATATGGCGTCATCCGTGGCCTCTCCGCCACAAGTACAAGGTCTGCGTTCACAAGCCTGTAGCCGCGCCTGTTCATCAGCGAAGCCACTTCGCCGAGCAGCGCCACGCTCGACGCCCCTTTATACGCAGGGTCCGTGTCGGGGAACATCCCCCCTATGTCGCCCTCGTGCATAGCGCCGAGAATGGCGTCCATAAGGGCGTGCGTAAGCACATCGGCGTCCGAATGTCCGTCAAGCCCCTTTTCAAAGTCTATCTCGATCCCGCCGAGCATAAGCGGCCGCCCCTCGCAGAAACGGTGTGCGTCAAAGCCGATGCCCACACGCAAAGCCATATCGTCCTGCGTGGTGATTTTCTTGTTCTCCGGCTCTCCTTCCACCAGGGCGACGCGACGACCCATCGCAAGCACAGGCGCTCCATCATCCGTGACTGCAAGCCCTTCCGCAAGCGCATATGCGTGGGCTTCCCGAATCGCTTTATAGCCAAAGCCCTGCGGCGTCTGTGCAGCCTTAAGGCGTTCGCGGCTTGGGCATTCCTCAGCGAACCCGCCATCGCCGCATACGTATACCGTTTCCTTGACCGGCATCACCGGCACCGCCGCCCCATGTCCATATGCCGCCTCAAGCACGCGTTCTATCACCTCGATGCTTACGAACGGACGTGCCGCATCGTGTATCAGCACAAGCCCGTCCTCGTCGCTGCTCTCCTCGTCGCCCGCCGCAATCGCATTCAGCCCCGCACGCACGGATGCCGCCCTGTCCCCGCCGCCGCATACGACGCTCACCCGAAACCCATTCCCTAGCTCGCGCCCTATCATCTCCTGCGTCTGCGCCTCCTCCCCCTCCGGCACCACAAAGACTATCTCGTCCGCATAGCCGCACGACAAAAAAGGCTCCGCGGCCGCCGAAATCATGCTTACGCCCCCTACGCGCAAAAACTGCTTTGGCCTCTCCGACCCAAACCGCGTCCCCATACCGCCCGCGGCGATTATTATGGTTACATGCCTGCCCTTATACATCGTTACGCATTCTGCTTGAGCCGCCCAAAGATCATGCGTCCGGCAGCCGTCTGAAGCACGCTCGTGACCGCCACGTCCACCGTGTTGCCTATTTTCCCCCGTCCGTCCTCGACCACTATCATGGTCCCGTCATCGAGGTATGCGACCGCCTGCCCCTGCTCCTTGCCCTCTTTGACGAGATAAAGCTTCAGCTCCTCGCCCGGCAGCACTACAGGCTTGAGGTTGTTCGCAAGCTCGTTTATATTGAGCACGCCCACCCCCTGTATCTGCGCGACTTTGTTTAGGTTGAAGTCGTTCGTGACCACCTTGCCCTTGAGGCTCTTTGCGAGCTTCAGCAGTTTCATGTCCACTTCGGCCGCTTCGCTCAGCGACTTGTCGCCTGCGGTCTGGTAGATTTCGATGCCGAAGTCGCTCTGCATACGGCCTAGCACGTCAAGCCCGCGCCGCCCTCGCACACGTTTCAGATCGTCGCTACTGTCCGCGATATGCCGCAGCTCCACCAAGACGAAGTCAGGTATTATTATTCGGCCTTCCACAAAATCCGTCGTCAATATGTCGGCGATGCGGCCATCGATGATGACGCTCGTGTCAAGCACCTTGGGCGAAGCCATGCCGCTTTTTGAGGATGATGCTCTCGATTGCGGTGCCGTGCGACCCATGACTGCATCGTCCCGCATACGGACAAAAACCGCTATGATGTCCTTGCCCTTGCGCCTGCCTATCACCACGCCCAGCCAGACAAAAACCAAGTACACGACGACTGTGACCACCACTGCCATCGAGGTATTGCGAATATTGATAATGTTCACGATCGGGCTGGCAACGAGATAAGCTATCACAAGTCCGATGATGAGACCGGCGACACTCGTCAGAAGCTCAGTCGTAGAGAGATTGAGTATCTCTTTGTCGAGACGGCTTGCCGTCTTTGCGCTCTGTTTGACGAAGACGGGAAATAATAAAAATAGTAGTAGTGCGAAAACGACGCCGCTCGCGATCGTAATGACCGCAAGTGTGGTGCCGGAAAAACCTCCAAGGAAATCTATTGATCCGTTCTCTGAGACATACCTCAAAAGCTGAAAAACGCCTACGCCCAACAAGAACCCAATACCGGTGACGCCACCCCTTATTAAATTTTTGAACATTTTAGTAAGCCATCACCGCCTTTTCTATCTGTGCAATCAGCTCGGCTTCCCCCTTGCCGCATGCAAGCGTCAGTTCGCTGATCAATATTTGTTTCGCGTTCGAGAGCATCTTTCGCTCACCCGTCGACAGCCGTTTTTCGCTGTCAACCCTCATAAGGTCTCTCACCACCTCCGCGACATAAATTATCTTGCCTGTCTTCAGTTTTTCGAGATTGTCGCGATATCGCCTGTTCCATATCTTCGCCATCTCGGTCGACTCGCCTCTTAGTGTGTCATGAACCCCGTCCACATCCGACTTAGGTATTATCTGGCGCACGCCTACCTGGGACGCACGATCACAAGGGACCATTATGCGTATCCCGTTTTGCGGTATCAAAAGCACGTAGTAGTCGCAACTCTCGCCCATCACTTCGCGCTCCTCGATTGCTTCAATCATGCCGGCGCCGTGCATGGGATATACGACATTCTCGCCCACCGAAAACATCAGCACTCCTTTCTCTCGCTACGGCAAGTCCTTATATTGTAGCATATATATGGCCGTTTGTGCTATTATTATAGCAATCAACGGAGGAGCATATTATGGCAAGAGTGCTAATTGTGGACGACGAGCAAAAAATCCGCGAGGTGATAAAGGAATATGCGGAGTGGAACGGTTATGAAGTAGGCGAGGCGACAAACGGCATGGAAGCCGTCGAACTCTGCAAAGAGAACGATTACGACGTGATAATCATGGACGTGATGATGCCTAAGCTCGACGGGTTTTCTGCCGTCAAGGAGATTAAGAAAATCAAGGACATCCCCGTCATCATGCTGTCGGCCAGAGCTGAGGAGTACGACAAGCTCTTTGCCTTCGAAGTAGGCGTCGACGACTATATGATAAAGCCCTTTTCCCCAAAGGAGCTGATGGCGCGCATCGCTGTCGTCGTGTCCCGTACGTCGCCTCAGGAAAACACAGAGGACAGGCTTGTTTTTGACGGGCTCGTTATCGATATCCTTGCCCGCGAAGTGACGATAGACGGTGAAAAAATAGCCCTTACACCCAAAGAGTACGACTTGCTCGTGTACTTGGTGCAGAACAAAAACATAGCCCTGTCACGCGAGGTGCTGCTGTCGGATATATGGGGATACGATTTCGGTGACGTGCGCACCATCGACACGCATATCAAGAATCTCAGAAACAACCTCAGGGCGCATAGGGACAAGATTATCACCCTAAGAGGCGTGGGATACAAGTTTGAAGCCTGAGGACAGTAAGCAAAGCGTTTTTGGAAGGTTGCTGGGCACATTGCTCAGCGCCGTGGACCCGGGAAGCCTCAAGATACGGCTTTGGGGATACTTCGGCTTGTTCGCCGTCATTCTGGTGATTATACTCTGGATACTTCAGGTCGTATTCTTCAATTACTACTATGAAAACATGAAGGCACGCGAGACCCAACAAATAGTGGCGGAGATAGAAAGCATGTTCCAAAGGGAGGAATCGCTTTCAAGCATACGCTCCTATATAACTTCAATCTACAGGGAGAGCGGCATCTTCATACAAGTGGAGCAGGAGGGCGGGGTGCCCTTGGTCATACCGTTTGTCAATTTCGAGGTCACAACCACCGTCACGGACGCCGACGGGAACATAATAGAGGAGATACCTGCCCATAGGCCTGGAACCTTTTACCCGACCGTATACCGTGCTGCTCTCGACAACCTGAAAGACCAGCTTATCGAGAGCGGGACAAACAGCATCATCAAGCAGACGGTGGAACCAGACACCAACAGAAAAACCCTTGAGTACGCAGTATTTCTTGAGTCACCGGACTATATGCCTTATGATGGAGGGCGTCTTATACTCTATATGTTCTCGCCGCTCTACCCGCAGGAATCGACATCACAGATACTCACCGACCAGCTTGGTTATGTCACGATCATCGCGGTGTTGCTATCCATAGCGCTCGGATTCTATCTGTCGCGAATGATCACAAAACCTCTCACTGAAATCGCGGGGCGCGCGGAAGACCTTGCCGCCGGCAATTACGACATCGACTTCCCCGTCTCGCACTATTCTGAAATCATGCGATTGTCGGACACGCTCTCAATAGCGGCGAGCGAGCTTGCGGAGACGCGGAATATGCAACGGGATATCATCGCAAACGTGAGCCACGACCTGAGAACCCCCCTTACGATGATACGCTCCTATGCGGAAATGATAGGAGACCTTTCCGGCGACGATCCCGAAAAACGTGCCGAGCATCTGCAAGTCATACTTGAGGAAGCCGACCGTCTCAGTGCCATGATCGCCGAGTTCCTCGACATATCGAAGCTCCAGACCGGCGAACTGCCGCTCAACCGCACCGCGTTCTCGCTCAAGGAGCTTATCCAGGCTACCACAGGCGCATACCAGGCCTATATTGAGCATGACGGCTACACCCTTACATTCACATATAGCGGCGAAGGCGTCGTACGCGCTGACGAGGCCCGCATAAAGCAAGTCCTCGACAACCTTATCTCAAACGCCCTGAAATACGGCGGCAAGGACAAGACTGTCAAAATCAGCATGTTTGAAAGAAACGAATATGTACACGTTGAGGTGACAGACCACGGCATAGGCATACACAAACGTGACCTCAAACGCGTATGGGACAGATACTACCAGACAAGCGCGCACCACTCACGCTCAGACAGCACAGGCCTCGGGCTCTCCATCGTCAAGGAGATACTCGTCCTGCACGGCGCGAAATTCGGAGTGGAATCGGCCGTCCGCCGAGGCTCCACTTTTTGGTTCGAGATACCCACGGACGGCTCGGACGCATACGAAGGCGATGGGAAGTGATTGCATGGCGAAGAAGGCTGAAAGCGTTTTCATATGTTCGGAATGCGGGTTTGAAAGCCCCAAATGGATGGGGCAATGCCCATGCGGGGCGTGGAACGCCTTTGCGGAGGAACGCATAAGGCCTGTCTCCGCCTCGACAGGAGGGCAGAGGGGGCAAAGAGGGATGCCTGCAGGAACGGGGCATATGCCTTCCGGCGGCGCAGCGAAGCCCGCCCCCCTCGGTTCGGTCACCTCAGGCACAGCCGACCGCATCGACACAGGGATCGGCGAGCTCAACCGCGTCCTCGGCGGCGGGCTTACCAAGGGCACGCTTACGCTTATCGCAGGCGAGCCTGGCATCGGCAAGTCCACCCTTATACTCCAGACGGCCATACAGATAGCCCGCCAAGGCATGGTGGCGCTATACGTCTCCGGCGAGGAAAGCGCCGAACAGATACGTATGCGCGCCGACCGTATCGCAGACGAATCCATCCCGCCGTCGCTTATGGTCATGGCGGAGACAAATATAGACGCAGTGGCGGATGCGGTGACGGACACGTCGCCCTCCTTCCTTATAATAGACTCGATACAGACCATGTACGCAGATGACATAACAGGCGCGGCAGGCGGCGTTTCGCAGATTCGCACCTGCACGGACGTCCTTATGCGAATAGGCAAGAACAGGAATATCCCTGTCTTTATAGTGGCGCACGTCACCAAGGCAGGCGAGCTTGCCGGCCCCAAGGTCATCGAGCATCTTGTAGACTGCGTGCTCGCCTTTTCTGGTGAACGCAGCCAAGGCTTTCGCCTGCTTACGGCAAGCAAGAACCGCTTCGGCACAACGAGCGAAGTGGGCGCCTTTGATATGCGCGAGGAGGGGCTTGTGGAGATAGCGGATCTCTCAGGCTCTTTGCTCGACGGCCCACTCGGCAAGACCGAGGGCACCATAGCCACCGCCGTCTATGAAGGCACGCGCCCGCTGCTTATGGAGATACAGGCGCTTACCGCCAGCGCAGGCACAGGCTTCCCAAGGCGCTCGTCCATCGGCGTGGAAGCCGCTCGCCTCAGCATGATACTCGCCGTGCTGGAGAAGAAAGCCCGCTTGGATCTCTCGTCCGCGGACGTATATCTCAACGTCGTGGGCGGCCTAAAGCCCGAAGGCACGTCGGCGGATTTGGCGGCGGCGCTCGCCATCTGGTCGTCCGCCAAAGGCGTCATAGTGCCCGCAGGCGTCGTCGCCGTAGGCGAGGTAGGGCTCGCAGGCGAGATACGCTCGGTTCGGGGTGCGGACAAGATGGTGTCAGAGGCCGCCGCCCTCGGCTTCAACCGTTTTATATTGCCCGCAAAAAACATCGAAAAACTAAAAACCCCGGCAGGCCTGCGCCTTACCGGGGTCTCGAATATTCAGGAAGCCATCGCCTTATTGCAAGTCTAGGCTATTCCTTATCCTGCGACGCCCTGTAGTCGTCCTTCACCTTTTGCGAGATGGTCGCCGGCACCTCGTCGTAACGCTCAAAATCCATCGTGAAGCTTCCGCGCGCCTGCGACATAGAACGAAGATTTATGGCGTACTTGAACATCTCGGCCTGCGGCGCCTCGGCGATAAGCTTCGTCACGCCGCCGCCCTGCGGCTCCGAGCCGAGTATACGGCCGCGCCTTTTGCTCATGTCGCCCATAACATCGCCTTGGTACTCGTCCGGCACCGTAATCTCCACCTTCATGATGGGTTCGAGCAGGATGGGATTGGCTTCCTCCATGCCCTTTTTGAAAGCAAGTGACGCGGCGATTTTGAACGCCATCTCGTTTGAGTCCACATCGTGATACGACCCGTCATAGAGAGTGGCCTTGATATTGACGACCCTTGAGCCGGACAGCGGACCCTTCTGCATGCTCTCGCGCAGCCCTTTCTCGACCGCCGGCACATACTGCTTGGGCACCGAACCGCCGAACAGCTCCTCGCCAAACTCAAACTCTTCCGGCGACGGGGCGAACTTTATATGCACATCGCCATACTGGCCTGCACCGCCGCTCTGCTTCTTGTGCTTGCCTTGCACGTCTGCCGAGCCTTTGATGGTTTCGCGGTACGGAACCTTGGGGTCTATAAGTTCCACATCCACGCCAAAGCGGTCTTTCAGCTTGGCTGTAAGTATGCCTATCTGGATCTCGCCCTGCCCGCCAAGCAGCGTCTGGCTTACTTCGGGGTTGCGCTCCACGACAAAGGACGGATCCTCCTCGCGCAGGCGCCCAAGGCCTGTACCGACCTTCTCGTCCTCGCCCTTCGCCTTGGCGGCGACAGCCATAAAGAGTGACGGCCTCGGGAAATCTATCGCCGGGAACTTCACCACAGCGCCCTTGTCGCATATGGTATCTCCTGTGCGCGCGACTCCCAGCTTCGTCGCCGCAAATATGTCGCCGGCCACGATCTCCACCGCTTCTTCCACGTTCTGCCCGCGCATATAAGATATGTTACCAATCTTTTCGGGCTTTTCCTCGGTGGAATTAAACAGTTCCACGCCCTTCGCGACCTTGCCGCGCACAAGCTTCACAAGCGATATCTTGCCGCTGCGCGTTTCAAGCGTCTTGAACACCAGAGCCGCCACAGTCCCCGAAGAGTCACACTCCACTTCAGCAGCCTCGCCCTTGGCATCCTCCGCCTTCAAAGCCGCAACGGCCGTCGGCGCCGGCACGTACTTCAATATGGCATCCAGGAATTCCTTGATGCCCTCCTGGTTGATGGCGCTCGCCTGAAGCACTATGGCGATATCGCCTGAAGATATCCCGTTCGACAAACCTTGGGCAAACTCCGCGTCCGTAAAATCGTCGCCCGAGAAAAACTTCTCCATAAGTTCCTCGTCAGTTTCGGCGATGGCCTCGTTGAGCGCGTCCTTGTCGTCGAGCGTCGCCACTGAGGTGCCGAATTTCGCCTTGAGCTGCGAGATGACTTCTTCCACGTTCACGTTTTCCTTGTCGGTCTTGTTTATAAGGAAAATTCGGGGCGTCCCGTTCTTCTTGCAGATATTCCACGCCTTCTCGGTGCCGACCTGCACGCCGCCCGAGGCATCGACCACGATCACTGCCGCTTCTGCCGCACGTATCGCGCTGCTCACCTCGCCCGCAAAGTCAAAGAAGCCCGGTGTGTCCAGAAAGTTTATCTTTGTCTTCCCGTACTCCACAGGCACAACGGTCGTCTGAATCGAGTAGCCCTTCTCCTTCTCCATCTTCTCGTAGTCGGACACGGTATTGCCGTCCTCCACCTTGCCCATCCTGCTGACGGCGCCGGTCTGCATCAAAGCAGCCTCAATCACCGTCGTCTTGCCCGCACCGCCGTGGCCGAGCATTATCACGTTCCTGATCTGTTCGCTGGTATAACCTTTCATTCTTTCATCTCCTAAAAATACAGCACTCTGAAAATGCGCATAACTCACACGCCCAGATATACTATCATCATTTTGAGAATAATAAAAGGTTGTTTCTTTGATTTTAGTCCGGTTTTTGGGTTTTGGCGGCGAAAAGCCGTGCGGCGGCGGCCGTCACACCCACCGCAATGGCCAAACGCACTATGCTTATCACAAAAGCGTTGCCGCCGGCCACCGTAAAAAGATATGTGACTTCGATTATGCCGTGGCACGAAAAAAGGAAAATGCCAAGCAATGTGATGTCCCGCTTCGGCAGCGGTTGCGAGCGGTTGAGTTCCATAATGGCACCCGCACCATAGGTCACGCCAAGCAGCAGCCCGATAATAAGGGGGAGCAGCGCGTCCTGTCCAATCCCGAGAAGCCTGCAGACCGGCGCCAACTTTTCAGCGATCATATGTACTATTTTATAGGCGATCATGATTTCGATAACAATCATCATAGGTATTACTATCCGCAGAATTGTGAGGCAGATATTCAGCACCCCGAATCCAATCGCAGGGAGGATTGCGCCCCAGTCAAAATCCAAGGTCAGTTCGCCCGCTATCGAAACAGGCGCAGACGTAAACGCAGCGGATGCCCCGCTGGAGTAAGCCGACATCAATAGGGCAACGAGGATTCCGGTCGCCACTGCCAGCACAAACCGGAACAGCATAGTCCTCCACGGCGGTAGCCCTATTTTTCGCGCGACTACCGTTTCGACCGGAATGCTGTGAAAGCACAGGCTTATCATCGCAATAATTGTTATATGCACATGGCTGAACGAAAATGCGCCCATAGCTGCCACGACCCCGTATTCATCGGAAAAGACGCCTGTGATAAGGGGTACCACCGCTTCGCCCGGCAACGCAAAGATACGCATCGCCGGCTCCACTGCGCCTGCAAGCCACAGATATGCGCCGGTATACCCCACCAAAACGACGATTATGTAGACCGGCACCACAATCCGCAACAACATGCCGGCAGTCCGCAGCCCCTTGAACGCTCCGCTTTTCACCAAGTGCAGCATACTCACACCTTATAATGGCTTCATGGTCGGGAATAAAATGATATCGCGTATCGACGGCGCATCCGTCACAAGCATCACAAGCCTGTCGATGCCGATTCCGAGGCCGCCCGTCGGAGGCATCCCCACTTCCAAGGCATTCACAAAGTCCTCGTCCATAGGGTGCGCCTCGTCGTCGCCGCGGGTCGCCGCCGCCTGCTGCTCCTTGAAACGCTGAAGCTGGTCTATCGGGTCGTTCAGCTCCGAGAATCCGTTCGCTATCTCCCAGCAATTCACGTAGGCTTCAAAACGCCTAGTGATACGCGGGTCTTCTGGGTCGCGCTTGGACAGCGGGCTTATCTCTACAGGGTGCCCGGTGACGAAAACAGGGCCGTCAAGACCGTCCTCGCAATACTTCTCAAAAAGTTCGGCGATGATATGCCCGCGGGTAAGCGAACGTATGTTTTCCAAGTCATATGGCTTCGCTGCTTCGCGGGCCTCCTCGTCAGTGTCGATGGCGTCAAAATCCACCCCCAGCTTTTCCTTGACCAAGTCCTGCATCCTGACCCTTGCCCAAGGCGGATTTAGGTCAAAGGTCTTGCCCTGGTACTCGATGACGGCCGTGCCATTCGCCGCTATCGCCGCACGCGAGGCGACCTCCTCGGTAAGGCGCATCACATCCTCCATCTGTCCGTATGCCTGATAAAGCTCCATGGACGTGAACTCCGGGTTGTGATTCCTGTCCATGCCCTCATTGCGGAACATCTTGCCCATCTCGTATACGCGGTCAAAGCCGCCGACTATAAGGCGCTTCAGAAACAGCTCGTTCGAAATACGCAGCTTCATGTCTATGTCGAGCGTATTATGATGCGTTTCGAAAGGCCTTGCGTTCGCACCGCCCGCAATGATTGTAAGTATCGGAGTGTCGACATCGAGAAAGCCTTCGTCTTCCTCAAGATATCTCCTTATTTCGCGTATGACAAGCGCACGCTTTTTGAATACTTCGCGCACTTCGGGATTCACGATAAGGTCAACATATCGCTGGCGGTAGCGCAAATCCGGGTCTTTCAAGCCCTGCCATTTGTTCGGCAGTATCTGCAGGCTTTTTGCAAGCAGCTCCACCTCCTCCGCCTTGACGGAAATCTCACCATGCCGTGTACGGAATACGCTTCCTCTCACCCCTACAATATCGCCGATATCGTAGGTCAGGAAAACGTCGTACTCCCCATCAGGTATGCCGTCTTTACGCACATAGACCTGTATCTTTCCCTCGGAGTCTGCCACATCTATAAATGAAGCCTTGCCCATATGGCGGTTTGCCATAATGCGGCCCGCTATCTGTACGCGTATCGGCTCGTCGTCCGGCGTTTCAGCCAAGCCTGCTTCCTCGCGCTCACGCTCACGGGCTTCGAAATCACGCACGGCAACCGTGCTCTTATGGGTCACTTCAAAGCATTCCGCCAAGAAAGGATCGCGGCCGCTTTCGCGCAGTGCCGTAAGCTTTTCGCGGCGTATCTGCCGCATCTCATTCAGTTCTTCAAAGGATAGTTCCCGTTCTTCCTGATTATCCAATTGACAATATCTCGTACTTGGCCGCACCGTCCGGCAGCTTCACATCAACCTTATCCTTGACCCTCTTGTCTATAAGAGCGGCGCCGACCGGGCTCACGTTGGAGATTTTCCCGTGAATCGGATCCGCCTCGCTCGAGCTGACAATAATGTATTCAACCGCCTCTTTCGACCCGACTTTACGGATCTTGACTTTATGCCCAATCCGGATCACATCGGTCTTTGTATCCTCTTGAATAACTTTTGCGTTCTTGATAAGCGACTCCAGTTCACCGATTCTGTATTCCAGCTCGGCCTGCTCGTTTTTTGCCGCATCGTATTCCGAGTTCTCGGAAAGGTCTCCGTACGCGATGGCCTCCTTGAGCCTTTCCGCGATATAGGGGCGCTTGACCGTCCTAAGCTCATCAAGCTCCGCAACCTTCGCAGCATAACCGTCTTTTGTTAAAAGTATTTCTTCCGCCATATGTGATAATCCTCCATGCGCCATAAACGCCTGCTAAATTCCTGCGGGCACATTGTATCATATTTTTGGCAACGTGATACAATATGTGAATGAACAAAATCGGCTTTATCGGTGCGGGCAAGGTCGGCTGGTCGTTCGGTCGGCATATAAAGGAGAACTGCGGCGGGCTCTACGAGGTCTGCGGCTATTATAGTCTTAGCGCGGATTCAGCGCGTGCGGCGGCTGAGTTCGCCAACGGGCGGGCTTTCGGAAGCCCAGCAGAGCTGGCCGCTGAATGCGATTTATTGTTCTTGACCGTACCGGATGGGCAGATCGCAGGCGTATGGGCGGCCTTGGCGGAGGCCCTGCCTTCCAATCGTGATGCCGCATTATACGTCGCGCATTGCAGCGGCAGCCTGAGCACAGAGGTCTTTGAGCCAAAGCCGCCTGGCGTGTCTTTCGGCTCGATCCACCCTTTGCAGGCCGTCCCGGATCGCCATACCAGCTACAAAAAATATTTCGGTGCGGCCTGCACCATAGAAGGCGACCCCGCTTTTATTGATTTTGTTTCAGGCCTCCTTAAAGCGCTCGGCAATCCTTTCAGCGAAGTGGACGCTTCCAAAAAAATGCTCTACCACGCAGCTTGTGCCATAATCTGCAACCTCTCATGCGCCCTGACCTATGTAGGTGCGGAGGTCTTTGAATCATGCGGCCTCGATACAGACTTCGCAAATAGCTCTTGGCGCTCATACTATCTTAAAAATGCGGAAAGCATCTCGGACGTCGGCGCCGTCCAGGCCCTCACCGGCCCCGTCGAACGCTGCGACACCGCGACCGTCGCCAGCCATCTTGATATACTCTCAGACGATACACGCGAAATCTATGTCTTGCTGTCGCGCACCCTCGTAGAGATGGCGAAGCAGAAAAACCCCAGTCGCGACTACTCGGAAATGGTTTCATTGCTATGGAAAAAACAATAATCCACGATCCAGGCGAAATTCGCAGGCTTTCTGCCTCTGCCCGCAGGCATGGCGAGAGCATCGGCCTGGTCACGACGATGGGTGCGCTCCACGAGGGTCACCTCTCGCTAGTCCGGCGTGCAACCGACGAAAATGACACCGTGGTGGTGAGCATATTTGTCAACCCTATGCAATTCGACGATCAAAACGACCTTGCCGCCTACCCCAAGACGCTGTCCGCCGATGCCGATGCGGCTTTTTCCGCAGGAGCGAATATCGTCTTTGCGCCGAGCGTGGAGCATATATATCCCGATGGCTTCTCTACCTTCGTCGACATGACGGGGCCCTCGGAGCGTCTATGCGGCTCCTCGCGCCCCTCCCACTTCAAAGGCGTTCTTACCGTGGTTGCCAAGCTGTTCGGCATATGCGCCCCTGACCGCGCATACTTCGGCGAAAAGGACGCGCAGCAGCTTGCCATCGTAAAGAAGATGGCGGACGAGCTATCCATACCCGTGGAAGTCGTAGGGTGCCCTACCATCAGGGAGGCGGACGGGCTCGCTATGAGCTCAAGGAACGCAAGGCTTTCAGCAGACGAACGCGCCGCCGCTCTCTGCCTGTACAAATCCCTTGCCGAGACAAGAACCTTGTTCGATGCCGGCGAAAAAGACGCCAGGAAGCTCACGGCTCACCTTGCGGACGGCATTGAAGCCACGCCGCTCGCCCGCCTAGACTATGCCACTATTGTGGATCCTCTCACCTTTGAACCGCCCATAGGCAGGCCTGCCCGCCCAGGCGACTTGCTTATGCTCGCCGCATATATAGGCGATGTCCGCCTTATCGACAATATGAAGCTGCAAGCGCCCCTTATCCTCGCGTCCGCCTCGCCCCGCCGCACGGAGATACTTGCGGCGCACGGCCACAAGCATGTGGTCATACCCGCCGATGCGGACGAGACCATAGCTGATGACAGCCCCCTTACCCCCGCGGAGGTCACCATATATCTAGCGGAGCTGAAAGCCGATACGGTGCTAGGCAATCTGGACCCCAAGGACTGGCCCGATGGATGCAGGGTCTTGGGGGTCGATACCATCGTCTACAAGGACCGCATAATAGGGAAGCCCGTGGACGAAGCGGACGCCCTCTCTATCCTGCGGTCGCTCAAAAATGGCGTACACGAAGTAATAAGCGGAGCCTGCCTCATCCACGCCGTCCCTGACAATGGGCAGGCGGGCGGCGGCGATGACGAGGCGGGCGGCCGCTTCCGCGTCACTGAAAGACATAGCTTCGCCGATATCACCACCATACGCCTCGGCGACTATACCGACGAGGAAATCCTTGCCTACGTGCGGGCGAACCCGCCCTACGACAAATCAGGCTCATACGCCATCCAGAGCGAATGGGGGCGTCATGTGCTGGAGCTATGTGGCGATATTGAAAACGTGATTGGGTTGCCGTATCAGAGGCTGTCCACGTACTTGTGACGCCACGTTCACCCTTCCAGCAGCATTATCGCTTCCGGCGCCACCCCCAACGCCCCCACTCCGCTCACGTCTGCGTCGCGTCCGACTATCCACCACATCCGGCCTGTGCCCCCCGCCGCCTTGAAGATGACATCTTTCTCAAACGGCCCGTCTATCTCGTCAAGCCGCTCGATAGCAAAGACGTTTGGGCTCCCGCCTGCCCCCATCGCACCCCCATCCGCAGCCATAAAATCATGCGCCCGTATTCCTGCGAACGCATGTTCGTCAAGCACGGTCTCCGCCGTCCGCAGCTCCACCCCCCAGTCCTTTGCATAAAAGCTCCGCTCGCCCGTCCTCTCTATCGCCGAGATATTTTTGCATCCCGTGATACGTGCCGCCCTCACATTGCCTGGCTTTGAAAACACCTCACGTATAGACCCCGCCGCCGCAGGCCGCCCCCCGTCGAGTATAACCAAATCGTCCGCAAGTCTGTACGCCTCGTCACGGCTATGCGTCACAAGCACCACGCTCCCGCCATAGTCACGGATGATACGCTTGAGCTCCGCCTGCATATTCTCGCGCAAGAAGGCGTCGAGCGCCGAAAAAGGCTCGTCAAGCAGAAGCGCCTGCGGCCTGTATGCGAATATCCGAGCGAGCGCCGCACGTTGCTGCTCGCCGCCGGAAAGCTGCACCGGGTAGCGATCGGCAAGCCCCTCTATCTCATAGCGTGCGAGCAAGGCATCCACTTCCGCATTCCGCCCTGCAACGTCCCCGCGGTGCGCTATGGCGATATTCTGCCTTACGGTCATATTCGGGAACAGCGCATAGGACTGAAACAGATATCCCACGCCCCGCTCCTGCGGTCGCAGGTCTACCTTCGCCGCGCTGTCGAACAGCACGCGCCCGTCCAGCTTTATTACGCCCTCGTCTGGCGAGATAAGCCCCGCGATGCATTTGAGCGTCATGCTCTTGCCGCTCCCCGATGCGCCGAGCAACGCAAGCGTCCCCTGCTCCGAGGAAAACGCCGTTTCAAGCTCGAAGCCCTTGTACTTTTTCCTTACATCCACATAAAGGCTCATCTGCGCGTCCTCAACCTATATCTGCCCCACCGGGCCTCCGTGAAAACATTCAGGCTCCACACAAAGAGAAACGACACCAATACCAAGATTATTATATAGCCATATGCCTCCTCCTCGCGGCCACCCATCACTGCGGAATAAATCGCAAGCGGCATAGTGCGTGACACGCCCGCGATATTCCCTGCAATCATAATGGTGGCGCCGAACTCGCCAAGGGCCCGCGAAAACGAAAGTATCGTCCCCGAAGTTAGCCCCGGCGCGGAGAGCGGGATAAGTATCTTTGTCGCGATCTTCCTCTCGGACAGCCCTATGGTGCGGGCTGCCTCAAGGTAGACGGGGTCCACCTGCTCGAAGGCCGCCCTTGCCGAGCGGTACATCAGCGGAAGCGAAATGACCACGGCGGCAAGCACGGTCGCCTCCCAATTGAACACCAGCTTTATGCCAAGCTCCGCCAAAAACGCCCCAAGCGGACGGTTCACCCCAAATAGATAAAGCAGGAAAAAACCCGCCACGGTCGGCGGCAGCACGAGCGGCAGCGTAAGCAATGCGTCAAGCACCGCCTTGGAATGCTCGTTCTTCATGCGGCAGACTTGGTACGCCAAGACCGTCCCTATCACAAAGGTGAAAAGGATCGCCACGGACGCCGTCTTTAGCGATAACAAAACCGGTGTTATATCCATCCCGTCAATTCTATCATACAAGCGCTAAAATATGAGGTTATCCGGCGCAGGGAATATCACTCGACCCCACGCCGGATAATAGAGAAGAAACTTACATCTTACAGGGTGCTGAACCCGTAGGAACGGAACACGCCGAGCGCCGCCGGGCTTTGCAAGAAATCCATAAACGCATGTGCCGCCTCCGCCTTGTCACCCATGCCAGCTTGTAGCCCTATGGGATAGTACACTGGCGTCACAAGGGTGCCCTCGGGCGCGGACGCGATCACCCTCACCCTGTCCGGCATGCTCGCCGCATCGGTCATATAGACTATGCCGACCTCTGCGCTCCCCTCGGCGACCCACGCAAGCACCTCGGTCACATTTGTCCCATGGCTGGCCTTCGCCTCAACCTCGCCCCAGACCCCAAGGCTCGTCAGGACTTCTTCCGCGTACTGCCCCGCAGGGACGCTGCCGGGGTCGCCTATACCGATGCTGGCAGCGAGCATAATATCTTCATAACCCGTCACTTCCGTCTCCGTATTGATTCCCGTGATAAGCACGACTTCGTTTTCGAGCAGGTTCACGGCAGTGGAGCCGTCAATAAACCCTCCATCCACAAGCGCGTTCATCTGCCTTGTGGCCGCCGAGAAGAACAGCTGTGCATCAAGGCCTTCCTCTATCTGCGTCTGCAATCTGCCTGAGCTGTCATAAACGCCGACGACCCTCACGCCTGGATATTCCGTATTGAACAGCGGTATCAATTCTTCTACAAAGGCGTTCTCAAGGCTCGCCGCCGCCGCAAGCATTATCTCGCCTGTCAGTTCAGGCTCGGGCACCGGCTCAGGAGCTGGTGCAGGGGCAGGTGCAGGGGCAGGTGCAGGCTCCTCCGCCGGAGCAGGCGTCCCGCAGCCCGCCAAACCCGCCACAACAGCAGCCACCATAACAAGCGCCAATAATGTTTTCATTCGTTTTTTCATAGCCATAAGCCTCCTTATAGCCACAATCCTACCACGCCCAACCACACAAGTATGTTGGCACGCCAACATTTGCTGTTTATATATCGGAATTATTTATGAATGTAATACGCAGAAATTTTCGTGAAGGTCAAGGCACACCGCAACGAGCCGACGCAAGCGTACTAGACGTACGTGCGCGAGGCGAGTGAGGAGCAACGCAGAGATTCGCGGAAATAGCGCGTATTAAACCGCGCCGAAGCCGCACGCGGGGAATATGCACTCCTTACAGCTCAAACACAGCCCCCCTGCCGCGAGCCCATTGATATCCTCCAAACTTACGCGCAGCCCTGCCATCACGCGCGGCAGCACCAGATCAAGTATCGTCCGCTTCGCGTGCATCACGCACCCCGGCAGCCCGAGTATCGCCGCATCCCCCAGATACGCCACCATAAACATAGCCCCCGGCAGCACCGGTGCCCCATAGGAAACGACCTCCGCACCCGTATTCTTTATCGCAAGCGGCGTACGGTCGTCAGGATCCACGCTCATCCCTCCCGTGACAAAGACCACGTCCGCCCCATTCTCAACCATCCGCATAATCGCGTTCGTCGTCATTTCTGGGTTGTCGGGCACCTTGAGATTGCCTATGTCCTCTACGTCAAAATCCTCAAGCTTCTCTCGCACTATCGGCGTAAAGCCGTCCTCGATAAGCCCCTCAAAGACCTCGCTGCCCGTCGTAACTATCGCCACCCGCTTTCGCAAATACGGCAGGATGGCAAGCACCGATGAAGGAGCAGCCGCCTGACAGACTTCATCCATCCGCTCCGCTGAAATCGCCAGCGGTATTATCCGCGTGCCCGCAAGCTTGTCCCCCGGCCTCACTGGCGACAGGTCGTGGCGCGTCGCAACCATCACTTCACCGAACGCATTCAGTACGGCAAGCTTTTCCTTGTCCACACGCAGCAGCCCACTCCTGTCCGCAAACAGCTCTATCTTCCCTTCCTTGACCTCGCCGCGTATCAGCTCATCGCCCCCCACCAAGGACGCCAAAACAGCAGCCGCTTCATTCTCATGCAGCACGCTGCCGTCGTTTTCCCAAACATATAAGTGCGACTTCCCGACCTTCAGCAGTTCCTCTATGTCTTCCTCGCGAACCACATGGCCTTTCTTGAATGCGACCGATTTCTCCCCGCCCGGTATTATCCGCGTGATATCATGCGAAATGATATGCCCTACGGCATCCTGCGTCCTTATCTCTTTCATTGCCCCTTGGGATTGCTACGAGTCATCCCCGCGCAGAAACTCAGGTATGGGAAACCCTTCGCCGTCAACGCTTGCGTCACTTTCATCTTCAGACGGCAGGACATTCTTCTGTGCCCATGACGACGGCTCATACTCATCATAATCAGCCCCTACATCGCCTCCATGAGATTCGGAGCCGGATCCGTAGTCCACGTCAAAGCCGCTAGAAGCCACTCCCTTGGGCAACTCAAAATCGCTAAGAGCCTGTGCCGACTTGATAACCGTGCCGCCGCCACCACCCCTGTCGTTCATATCAGTGAAGCCTGTCGCTATTACCGTGATGACAATCTCGTCGCCGAGCGAACTGTCTATCGACATGCCGATCCTGACATCCGCTTCGCCGTCCGCTTCTTGCTCTATCATATCGGCTGCCTCGCTGAACTCAAGCATACCTAGGTTTTCATCGCCCGCGATACGCAGTAGTATATGCTTTGCGCCAGCCACGGACGTATCCAGCAACGGACTGTTGATCGCGGACTTGACCGCCTCTTTTACGCGCCCCTCGCCCTGGCCGCGTCCGATGCCCATATGCGCCAAACCCTGCCGTGACATCACAGCCTTGACATCCGCAAAATCGACATTGATAAATCCTGCGCCCGTGATTATCTCCGTGATGCCCTGCACGCCGTCCTTCAGGACTTCGTTTGCCATATTCAGGGCGTCCACCATTTTCGTTTCCTGATCGCTGCGCATAAGCAGCTTGTCGTTAGGTATCACCACAAGCGAGTCCACATAGTCCTTCATGTACTCTATGCCCTGCTCCGCGAAGGCTCTCCGCTTCTTCGCCTCAAAGCTAAAGGGCTTTGTCACAATCGCTATGGTAAGTATCCCAAGCTCACGGGCTATCTTCGCCACCACAGGCGCGGCGCCAGTCCCGGTGCCTCCACCCATTCCGGCTGTAATAAAAAGCATATCGGCTCCGCGTATAGCGTTCTCGATCTGCTCTTGATTTTCTTCTGCAGCCAAAAGCCCTATCTCGGGGTTTCCTCCCGCTCCGAGCCCGCCCGTCGCCTTCGCCCCAATCTGGACCTTGACCTCAGCATTGGACTTGTGATCCAGATCCTGCTTGTCCGTATTTATTGCAACATATTCAACACCGCGAATTCCGCACTCAATCATGCGGTTCACCGCGTTGCCGCCACCGCCGCCAACGCCTATTACAATTATATTCGCGATTGACGTATCGGCTGTCTCGAACAAGATACCCTCATGCGTCATTTCTTTTATCCTCCTCGCTTAATCTCCTACGATAGTATACCACACAATATCTGCTGTGCAATTATTGAATAATTGAATATCAACTGCGAATTTCCGGAGAGAATGAACACGATGTGCTGCCTACGCTTATTGTGCCGCGTTCAATGCCTTTCGAGTCAAGATCGGCGACAACCCGCTTGATTTCGCGAATATTCTTCTCCATATTCCTCAGATCGCCCTCCACCACCAGTCTGTCAAACACGTAGGCTTTGGGCACTACGCCACTCAAGTCGAGCCGCTTTATATAAAAATTATTGTCTTCAATAAATTTCATAAAGTCCAGCCCCGGCTTGAGCTGCCCCGCTTCCTCGGCCCTGAGCGCAAGTCCTGGCTCAGGTTCGATGGGTGTCAAGCCTGCCATTACAGGCATCTTCAGGTGCTCTCGCGTCGTCCTCAATATCACCCCGTCGTAGTCGACGACCACATAGCCTTCTTCGTAGGCGATCAACACGCTTTCCTTACGTTCGTCAAGCAAAATGTCTATGCCCGCCGGAAGCGCCCAGCTTACTTCTGCCTTCCTTATATATGGGTCAAGCTCAAGCCGCTTCGCGACTTCCGAAACGCGCGTCCTGAAGATATTGTCGCCATACACAACGCCCGACAGCTCCTTGACCTGACCCGTCGTATAATGCACATTGCCTTCCACTTTCACTTCCTTGATATCGAAAATGCCAGAGTGGAACGCTATGTAATACGACCCCAGAACCACCAGCACCGCAATGACGATATTCCGGAAATAGTTTTTCTTTTTGCGCTTCCCGCGCTTTTTACGCTGGGCTTCCGAATATTTCATCCGCAATCACCTTTGCCGCGTCCGCCCTTGCAAGCCCCGCCGCCGCCACGCTCATAGCCTCAAACACTTCTTTGTCCGCCGCGAGCGCCTGCATCTCAACGGCAAGCCTTTCGCCCGTAAGCTCATCCTCAGGCAACAATACGGCGGCTCCCCCGTCCGCCAAAGCCTTTGCATTGTAATACTGATGGTTGTTTGTAACGTTGGGAGACGGAACAAGGATTGACGCCTTGCCGCTGTCCACGATCTCCGTCACTGTCAGCGCGCCCGCCCGTGAAACGATAAGGTCTGCCGCCGCATAAAGCTCGTATATTGCGTCAGCATACTCCATCACCGTGCAGCTCGCCATGTTTCCGGCCTTAGCCTTTATATCGCCGTAGTAGTCCCGCCCCGTTACAAGGAAAAAATAGTATTCCGCACCGGGCTCCGTTTCGCCAGACGAGCCGAGCAACGTCATCGCATCTATTGCCGCATCGTTTATGGCTCCCGCGCCTTGAGAGCCGCCGAAAAAGAATACACAGAAAGCCCCTTCCGAAATACCGTACAGGGCTCTCACTTCGCCTCGCCTTGCCGCAGCCTCGGCAAAAGCCGCACGCACCGGGTTGCCGCTTACAACAACCTTGGCTCCATCCTTGAAATATCCTGCCGTTTCTTTAAAGCCTACGAACACGCGTTCTGCGTATTTCTCAGCAAGCTTGTTTGCCATTCCAGGTATGACATTCTGCTCCTGTATCATCGTACGCACGCCCGCCTTCCTTGCCATGCGGATAACAGGACCTGCCACATGCCCGCCCGTCCCTATACATATATCGGGCTTGAAATCCCTGATTATTTTTTTTATTTCGCCGGACGCCCGCATAAGGCCACACAAAGCCTTTATGCTTTTCAGCGGATTGCGACGGTCAAAGCCGCTGACATCAATGAACTCTTGGCGGTACCCCGCAGCCCTCACTATATCCTTGCCTATCTCCCATTTCGCGCCCACAAACAAGAACTCGGCCTCCGGCGCGCGCCTTGATATCTCCTCTGCGATTGCCAAGGCCGGATAGATATGTCCGCCTGTCGCGCTGCTCGCAATCAACGCCCTCATGCAGCCTCGTCCTCCTCAAGCTCATGATCCTTTTGCTTACGCCGCGATGCCTTCCCAAGCGTTTCCCCTCGGGAAATATTCAATACAATCCCGATCAAAAACATAAACAGCACAATCGCGTTGCCGCCATAGCTAATAAACGGAAGTATGACGCCGGTAGGCGGCAGAACCGCAGTAACGACCCCAATATTCAAAGCCACCTGAATCGCAAAAATGATGCTTATCCCGCTACCAAGCAGCATGCCGAAGCGATCCTTGCACCGCATTGAAATGAGCATGCACCGCCATACGAGTATAATAAATCCGACAAGCAGAAGAATGCTGCCAATAAACCCTGTCTCTTCGCCGATAATTGCAAATATAAAATCATTTTGGGCATAGGGAAGCCAGAATGCCTTTGCGCCGCTATTGCCGAGCCCTACACCTCCAAGTCCCCCCGAACCTAACGCAAGCAGCCCTTGCACAGTCTGGAAGAAATCTCCCTGTGCGTCCGAGAATGGATTGAGGTAGCCCGTGATGCGCGACATATGAAACCCTGCCGCAGACTGTATCATGAAATACACCCCCGCAACGCCGACAACAAGAATGCCTATCAAATAAGCGACCGGCACCCCCGCGATAAACATCATCACAAGCACGGTCAATACCACTATTACCGCGGTCGAAAGGTTTGGCTGCCTATAAATAAGGTAGAAATATATCAAGGCGGCCATAATTACCGGAAGAAAGCCATTAAGCAACGTCTTGGTCTTGTCCGCATACTTCGTATAGTACCAAGCGCAGCCCAGAATAACGGCAAGTTTTGCGAACTCACCCGGCATAAACGTCAAAGGGCCAAGCGGCAGCCAGCGCGTCGCGTAGTTGATTTCCACGCCAAGCGGCGTGAAAAGCAAGAGCAAAAATATCAGCGATGCGCCTATGATAAGGGGCGTCAGATTGTAATATACCTTATAAGGCAGAAACGATACAGTAATCATTACAGCAAAGCCGAAAATAGCCCACTGAACCGCAAGCCTCAGATAGTGATACGGTCCGGTTTCTTCGCTGATCGTGCTGTAAAAGCTCGCGCTGAACACCATCACGATGCCGAAGATGACAAGGATCGCAACAACGATCAAAAGAAGCGGATCAAGTTTTCCCTGAGCCTTGATCATTTACGTCCCTCCAACTTCCAGACCTCATCCTTGAAATGCATGCCACGTTCCTCGTAATCCTTATACATATCCCAGCTTGCGCAGGCCGGTGATAGCAACACCGTATCGCCTGGCCCTGCAGACGTTGCCGCAAGCCGTACAGCCTCTCCCATATCCCTGGCTATAGGCACATCTTCTTGCAAAAATCCTTCAGCAATGGCACGCTCCTGCATCTTTTCGGCAACCGTCCCAAGCAGTATGAGTTTTTTCACCCGGCCCTTTATGGCCTTTATATAGTCGGTGAAGTCCGCATCTTTGTCATAGCCTCCCGCGATGAGCAGGATATCCGGGTTCTCCCCGTCGCCTACCGCTTCAACCGCCTTTATTGAGGCATCCGGATTCGTTCCTTTTGAATCATTCACATATCGCACGCCCCTGATATCCGCAACAAACTCAATTCTATGCTCAACACCCTTAAACCTTCTCAGCGTCGCCGCTATGACTTCCGGCCTTATTCCCGCCGCGAACGCCACGGCCGTCGCCGCCAGCGCGTTCTCTATATTATGGGTTCCTGGTATCCGCAACTCACCCACCTGCGCTACGGAGATATCCTTATTGCCTTCCGCAAACATGATCCACCCGTCCCGTACGAACGCCCCATTCGTCAATTCACGCGTGTGGCTGAACGGCAGCTTCCTTGCCCTCGCCCCCTCTGCAAGCTCCGCCACCAATGGATCGTCCGCGTTGTAGACAAGCACGTCGTCCTCTCCTTGGTTCGCGAATATTTTCGCCTTTGCCGCCCCGTAGGCCTCCATGGTCTTGTGCCTGTCCATATGGTCAGGCGTAAGGTTAAGAAACGCAGCTATCCTAGGTCGGTAGAGCCTTGCCGTATCAAGCTGGTAACTTGACACTTCCGTGACGAGCCATGTGTCGTCGTCCGCATCCATAGCCATTGCCGCTACAGGAGTCCCGATATTGCCACAGACGGCGGCTTTCAGCCCCGCATCTGAAAAAATCTCCCCCACGAGGGTCGTCGTCGTCGTTTTTCCATTTGTTCCCGTAATAGCCGCACATAAACCGCTCCCTATCCTATACGAAAGCTCCAGTTCGCCTATGACTTCGGCGCCACGCTCCCGTGCTCTTTCGACAAAGGGAAGGTCTGGCGGCACGCCAGGGCTTAGCACCAAGATACCCCAGCCCTCGTCTGGAACTTCACTCCCGTTCAGGTAACAACCTGCGCCTGCCTCTGCAACCTTTTTGAAGAACGCGTGTTCTTCAAGTTCTATGTCCCTCTTGTCATACACATAAGGCCGCACGCCTATGCTTACAAGCGCGTCAAAGGCGGCCATCCCCGACTTCCCAAGGCCAACGACCAAAATCCTTTGATTGCCGAACTCACCGCTCATAGATCCATCGCCCTTCCCTGCAGCACCAACACCACCGTGCAGACAACGCACATCACAAGCGTGACAGTCACGAAAGCGGCCACGACTTTTTTCTCATGCCAGCCCGAAAGCTCGAAGTGGTGATGGAGCGGCGCCATCTTGAACACGCGCTTCCCATTCCTTAGCTTGTAGCTCCCGACCTGGATAATGTCCGACAGCGCCTCCGCGACAAAAACAAAGCCGGCGAGCGGCAGAAACAATTCGACATGCGTAAAAATCGCTCCCGCAGAAAGCCCACCCCCTAGGGCAAGCGAGCCCGTATCGCCCATAAAAATCTTCGCTGGGTGTCTATTGAATATAAGGAAGCCGATACACGCGCCAGCAAGAGCCGGGAAGATCATCGCATCTACCATGCTGCGGCTGACCCCCTCTATCACGACTTCGCCGCCACCAGTAAGCGAAAGCGAAAACCCGAGCAACGCAAACACCGGAAAAAATATGGCGACAACGAAAGAGGTCCCCGAAGCAAGCCCGTCGAGGCCGTCCGTCAGATTGACGGAATTGACCATCGCTACGATTATAAAGATCATATACGGATAAATCCACGGGCCTATGTCCACGACATTCCACACGAAAGGCAGAATGATATATGTGCCCATATCCGCCGCATAAAGGTAGTACAGCACGCATGCAAGTGCTATAACTATTTGCAGCACAAGCTTGTGACGTGCCTTGAGCCCAAGATTTTGGCGCTTCGTTATTTTTTTCATGTCGTCAATCATGCCGATGCCGCCGAACACGAGCGTAATGGCAAGTATAAAGAGCAGATTGCTCATAGCCCCAAGCACTATCACGGCAGCGACACAGCCCGCCGCAGTCCCGCAAAGTATGCCGATGCCGCCCATCGTCGGCGTCCCGCTTTTCTGCTTGTGTTCCTCAGGCGCCAATTCATAGATTGCCTGGGTGCTTTTGATGCGCTTGAGAAATGGTATGAGGAGCGCGGTAACAACCGCAGTCACCACCAGCGAAACAGCAAACGGGATTGCTACGGACAACGCCAGGTTTGCCTCTATGCTTATCAGTCCCATCTACTTGCCCTCCCCTGCTTCGCACGCCACGAGCGCCTGCACCACTTCTTCCATCTTCATCGAACGCGAACCCTTGACATAGACAGCGTCGCCATCCTTGACCATCGAGCACAACTCGGCAATGAGCTCCGTCTTCGCACCCGTGCCATAGTAGCGGACCTCAGCACCGCTCGCATCAAAATTGAGAGCGCCGTCTCGCGCCCCTTCCGCAATCGCCTGCGCCTTATCGCCATAGGCAAAGACCACGTCCGTGCCTAGCCGTGCCGCTTCCTCCCCCACCTCACGGTGAAACCCCTCTGACATATCACCAAGCTCATTCATATCCGCCAGCACAGCTATTCGCCGCTCCGCTGGAACCGCCGCAAGATAAGCCAGGCCGCTTTTCGCGCTGTCTGGGCTCGCATTGTATGTGTCGTCGATTATCAACACGCCGCCCTTCCGTATGGGCTCAAGCCTGTGCGGTGTCCTCGCAAGCCCCTTGAGCGCCTCCGCAGCAATGGCGAGGGCATCGCCCGAGGGAGCAGTGCGGCAGTCCGTGTCTTGCGTACTGTAGCAGGGACTTTGCGTCGAGTGCCGAAGGCGCGAGGCGGAGCAAGGGGTCTCCGAAAGCGAGGCGGAGGCGGAGCTTTGCGAAGCCGTAGCGAGCCTTTCGGCAGCACCCCTGCGGACGCGGCGCAAAGTCTGACCTGCGCAGGAAAGTCCCTCCTTGCGACCCGCACCAAAATCGAGAGCGCCGCACTGTGCCCCCGTAACTGCGCCGCAAGCCGCTACCGCCAAAGCCGTGCTTATTCCCGCATATGACCCAGGCAACGGCACCGCAAACTCCGTGCGCTCGCCAGTCCCTTTCGCCTCTATCGCAAACCGTGCCGTCCCCGCATCCTGCCCGCAAACCCTCACCGAGCTGACCAAATAATCCGCAGAAGAAGCCGCCGCCGTCCCTTCCTCAGCGGCACACACCACCGCATACCCCTGCTTGCGGCTCCCCGCCTCTGCAAGCTTCACCAAGCGGATATCCCCCCCCGAGTCGATCACAAGCGTATCACCCGCCCCCATATACGACGCAATCTCGAACTTGGCGTTCAATATCCCTTCGTCCGAGTCAAAATTCTCCCTGTGCGACACCCCTATGCTTGTAATCACCGCCACATTCGGCCGCGCTATCCCTGCAAGCCTTTTCATCTCGCCTGCCCGCTCCATCCCCATCTCGAGCACCAACGCTTCCACTTCCTCACCCGCCTCAAGAATGGTCTTAGGCAGCCCTACCTGGTTGTTGAAGTTTCCCGCAGTCTTGTGAACATGCGCTCGGCCTGCCAGAATGCAGGCAATCATATCCTTTGCCGTCGTCTTGCCGACGCTGCCCGTCACCCCTATCACCGGCACGCCCAGACGCTTCCTATGGTACGCCGCCAAATCCTGGTACGCCCTGAGCACATCAGCCACCACCAAGACTGCGTCTCCGTAACCGGCAGGCACCCTGCCCGCATCGCTCACGACAAGCATCGCCGCCCCATTCGCCGCAGCCTCCGCAAGATGGTCATGTGCGTCGTGGTTCTCGCCCGCCAGCGCAAAGAACGCCTCCCCCCCAGCCAACGTCCTCGTATCCGTAGATACGGACATAAGACCGGAACGACCCGAACCAAAACCTAGAGCTCCGGGCAGCACCCCGCCCGTAGCCTCCGCTATCTCGCCAATCGTAAACCGTGCCCCCATGCTCTCCACCGCCTCTAATCCCAATACAGGAACACCGTCCCGCCCGGCGAAACCCTCATGCCTGGCTTCGGGTACTGGTCGACAACCGCAAGGTCCTTGCGAAGATGATTCACGAGATAGCTGCTGTCGACCAGGCTGAGCGACCCAGATGCGTCCCCGTCTTCGCCGTCCTCGCCGTCCTCGTCGCCATCATCCCCCCCCTCATTCAGCTCTGCCACATCGCCGAGAAAGACGCCTATGTTTGTCTTCAGCCCAAAGCGCTCCAGAGAGGCCTTTGCATCCTCCAACGTCCAGCCCGTATAGTCCGGGACTTCGAGCTTTTGATTGTTCAGGCTTTCGATTTCTTCTGGGGTATAGTCCGGCCTTATATTCAAGTAACGCAAAAGCTCCGAGGCTATCTCGTTTACCACGGGTCCGGCAGTGCTGATGCCATAGTAACCAACCCTAGGAGTATCGCATAATACAAGGACGACGAATTGCGGGTCTTCAATAGGCGCTATCATAGCCATAGAGCCTATGACCGCATGCTCGGAGTATTCGCCGCCGATAAGCCTGTATGTCGTCCCTGTTTTTACGCCGACATTATAGCCGCTTATCCTCGCTGCGGATGAATACTGGGCTTCCGAAGAATCCTGCATTATCTCGCGTGTTTCAGCGGCGGTATTTTCGGATATGACCTGCCGCCTAATCTTTGGCGCAAACTCTTCCACCATATTGCCGTCGCCGTCCGCAAGCCCTTTGACGACGCGCGGCACCAGCAGCTTGCCGTCGTGTGCCACGGCGCCAATGGAGCTTATCATCTGTAGCGGCGTGATGGACAGACCCTGGCCGAATGACATGGTGGCAAGGCCTACAGGGCCAGCGGTTTGCGCATCCAGTACAAGCGGATTCCCTTCACCTGGCAAGTCAACCCCTGTTCTCTCCGTAAATCCGAACAATTCGAGATAGTTGTAAAAACGGTCATAGCCCAACGCCTGCGTTATCTGCATCATTACCGGGTTGCACGAGTTGGCAAACCCCTCGCGGATATTCTGCCCGCCATGCGCGCTCGGATAGTTCCAGCATCGGATATTACGGTCATGCACCTGTAGCGACGCCCCGCAATTGAACCATGACTCCGGCGTGATGACGCCATCCTCAAGCCCCGATGCCACCGTTATGATCTTGAATGGCGAACCCGGGTCATAGACATCCGAGATATTGGGATTGCTCCACATTCTTGACAGATATTCCGCCTGCTCCTCGGGCGTAAGCTCCGCAAACTCCTCGCGTGCTTCTTCCGTTATAGGCCTGCCTGGATCGTTGGGGTCATAAGGTTCCGTGTCGGCCATCGCCAGTATGTCGCCCGTTCTCGGATCGTATACTATTCCCAGCAGGCGGTCCGCCTGGGTTCGCTCCAGCCCTCGCCACAACGCCTCCTCGACAAAGTATTGTATCGAGCCGTCTATGGTCGAAACGACATTCAGCCCGTCCTGGCTTTCAAAGTACGCCCTTTGCCCGCCGATAAGCGCATCCCCCAGCCCATCTGTGCGTGCAATCTGGCGCCCCGTGACACCCGAGAGGTATCGATCATACGACATTTCGATGCCGCTTTGCCCTATGCCGTCAAAGTTGACGCTGCCTATGATTTTTGCGGCCGTCGCGCCCAAAGGATATTTTCGGGTGCTGCGCTCCTCTATTTCAAGTATTGTAATATTGCGCTCGTTTATGCCATCTTGTATCGCCTCGATCTGCGGCTTGTTCAGGTCGCTGGCAATGCGCACAAGCGGCTGGCCTGTGTCGAGCCTTGCCTCTATGGTTGTTGCAGGAATCCCCGTCTCGGCCGCAACCAGCGAAACTATGTCCTTTTTCTGGCTTTCAAGCTTCTCCAATTGTTCAGCGGAAGCCTCCTCACTCGCAACCGGCCTTACCCAAAGCCTATAGCTTACCGTGCTTATGGCAAGCTCGTTCATGTTCCGGTCTACAATCATGCCGCGTGCAGGCTTTAGCCTCTCGTCTTTGATCTGGTATTCCGCAGCCATTGCCGCATACTGGTCTGCGGCCACAATCTGAATCCAGCCGACCCTGAACGTAAGGCCTGTAAATGCCAGCAATACAACAACAAAAGCAACGAGCATCCGCTTTTGTATCCCAGCCGTTCCGGCCTTTCCGTTATTCTTCTTCCGGCGTCGGCGCCTGGCTTCTTGCTCCGCCATATGCTCTCTCTTTGATATATCTGCCAAAGTCGGATTCCGGTTCCGGCAACTCGTTCACGTAAACGTATTGGTCGAACGCTGGATGCCTCAAGCCCAGCTCTTCCTGTGCACGGGTTCTTATGCTCTGCATATTCTGCGATTGCTCTATCTCGATCTTGAGGTTTGCAATATCGTCGTCAACCGCTGCGATGGAACGCCTCAGGTTGTTGATTTCCTTTTGGGTTACAGCCGCCTCCGCAGCTAGAAGGATGATCCCCATGGCCACCGCAGTGACGACAAGCACAACAAGGCAGATGGCACGCAGTTCGGCTGGCGTAAGCGTCTTTAATGGCACCGTTGGGTGATAGTCGGCCTTGCTTTTCTGAGCAGGCGCCGCTTGCCCCTCCTTACGCTTTGGCGGCTCATACGGCTGCCATACCGGACGGGCATTCCCCCTGCTATTATGACTAAGTCCTGTGCTTCCTCTTGCCATCTTCCCCTTCCATTATTCCCTGTCACAACTTCGCTACAACTTTTCCAATATGCGCAGCTTCGCGCTCCGGGCCCTCGGATTCATTTCCACTTCTTCCGCAGACGGCAACACTGGCTTCTTCGTAATCCGTCGTGCGTCAGGAGCTTTGCCGCAAGTGCAGATCGGCGCCCCTTTCGGGCATGCGCATGGATCCTCACGGCTTCGGAACGCATCCTTGACAATCCGGTCTTCCAAGGAGTGGAAAGTGATGATTGCAACCCTCCCACCCGGCTTCAAAACATCGATGAACGCTCCGATGCCTCTCTGCAGCGCGCCGAGCTCATCGTTGACCTCAATCCGAATCGCCTGGAAAGTGCGCTTGGCCGGATGAGGCCCCTCCCTCCTTGCGGCTGCAGGAATTGCACGCTTGACAATCTCCGTCAGCTCGCCCGTACTCTGGATCCTTCCTCGCTTCCGCCCGTCTGCGATAAACGAGGCAATCCTCTTGGCCCATCTTTCCTCGCCGTATTCGCGGATAATACGGTGAAGTTCCTGTTCGCTATAACCGTTTACGACATCTTCCGCTGTCAATCCATCGCTCTCCGTTCCACCGTCCATCCGCATATCCAGCGGGCCATCCTGCATATACGAGAACCCACGTCCAGCTTCGTCGAGCTGCCTTGACGATACCCCGAGGTCGAGCACCGCTCCGTCAAGAGCATGGATCTTTTCTTCCGCAAGCACCGTCTTGATATTTTCAAAACTTGTCTTGCGAAATATCTTCCGCAGCCTATACGGCCTCAGCGCTTCCTGCGCTGCAAACACCGCCTCGCCATCCCTATCAATCCCAACAAGGATGCCGCCGTCACCGGCTTTTTCGCAAATCAGCGCCGCATGCCCGCCGCCGCCTAGCGTACCATCGCAATATATCCCGCCAGGCCTTGGCTTCAGTCCGTCTACTGTTTCGTTTAGCAAAACGGACTCGTGACGGTATTCCATCTCTATTCCTCGCCCACCGCCTCGTCTGCGCCGCGCATCATCTCGTCCGGGTCAAGCGTATCCGGGTTCATCTCTCTTTCGTACACCTCCGCGCCCCAAAGTTCGATGCGGTCTCCGCAACCGACAAAGACGACGTCCTTGTCAATCTTTGCATAATCGGAATGGTCCTGAGGCAGATTGATGCGTCCCTGTCTGTCTATTTCAAGCTCGCGGGAACCGCCAAGGATGAAGCGTTGCAGCTTCCGCGCTTTTGAATCTTTGAGTGTGCGGTTCGTGACATATTCATCGGTGAACGCCGACCAGGCTTCTTGAGTGAAAACATAAAGGCAGGCATCAATGCCTTTGACAAGCCAGATGCGCTCACCAAGCCCGTAGCGGAGTTTCGTAGGGATGAAAACCCTTCCTTTGTTATCAACGGTATTGAAATAGCTCCCTGTCAACATTGCTTTATATTCCCTGCCTGCTCCTTACAAAAACTGTTCTGCGTTATTCATCCATTTTAACCCACAAAAACCCACTTTCAAGCGAAAACAGCAAAAAAATCGTATGATATTACCACCAAATTCGATTTTTTTGTTATTACCATATTGTTTTATTTGTATTTCACAAGATATTGTATAGAACAATCGTTCTTACACCATATATGTGCTATATATTAGGCTCACCCATAAATAATAGTCCACAGCTGCTCATTAAGCAGATGATTGCTGGTATAATTCGTAATAGCAGAGACATAATCAAACGGAAGGAGCCCAGATGATAGCAATCGATTTTAAAAGGAAAGCGGCAATCGTAATTGGCGGCGGGAGCGGCATAGGCAAAGCAATCGCGCTTGAGCTTGCCTCGTGCGGCGCACGTGTATGGATCGGCGATATAGGCGAGCAAGGCGCAGCAGCCGTCTGCCAAGAGATTCAGGCACAGGGCGGGGAAGCGGGTTTTACGAAAACAGATGTGTCAAAGCCGGAGGATATAGCTGCGCTCTTTGCGGATGCAAAGGCAGCGTTCGGCAATACATATATAGTAGTGAACTCTGCAGGGCTGTTCCTGCCGGAATCGCTTTTGGGTGCGACGCCTGAGCAAATCAAAGAGCATCTGGACGTAAATCTGTTCGGCATTATCTACAGCACAAGGCTTGCGCTCGAAACCATGATCGCACAGGGCGGAGGCGGCAAGATACTCAATGTGTCCTCGGTCGGTGGGCGTGGCGGCGAAGCCGGGGCGCCCTACTATGCGCTCGGCAAAAGCGCCATACTTAACTTCACTCAGTCGGCAGCCTATACAGGTGCCCCACACGGGATAAACGTCAACGCGCTCTGCCCTGGCATTATCCGCACCCCCATGTGGGACGTGATACTCGAAGATGCGGCGGTCGGCAACCCCGAAGCGAACAAGGACGCGCTGTTTCTGGACTTTGTGAAGCGCCGCACGCCTCTTGGGCGCCCGCAGACGCCAGAAGAAATGGCTTATGCCGCCTGCTTCCTCTGCTCGGACTACGCGGACGCTATAGTGGGGCAGGCGCTCAATGTCTGCGGCGGCGACCGCATGAACTAAAGCGACGTTCATTTTGCGAATATCTGCGTTGTTCCTCACTTCCGCTCCTCACGTACGTTTGAGTACGTTGCGTCGCGAAAGTTCCGGTACGCCTTGATCTTCACAAAATGCTCCGCCGCTTTGTGATAAAAAACATTACGTTTTTATGACCGACAATTATTCCTATATGCGTATGATAGAATATATAGCATGAGTCAGATCTACGATTTTTTCGCGAACCATTTCCCACCGGAACTAGCGGCATTTATCATATCTATGCTGCCGCTTGTGGAGCTAAGGGGCGGGATAATCTTTTCCTCCGTCGTCGGCATCCCCTTCGCAGAGGCCTTCGTGCTCTGCTACCTCGGCAATATACTGCCAATCCCATTTATCTTGTTGTTTCTGCGCAAGATACTTACCCTGCTCGAGCGTTGGAGGCTTACATCCAGGCTCGTGCGCTGGGTGGAGGACAAGGGGCAGAGGGCAGCCAAAAAGCTAGGCCGCTACGACAAGCTCGGTCTCTTCATCTTCGTGGCAATCCCCCTGCCTGGCACTGGCGGCTGGACAGGCTCGCTTGTCTCAGTCCTGCTAGACCTCCAGATACGTCGTGCCTTCCCGACCATCGCACTCGGCGTCCTGACCGCCGGCGGCATTATGAGCTTCTTCGCCTATTTTATCCCTGGATTGTTCTTTTAGAATGACAAAGGGGGCACTTTCGTGCCCCCCGTTTGATTGCTTCGCACGCAATGACATGCGGACTATAGTGTTTTATCCACCTCGGTCAGCACCTTGTCCAGTATCGCCAGCCCGTCACGCAGCTCCTGCTCCGTTATCGTAAGTGGCGGCGCGACCATCACGCCGTTCTCATTGTTGTAGGTGACAAACCCTTCGCTCTTGAGCATACCGACGACCTTTACCATCTCAGGAATGCTGAACGGCTCCTTCGTCTTGCGGTCTTTCACGAGCTCAACTTGCGCAAACAGCCCTATATACCTGGCCTCGCCTATCGATACGTGCTTCTTCGTCAGCTCGTTCAGCACCTCTTCAAGGACCTTGCCCTGCTTAGCCACATTGTCCTTGATGTTCAGGCGCTCGTACTCGCCTATCGCCGCAATGCATACAGCGCAGCCCATCGGGTGCGCCGAATATGTCAGTCCGTTGAACATCTTGTTCTCGTCAAAATACTCCGCTACCGCCTTGTTGACGATGACGCCGCCAAGAGGCACATACCCGCAGGTCGCCCCCTTCGCGAAAACCACGATGTCCGGAGCCACATCGAATTGCTGGAACGCAAACTTGGTCCCGCACCTATAAAACCCGGCCATGACCTCGTCGCAAACGAGCATGATGCCGTTCTTCGCGCATATCTCCTTCACGCCCTTGAGATAGCCCTTGGGCGGCACGAGCACGCCATTCGACCCGACCACGGTTTCGACAAAGACGCCCGCTATCTGGTTCGGGCCTTCGCGCTTAACAGCTTCCTCGAAGCGGTCGAGATAGTAGGCCGTCACATCGGCTTCGTCCTTGAACTCTACCTGCTTTGGCGCACGGTACGGGAAGGGGCCGTCGAAGTGGTATACGCAAACCATACCGGGCTCCGCCGCAAAACGCCTCGGCTCGCCGGTCAGCGCCGAGGCCCCGTGCGTGGCGCCATGATATGAATTGTACATGGAAAGGAACTTCCACTTGCCCGTGACGGCACGGCAGAACTTCATGGCGTTCTCGTTGGCTTCCGCGCCCGCGTTCGTAAAGAATACCTTGCCCCCTTCAAAAGCCGGCCCGGCCATCTCGACGAGCATCTTCGCGGCCTCGCTACGTACGTCCACCGCATAGCCCGGTCCTATAAACGGCAACTTCTCCGCTTGATCCTTGATGGCATCGATAAGCGCCCTATTGCCGTGCCCTAGGTTGGCGTTCACAAGCTGCGCGCTCATATCGTAGTACTTATTGCCCTCGTCGTCCCAGAAATAGATGCCTTCCGCCTTGGTAACGACAGTCGGCTGGAGCGCCTTCTGGGCAGACCACGAATGAAGATTGTACTTCTTGCTTGTTTCTCTTATGTTCATTAGAATGCCCCCCTTATCTTCGCGCTGAACAACTCCTCGTCGGGAGGCTGCCAATTCGGTATCTCGCGGCTCACATACGTGTAGTTCAAAAGGTCTTTCCACGTCGCATTGTGCGAGATGCTGTTATAGCCCCAAGTGCCGCAGCCTAGCGTCATCGACATCGGGAATCCGCTGGTCCAGCTGCCGCTGTTTGTCAGCGACTGGGGCTGGTTGACGACCACCTTGCAGACTGGGATGGTCTCGCCCATCTTGGTCACGCGGTCATCCTTCTTCGTGTGGATGCTGACCGAATGGCCCTTGCCTTGATAATCCAGCATCTTGCCCATCTTCTCAAGCGCGTCATCGAAGTCCTTGGCCTTGCGCACGCCCGATACCGGCGAAAGCTTTTCGCCCGTAAATGGGAACTCATTGCCGTATCCACCGTTCTCCTCGACCATGATAAGCCGGGTGTCATCAGGGACGTCAACCCCCGCAATCTTCGCAATCTCTTTGGCGCTCTTCGCGACTATGGCGATGTTGAGATTGTGGTTGGCCGGGCTCTCAGGCCAAAGCGTCTTGAGGATTTTCTCCTTCTCGGGTGCGCCTTCCTTGATAAGCACAGCGCCAACCTTTGCCATCTCCTCCGCCCACTTGTCGTAGACTGATTCTATTACTATGATATTGTTTTCCGTCGAACAGCTTGTCGCGTTGTCGAAGCTCTTGGAGCGTGCGAGCATGTCTGCCGCCTTGGCAAGGTCTGCCGTTTCGTCAACGATGCAGACAACGTTGCCGGTGCCCACGCCAATGGCAGGGACGCCCGACGAATAGGCCTGCCGCACCATCGGCGTGCCGCCCGTCGCAATAATGAAATCTACCTGCTTCATCAATTGCTGGCTGGCCTCGATGGACACGTATTCCGGCTCGATAGCCTGCACAAGGTCTTCTGGCGCATCGAACTTCTTGAGCACACCGCGAATCATTTCCGTGACCTCAAGGTTTGTGGTCTTGGCACGCGGGTGCGGCGCCAGGATGATGGCGTTGCGCGTCTTCACGGCCATCATGCTCTTGACCACCGGTGTCGCCTCCCCGTTCGTGACAGGAATGATGGCGCCTATCACGCCTATAGGCCTGGCATATTTGTCAACGCCCCATACTTCGTCCGTACCTACGAACCCTACGGATTTCTGGCCCTTCATCTGAGCCCACGTCCCCTTTACCTTGCCAAACATCTTGGCTTGTTTGTTCTCGGCAATCCCCATTCCGGATTCGGCCACGAGCTTACGCCCTATTTCAAGCGCCGTCTCAGGTATCGTCAGTACATAAGCGATAGCTTCGCAAAGCTCGTCCACACGCTCTTGCGAAAACCCTTCCGCAATCGCCTGCGCAGCCCTGCCTTTGGCGACCAATCCCGCCACATAGCCTTCATAGTTCAGTGTGCTGTCTCCCATTCTTTTTTATCTCCTTCCCAAAAAATATTCTTACTCTCTGCCCTCAATCAATGTGCCGCTTTTGCGCACCTCAACACGAGGTGCCGCACATATGACGCCACAATTTTCATAATAGCATTTAATGCCCCTGCAAACAATGGGGCTTGCAGAAAACTTTTACAAGATATGTATGGTTGCGCCCGAAGCCGATGACCTACTGAGCGCCCGGAACCTATCTCTTGCATCGTAGACCCCTAGCGGTTGCGGATGCCCGTTTTCGTCAAGGCTGTACGTCCCCTCCGCCCATAGGTCAAGCCATAGACTGTGATGCCCCTTCGGCGACCGACTGAAGACCGTCCATTCATTTTCCCCGCTTCGCACAAGCTCGAAAGACCCTCGGGTTCTATACGAAATGCTCACCGCCCCTAGCTTTACGCCTGCCGGCCCTGAAAAACGAAGCCCTATCGTTTCTCCAAGCATAGGCGTGGCCGAGTCCAGAATGAACGGACCTGCGCTTCGCCACACCCTGCCCCTGGTCTGCATGACGCGGATCATAAGCGGCCTGTCATTGACCCTCCCGCCGCTATTGCTAAAGGTTGTCCGCCATGAAGCAAGCTCCTGGCCGTTTTCAAGCTCAATCACATAGCTTAGGCGATAACTTGTTGGCGCCACATAAGCACCCTCCATCGTCCGAATCATAAAAGTGTTGCCTCTGAGGTCAAACACCTCAAAGAGCTCGCTTTCTTTAACAGGTTCCATCACGGTACTGCCGACTTTGTTCTGTTCGTACAGCCTAACGCCTTTTATGCCCGATGTGATATTGCGCAGGGTCACCGTAGCCATAATTGCGCTGTCCGGAAGCGCAATGTCTATTCTGTTTCTTAGACGTATGTTGGCAGTCGGCACCTGACGCGTAACGATATTGACACTAAACATGGAAACCTTACCCGGCATGGACGGGGTTTCAATCTCAATACGCCTACGCGAATTAAACGAATACGCCGCCCCCAAATCAAATCCCTCAGCAACCGAAAGCTGCATCACGTTGTTGTCGAAACCCACATCTATCCCCTCCGCATTGCTTTCTTTTACCCTCCAGTTGTTCAGTATCATATTTGCGACATTCGGAACGATAGCGAGGTCTGCTATATGCCCTTGCTGATTTACGTTGACAATCACCCTGGCCGGCCTTATGGCTGCGCTCAGCTTGTTTGGCCTTACCATGCTTACTTTCAGACGCAAATCTTGCGTCCTGTCGGTGCCATGAAAGCTTACCCTCAATGCAGCAGTGCCGCTTCCAGCAGACGGCACTGGAGCCACCCTCACGAGCCCATCCCCCTCGTAAACCGCCGTAATGCCTTCATACGGGCCAACGCGCACCACATCTGCAACGGTGTACCCGCTTTCGAAGTCTACGCTCCTGGTTCTTGATAGCAGACTCACAAGCGCAGAACCCCCACCATTCTCAGCGCCGAGAAGCGGGATTGACGACCTGCCGAGCTTTATGCTAGGCGCAGCATCGACCACACTGGCCGTAAAGTTTGCAGTGGTTCCGATGTTGTTGCCATTGTTCGGCTTGTATGCCCTCTTGTAGCCTTCCAGTCCGACTTTGACCACAAGCCTCTCTCCGCCCTTGCCTGTCGCCTTGATTGTGTTCCCGTCCGCACCGCCAATCTCGGCAAAGCCCCTGCCTGCGGGAAGGTCACGATATGCCACACGCTCGACCTTCACCTCGCTCCCGTCCGATGACCGGCCTACGATAGCCGCGGTGTTCTCTGGCAAAAATGCGTTCAGGCGTTCGCTGAGCGACAGCGTTATGCGGGGATAAGTCTCTTTGGCGGCAAGCGCCACCACTCCGGCGTCAAGCTGCACGCCACCGCTGAAATGTATACGCACCATGGAACGATTGGCCTTGGGGACTCCAAAATCGGCCGATATCGCAATGTTACGGCCATCAGCATGCATATGTGCCTGATAACCTTTGAGCGGCTCTATCCCCGCCACTTCCCCGTCCTTGTCAACAGGCAGCAGCTCGACATTGTCCACCTTATCGCCTCGTATGCGTATCGGTGCTAACGCCCCAATCTCTTTTGCCGTATTGAGATTCACGCTTTGCACAAGCATTTGCGCGCCAAGCCATTCATCCCTCGTTTCAGGCATCAGGGATATTGAAACAAAAGCTGTATATCTGCCGTCAAATTCCGCCACGACGGAAACATCCTTTGGTTCGGTCATCGCGCCAAGCCCTATGGAGTCAGCCGTAAGCTCTGTGCTCATGCCAGCATCTTGCGAAAGGCTGAGAATACCTCCTATATCGTCTTCAAGCGACCACTTCAGCTTCCCGTAGTCACCCAAGTCCACACCTGGCAAAAGCCCTGCAAGCGGAAGCGTATTATGTGCAGGTGTCAGCGTCGCAAAAGAGGGCTGTACGCTAAGCGTAGTCACAAGCTTTGTTTCTGTCGGAGGGAATACGGCTCTTATCACTCCGCTATTCGCCCCGTTTGTCGCTACAGCCCCAGCCACGGTGAATGCGTCCCTGGCGATGCCCACCAATGTATACTCCGGCTTGGGCATCACGTCGATGACAGCTATATACTCCGTGCCGTAGTCAAAGTATCTAGGTCTTGGCATCCAAGTCACCCTGCCCGTATACTGGCTGGTTTCTGTTATTGTCGTCACAGGAATATCTCCCTGCCTAGGAACAGGGATTCCCTCTATCGCAAGAATAGTTACAGGCCTCTTTATCGTAAGGCTCAGCTCCTTCGTGTCAAAGCCCTTGCTGTTCTCAGCCTTTACCGTGAACGTGGTGACGCCATATGCTGTAGGCACGCCAGAAATCACGCCATCGCCGCCGAGAGCAAAGCCATCGGGCAATGTGCCGCTCTCAAGGCTCCATGCGATGGGCGCTGCCCCCGCTCCCACAAGGGCATAGCTATACTCCACGCCGACAAGCCCCGACTGGGCCGATGTTGTAAGCACTTTTGCCGGCCCGTCATAAAGATGCCCAGGCATGGATGCCTCCGACCCGAAAAGCCCTGGCAACATCTCGGGCGCATAAGTCCACGGCATCTGCATAAACACTTCAGGAAAGCCTGTGGCGGCTTGCAATTCATCCTTGCTTCTGCTCATGCCGTCCGTACTTGACAGGCCGCTTGATACCGTCTTGTCACTGCTGCCCACAAGCACAGTCATGCCCTCGAAAGCCACGTTTCCGCTCAAGGCTCTCGCATTGGCGGTTCCCGCCACTCTGCCTACATTCGTATCGCCTCTGACCCTAAGATTCAGAGCTGCGCTGTTTGTAGCCCCAGCGGAGTTTCCAGAGCCGAAGCCTACTATGCCGCCGACATTCCGAATGCCGCTGACAATCCCCGTCGAATAGCAGCCTGCCACGCTGTGACTGGCTATGCTTCCGGCTATGCCGCCGACATTTACGCTTCCGCTGACATCACCGATTGAATATGCGTTTGACACACCAGCCTTGTTTGAGTCTCCGACTATGCCGCCAACCCCGGTCGTGCCTGTAACGCCTCCATCCGAATATGAGTTCGTCACGCTTCCTGTATTTATTGCGCCGACAACGCCTCCGACCATATTGATTCCATCGACATTTCCATCTCTGTAGTGGCTGCCTGTTATCAAGGCATTGCCAGCAGCATCGCCCACCACGCCACCGACCCTGGACTCGGCATCGATATCGGACGTTGAGTGGCTTCCCTCCACTTTGCCGCCGCTCATTCCGCCGACCACGCCTCCAACATGAGAATATCCTGTGACGCTTCCCGTCGAACTGCTGTCCGTGACCGTGCCGGCGACCAACTCGCCGACCACGCCTCCCACGTATGAACCTCCGCTTATCTTTGCCTCTGAATGACTGCCCACAATAACGCTATTGCGCTCCGAACGCCCCACCAAGCCGCCGATGCCTCGTCCGATACTGCCTATACTGCCGCTGACATTGCAGTTCTCCATGCGGCCTGACAGCACGCCCACTATGCCGCCGGTCCGTATGTTGCTCCCTGCGTGAACTTCGATTCTATCCACTTCAACGCTGAGGTTTCGCACCGTTCCGCTGGTGATATGTCCGAACAGGCCGGATATGGCTAGGCCGTTGCTGATATACAGCCCGCTAATGTTACGCCCCGCCCCATCAAAAGTCCCCTTGAAAGGCCTTTGCGAGGCGCTACCTATGGGTATCCAACCCTTTTCGTCGTTGTAGTCATAGCCGTACATCGATATGTCGATGTCATCGGCAAGGGCGATAGTCTTGCCGGCAAAGTCAAAGCGTACATTCGATACAGTACTGTTGACTATTTGTGCAAGCCCTGCAAGCTGGTCGCCGTTTTCAATCACGTAGTTCGTGGTCGTGTTACGCGTCCCCCAATTGAACCAGCTCGTATCCGGCCTGCCGTCATCATCGTCAAGAGATATAAGTTCATCATCTGCCATTGCGAGGAGTCCGTCATCGACATTCTCCCCTTCACCATCCTCTTCCTCGTCGGCGTCGGCAAGACCGTCACCTGCATCTGCACCGTCGCCATCGTCGGTGCCGGAATCATTTACAGACGTATCATCAACCTCCAAATCATTGCCGCCGTCATCGTTGCTACCCTCATCATTTCCACCACCAGTTTCTTCGTCTTCGGAAGTTTCACCTTCTCCAACGTCATCCTCGTCATAGGAGGGCGGTGCGGCAATGCCTGTGTCGAAATCTGCGGATGCCTCTCCTTCTGCGAACACCACGTCTGTCGATAGCGGCACCATAGCAATAATCAGCACTAATGTCAGCACCCACACAATTAACCTATACCTCTTTCTGTTCATTTCGATTGTTTTCATTTTCGTCACCTCACTATTATTATGCATCGGCTTTTGCCAAGTAAAAACGTGAATACCTATATGATCAATGCAAAGAGGAGCACCGTTAAACGGTATGCTCCCCCTCTTCGATTTATATTCTTATCTTACCTACACAGAAATAATATCACGTCTATGCAAGGTTTTGCAAGTTTATTATCTCCGTTCCTCCCGTTCGCGTTCCCGCTCCCGCTCCTCTTGCAAACGCGGGGCGTCTTCGGGCTTTATCGCCATAACGCGTTCCGAATGACGCTCGCGCTCCTCATTGTTAAGCTCAAAAAATGAAGTCCAATTCATATCCCTTATACCCGCTGCAGCACGTGCGTCCTTTAGGTCGAACCAGTCGCCCACCATCTCTCGCGCTATCATCACCACGCTGCTCGAAAGGCCTCCTTGCGGGACGAGCAGCGCAATGGCTATCTCGGGGTCTTCTGCGGGTGCGGCTGCCACCACCCACGAAAAATGATCGTATTCGGCCTTAAACATATCGAGGCGCGCAGAGTCGAAGCTGCTGTCCGAAAGGTTCAATACCGCCCTGCGGACTGCGGTGTTCTCCGTCACATAGACGCTCGGAAACTCCCGCATCAGGCGCTCCGTCTCTGCCATCACGTCGCCCCAGTCAAGCACAGGGTTGATAGCGCCAAGGTGCTCCTGCATATAGGCGACCTCGTCGGGCGGGTTGACGCGCCCTTCGCGCTCAGCCGTCCCCGTCTTGCCTATGGACGTCACCGGAAGCCTGTTGAATATGAAAAGCGTCCCCCCCGTCACCGCGCGCCGCATGGCCTCCCGCACATGCTCCAGATTCTCAGGGTTCACGTCCGCCTGCTCGCCCGCCGGACGCACCGCCAGTCCCCCGTCCTCCGTGGCCTTCACAAGGCTGAGGCTGTTCCTCATGCCGTCCGTCACCATAGTCGCCATATAGTGCGCCATCTGAAGCGGCGTATACGCATTCTCCCCCTGCCCTATGGATATATTCATCTGGTCTGTTATGGACCAGCTTGCATAATTGTAATAAGTGAATTTGCACTCCTCGGCGACAACCCTGGCCTCGTCCTCCCTCACGCCCAGGCGAACCATCCGCCCCGTCATATCCGACAGGCTAGGGTTCTCCGCCGTCCAGCTCGCTATTTCGTCTATGGCCTCCAGCACGTTCGCCTTGTTCTGAAGTGCATGCTCGGTAAAGATTTCTTCACTTTGACCTATAAGCCACGCTCTCAGCATCCCCTCCGTGCCGCGAAGCTTGGTCTCGGAAGTCGGTGCCGGCACGACGCTCTCCTCAATCTCTATGTCAGAGCGCACGCCGAGCCCGAACTGCTTCGCGTAGTCGGTTATCCCGTCTATGGTGATATCCTCCGCATAACCCAGGCTGGCTCCCCGTGCCCAATCGCGCCCGCAACCTGCACCATAGAAATAGAAATTGCACGAAGTCTGCATGGCGGTATACAGATTTACGGCGCCGTGCGCACTGAGGCAGCTGAACACCTGACCGCCCACCCTCATTGACCGCGGGTCGAATATAGTCCTATTTGGATCGAGGCCGTGCTCAAGCCCCGCGATGGCGATAAGCGGCTTGAAGGTAGACCCCGGCTGCACTGAAGCGCTGGTCGCCCAGTTGTATAGCGGCCTTGGCGAAAGCGGGTCGCGCGGGTTTTGCGGCTGCAGCGCCTCCCAATCCTCAGGCGTGATGCCGCCTGCGAAAACATTGGGGTCAAAATCCTCCGAGTTCACTATTGCAAGCGGCTCGCCAGTCTTTGCATTGAGCACCACCGCCGTCCCCACTATCGCGCCTGGATGCCGCCTCGGCGCCTTGTAGTCCCCGAAGCGACTTTCATACACCCCCGCTGTCTGCACCGCCTCAAGCCCACGTAGCAGGTTTTCCTTCACTCGCTGCTGGTACTCTATATCTATCGTCAGCGCAACGTCCTGCCCACGTCGTGCCACGGTCTCCTCGCCCAGCACTTTGATTATCCGGCCTGTGCTGTCTATCTGTATAGTCCTGCCGCCGTAAGTCCCGCGCAGAACGTCCTCAAGGCTGCGCTCCATGCCGTACTGCCCCACCAGATCCGAAGCGCGATAGCCAAGCTCGTTCACATAATGGCCTGCCTCGGTCGCCGGTATCTTGCCCATATAGCCGATGACGTGGCTCGCCGCCTCCCCCAGCGGGTAGAAGCGCCGCGATTTCGGCAGGACGCTGACGCCTTCCATATTGTGCAGGTTTTCCTCCACCTCGACGACCGTGCCCTTGCCGACCTCCGCAGCGATCTCGACCGGCAGATACCGCATAAACGCCTGAAGCGCGAGCCTGTACCTCACCGTGATGATCTTGTGGGCCTCCAGATGAGACGGCTTGGGAATCATATCGTCGAGGCCGTAATATTCCCTGATGGCCATAAAAGCGTCGCGTGCGCTCGTATATGCTGGCAGCCCAAACGCCTCCAAAAACTGCCTGCGCTCCGCATCACGCGTATATTCCATATTGCTCAGAATTATCGGGACGGTCACCCCATAGCGGTCATATAGCTCTTGCGAGGCTTCATAATTGTCGAGCCCGGGCGGTATCTCATACCGTCTGCGTATCTCAGAATACGCCAGCGACGCAGGAAAGCCCTCTGGCAGCTCCCATCTTGCGCGCCACTCGTTCAGATCCCTTGTCTGCTGGTAGTAATAGGAGCCGTCCATGTCGATGCGGATTGGGAAGTCGTCGATATAGGCCTCCTCGTTCTTGTTCAGCACGCGAAAGACCTTTCGCAAGCTTTCATTGACTTCCCTCGCAGGCATCCCCCCACGCGAAAACTCGACGGCGAACACCGGGTGCGACCCCGCAAGCAGCACTCCGTTCCTGTCGTATATATTTCCGCGCGGGGCGCTCGTCGAAACCGTCCTTACGGTGTTTTCGGCCGCCGCCAGCGTCCAGTGCTCCCCCTCCGGCCCCGTTATCTGAAAAAGCCGGAACGAAAGCAACGCGAAAAGCGCACAGAAAACAATCAACAATATATTGTTGCGGCTCTTATACCAAATCATCATCCGTCTCGAGTTCGGGGAACGCCTCCTCCCCTTCTTGGAAAGTGTAGACCTGCACGTTTTTCAGCGCGGCGTTTATTTTTCTAGTCCTCGTGCCGACAAGCTTGTCTAGATCCTCACCCGTCATGCGGATACGGTTCTGCGCGTTTACTAGCACATCGCTGAACATGGAGAACTCCTTTTTCGTCTTTTCGAGCGTATTCTGTATCTCGACCGCACCCTTCTGTATCTGCAAGGTCTTGAAGCCGACAAGAAGCGACGATAACAGTGCCGAAAGCGTCGTCGGACCGGCGATGATAATGTCGAGCTTCCTAAGGTCTTCAAAGAACGTAGCGTCCCTGACCGCCTCCGCATACAGCCCCTCCGTCGGCAAGAACATCACGGCAAAGGTCGTCGTTCGCGGCGGATTTATATATTTTTTGCGCACGTCCTTTGCCGATTCTTTGATTTTTGCGAGCAAAAACTTCCTGTAAGTATCGATGGCCGCGGCATCCCCCTTCTCGTACCCGTCCACAAGCCTGTAGTAGTCATCGAGCGGAAACTTGCTGTCTATGGGCAGGTACGCAAACCCCTCGCCGTCCTGTCCGGGCAGCTTTATGGCGAACTCCACGCGCTCGGCGCTCCCCTCGCGCACTTGAGCCTCGCGCTCATAGAGGTGCGGCGGCAGCATATCCTCGATTATCTGGGAAAGCTGCAGCTCGCCGAGTATGCCCCTGGTCTTTGACCCCGACAATGCCTTGTTGAGGTTCGACACGCTCTCGGCGACCGAGCGCATCTCGCCTAGACGCGTATTCACAGACTCAAGCTGCTGATTGACGATTTCAAAACTGTTCTTCAAGCGTATGTTCAGCGTGGTTTCCAGCTTTTCGTCAACAGTCCGCCTCATTTCATCAAGCTTTTGCTCGTTGGATTTCTGTATAGCCTCAAGCCGTTCATCCACCTTGTCGCGTATGGATGCCTGTAGCTCCGCAAGGCTCTTTTGCGTCCCCTCGGACGAAGCCTGTATAAGCTGTGCCGTCTGCGCATTGCTCTTGCCAAGCGTTTCCGCAAGCTCGGCCCGCTGCCTCTGCGACATCTCCGCAGCCTCGCCCCGCTGCTCGCGAGCCTCCGCCTGCGCTTCCTGCCGCTGCGCTTTCAGCTCCTCGACCACCTTTTCGACGACAAACCCCGCTATAGCCCTGGCTCGCTCCGCTTCCGCTTCTGTTTCTGCGTCCGCATCCGCGTCCTCGCCGTCCGCCCGTTCCTCCCTCTTGCTCTTGACGATCAAGAATATCAGAGTTCCCAGCGACAGCCCCGCTATCGTAAACATAACTATGGTAATAATCGTTTCCATATCAACCTCCGCAAAAATAAATACTGTATCAAAATCATCGATTCTGTTTCGCAGGATCCGCAATCTCAACATATCTGTCCAAGGCTCTAAACGTAAACTGCGTGAGCGGGAAGGAATGGCGGCTTTGACTCCCGTCAGATTCTTCGACGGCCACGACTATACGGGCACTAGCCTCGATTTGCCTGCTCGCATAGCCCGCGCCTACAGCCGCATTGAAATTCGTGGCGCTCAGCCTGCTTAATTCCTCTTTGTACATCTCCCATATCTCCCATGCCTGCGCACCGGTGACAACTCCATCTATGCCCCCCCACGATGAAACAGCACCGATTTCCAACGATGAAATCTCGCTGTCCAGCGGAAGCTCACGCAATTCCGCATGGTTCCCTGCATTGATTATGATCTCAAGATTGCTGATATCGCTTAACATAAGGCTTATCACCCTCGTGTGTGAACTGCCGTCCCTCATATTCAGCTCGACCGTGCAATATATCTCGTCCTTGTCAGGGTTTGAGTAAAACGTGCCAGCCTTGGCTTCTTCCCTTGATTTTTCGAGCCTGTACAAAACCAACTCTTTCATCTGCTGCTCATGGAACTCTATTTGACTCAACTTCATTGTCATGTATGTATTGCCGACATCACGATACCTGTTTTCCGTAAAGCGTTCGATCCTCACATACTCTATGTCATGCGCTGGCGGCTGAAAGGAAATAATATGCGTGCCCACAGCAGAAGCCATCAACCACAACGCCAGCGCCGCGCCCAACGGCACCGCATAGTACGGTATCGCTTTCGGAAGGCTTTTCACGTTCCTTGTGGAAATGATCTCATAAAGAATATAGAACATTACGGAAAGGACTATGTATCTCGCAAAACTCCAGATGTCGTAAGAAATATCGCCAGAGGCGCTCACGCTTTTATCATTGAACGCGCTGACAGCCAAAAGCAAAAATGGGAAGGCGACAATGCTGCGGATAAATGTTTGCAGCGCCTTGTTCGGCGAACTCTTCCCCGCAGTCTCCGACGGCCTTTTTTTAGCGCATAGCCAACCGACGATTATGTATGCAATCGCCAGAAGAACCGGGGCAATCAATTTCTTCCATGCGTCAAAATCTTCAACAAAGGCGGAAAAAACCATGCTTGAGTATGCCGGCATATAGGACGGCGACTCAGGCAATATCACCACGATATCGGAAATGACGCTTTGCATAAAAGACGCAATGACCCACGGCAGCGCATACAGCAAGACGGCAGTTACAAAGCTGGAAAATGCAGTCCCCGTCAACGATGTCGCAAGCATGGCAGCCCCGACCATGATAAAAGCGTGCAGCATAAATATCAGCATTATATCGGCAGATGCGCCCGTAGCATCGGAAAGCGACATGCCAACAGAATCTGCAATGGCGCTCGCAACAACGTTTACAAGCAATACTGTCGATATTACGACAAAGAATATCCATGTCAGTACCGCAGCGCCCGTACTGAAATAAAGCTGCGTTCGCGTAAGGGATAGGCTATGGTAATAGTCGCTGGCGTTTCGTCTGTACTGGAATGAATAGGCGAGAAAGACCATGAAAAAACCCATCGCATATACTATCGGCGAAAGTATCATTGTTGACGCTGAAAGAATCCCTTTGAACTCGGGACCCGTACTTAGCGGAACCCATTGATAATATGAGAGTGTCGAGAATACAGCTATCAACGATATTGACCACGCTATGACCGTGCAGACAATGCCCATCCATCGCAGGTATTTCAGCCTGTCCAGATAGAATGCCTTATTGAACATTTTCATGACCGCCTTCCTCCTGCGCAAGGATGGAAACGTCAAGCGCATATCCATGAGCGCTCATCTCATGGACGAACACCTCTTCAAGCGACAGCGGCAATACTTCCATCAACAATGGATTCAGATTCTTTATCATTGCTTGTATCTGCTCTCTGTCCCCGCCCACCACAAGGTTTGCCACGCTGCCCACCTTTGTGAACGACCTCACATTTATGTCCCTGAAAAGCGAAGCGTCATAATCATAGCCAAAAGAGACCTGGATCTTGAAGAATGTCGTTTTCAGATTTTTGATATCGCTTTCGAAGACAATGCCGCCATCATGCAGCATGGCAAGCTGGTCGCAGGTGTCCTCGAGCTCCCGTAGCGAATGGCTCGTTATCACCGCTGTAGCGCCTCGACTCGTCATTTCTCCGCGCACCACGGTTTTGACAAAGCTACGCATCATGGGGTCGAGCCCATCCAAGGTTTCATCCAGAAATATGTACTTCGTCCGGCACGCCAAAGCGAGTATCATCGCCGCCTGCCGCTTCATGCCCTTGGAGAACGTGCCTATGCTTGCACGCGGATCAAGCCTGAATTTCGCCGCAAGTTCCCGAAAGTATTCATTGTCGAAACCCTTGTAGCAAACCGCATACAGCTTCGCCATCCTTTCCATATTGCTCTGCGGAAGGAAATACAGGTCGTCCGATATGAAAACAATCTGCTCTTTCACTTCGGGCGCTTCATACACAGCGAGGCCGTCATAGCCTATCTCGCCCGAATCAGGCTTGTATATGCCCGTCAGCAAGCGCAGCAAAGTGGATTTGCCCGCGCCGTTGGAGCCGACGAGCCCGTATATCCGCCCGTCTGGTATTGTGCAGCTGATATTTTCAAGAGCCGCTTTTTTGTCGAATCTCTTTGTAATGTTTTTCACTGCAATCATATTTCGGCATCCCTTTCAAAATGCTTTCCAAGCACTGCCACTAGCCATTGTAGCCTATCCACAATTATAATAGCATATATGGTATACTATCTGCTATGAAACTTGGAACATTGATTGAATCGTTGCCAATAGAATTGGTATGCGGCAATCTCGACGAGGATGTGGCGGAAATTGTTTTCGACTCGCGCAAGGCAGGGTCGAACGCGCTTTTTGTGGCACTGCCCAGCTCAAGCGCCAGGGGCATAGAGGGCCATATGTTTATCGAGGACGCCTGGGGACGCGGCTGCCGCAGCTTCCTTGTGAGTAGCGTACCGGAAGGGCTTGCTGGGCGGGAGGGCGCGAATGTGCTCCATACGAAAAACACCCGACATGGGCTTGCGCTTATATCGCAGCGATTTTTCGGGGAGCCGGACAAGCGGCTCAAGATGATAGGGCTTACGGGGACAAACGGCAAGACGACCATATCGTATATGCTGAAATACATCCTCGAAAAAGCTGGCAAAAAAGTCGGGCTTATCGGGTCGAACGGCATCATCTACCCTGGCTTTTATGAAAAGCTGCTGAATACCACGCCCGAATCTTCCTTATTGTATGGCTATCTGAATGGCATGGCCGACGACGGGGTCGAGTATTGCATCCTGGAAGCGACCTCCCAAGGCTTTATGCACAACCGCACAGACGGAATCGTTTTCGATGCAGCGCTCTTTACGAATATCACGCCAGACCATATCTCGCAGACAGAGCATACGGATTTTGAGCACTATCTTGAGTGCAAGAAGCTTATCTTCAAGCAGTCGAACGTATGTTTCGTCAACCGTGACGCGGGAAAGTTCGACGATATCGTTGCAGGCGTGCCGTCTAAGATCATACGCCTGTACGGGCTTTCGCATGAGGACGGAGGAAAGCGAGCGAGCGGAGAGGGCGAACTCGCATACACGGCAAGCGATATAAGGTTCAACCGTCATGGCAATCGCATGGCTATAGACTTTGCATGCAAAGCGCCCGACTGGAAGCGTGAGCTGCGCGTCAATATCCCAGGCTTATACAATGTGGAGAACGCCCTCGGCGCCATCTGCATCGCAGACCATTTCGGGATAGATGCGGATGATATCGCGGCAGGGCTAGACGAGGCTCAATGTGCCGGACGCATGGAATATGTCGACACCCCTGCGCCCTACACAATCATTATCGACTTCGCGCACAACGAGGACGGCGTAAGGACCATGATGGAGGCGGCAAAGGCGTACAATCCCAAACGCATACTTTGCGTCTACGGGCTACAAGGAGACCGCGCGCATATACGGCGCTCAGGCTGCGGCAAGATACTCGGGGAGACCGCCGACTATATGATATTGTCGGATGCCTGCCCCAAGACGGATGACCCTGACCAAGTGCTTGACGACCTTGCGGCGGGCGTCGAGGCAGGCGGCGGCGCAGGCAGATATGAAATCATACGAGACAGAAACATCTCTATACCCAAGATACTCGACATGGCGGAGGAAGGCGATATAGTCCTGCTCTCAGGCAGGGGCAACACGCTTTACGAAGAAGTGTTTGACGAGCTTATCCCACTTGACGAGCGCGAGGTCGTACGCAAGTATTTCGAGGACAAAGCGGCGGCAAAGGGCAACACGACGGGGGCAGGCAAATGAACGGCCTCAAGTTCGCAGCGGCCCTTGTTGCCGGCAAGCTTTGCGCGGCTTTCTGCAGGGCGGTCTCCCGCGAACGCGGCACAAATCTGCCCGGTGCCGTCGCCCTGAGGCTCGACCCGCTTTTCCTGCAACACATCAAAAAAATAGAGCCGACAAAGACCATATTTGTCACGGGCACAAACGGCAAGTCTACCGCCAACAATATGATTGTGCACGCCTTCCAAGCTGCTGGCCACACTGTATGCTCAAACCTCGAAGGCGCAAACATGAAGCCGGGAGTCGCGACGGCCCTGCTGAAAAGCACTACGGCCTTCGGACGCTTCAACAAGGACATTCTTGCCCTTGAAGTAGACGAACGCAGCCTTGCGCACATAGCGAAAGACCTCCCGCCCGGCCACTTCTGCGTCACAAACATCCAAAAAGACCAAGTGCAGCGCAACGGGGATCCAGATTATATATACCAAAAGATAAAGGCCGTCATAAGCGAGACGGACGGACTGAAGCTCTACGTAAACAATGAGGAGCCGCGAAGCAAATCGCTTGGAACAATTATTGCTGGAAGCAGCCGCGTCCTCTCATACGGCGTCGTGCAGAACGTACGTTCATCAAGCGTTGAAAAAGATTGGGGCGTGACAATGCCCTGCCCCCTCTGCCATGACGCGCTAAGTTTCTCGCACTACAATCTCGCAGGCGTCGGGGCTTTTAGTTGCAAGTTTTGCGGCTTTGCTTCCGACAGTGCCCCCGGCTTGCAAATCACAGCCGTAGACTATGAAGGCGGAACCTTCGTGGCTGATGCGGAAACCTACCGTCTAGCCTACCCGGCCGCTTTCTTTTTATATAATTATGCATTGTGCATTTGCGTGTGCAATGAGTTCGGCATAGGCGCGAATGCGCTGAAACATGCCTTTGAAACGTTTACGAATATAGGCGGGCGCATGGAGGTGTTTGCGTACAATGGCAAGAGCATACGATATATGCGTATCAAGCAGGAAAATCCCGAGACCCTGCAGAACGCGCTCGACACGATGGCCGAGGACAGGAGCGAAAAGGTCTTTGTCTTAGGGCCGGCGGTGGTCGACGATATAGTGCCGCACTACAGCAACACCTTCTACACTTTCGACTGCAACTTTGGGCCGCTAGTGGAGAGCGGACTCGAACGATGCATTTGCTTTGGCAGCACCATAAGCCATGACGCGGCGAACCGCCTGCGCTACGCTGGCGTGCCGGACGAGAGAATCGATATTCTTGACACCGATGATGACGGGGAAATTCTCGCCGCCATAGCGGCCTGCGGGTCGGACAATATCTATTTAATCACCTGGCTTAAAAAATACAATCAATTGAAGGAGCATGCCAGATGAGCGAGGCAGGCAAAGAGCTGAATATACTCTGGCTATGGCCTGACATATTGAACCAGCACGGTGACAGGGGCAATGTGATGGCACTTGTCCGCATATGCGGGCTCTATGGCATTGAAGCAAAGATTAAACGCGTAGACCGGCTGACTGACGAGCCTGTATTCGAAGATGCGGACATTATGATTCTCGGGGCGGGCGAGCTTGCCGTAATGCCACGAATTGCGGGCGCCCTTGAGAAGCACTCTATGATGTTCACAGCACGGCTTCATCAAGGCGGCATACTATTTGCGACAGGTGCGACGGGTGCGGCGCTCGGCGTGCATACCCTGCGCACTGACGGCAGCCATATCTACGGCCTTGGCTTGCTTGACATGGAATGCCGCGAGCGCGAGGCCGTCCTAGGGGACGACTTGATATTCCGCATAGGCGACATGAATATCTACGGTTCGCAGATACATATGATAGATGTCTCACTCGCAGCAGGCCAGCCCCCCTTAGGCAAGACGGTCTACGGATACGGCAACGACGGCGGCGGCAACGAAGGCGCCGTACAGAACAGCATTGTCTTCACAAACGCGCTCGGCCCCGTTCTCGTGAAAAACCCTTGGCTTGCGCTTGAACTTATAAATAAGGCTCTCGTGCACAAAGCGAAGGGACAGGCCTTCGAGGCGTTGCGCTTCAGACCAGAATTGTTCAGGCTTGAGCTTGCTTCGGCAGAAGCGATACGGGTTTTCAACGAAAGAAAGGAGAAGCCCCCATGGGTTCACACCTCACAATAGATCAAGGCTCGCTGCTACAAAATCTCCGCACCATCAAGGCGATTGCGCAAAGAAGCGGGGTTTCCATAAGCGTCGTGACCAAAGGGCTTGTGGGGCATGAAGGGCTTGTAAAACTCCTCGTTGAAAACGGCGCGGACAGCATATGTGAAGCGCATATCCAAAATCTGAAAAAATTCAAAGACCTCCCGGCGGAGAAATGGCTTATCCGCTCACCGCTGCCGAGCGAGGTTGACGATGTCGTGCGCTATGCGGATGTCAGCCTCGTGACTGAGATGTCCGTGCTCGAACTTCTTTCGGCGGCCGCCGCGGAGCAAGGCCGCAAACACAAAGCGGTTATTATGCTGGAACTGGGCGAGTTGCGCGAAGGCTGTATGCCGGACGAACTTGTCCCGCTTTGCGAAGCCTGCCTCGCCCTTCCGTCACTTGAGCTTCACGGCATTGGCGCAAACCTTTCGTGCATCAACGAAATCATCCCAAACGAAAACAATATGGCCGTGCTCGCAGAGGCGGCATCCGAAGTCGAAAACGTGTTCAGCGTGCGTCTCCCTCTTGTTTCGGGAGGCAGCAGCAGCGCTGTGAAGATGCTGGAAGAGGGCGGCCTGCCGCCCGCTATAAACCACCTGCGCATAGGCGAGGCCATACTGCTCGGCAATATCGTATGCTACGACATGCCATATGAGGGTGCACGCGAGGATATATTCACCTTGGAAGCCGAGGTCATCGAGGCGAAATCCAAGCCCTCGCTGCCATGGGGCGAGCGTGCGCCCGGCACCGCACCCGCCGGGCAGCCATCCGTGCCCGGCGCCCTCCAAAAGCGTGCCCTTGTCGCTATCGGCAAGCAAGACGTCTTCGCACAATACCTAGCCCCAATCGACACAGGCATCCGCATCCTAGGCGATACCAGCGACTGCCTTGTCGCCGATGTCACGGATGCCAAAAACGAATACAAGCCCGGCGATACCGTCAGCTTTCGCCTCAAGTACAACGGGCTCGTTTCCGCAATGGCCTCGTCCTATGTCGAAAAAATCCTGCTATGAGCCTTTGTATTAATTGAGATAGCGGAACACGCCTTTTACGATGCCGAGTATTTGGACATCCTTGACGATTATGGGCGAAAACGCATCGTTCTCCGGCTGGAGCCTTATCTGCCCGCTTTCGTTATAATAGGTCTTGACCGTGGCTTCAGACTCAAAGCCTTGTATCATCGCCACGACTATCTCGCCATTTTTCGCAGTGGCACCCATACGCACGAGTATCCGGTCGCCGTCAAAAATACCAGCACCCGTCATGCTATCGCCTTTGACGGTCAGCATAAAGTTTTCGCCCTTGGCATAAGCAGCCGGCACAGGGAAGTACCCACTGATATTTTCTTCGGCTGTGATAGCCGAACCCGCCGCAATCTGGCCAACCACAGGAACATCCAGCACTTCCTCTCGTGACAAGTCTACATTGGCCACATAGGAGTCGAACGAACGATCCGTAAACATAATCGCACGCGGCTTGGCGGGGTCTTTCTTCAAGTAACCCTTCACCTCAAGCCTGGCGATGTCTTTATGCACCGTTGAAGTAGACTTTATATCTAGCGAATCGCAAATCTCGCGTACCGTAGGCGGATAGCCCTTCTTCATCGTCTCCTTCTTCATAAAGTCATATATCTTTTGCTCCCTAGGTCTAAGTTTGTCCATTTTCCACTACCTCCTTATGTGGTCTCATGCGAATACCAGTTCACGAATATAAAAGCATTGTATCAGAACGCGAACAAAAAGTAAACACTTGTTTGTAATTTCGTTTATGCCAAAAATATTCCCCTCTTTTCTTGACTAAAATTGTACAAATAGCCGATTTGCCATCAAAATTGTAGTATAGTAGATGGTAGAAAAAAGGGGGTGCGTAAATATGGTAAGACAGATAATCAAGATCGACGACAGCAAGTGCAATGGCTGCGGGCTGTGCGTATCGGCCTGCAACGAAGGGGCAATAGGCCTTGTCGACGGGAAGGCACGGCTCCTGCGCGACGACTATTGCGACGGACTCGGCAATTGCCTGCCCGTATGCCCCACCGGGGCAATCAGCTTTGAGGAGCGCGAAGCGGCGGATTTCGACGAAGCCGCCGTAAAAGCCCGCACGGACAACACGAGCCATCTCAACCAATGGCCGGTGCAAATAAAGCTCGTCCCGCCGAACGCACCCTACTTCAACGGCGCAAGCCTGCTCATCGCAGCTGATTGCGCCGCCTATGCCTACGGCAACTTCCATAGCGATTACATGAAAGGCAAGACAACAATTATCGGATGCCCTAAGCTCGACAACACAGATTACTCCGAAAAGCTGACTCAAATATTACGCGAAAACAACATAGCGTCCGTCACGGTTGGCCGTATGGAGGTCCCATGCTGCGGCGGGATCGAGATCGCAGCAAAGACAGCCTTGCGAGACTGCGGCAAGAAGATACCGTTTCAGGTCACTGTTTTCACTACCGACGGCAGTATTTTGGGAGAGTCGCAATGTTGCTGAACAAATGCCCTGGAGCCGAGAGGCTACGCGGTTCCCCGGAGATTACCGAGAAAACCTGCCCTGAGTGCGGCAAGGAAATAGAGCTGTTCTCGATAGATACCCATATGGCGTGCGAGTGCGGGTTCATCGCGTACAATGAAACGCAGAATTGCATCAAATGGTGCGCCTACGCGCGCGAATGCGTCGGCGATGAAATCTATTTTCGATTTATCAATGCGGAGAATGTTTAGGGCTTAGCGGAAAACTTTTGCACCTTTTTTATCTTGTCGTGCCTCTATCCTCCATTGCGATCTAATAACTATGGTTTGCAAGGAGGTAATTGACATGACAATGTTGAAGATTTTTTGGAGAAACAAACGGGCGGACTCGCCACGGGCAACGGTCTTTCTGCTTGCGATTTTGCTTGCGTTGATTGTGGTGTTGGGTGGCTGCGGTGGTGCGAACGGCGCAACAGAGGGCGACACTGGGGGCGATGCATACCCTGCCGCTGGGAGCGAAGCGGGGCACGGGGCTTCTGGGGCATCCGTAATTCAAACCGAGCCAGAGACCACCGCCTTGGCCGACCCTGCCATCCCCGTGGCAATCCCGCCAGACGCACAGGCGTATGCGTATTTTGCCGTGTTCGAGGAACTTTACGGCACCGACACCGCCCTAAATTTTGAGAGCAACTACTTGGCATTGGATCTGACGAATGCGATGCTTGCAGACACCGCGCCGCTCATCGAGCTTGTGCAAAACTTCTGCGATGAGCATGGCTACACTCTTTTGCTAGATAGCCACGAAGGGCTGACGGAAAAAGGGTATATCGAGAGCATGAACTTCACGGAGGGCTTTCTGATATCTTTCAGCGACGTGGAGCTAGGGTCTGACAAACTCATCACCTCAGCGAGCAAATGGAGCTCCGGGCTCGGTGCCATAGGCTCGGATTATACCGTCGAGCTGAAAGGCGGCATATGGGAAATCACAGATATTGCACTGATGTGGATTAGCTGACCGCATCTGCATAAGCATTTAAAGCTCCTCTGACAAAAACCTCTCGATATTCAGGTGCTTTATCCCGTTCCTGCTCATATCGAGCGTGTCCATGCTTACCACGAGTTTCGGGAAATTGTCCTCTATTTTCAAAAGGTTGCCAAACTCCCTATCCTGCGTTTTTTTGTCGGCAAGCAGATATGCAACCTGAACATAAATCGGTTCGTTGTTTTTGACACCGATAAAGTCAATCTCCTGACCATCAATAGTTCCGACGGTCACTTCATACCCACGACGCAAAAGCTCTATGCAAACGATGTTTTCCAAAACCTGCCCGATATCCTCTGCTGTCTTGCCATAAACCGCCTCCCTCAGCCCATGGTCAACGATGAAGTACTTTTCGGCAACCTGCAAAATCTTCTTGCCCTTGATGTCTTGACGTTTCAGTTTGTAAAACAGATACGCTTCCTCGCAAGCCTTGATGTAATTCAAGACCGTGTCGGTACTGACTTTCCGCTGCTCACTTTTGAAGTACTTGGAAATTGAACTCGCCGAAAACGTCTGTCCGACATTAGCCAAGATATAGGTGATTATCCTGTCAAGCAAGTCAACGTCCCTGATGTTATTCCTTTTCACAACATCCTTTAAAACAACCGAATTGTACAAATCCTCCAAATAAAGATGTATCGCCTTTTCGTCGGCGATTATATTGTTTATAAAAGGCATGCCACCGAGCTTCAAATAGTCCGCAAAATTTTTGCCCTCATTAAGCAGCAAAAATTCCCTGTACGATAATGGATAAATGACAAATTGCACATACCTTCCCGAAATAAGGGTTGCCAGCTCGCCGGACAGTAGCTTGGCATTGGAGCCGGTAACATAGATGTCCGCGTCAAAGTCCACCCGGAATGAGTTTATGGCTCCTTCCCAATTGTTCACCTCTTGAATTTCGTCGAAGAACAGATACCATTTGTCCTTGCTACAGCCTATTTTTTTCGTCACATAATCATAAAGGGTATCGGCGTTCGCATATTTTTCATTCTGCTTGCTTTCAAAATTGAGATATACACTGTGCTTTGGGTCGCCAATCTCATCTCTCAGCAAATCAAGCAATACCGATTTTCCGCTACGGCGAAGCCCGGTAATGACCTTGACAACATCCTTGCCGATGAACGGGCGTATTTGTTCCATGTATAATTCGCGCTTAATCAAATCAATCAACCTCTTTCATGCCATAAATATACCTCTATTATAGTCGATGGTCAAGTGCAAATTTGCATAATTGTCAAGTATAGTCGATACTGCCCTTCGCCCAAGCACCACATCGGTCGTGTCCGTGTCCGAACCAAAATAGTATGCTATACCGATGTTATATCTATAACGCAATACTTGAATTCATTGTTTTTCCCTTTTTCGTTGGCGGATAGTTCGGAATACTCCTGCCATGAAACCTTATAATTGCCTTTTATGCTTATTGGGTATTGATACTTCGGATACCCTTTAACTTTTGCACCCTCTCGAAAATGTCTTTGGCCTTCTTCAATAGTAGTCCCATCTGGGGCGTTAAAAACACTATAATTGTTTTCCATCTTCAGCCCTTCCCAATATGCCTTGTCGTTGGTAAGCCATATTACATATCCCTTGCTAAACCCTTTCAATTTTTCCTTTAGCAATTCCATACGTTCAATATCAGCGAAGCAATTGTACATACCCATGCCACGAGCTCCAAGAGAGAGATTGTACACCTCACCGTTATCAGCCACATATTCTAGCGTATGTTTGAGATACTTCAGTTCGATTGGCACTATGCTTTTGCTGTCATTGAAAAACAGCACGATATCTATTCGGGCATTCTTCCATAATTTCTTGTCATCCTCTGACATATCGATAAGCAGGGGAGTATATTCCAGGCGAATAGATACTTTGTCTCCGTACTTTTTTTTGATAGTCCACGCCAACTCAAACTGAAAATCGGCCTCGGAATGGAATATCGGCCTTTTTTCACTAAGGGTTTTCATTACTTCATTGATATTGATATTCAACAATTCATTCATGGTACTTCCTCCACACCATAGTGCAAACGCTTACAATAAATATTTTGACACTGTTGTCAATAATTGTCCAGTCAGTTGTTTCAAATTTGTACAGGCAATAACTGACGGATATATTTCTTTTAGGGAGTCATAGCAGGAGTATGATTCCTCTGAACCATCATCTAACGCAACTGCGATTATGTTTGTACCGCGCCTAATGATTTTTGCCGCTGCATTGGCTGTATCTTTTGTGGACACAGGGGCATAGTAGCAGCCATCACCGCCAGTACCATGAGCTGGCTCCCCGTCAGACAAGACTATAATCAGTTTCTCTTCATTGTGTGTATTTGTAGCCATGTAACGCTCAGCCCAAAAGAGCGACAACCCCTCGCGCGTTCCATCGTCTGCCGCAAGCGCCAAAATGTTGTATTTTTCTTCGTCCTTTGCAAAAAAGTCTATCAGTATGTTATGGTTTACTGTAGGCTGTCCATACATGGCTCGGTGTTCAACTATCGAGTGCGTGATCCCTTGTTTTTTAAGAACCTCGTGCAAAATCAGGCTTGAGGTCATTGCGCTTTCTCGGCGGTCTCCTGCCATAGATCCTGATCCATCGATAAGCAGCATCACTGCAATATCAGGAATACCGTGTTCCTCTGCCTTGCGATACCAGTATCTTTTCTTTGTATCACCCAATCTTCTTGTGGCAATGCCGCTACCGAAAAGACGTTTTTCCTCCCGTTCCGGCACGCGCGCTTTCAGCAAATGCACAAACCGGCTATTGTATGAATTGATATTGACATGGTATTTATTATAAATGTTCAAATAAGCCCGACGTAAGTTAAGATTCGGTTTTGGCTTCGTTTCGATGATCTTTATACCTTTGTGTATATTTGCACAATCAAATTGAGTGCCTCCCCATATAGTAACTTGCGGTTCGACCAAAACGATTTGCAAGGCCGCATTTTTCTCTTTTTCAAAACTATCAACGGTTTCTCCTAACTGTCGCTCAAAGTTCCGTTCGGGAAGCATTTCGCCGTTTTTGTCCGTAAAAAGCCCTCTTGCTATTTCAGCAATCTTGCCTTTCTTTTCTACAGCATTGATCGTTTGGTTATCCCCCGAATGTGTACCCGTGCCTGGCAGCATTTTTATCAAAATCGTATCATTTATCTCTTCTTCGCTATCTGGAATCAATGGCTCAACTATATCGAATATTTTTTGTGTATATTCATATCTGCCTTTTGGGTCTCCGCAAAAACTGCCATCTAAAAACAGTTTCTTCGACAGATCCACATAGCCCGCTATTTCTGCCGGGGGCTTTTCTGCCTTTATCATCGGATACAACAAAAATCCCGCCATATATTCAAGATATTCTACTAAAGGCAATGGTGCCGGCGCGGCCACGGTTTCGGTTTGAAAAGTCCTCTCGACTGTCCCTTCTATCCTCATATTTGCGAACATCACTGCAATTCTTTCAAATTTCAGGTAGAACTCAAGGTTGTCAAACACACTGCATCCAGCTGCCTCGATAAACGCATCCTCGATAATATTGCTAATCATAGCAAGCGTTTTTGTACGTGCTCTTGTGGTTGCCCGAGAGTCGCCTTTGATTCCACTCGGGAAATCCGTGTAAAGAATATGCAGACATTCATGAATGTTTTGCCCGCGCGTTATCATGCGCAAGGCATGCCATGGATCGCTTGAAATTTGGCTCCCGAGTCCCATGTAGTCTTCTGTGCGCTCAAGCGCTTTCCGATCTGAAAAAACCTCACCTATAGCTGGGTCGACGACGATGTTCTGCCCGTCAGTAAAAGCCCGGTTTTCATTGATAAAAAACAGTCGCACTCGGTCATTTTCGCTCAATACCTGGGCGAAGTTTTCCTCTATGCTACGATTGAAATCGCATTGAAATCGCCTTAATATTTTTTTAGCTTCTCTTTCCAAATTGACCTTTCTTAGTTTTCGTCGCCATCAACACGTTCACCATATTCATCAACAATTGCAATCAACTTGTCAGCAAATTTTTCATCCTTTTCGACATAGATGCCTTCTTTAAACATCGGAGCCAGCATGCCGATAGCATTGACCAAGACAGATGGATTGTAGTCAATTAGTGCAATCAGAGCACTTTTTGAGAAGTGCAAAAAACACTCTTCCCAGTCATCATTTTGGAAATATTCCAAACCAGTTTCATATGGTTTTTCGGCGTTTAGCTCACCGCTCTTTTCATAGGCTTCCGGTTTGTAGACCTTGCCCGATTCCAGCTCTTCCAACAATGCCTGGGTTCGTTGTTGGCACCCCTCGTAAAATTCGATTGGCATCCCTTCTTGAATAAGTTTCTTCACGCTTTGAAGGGCTTTTTGGAAATAGTCATGCGCTTTCTCCACATTTTGTTCTTCTACAATCCCTTTATAACAACATTCGCCTAACCGCAAAGCAAGGTCGCCGTAAGAATTATGCTCAGGGTTGTATATAACGTCATTGTAATATGCTTCATTGTATAGACTGAGCGCCATTTTCTTGTCTTCTTTAGCATGCCACCCGGCAAAAAACATATCTCCAATTATCATCATGGAGTCTGCATTTTGCAGCAAGGCTCCTTTTAAAGAGTATTCAAATAAGGTTTTATAATCATATTTGCTGTTATATGGTTCGAAATAGGACGGAGGCATATTTGGCCAAAGCCAAGTCAGATTGTAAATCAAGGCTTGATAGCCAATATCTGAGCCCTTATCTGCTAATTTTCTATACCAATAGGTTGATTTGGCCAAATCCAGTTCAATACCACAATCTCGGGAATAAATATGTCCAAGTGCTATCATCGCGTCAAGATTTTCTTGAGCTGCAGCCCTTTCAAAATAATCCAACGCCCGCTCGAGCCAGTCAGGGTCAACATGTTCGTTCATGTCATCAAACATAATATAACAGGCGACCTGCGCCTGTGAATCCGCATCGCCGGCATCTGCTTTTTTAATCATTTCCAATAGATTGTCCAATTAATTATCACCAGTCCCTTCCAAACTTTTGCTTCCGCACAAAGCTGCAAAAGCTTCATCTTTCTCAACGCCGAGCCCATTCTTATACATCAGACTAAGGTTTGAAAGGGCCTCTTTTCTCACATCTCCCCCCGACATGGCATAACGGGTGTAGAGCAAGAACGCCTCTTCATAACTATTTTCATCAAAGTTTTCCATCTTCGTGAGAAAACCATTATAGCCGTCTTCGCTATGTTCAGTTATTGGATTCAGCCCCTCATATGCCTTGCCTGAATTTATTTCCTTAATAAGGGCTTGCGCTCTATTGTATCCGGGATCAATAAACTCGGCTAGGTCGCCATTTGCCCTGCGAAACTCGTAACTTTCCATTGCGTGCCTAAGGTAGTCCTCCGCCTCTTCGACATCCTGGATTTCAGCCATTCCTTTTAGATAGCATTCGCCTATGCGTAAGCAGACATCGGCATAACAATCATCCTCTTTATCATCTATAAGATCCCAGCTCTTGCAAAACAAATCGTATGCAAGCCTTTGATTCCTCCTTGCGTATTTACCCGAAAAGAATAGGTCTCCCAGAATATAAAGTGCATTTTGCTCGCCCAATAAAGCGCCCTTAAAAGCATATTCGTAAATAGCCCTGTAATTTGTGTCATCTGTCTGTGGATCAAAATATTCACAAGGAATATCCAACGCATAGATCAGACAGCGAAAGGCTTTTGGGTAAAGCATTTCAGCCGCTTTTTTATACCAATAAACAGCTTTTTCCTTGTCATATTTTACGCCTCGGCCGGCGATATACATGGCTCCCAGATCAAGCATAGCATCGCCATGCCCCTGCGAGCCCGCCAACTCAAAATACTCGACAGCGCGTTCTCCCCAATCAACTCCCACTTCTTCTTTCTGGTCTTCATATATCATATACCAAGCGACTCGATATTGTGCGTCCGCGTCCCCGGCATCGGCTTTCTTTATCGTCTCTAACAGATTTTTCATTTCACTGATTTCAGGCATTTACTGTATCTCCTTCTTTGTCTATGACCACTTATACAATACAATTATCCCTCTAATAGTATCTTCGAGAACGCGATCACATTTTGCGATCGACACGATAGTGTTTTCTGCGGCATGCACATACCCTTCATACTTCGCAAGCCTCACCCAATTTTCGAGATTGCGTGGAGAGATAACAACATCCAGCTCTTCCGATTCTATTTTCTTTTTGAGTTTATGATAAACGCCTAATACTTTTTCGACTACATTCTCACATTCGGGGACTCTGGTTGTCAGCATTTTTCGTATCGCCTCATCCGATAGCGTGGCAAGCTCCACGACGATGTTAAAGCGGTTATACAGTGCCTGATTCAGTTCTTTCGTTCCGAAATATCCTAAGTTCATAGTTGCAAAGAACCGGAAGTTCTTATGCCTCCTGACCACTTCACCGTTGTCTAAACGAACAAATCCATTGTCATCTAAAAGTGAATTCAAAAACGCCAGATATTGTGGCTTCGCGAAATTGATTTCCTCAAAAACTACTGCGCCACCTTCCCTTATTGCCTTGGTCACATAGCTCTCTTTGAAGAGTATCTTGTCATCCTGAGGAAGAAACTTGCCTAACACAAATTCATCAAGGTTCTCGGTGCAGTTTACGACATCCATTATAGGCAACCCGATTTCCTGACAAACCAACTTGCTTGACATGGTTTTGCCCGTTCCCGCAGGTCCGTGGAAGAGTACAGCAATAGCATCGCCTTCCGTAATGGCACTACAAATGGCTTTCACAGCCTTAGGAGTTTCAAATTCTTCTGGCAACACAGGAATAAGTTCTCTATACTCCTTTGCGAAAGTTTTTTCCGGGAATTTATCTACTTTGATTGTCCTTTCTTGCTTCACTACCGCTTCGTTTTCCGCGATCACCTTGTAACTTTCACGGAAAGACAGCCATCCTCCAATATCAAAACCGCTCAGATTTGCGTAGGTCACTTCATATTCATCTGCCTTGTGAGCCTGATAAAAATCCTCGTGCAGATTCACAAAGAGGTCGGCAACCGGATCAGAGATGTAACGCATGAACAGCTGGTTGAAATCTTTGTCTTTAAAACATTCATGTGCGAGCAGCAAACAAAAACAAGGCAGCAATTTATATAATGGGCGTAAGTGTTCCATGTCTCCATCAAGCCATCTACCCATATCGTCATAAGCAGCTATAGTGATTCTATTTTCTTCAAGAAGAGCATCGTAACGAAAAATATTCGACTCAATTACTTCGTTGTCTCGCCAATCTTCCGGCATGAAGATACTGAGAAAAATCTGGGTGCCATCATCATTAGCGAAATAATCTCCATCAATCGAGCTGTCTCCGTTTCTTGCTGAGCGCACTAACTCAGAAAAAAGCGATAAGCCTTCGCCTATCGGCTGACAGAGCGATGTTGTTCCGTTAATGGACTGATTGTTCGGATGTACGTAGTATTGTGTTGCATCGGAATGATGCCTAAAGCCGAAAGCCTTGTATATCTCGTCGCTGTTTTTTCGTCTAACCTTGTATGAAACTTTAAAAATTTCCATTGTAAACCTCTCTAAATCTCTTTTCGCCTTAGTTCTTTTGTCAATCCGAATCAATTATATCATGAAGTCGAATTGATTATTGGGCGTTGGCGCAATCCCGCAGCCCCTCAACCGCCCCGCCCGCTATCGCCCACAGATACAGGCTTGCGACGGAGCCGTACGGCGAGTAGCGCCTCCTGTACTTCTCAAACAATTGGCACGTGATTTTCCTATGGCGGTACAGCATACGCATACCGCGAAGGATGGCGAGGTCGCCGTAGCTAAGGATGTCCGGGCGCTGCATGGAGAACAGCATCAGCATCTCGGCCGTCCACGTTCCGATGCCGGGAAGCGCTGAAAGCTCCTTGCAGACCTCGTCGTCTGGCTTCGCCCAGAGTGCGCTTATGTCCAGTTCGCCATCCGCCACTTTCTTGGCAGCACCCTGGATATACGAAGCCTTTCTGAACGAAATCCCCACGCTTTGAAGCTCCGCCTCCGTGCAAGCCAACACGGTCTGTGGCGTCACCTCGCCGAGCATGGCCTTTACGCGCCCCCATATCGTGACCTGCGCCTTTGAGGATATCTGCTGCCCGACAATCGAGTTCACGAGGGCAGAGAACAGGTCGGGATTGACCTCGCGCCGTATCGGCCCTATCGCGTCGATGGCCGCCCCGAGTGCCTTGTCCCGCTCTTTCAAATGCGTTATCTCTACATCCCCGTACTCGAAAACAGCCATGCAAACCCCCTTCATTACTCATTCATTACTCATTCATTACTCATTCATTATTCATTCACTATAACACATAGGTCGAGCCAACAACATAAGCGACATCTATCATCCACTTCCCCCGCAGGCGGAACGCCGGGATGGTCTGCTTCCTCGCCATGTTCAGGGCGTTTCGCGGATTGAGCCCGCCCGCCTTCGCCCACTCGGAGACGCTGGCAATCCGCTTGCTCCTGGCAATCGTCAGCCTCTTGTGCATCGACTCCATAAGGAGCAATGCAAAAAGACGCGTGAAGCCGTCAAAGCGTCCGCCCTTTCTATAATCGTCAAACAATATGTAATAGTCCCTGTGCTTGCCTTTGTTCGGTATGATGATGGGCGGGTATCCAAGCTGCATCAACTGTCCGTTGACGAGGACGCGCCCTATCCTGCCGTTGCCATCGACAAACGGGTGTATGGTTTCAAACTCTGCGTGGAAGTGTGCAATCTTGTCGAGGAAGTACGCGTCCTTGTCCGCATTGAATTTCTCCGCAAGCTCGTACACCAGCTCGTTTGTGAACGCAGGGTTTGCCCCTATATGTGCGCCCACCCGCACCCATTCCTTCCCGCTGCGAAACCTGCCCGCGATTCCATTGTCGATGCCGGTCAAAAGCGTTTTGTGCAGTTCGAGCATCACCTTGGGCGTGCTGATGTTCTTCCCCTTCTGCACATAGCCCCTAAGCATCTCCATGACTTCCGCAAGGTTCTTGGCTTCGTAAATCTCACGGATATCATGGTCTTTCCTGATTTCGTTTCGCACCAAAATGTCCTCGGTGTCCTCAAGGGAGAGCGTCGAGTTCTCTATCGCATTTGAGTTGTAGACGGACTCTGGTATCTCCGCCATCGAAATCTCGTCGAAGGCCTCCCTGCAGTCCTCTGACAAAGCGCAATATGCCATATGCAGCTTCTCGATCCTGTCCTTTGTGGTCTTGTTTATCATAATAGGATTGTATCACTTTAGGTGAAAAAATACAATATCTACAATTTTTCACCCATAATCTCCGTCCCCATAATCGCCTTGGTTTCGCTTGCACACCATAAACAATATGTCGTATCATAAACACATGACAGGAGACACGATGCGGAGCAAAATAAAACAATTATTGAGATACCTCGCATACATTATTGTATCGAATGCAATATATGGAATTATTGTATACAATGTGTTCACATGGTTGGCAGGTTATTCCCTTTCATTTGCATATTTGGGGAATTTTGCACTGATTGTCTTGGGGCTGGCTCTCGATGAATACACGTGCAAGGAGTACCAGTCCGAGAAGTTTGCCGCAGACCTGAAGACCGCCATGCAAAAGAGCGGGAAAGCAAGCAAATCATACCGGATCATCCGGTGGCACATGGACAACTTCGTCTCCTTCAAGACGGTGTTGTACCTGTTCTACATCTTCATTCTGGTAGCCTCGCATATAATCGCCTACAACCCCGCATTGGCGAGCGAAGCGTTTGGCAACTTCATTATGGCAAACGAATACACCATATTGATCCTGATTGCGCTCGACCTGCTTATCCGGCAATTCTCAATTGACAGGCGAAAGATGAGGGAAACCTCGGAAAAACTGGAACGTGCCTTGGCAGAGGACAAAGACTGACGGGCCATGTTCGTAACAGTGAACGGAGTGGAGCTATTTTACGAAAAGAGCGGGAATGGCGACCCGATAATCTTGTTGCACGGTAACGGAGAGGACCACCGGATTTTTGATGTCCTGACGGAGCGGCTTTCCGCCCACCATACGGTCTATGCGGTGGACAGCCGCGACCACGGGCAGAGCAGCTGGGTCAATGGGCTCGACTACCGCTCCATGATGGGTGACATCGCCGCCTTCATCACGGCACTGGACATACGTAAGCCCGCGCTCTACGGATTCAGCGACGGCGGCATCGTCGGGCTGCTACTTGCCATCGAATACCCGGACATGCTCTCCCACCTCATCATCAGCGGCGCCAACACCCACCCCGACGGCATCAAGACCGTCTACACCGTCCTATATAAAATCGCATACTTCTTCACGCGAAACCAAAAATGCAAGCTGATGCTGACGCAGCCGGACATATCAAACGATGACCTAAGCAAAATCACGGTGCCCACTTTCGTATTGGCCGGAAGCAAGGACTTCATCAAGGACGAGCACACGAGAATGATTGCGGCAAACATACGTGGCAGCGTGCTTAGGATACTGGATGGCGAAAGTCACGCAAGCTATGTCATACATAGCGAACAGCTGTACGAGGTTATTCTCCCTTATTTGAAATAATATGCGGAGGCGACGAGCGGAAGAGAAGAAATTAAGTTACCGAAACTCGCCGACTCTTTTAATCCCTTTTTAATTTGCGATTAGTTTGAGGTTAATGCTATGCGTCGTATAGTATGCGTGCTGGCGAACGATTTTGTAATTGAAGTATTGACGAATAGGAGGTATAAAAAGATGCTATTTTCGATAGGGGCGGCTCTCTTGGACGCCTGCGTGCTATCAGCGCTCCGCGATGAGGATGCCTACGGGTACGTGCTTACGCAGACGCTGAAAGAGAAGGTTGAGATTTCCGAATCGACGCTCTACCCTGTCCTGCGTAGGCTGCAAAAGGACGAATTCCTTTCTGCTTACGATGTTCCGTGGCAAGGACGAAACCGCAGGTATTACGCCATCACGGAAAAGGGTCGTGATATAGTACGTGAATACAAGGAGGCGTGGTCGGATTTCCGCGACCGTGTGGACGGACTTATTTTGGGAGGTGCGGCATAATGAACACACAGGACTATATAAACGAGCTCAAGCTGCACCTACGCAAGCTGCCAGAAGAAGAACGCGAGGACGCGATATCATATTATTTTGAATACCTTGTGGAGGCGGGGCCGGACGGTGCCGCGGAAGTGATGGACAAGCTCGGAACCCCTGCGGAACTGGCGGCGGGCATAAGGGCCGACCAAGCGATGCAGGATTTTGAGGACGCCGAGGGGCCGAAAGCGGCCGCCATAGGCAAGGGCGTGCAGGCCGTATGGTACGCAGGTCTGGCGGCCGTGCCTAGGACTATACTGGCCGTCCTCGTGACCGCCATAATAATAGTCGTATTCTTCGCAATAATAATAGCGCTATTCGCAACGTCTGTCGGTCTGATGATAGGCGGAATCGTCACGTTTGGCGGCGGCATATGGCTTATCCCATTCAGCGGGGGCATCACGGTGTTCGGGCTAGGGATCGGGCTTGTGATTTTCGGCTGCGGCTTCCTGCTGTTCCTGTTCTCCATTTGGTGCAGCAAAGGGATGCTACGGGGCATCGCAGGCGCGTTCAACGGGATACGGCAGAAGCGCGAACACAGACACAGCGAAAACACAAATCATTCAGGGAGGCAACAATCATGAAAAAAATTATTTGGATACCAATTGTGATAATAATAGTAGGCGTGGTAATCGCAATATTGAGCTATACGACGGTCGGGGCGGTGAACGGGTTTTGGCTGGCACGGAACGGCATTGAGATTACGAACCGTGGCAAGCTTGTAAGCGTCGACGAAAGCTACCAGAGTTTCAACAACATAAAAGTCGATGCGGCTTATTTTGACCGCATAACCCTCAAAGAGGGCGAGGCATACGCAGTGCGTGGCTCGAACTACGAAAATTGGGGCGGCATCGATGTGAAGCTTGACGGCGATACGCTACACGTGGATTCGAGAGTACACAATGTCAGGTTTGGCATCAACAACTTGTTCGGCCGTGGAAGAATAAATATCAACTTTGGCAACCTCAATTTCGGCAGAAACAACAACTGGCTTGAGATCACCTATCCAAGCGGTGCGGAGTTGGGCGAGGTGCAGGTGAACGTGAGCGCAGGCGACATCAGAATCGAAGGGCTTACGGCGAATACCATCGACATCTCAAATGAGTTTGGGAAAGTGGATGTGAGCGAAGCGGAAGCGGACAGCATATCGCTAAAACTAAGCGCCGGGGATCTCGGCGGCGACGATATCAAGGCAGACGACCTGACGGTAGACAACTCGCTCGGCAAGACCTCGTTTGAGCGGCTTCATTTCTCGGGGCGCTGCAAGATAGACAGCAGCGCAGGCGACGTAAGCCTTGGCCTGCTTATGGCCGAAAACGACCTCTCCTATTCGCTGAGCACGAGCCTTGGAAGCATATGGGTGGGCGACAGCAAATCGGCAGGATCCACATCGGTCCGCAGCAATACGGATGCCTCGGCAAGCCTTGACGCGGATGTGAGCCTCGGAAGCATACGGGTCAGGTTCGACAGATAGGGCTTCACGGGCGGTAGCCGGCGGCGTCAGCCGCCGGTCTCTCCCGTATAGAAGATATTTGGCTCCTGTACGCTTCCCCCTGCGGCAACACTGAAAGCATCCGCCAACGCCTCGGTCTCGGCGACGCTGCCTACAGCAAGCAATATGTATGAGCCGGAAACCATGGTAAGCGCCCTTTCGGGGAACATTTGCTCCCATTTTCCAGGGTCGAACACATTGACGATCATTTCATCGACTATCTCCACATACTGAGGGGTCAGGCACATAATCACGGCGATCTGGATGGCGTCCATGCCCTCAATGTCCTGTGCCGCCGTCGCTTCCGATACGAACGACACAAAATCGTCCGGCATTATGCCGAGCATTGCAGGCGCGTTTTCAGCCGTGACAGGGTCTGGCAATGCCTGCCCTACGGCGGACGCACCGCCGAGCGTGGCATCCGCATCGGCCATGATCCGCTCCAGGACAACGTCCGTCGGGTCTGACAATGCTTCCGCTGCGCCGCCGTTCGCCTCTGCTTCGGCGGATATCGGCTCTGCGGGCTCACCGCCGCCGCCCCCTGAACACCCAGCCAGCAGAGCCGCCGCAAGCACGAACACGAGCGCCGCCGCCAACGGAAATCTTTTCATCTTCTTATACATTTGCGACATAAACCTCCTCCGTTTCCATCACTTCATCTTCAAGCGCGGCTATGCGATCCTGTCCAAGCAGCCCCTCCGACGCTTCGATGGCGGCGGCCGCAGGCCGCGTCACCGGATGCTTGGGAAGAAAGACCGTGCAACAGTCCTCGTAGGGCTGTATGGATATCTCATAAGTCTCTATTTCACGCGCCCTGTCCATGATATCCACCTTGTCCATCGCGATCAAAGGCCTGAGCACAGGCAGCGGCGACGCACGATCGGTGACGGCTATCCCCTCTGCCGTCTGGCTTGCGACCTGCCCAAGGTTTTCCCCAGTTATAAGAAAGGCACAGCCCTCACGCTCCGCGACACGCGATGCGATACGCACCATAACCCTGCGTACAAGCACCGTCATTTCCTCCTCGGGGCAAGCCTCGGCAAGAGCCTCTTGCGCCGGCAGTATATTGAGCATATGCACCTTGATTCTGCCGCAATACGAGGCAAGCACATCCGCAAGGTCTTTCACCTTTTCTTCCGCACGCTTGCTCGTATAGGGGTACGAATGGAAGTGGACCGCCTCTATCGTCATGCCACGCTTAGCCATCATCCAGGCCGCCACAGGGCTGTCGATGCCGCCGGACAGAAGCACAAGCCCCTTGCCGTTGGTGCCGAGCGGCAATCCGCCAAAACCTTTGAGCATATCGTCATAGACAAGCACGTTCTTCCTCCTGAGATGGACGTATAGCCGTATCTCAGGGTCGCTTACGTCCACCTTGACACGGGACTCCCCAAGAGCCTCAAGCACAGCCTCTCCCGTAAGCGCCGCTATCTCTGGCGATGTAAGCGGCCAGCTCTTGTCAGCCCTCTTGCCGAAAACCTTGAACGTATGCGGCCTGTCAGTGCATACGGTGGCAGAGCCGTCCGTGCCGAGGCTGCCCGCATCTAGGCCGCCCGCCCCATCGTCCAGACGCCGCTCCATCCACGCCACCGCCGCCTCGTTGACATCTTCCTGATTGCGTGACGCCAGCTCCCACGCAGGGCTCACGCTCGCCACGCCAAATACACGTAGCAGCCTTTTTGCGAACGTCAGTTCTTTGTCCTGTGGATAGCCGCGTACGATTATAAGCCCTTCCGCGTTTTCGACCGTGGGGGCGAATGGGCGGGCGGCTGCATCCCCCGAACCAATCACCCGACGCAAACGCCTGATAAGCGCTTTCTCAAAATAAGGCCTGTTCATCCCCTTCAGGGCGATCTCTCCGTATCGAACTATCAAAACATTTTGGATGTCCATATCGGTTGCTTGGTCAGCGGTACGACCCTGTGCGGCGAAAACGTGTAACCGCTTTCTTCAAACGGTCGATCACAAAGTCCATCTCATCCGGCACGTTCGTCCAGCTTATGCCGAAACGCAGAGTACCCTCCATAACCTCATCGGACGCACCGACAGCCGCAAGCACGCCGCTCGCATTGCCATTCTTGCCGCTGCCCGCATTTTTGCTGAGGGTGGCACAAGCCGCGCCCGTCGACACAAAAATTCCGCTCTTTTCGAGTTCGTGGACAAGCACCTCGCCACGCGTTCCAAGGAACGAGAGGCTGAGTATATACGGGCTTGAGCACCCCGGCTTGCCCGTTATGGAAGCGTCCTCCGGGCTGTTGATATGCACATGCGGAATTTCCGCCTTAATACCGTCAAGCAAGCGCCGCCTGCAAGTATTCGCATGCTTCGCATGGGCTACAATCTCGGCAGACGCGATACGGGCACAGGCGCCGAAGCCCACGATGCCTGGCACGTTTTCTGTGCCGGAGCGGACTCCCCCCTCCTGCCCCCCCCCAAACACCATCGGGTGCAGCTTGGCGGGCGATGCTGCGTACAGAGCGCCGATGCCTTTTGGCCCGTGCAGTTTATGCGCGCTCATAGAGACGAAATCTACCCTCCTCAAATCGCCATTGTCCACGTCAATGCCAAGTTTGCCATATGATTGTGCAGCATCAACGTGCAAACGTATGTTTGCACCATTTTCAGAATTATGCAATGACACTATTCGGGACAATTCCTCGATTGGCTGAATAGTCCCTATCTCATTGCTGACGTGCAACACAGACACAAGCGACACATCATCAGCAAGCATAGCCCGAAAAGCCGAGACATCCACCATGCCAGGGAAGTCCGTGTCCGCACCAAATACGGGAATGCGCTCAACCCTCGCGCCGCGCCGCGCAAGCGCGTCCGCCGCCGCATATACTGCCGGATGCTCAACCGCCGAAATAAGCAGAGCTTTCGGCTTGCCTGGAATATCCCCCCCACCATCGCACGAGTCCGAATAAAAACAGGAGAACAGTGCCAAATTGTTGGCCTCCGTCCCCCCGCTTGTGAATATTATATTGCCGGACTTCGTCCCTATGGAAAAGGCTATCTGGTGGCGTGCCTGCTTAACGAGCCGCTCGGCCTCTTGTCCCGCCAAATGCAGTGCCGACGGATTCGCGTAATTCTCGGTCATCGCGAAGTAAATCGCTTTCGCGGCTTCCGAGCTTACCTGCGTCGAAGCACAATTGTCGAGGTAGATCCTCATTTACTTGGCGTAGTCCACGGCACGAGTCTCCCGCAGCACGTTCACCTTGATCTGGCCCGGATACTCCATTTCGCTTTCGATTTTCTTGCTGATGTCGCGCGCAAGGAAGACAATATCCTTGTCGCCGACTTCGTCCGGGTTTGCGATAATGCGTATCTCGCGTCCCGCCTGTATCGCATATGAATGGTCTACGCCCTTTGTGGTGTTTGCGATTTCCTCAAGCTGCTGCAAGCGCTTGATATAGGTTTCAAGCGTTTCCATACGTGCTCCAGGCCTCGCCGCGGACAATGCATCGGCGGCCGTGACAAGTATGGCTTCGAGCGTCTTGGGCTCGTAGTCGCCGTGGTGCGAGGCCATCGAATCGATGACCGCCTGCGATTCCTTATACTTCTTGAGTATCTCGATCCCTAGTTCGACATGCGTCCCCTCGCGCTCATGGTCTACCGCCTTGCCTATATCGTGGAGCAAGCCAGCACGCTTCGCAAGTTTTGGGTCAAGGCCGAGTTCGCTCGCCATAAGCCCTGCCAAGTGCGAAACCTCTATTGAATGCTTCAATACATTCTGACCGTAGCTCGTGCGATATTTGAGACGCCCTATCAGCTTGATGATTTCGGGATGCAGATTGTGGACACCAGTGTCGAACGTCGCCTGCTCGCCGGCTTCCTTGATGACGTTGGCCACCTCTTTTTCAGCCTTGTTGACCATCTCCTCGATACGCGACGGATGGATGCGTCCGTCCACTATAAGCTTTTCGAGCGACAGTCTGGCCACTTCGCGCTTGACGGGGTCGAAACCCGAGAGGACAACCGCTTCCGGCGTGTCGTCGATAATAAGATCAATGCCCGTCATGCTTTCGATAGCCCGGATATTGCGACCTTCGCGGCCTATGATGCGACCCTTCATGTCATCGCTTGGAAGCGGCACCACCGAAACCGTGATCTCTGCCACATGGTCGGCCGCACATCGCTGTATCGCACCAGTGATGATTTCCTTCGCCTTGCGGTCGCCGTTCTCGCGGGCCTCCGTTTCAATCTCTTTCACCAACGCGGCAGCCTCGCCGCGCACATCGCGCTCAATATTAGAAAGCAGAATCTGCTTAGCTTCATCGCGTGTGAGCGCGGATATTTTTTCGAGCTCGTCGTTTTGGCGTTCGATAGCGTTCTGAAGGTCTTCCTCCTTGGCTGCCAGTCCGCGCTCCTTGTCCGCAAGCCCTTCTTCTTTTTTCTCGATATTCTCAATCTTTTTATCGAGCGTTTCTTCCTTCTGGATAAGCCTTCTCTCGGACTTGGAAATTTCAAGCTTACGCTCTTTGATTTCCTCGTCCAATTCCTTCTTTATCCTATGCGCTTCTTCCTTTGCTTCAAGTATCTGCTCCTTGCGAACAGATTCGGCTCTTTTCTCAGCATCAAGAAGCAAATTCTTTGCTTTGAGCTCCGCATTGCCTATCGTTTTTTCGCTGACAGCTTTGCGTATCACGCTACCAACAAAAAGCCCGACCACCGCTGCGAATACGGCGACCAAAATTACTATAATTATATCTATTGCAAACACCTCCCTGTGCGATCTATGCGATCTATACCTTCGAAACGACGCCGCTTGGTCGACGCCGCGGGTAAATAGTCAATTCGTCAAGTTGCCATCTTCACGCCATTACTATTATAATGTTCACTATCCGCTATTGTCAATTGTCCGTAATTGAATTGAAATAATTGGAGCAAACACCTTGCTTGACGCCCTAAGACGCATCGACAAGACCCTTTTGGCACTGCCAGCCGTGCTCGGTTTTATCAGTTGTGCCATGATTTCAAGCATTGACGCGACTGCGACAGACCCATACTCCCGACAGGTCGTCGTGCAAATCGCGTCGTTCTGTGTCGGCTACGGCCTTTTGGCTCTGGCTATAATCGTTGACTACAAGAAATTTTTTCGCTTTGACAAGCTGTTTTACATAGCGGCTATCGGACTGCAATGCTTGGTTTTCGTACCTGGCCTCGCTTTGGAAGCATTTGGGGCACGAAGATGGATAGACCTCGGCTTTATTTCGCTGCAGCCTTCGGAATTTGTCAAAGTGCTCTTTGTAATCGCGTATGCTGCCTACCTTACCCGCCATCGTGATGAGCTCAAGACCTTTTTTGGCGCCCTGCTCGCCTTTTTATACGGACTGCCTATCCCTGCAATAATCGCCTACGTGGACATGGGCACCGGCATAGTTTTGTTCGTAATGCTCTTTGGAATGCTTTTCGCGGCCGGACTGCGCGGGACATTTGTTATGCAGCTCGCCATAGTCCTCATTATCAGCATACCGCTCGGATTCAGATTTTTGTCACAATACCAACGCGACCGCTTTACAGCCTTTCTCAATCCAGAAGATCTGTCCATTGATGCCGGCCATCAGGTCTATCAGGCAAAGGTGGCAATAGGCAGCGGCGGCATGTTCGGCAAAGGCTATCGTCAGGGCGTCATTAAGGAGTCTGGGCTTCTGCCTGTCCAAGACTCGGACTTTATCTTCCCCGTAATATGCGAAGAATTTGGGTTTCTCGGCGGCATGGTTGTGCTCGCGCTTTACGTAGCATTGATTGCGCGTATTTGGTGGACAATAGCCAAGGCGACGGAGTTGTTCGGCGCCCTGATCGCTATCGGGTTCATGTGCATGTTCGGGTTTCAGATATTCCAGAATGTCGGAATGTCGCTCGGGCTGATGCCCGTCACAGGCATCACGCTGCCGTTCCTCTCCGCAGGCGGCAGTTCCGTCGTGGCGAACATGATCGCCATCGGGCTGATTATGAGCGTGCATTTGAGGGACACGGCCAGGGGTTTGAAGTATTTATAAAAAGGAGGGAGGCGATGATGCGTAATCAACATGCAAGGTGGGTGGCACAAACGGGTATATTTTTGGCAGTGCTTGTGGTGGCGCAGATTGTGACGCGTCCGCTCGGCAACTCCTTTGTCACTGGCTCGCTTGTCAATATGCTCTTGATACTTGCCGTTATGTTCTGCGGCCTTTCCTCTGCCGCGACCATCGGTGCCATCTCGCCAATCATCGCCGCCCTGACTGGAATGAGCCCCTTCTGGCCTTTCGTCCCCGTCATCATCGCCGGCAATCTCGTAATTGTCTTTCTTTGGCATATCATCGCCCTTAGACGCACGGAACGTAGCAAGGCGTTCGACATCCTTGCCCTTGCCGTCGGAGCCGGCGCCAAGTTCCTCGTCCTCTATATCGGCATCGTAAACCTGATAGTCCCGCTCGTGCTAAACCTTGCGGAGCCGCAGGCTGGTGTGGTATCAGCCGCCTTCTCATGGCCGCAGATAGTCACCGCCTCAATCGGCGGCCTGCTCGCCCTGCTTGTCTCGCCCGTGCTGGCGAAGGCCATCCCGCCAGCCAAGAGCTGACCGCACACCGAACAAAACCCTGGAAAAAACGCACCTTCGTTTGACACTGACGGTATATTGCCATATAATCAAACCCTGCACCGGGGTGTAGCGCAGTTTGGTTAGCGTACTTGACTGGGGGTCAAGGGGCCGAGAGTTCGAATCTCTCCACTCCGACCAAGGAAATCCGTTGGAAATTCAATATTTCCGGCGGATTTTCTGCCTTTCTAATGCCCCATGCGAACTCTGCGGCGGGTGTGGTATCCGAGGGCGAGGAGCGCCAGGGCCACGGCGACGAGGGTGGCGAGCGAGGCTACGCCGACTGGCGAAAGGGTGTCTAGAGAAAATGGAAGATTGAGCGATGTCAGCCTGCCGAAAAGCCCTGTGAAAAAGTCGGCGATGCCTCCGGCGGCAGGGTCGGGTGTGGGCGCAACCTCCTCGGCGCCCACGCCCGACCCGCCATCAGATCCGGCACCGGGGCCGGTCTCGCCGCCTCCTGGCACCGCAAAAGCATACTCGTCCGAATTATTGTCATCCGCTCCCGTTTCCGGCTCAGGACCGCTATCACCTGGCTCCTCAGCAGGTTCGTCCGCAGCAGGCGAACTTATATCATCATCCGAAGGCATCGAGCCTTCGTAGGTCGCCACGACGGTAAATGTTTCCTCACCGTCCTCGGCAACTTCTTCTGTATAGGTTTCCACTGCGGTATAGTAGAGCAGAATTGAGTAAGTTTCTTCACCGCGATAAACGACGCGCGCCGTGTAATTGTTTGGTAGCCCGTCCTCGTCATATGAGACCACTTCATACTTGACCTCGGCGAGCGTAAGGGAGCCGCTGACCCTTGCGCCGGGCCCCTGGCCGGTCGTATCGCTATATGTTTTTCGCTGCGGCAAGCTGTCGACGTCGTTGTTCTTCAGCCCTCGTATCACTTCGCTACGGTCAACTTGCCGTTTGCCCTCGCCGTATACAGGCGTCAGGCTGACACCTGGCGGCACTTGCGACAATTGATCGGGCGTGTAGACCGCCGGGACGCGGTATGTGTAAGTCCGTGTCCTCGGAAGCCTCGTGCTCGCCACTGGCTCCGAAACGGACACCAATGTGAACACCACCCCGTACTGGCTGATTGTTTCGGGGATATTCGGTGTCTCCCCCGCCTTATATGTAAACTCTCGCGTTATCGTGAACGCCTGCCCGCCTGTCCCGCCCCCATCGGGCGAGACCGCCCCGAACGCCCCCATCGGAAACGCCGCTATCACCGCCAACGTAACGAGCAGCAGCAACCCGGCAATTGTTCTTCCGTTATATATGTACATATGCTTTGCCTCTTTCTCTATTGTTTATGCGTCGCCCCATGCTCACCCGCCCCATGACCAACAGGCCTATCGACGCCGACAGCAGCGCGAGCAGCCACATCAGCAACGGGTAATCGTCCAAGGTCCTCGGCACATTCCCGCTCGGAGCCTCGCCGCTGTAGACAAACGTGCCGAACACTTTCGTGATGACCTTGTCATCATCGCGCGCAAGCATCACCACGTCCCTCGCTACGTGCGCCGATACAGAGCTTACGATGTCCCCGTCGGTCATCGGCTTCGCCGCAGAGACGAGGTAGGCCGCCCCCTTCAGTTCATAGCCGGGCGTCAAAGCGCCTTGCGAATAGAAATGCGTCGATTCGTCGGGCGTCCAGTCGATGACGGATCTGTCGTTCAGCGACGTACTGGAATAATTTTTGGACGTGAAGCCCACTTCGACCCTGCCATACTCGTAGCGAAGATGCGTCAGGTATTCGCCATCGCCGAGGCCGAAATCGTTCAAAGTGAAGTGATATCTTTGGTCTGTCCCAAGCCCCTGGGCAAGCAGTTTCAGCCCTGTGTTGGGGTAGGCGGCAATCCGTTCCGGGTTGTCGGGATTGTATGGATTCGTGTCCATCGCGCTTGCGAGCGAATAATCCGTTTCGGGGTCTGTCTTGTTTGTCCCGTACCATAGGTTCCACAGGCCGTCATGGTCACCCCATACAATGGGCGTCCAGATTTCTTCGACAAAGACCTCTCCCCGAACCGCCTTTTCGAGCGGGTCATCCACCACAAACTCGTCCACCCATATGGCAGAGGTCAGGCGGAAATTGACATCGTAGCGATACCTCTCGTCTTTGCGCCCTATATTGTTGTGGCCGGCTTGACCGGGCAGGCTTGCGAATGCGGCCGATGTCCGCCTTATCGTGTCTTTGTCCACTTCCACCGTCACGGCACGCGCGTTGAATATATCCCACGAATGCCACTCCAGATCGTCCGTGTGGCCACGTTCGGATATCGTGAAATACTTATCGTCTATGGGGACGTAGCCCTTTGGCGCCAAGACCTCGCGAAGAATGTATTCGCCCGGCAATAGCTCGCCCAATGACCCCCTGCCCTCATCGTCCGTCACTATCGTGCCCACGACCGCACCCGCGTCAAAAACCGTCTCGCCCGTGTTTACGCATATTATATCTTCCGCCGCGACCACATCGAACACCACGCCCGAAAGCGCTTCGCTCTCCCCGTCCGTCCTGCCGTATTTATATATCTCCACCCGTCCGAGCTGCAAGACATTGAGCATGTCCCAAGACGCCGCAATCACGGCGTTCTCCTGCCAAAATGGGCTGTCCGCGTCAAGCCCCGCCCCCTCCGGCGGCCGCAAATCCACCAACAATTCGTCCACAAATTTGTATCCCGACACAAGCCTGCCGCCTATCCTCGCCTTGTCGGAATCGTCGATATCCGCCTCCCTCAACAGATAAAGCCCCAAGTGCAAATCCTTGAAGAACGCGTTCCCGTCCGCGTCGGTATATGTGGTCGCAACCAACTCGCCCGCCGAAAATATCACCTTGCCGTGGCCGTCAAGCGTCAGGATGTCCTCCGCCGCGTAAAGCTCGAACCGAACGCCTGCGAGCGGCATCGTGGTCGGCCGGCCGCCATGCTCCGGCACCGCTTCCCGTGCCTTGTGGATGTTTAGCCGCCCTTTCTGCCGCTCGTTGAACTGCACAAGCTCAATCACGAAATCGTTGTACCCGTCCCCATCGGCGTCAAAATCCGCCACCCTATGCGCCTCGTTCGTGTCGAATACGGGCCTGACATCCGGCTGCGGGTCGGGCGAGCCAATCACCGGCGCGTATAATATGCAGGACGGGGAGAAGCCATAGCCATGCTTGCATATCTGTTCCGGCTCTGCTTGATGGAAGCCTGCGTCATCCACTCTTTCGTGGTATGAAAGGACATAGCCGCCCGGCGCTTCCACTTCATATAGCTTGTACTTCCCTGCCTTTATTCTCTGTGGCAGGATCAAGACCCCGTTCGCCCCGACACGGAACGGATTCGCCTCCGTGCCGATCCGCTCGATGCCGTTTTTGGTCGGCACGTCCATCTCGACCCATCTATCGTCCGCCGTGCCTTCCACCCCGTCCGTGCCGAGATATTTCAGGCGGTATCCGGCGCCTTTCCCGACAACGACACGCCCCGTCTCGGCGTCTTTTTTCCATATCCTGACCCAAAAATTGTCGAGGTCTATCTGAATCCGCCAGTCCTGTTCCGGCCTGTCAGGATTGCAGATGCCGTCATCGTCCTCAACATCCCCGCCGTCCTCCGCGATATTCACTATAAAAGGCTTCACCCTGTCCAGTCCCGTCGGAACGTATGTCTCAAACACGATATACTCGCCGTACGGAAACTCAGGGAATACCACCTCTCCGTTCTGCGGCTCATAATTGTCCCCATACTTGCCATATCGCAGCCCTGGCACAAGCGGCACGCCCGAATAGAACACCGGGCTTTCCACGTAGTCGATCCGCGCCCTTTTCAATTCCGGATAGAGATCGAAATTATATCTTCCATCATATGTGTTCCCCTCGTGGTTGTACCAGTCCTTGCCCGTGCCGGTGTCCGGCGGATGCTCGTAATCTTCTTCGTAGAAAAAGTCGATGAAGTCCTGTTTGTCCCATCCATTCGACCCGCGCTGCGGAATTTTTACGGAGGGGCCGGTCGACGCTTTCTTTTCGATAATCTCCATAAGGTCGGCTATCAAATAGACGGAAAAGCCTGCGCCGTTGAGGTTGTAATGCTCGGTCTCGTTGCCGTCGCTCCTGAGCTTTCGCAAAAGGAAGCCCCGCATCTTCGCCTGCTCGGTCACTGTGACGTCCACACGCACGCCGACCGGGTTCGCCGCATTGCCGTAGTCGTATGCGTCCACCTCGTATTTCCGCGCCGTGCCCGTGCCGGGTATCGGCACACCGTTCGCGTCAAGCTCCGCCGTGTCCGGGTCTATGTCGAGCAAATACCCGCGCGACGGAACCAGTTCCTGTATGTAGTATTTGGCGGGGTATATGCGGCGATCCTGCCGCTCGAACACGGGCAGATATATCGGGAAGTCCATTGTCCCGTAATTTGTCTGCCCGTCGCTGTTGCCCCAGATAAGGCTACGGGTTCCAGGCGGGCGTTCCGCATCGGAATTGTCGAATACGATGCGTCCGTTTTCGTCCGTGACGCCTATGCAGACCAATTCGCCCGCCTTACGCTTTATGCCTGACGGGTCGGTGACTTTATTTGCGTAAAAAAGCCCGTAGTACGCCCCCGCAAGCGTCGCGTCGCCCTGCGGGTGTGCAAGGTCCGAAAACCCCGACGCAATCTCGGCACGGTCTCGCTTCTGCAACTCAATTCTTGCATTAAGCAATGTGTTATTCACGTCCCGCCGACCCACGCCATCCAGCGAAAGCTCATACCTCGCCCTGATATTGAACTCAATCACAACGGGGTCGCGATAGCCATACGGCACCGTCGTCTCGATTATCCGAAAAAGCCCATTGTTGCTCGCCGTCTCCCTCAAAAACCCTGTGCGATATGTCCTCGTCTCTGGGTCGTATGTCACAGGGATGTTTGTGCTCACGAAAGAGCTCCCATCCCACTGCCGTATCGCGAACTCGGCGCCGTCAAGCCGATAGGCATCCCCCTCGCTCTCATCGCTATATCTGGCCTCCTTATAATCCTCTTGCCACCCCGCATCAAGCTTCACTATTTCGCACTCGCCGAAACCTCCGAGTTGCGCGGCTATTGTTCTTATACCGAATCTTGGCTCCCAATACGGCATGACAAGCTGGTCTTGATCGCTTGGGTAGGGCGATTTGAACGCGTCCATGGTGTTGGGGACAACGTAATCGGCGCTGAGCTCGATATTGATCCGGCGCGTCTCGTATAGGTATCTGGGGAGATAGACGTACAGGTTCGTCGCGTTCGGAACGGAATTGAGATTGATGCGGGCGCCCGAAGAATTGCCGAGCCAAGCCCTTGCATGATTTCCGTTGCTGGTATAGATCCTCGCCGTGGCGGTGCCGCTCATGCCTGAGATGGAAAATGGGCCGTAACGCACGGTGTCCTCGTCATATATGGAAGCCCTGAGCATGCCGCCATCGGATATCCCTGTGAATACAGGGGTGCTCGCGGTGACCGACTGGCCTGCCGCAGCGACCAACGCCTGGATCACGGGCGCGTTCGCCGCAGTACCGACGCTATAGCCGCTAAGTATCCATACCGCATTCTGTATCGCCCAATAACGGTGGTAGCCCTCCGTGATGTCGATGCCGTGGGATTGCAGCACGGATGTGGCATATGTCCCAAGCGCCGTCGACCACGCCGGCGCCGCCATCGGTGAATACTGAGTGGGCGAATTTTGCGGGGGCGCGTTCTTCCCCTTTTCGAGGCAGAACGAGAACATGATGGAGTTCGGCCCGTCGGGCACGTAGAATTGTACGGTGCTGCTTCCTGAGCCGAATGGGTCGGGCTGTCCCGCCGAATGGAAAAAGTGGGGGAAGTCCGCAAGCGGCATAAGGTTTTCGCCAATCGCGAAGATGTCGTCTACCGTGCCGGGGGCTCCATGTGCGCCGGAGGCTTCGTCCGCGCCGTCCGATAGGTCGTCATCGCCTAGCGAGGCATCACCTTCTTCGTCAAGAGTCGATTCCTCGCCGCCATCGTCCGTTTCGTCGCTCTCTGCATCTTCGGTGTACATATCCGTCTGGTTAACATTTTCTCCCGCATACAAGCTGGCAGCTGGGACGAGCATCATAAAACACAATCCAATAATGGTTAGTTTTGCATATATTTCCCTTTTCATAAGGAGAATATAGCATCACTTCCACATATTGTCAAGGGATATTTTTATATTGTTTGAATTTTTTTACAACACACTTTAAATCGTTGATAAATCGCCGATAAATTCCTCGATTATGCTGTCGGGCGTTGCCCACGAGCATACCAATCTTACGGCGGTCATGTCCCCCATCCGCTGCCAATCATAAAAGCCGTATAGACCGTGTAATTTTTCGGCCACTTCCGAGGGGAATATCGGGAATATCTGGTTTGTCTCCGCATCGGAAAGAAAGTCGTAGCCCAAGCCCTTTATCCCCTCCGCTATTTTCAGAGCGGTATCATTGGCGTGCTTTGCAAGCTCGTCGTACAAGCCATCCTCAAACAATGCCACAAATTGCACGCCTATAGATGCACCCTTAGAAAGCAACGCTCCCCTTTGCTTAAGATTGTAGCGGAAGTCCGTCTTTAATTCATCGCGGCAAATCACTATGGCCTCGCCGAACAAGGCGCCGATTTTGGTACCGCCGACAAAAAACGCGTCGACCATGTCCGCAATGTCGCTGTAAGTGAGATCGCAAGCATGACTGTTCATGCCCGCCCCAAGCCTCGCGCCGTCAGCAAAGAGATAAAGGCCATTCCTCTGACAGCACTCCGCAATTTCCTTTAGCTCCGCTTTTTTATAGACCGTGCCGACTTCCGTCGACTGCGATATATAAACCAGGCGGGGCTTCACCATATGCTCGTCGGCATGGGCATCGACAACCGCTTCTATATCGGCGGCATTGAGCTTTCCGTTCTCGCCACGCACAGTGCATATCTTATGCCCTGCCGTCTCGATCGCTCCCGTCTCATGCGTGGAGATATGCCCGCTTTCGCAAGCGATGACCGCCTCGTACGGACGAAGCGCAGACGCTATCACGGTAAGGTTTGCATGCGTGCCGCCGCTTATGAAATGCACGTCGGCAGAGGGCTTGCCTATCTTTTTCTTTATGTGCTCGGCGGCTTTGCTTGAATACTCGTCCAGCCCATAACCCTCAAACTGCTTGGTTCCGACCGACGCCAACGCCGCAAGCACCCTCGGGTGCGCCAGCTCGCTATAGTCGTTTTTGAAGCTGTGTTTGAAAGTGTTCATTTGGTTTATCCTCCTGCCAGTTGTTTGGGTCCCTACTCCCACTCTTTGACGAAAAGGCAACGCTCATGTATTACTGTTGATTTTTCGCCATTTCTCATAGTCATATTCTCCGAATTATCTCTTTTCCCTATCGCTTTCAAAAATTGTACCATCAAAATACCATCAATGGTTTACTTGCCGTGATTCCCGCAATCCACATTCTCAAAGTACTCGTGAATAATTCTTTTAATCAAAGCCTGTGCCCCATCAATACCGGATTGTTCCACAAGTCTGTTAAAATCCTCAATCTCATCACCCGTAAAAACGATAGTTATCACCTTCTGCTTCATATTTGCAACGTGGTCGTAGCCCTCCGGGTATGCCCAAAAACAGCTCAGGCAAAACTCTGCGTTCTTTATCTCCCAGTTATCGCAGTGCTCACATGTCCACGACTTAGCCCTGTTTGCCGATGGGGACAGCAGCATAAAGGCTTCGAGGTTGCCTTCGTCCTTTTCCCCGTCTATTTCATATGGAATGCGGTGGTCTACTTGCAAAACATTCTCATCCATTGCTTCTAGATATATAAAACACCTTGCTCCATATTTTTCTATCAGTGCTTGTTTTAGCGCTTTTGAAAGCACCGTCCGCCCAGCTGATTTGGATAATATGTTTTTTGCTTCATCAGGGTCGCCAAATCTATAGGCAGCAATTTTTCGTCCATCAGTACCCTCTATACGATAAGTTTCAATCGGAATTCCGCGTTCCCTTACATCGCGAACCGCACGGGGCGGGTGATTGTACCCATATTCATCTTTCAATTCCTGCGAAGTGATATAGCCATGTTTCAGTATATGCTGAATAACGGTACGCGGACGTTTCTCCTCTATGGAGTTCAATAAATCCAAAAAGTCTTGGGGGTATTTTTCACTCATCCGGCCTGCTCCCACATACATATCTGCTCAGGCATTTTCTTGATGATTGGCGACAGTCCCTCACTAAGATACAAAGCTTCATATGTCATATTGCGGCGACCAAGCAAAGTGGCTTGTGAAGACAGCCCCGCATTCAACATGACTTTGGTGCAATTCAAATGGCTCGGCAATTCTTTTCCATAAGATTTTTCACCGCACGAACCGTCATAGCTTATAATATAATCAACATTTCTCTCGCTCAGCATTTCAATGGCTCGCACAAATTCTTCAAATTCAACGCCCGCATAATAACGATTGTCCCGAACATTTGAAACCCCCTGATATGGAGGGTCCATGTAGATCAAATCTCCGGGCTGCACATGGGCAAGAATATCTTTGTAATCAATCGATAAAAACTCGATTCGGCCTTTCAATAAATGCGATATCTGCCGGACATTGATTGCAATATTTTTTGGGTTAGTACCATTTCGGCGCTTGTCGGGCGATTGATTGAATTTCCCGTTCCGCCCATAACGAACTGCCCCTTTCACACAACGAGCCAAAAGATACAGCATTATTTCCGGGGAATGCTCTCCTGAATTATAGCGATCCCGAACATTGTAGAAGTGGTCAAGATGCCCCCCCGGATACTCGAACTGCTCGCACCAAATGCGTGAATAACGCTCTATTAAAGTTTCCGGTGTATGTATTGCACACTCCAATAGCTCGATTATTTGCGTGTTCAAATCATTGACGACATACCTTTCCGCTCGGTCTTCATAAGCAGAAGCAACCGTAATTGCAGCCATGCCCGAAAACGGTTCTATCAATCTTTTAATATTTTTTGGCATGTACTGCAAAATTTGAGGCGCAAGCATGCGCTTTGACCCTTGATATTGAACAATGTGCGGAACTCTGCCGTTCATAACATCCCTTTCATAGCATTAAATGCCTCCAACCTCGGTAACAATAGTATAACAGTATGATGAGCTAAAATAAAGCCTTAAATGAACAAAGGTTCTCGGCTGAAAACTTTCCTGCTTGCTATATATATGATGAAATTCAATCCTATCGTGTCTGATTCTCATGTTTTCTCCAATCCGTAGATTTTTCTTCAATAGATACTTTAACAGGGGTTTCAGGAGCCTCCCTGACAAGCAATGGCGGCGGCGTCCACGTCCGCCGCCCGACTGCGAACTTGTACAGGTTTGCGTTGCTTGCAAAGAATAAACGCCCACTATTCGCGCTTTTGAATTTGGGCTGCCCGCTGAGAAATGATATCAGGTCAGAATCAGATCACGAACCACTTCTTGCTCCGCTGTCATGCGGATATTGGTCATCAAGCCCGCCCACTTCAGCGGGTCGCTTTGCTTCAAAGCGGCATCAACGCCCATCGCTTTCGCTCTTTGCTCGCTCATCTGCCTTATCCTCTCTCTCGCCGTCTGCTCGACTTCGGACAGGTGCTGCGGAAGTTTGCACTGTGTAAGCAGGGAGATATACAGTGGCTTTTTTTCTTCCCTCAGATACTTCTCACGCATCCTCGCGAGTCTCCCAAGACACACTTCCGGTTGCTCCGGCAGATACAATTCAGGAAGTAGCGTCCCATTCTCGCTCTCTATGTAAGTCAGGTTTAGATCTATCATCGCACTCGCTCCTTTCAACGTCTCCAGTAACTCACAGTGACTTCTTCTAAGCCATCATTATTCCCTGCCTACACCGCAAATGCAAATGTGCGATTTTACGTTTCCCGTTTTTTATTTTCCAGCTGGTTCCCACCCCTTTAGCATTCTAAGATATGATGTCATCGTTATCTTTTGAAACGATTTCGCTTAAAAATAACTTCTGTTGAATTTCAACAGAAGTTAAATCCGTCCTCTGCAAAACAACTTCGTGCCAACTTGGCCTGAAGTTAAGGCTGCTCTCAACCAAACAACTTCGATCCCACTGGGCCCGAAGTTAAATCCAACCTTGTGTCTTAACGAATAAAGTGTTACTTTAGATGTAAATACTGCCTATTGATTGCCTGAAAACCGTTGGCACTACTACGTTTTCAAAAAAATGCTGTAACACCAACCGCACCAGTCGGAGTGTTCTTAAAGGAACTGAGTTCCTTTAAGAACACTCTTTACATTATAGGCCTCCTATCCTGCCCTCAACTGCAGCATACAGTTCCTCCAACCCCCCGTTGTTCTCGATCACGGCATCTGCACGAGCACGTTTCTCAGCCTCAGGCATCTGGTTTTCCATTCGTGAAAGCACCTCCGCCTCAGACAGTCCGTCCCTTTCCATCACGCGCCGTAGCCGTACATCCTCGTCCGTGCTTACGAGCCAGACCTCGTCCGCCATCCAGTCGGCCTCCGCCTCGAAAAGCAGCGGCGCCGATATGAAAACCACCTTGTCCCCCTGCTCCGCACGTTTATCGCAAGCAACCGCCATGCGCCGCTTTATATCGCCGTGAAATATCTCGTTGACCGTCATCAGCGCTACGGAGTCCGCGAACATCAGTTCGGCAAGCGCTTTCCTGTCGAGATTCCCGTCCTCAAGGAACACCCCGTCCCCCAATTCTTCCCGCAGGCGGAGCATCGACGGCTCCCCCGGCATGGCCGCCTCTCGTGACACCTCGTCGGCATCTATCACGGCATAGCCCCGCTCGCGCAGAAAGTCCGTCACAGCGCTCTTGCCGGCGCCTATGCCGCCCGTTATCCCTATACGCCTCATTGTTCCGCCCATTTCACCGTTTCGCTCGCCTTACTTCAGTTCAAACCAGCTTGTGCCCGTCTTGACATCCACCTCAAGCGGCACCCTCAAATCCACAGCGCCCTCCATCTCACGCTTGAGGATTTCCGCGGCAACCTCTTCCTCTCCTTTTTTCACCTGCAATATAAGCTCATCATGCACTTGGAGTATAAGTGCCGTCGCGAGTCCTTCACGTGCCAATGCCGCACGGACGCGGTTCATGGCGACTTTTATTATATCCGCCGCGCTGCCCTGCACAGGCGAGTTCATCGCAAGCCGCTCGCCGAGCTGCCGCACCATGAACTGCGACGCCAATACCTCGGGTATAGGGCGCCGCCGACCCATGATAGTGGTGGTATAGCCGTTCTCTTTGGCACCCGCTACACATCTGTCCATATAGGCCTTGACCGCCTCGTGCTGCCTGAAATAATCCTCTATATACCGTTCCGCGTCCTTGCGCGTGATGGCAAGCTCCTCCGAAAGTCCGAAGCTGCTCATGCCGTATATAATGCCGAAATTGACGGCTTTCGCGCCGCTGCGCTGCGCTATCGTCACCTCGTCGGCGTTTGGCAGCCCGAAGATGCGCACCGCCGTGCTGCTGTGGATGTCCGCGCCCTTCCTGAAATCATCGATAAGCGCAGGGTCGCCCGAAAGATGCGCCAACACGCGCAGCTCTATCTGCGAATAATCGGCCGACATCAATACATGGTCATCGCTTTCCGGTATAAAGGCCCGCCTGAGCTGCCTTCCCGGCTCCTTGCGTATAGGTATGTTTTGCAAGTTTGGGTCGGCGCAAGAAAGCCGCCCGGTCGCCGCTATCGTCTGCTGAAGATGGGCGCGTATCTTGCCGTCCTTTGCGACAAATACAGGAAGCCCATCAATATAGGTCCCCTTGAGCTTCACTAACATGCGGTACTCCAGCGCTTGCTCTGCTATTGGATAATCGTCCTTGAGCTTGTCCAGGACATCCGCGCTTGTGGAGTAGCCGCTCTTGTTTTTCTTGCCGCCCGGAAGCCCCAATTTTTCAAAAAGCACCTCTCCAAGCTGCTTGGGGCTGTTGATATTGAAAGCCGTCCCGGCAAGCTCCGTGATCGAAGCCTTCAGCACATCTATCCTTTCCGTTATAAGCCCTGCTATCTCGTCCATCGCAGCGGCATCATAGGAAAAGCCCAGCGCTTCCATCTCGGACAGCGTATCTGTCAGCGGCATCTCGACCTCATCGAACAACTCCGCCGCTCCCGCCGCCTCAAGCCGCTGGCGAAGAACAGGCACAAGCGCCGAAGCCGCCACGCAGAACTCCCTGCCCTGTTCGGCTATTTCCTCCCTGCCGTAAGACAATATATCTTTTGAAAAATCCGGCGGCTCACGAAGCACCAAGCCGCCATAGATAAACGCAAGCTGCGCGAATGTCGGTTCAGCGCCCCCCGGCGCAAGCAGATAGTTTGCGACTCCTATGTCAAACTGTGCCTTAGGCGCAATCGCCGCCGACCGGTCGCCCCCACCCGCAAGCGTCCTTCTTATCCGATACAGATCATCCTTTAGCCCAAACCCCATCAGGCCTACATCCACCGCCGCCAACATTTCGCATGCGGCGGACAGAAGCCCATCGTCCCCGCGCGACCATATACAGAAGTACCGTCCGTTTACATAAACATGTATTGCGTCAACTACAGGCTTCTCCACATGATCTTTGGACCCTATGGTGTGCAAAACAGCCTCACCCGCCCCTGCAAGCGCCTCCCTTGCCGCCTCAAGCCCTTCCACATCCTCAATCATTGATATTTCAACACCCTTTGGGTCATACGCGATTTCACCTGCGTCATGCTCCGCTTCACCGCCGGTCGCCGCGAAGCTGCGTTGCCGCGTTCCGTCCTCCCCTGTGCCTTTCGCTCCTTCCGCCCCTGCATTCTCATCTGGCGGCGGCAGCCTTTTCAGGAAATTACGGAACTCCAGCTCCGTGTACAACTCCCGCAGCCGCTCTATATCCCAGTCCCTCACCCGCATGGCTTCAAGGTCTATCTCGATAGGCGCGTTCGTGACTATCGTAGCAAGCCTCTTGCTCAGAAATGCCGTATGCACATTCTCCTCTATGATGCCCCGTATCCGCTCCGGCTCCACCTCGTCCAGATTGGCTACGATGTTCTCTATAGGCCCGAATTTCTGCACGAGCTTTGCCGCCGTCTTCTCACCGACGCCTGGCAGCCCGGGTATATTATCCGAAGTGTCGCCCATCAGCCCCTTGTAGTCCACAAAGAACTCAGCCCCAAACCCATACTTCTCAAGCATCAGCTCCGGGGTGTAAAGCTCGAACTCGCTTACGCCCCTCTTTGTAAGCAGCACTGAGATATTCTCGCTGACCAATTGCAATTCGTCCCGGTCTCCGGTGATAACCAGCGTTTCAAGCCCCGCCCGCTCCGCATGCTTCGCGACAGTGCCTATAAGGTCGTCGGCCTCAAACCCGTCCATCTCAAGCACGGTTATGCGCATCGCGTCAAGGACTTCCTTGAGGTATGGAAGCTGTACCACCAGCTCGTCCGGCGTCTTAGCCCTGCCTGCCTTGTAGGCATCGTACTCCAGATGCCGGAAGGTGGGCGCCTTACGGTCGAAAGCGACCGCTATATAGTCCGGCTTCACGTCGCCAAGCGCTTTGAAAAGCATATTCAAGAACCCGAAGATCGCGTGCGTATAGACGCCCCTGCTCGTTATCATGGCGTTTCTTATCGCAAAAAACGCCCGGAACACCAATGAGTTCCCGTCTATTACGGCTATTTTGCCGCCGTCCATATCTGTCTTGTACATATCCTAATCTCCGTCCCCGCACAGAACGCTGTGCACTGTGATATAATCTCACACAAGGTCTATTGCATAATATCATATAGGGTGAAAAATTAATGGTAAAATGTCGCTTTGATCAACATATTCATTCTTCGTTTTCGTCTGACTCGGAAACCGATATAAGCGACGTCGCCCGGAGCGCTATAGATAAAGGGCTTGTCGGCATCGCCGTCACAGACCATCTGGACCCGCTCTGGCCGGACGATGACTGTCCTTCCATCCTCGATGTCCCCGCCTACGAAGCGGCCTTGTCCGAAACCGAAAACGCCTTCGCAGACCGCATTCAATTCGCCAAAGGCATAGAGCTTGGCATGATACCCGGTGAAGCGCTGGACATCTGCCAAAACGTCGTAAGCGGCTACCCCTACGACTTCGTCATCGCATCCATGCATAGCTCGGACACCGACCGATTTGACTGCCCCAGCTTTTTTGAAGGCCGCGAGCTCCGTGACGTTGTGGATGAATACTACACGCTCTTTATCGAAAGCGTCAAAAACTACAAGAACTACGACGTCCTCGGCCATCTCAATTATATAGACCGATATGCCAATAGCCTTCCGCCCGAGAATATGTATATGCCCTATATCGATGAATTGCTGAGAATCGCTGTCGCGGACGGCAAGGGCATCGAGGTCAATACAGCCGCTTTCCGCTACGGCATGGGCGATCACGGCACGCCGACCATGAGCTCCATAAAGCGCTTCAAGGAGCTAGGCGGCGAGATCGTCACGCTCGGCTCTGACGCCCACGAGGCAAAAGACATCGGCGGCTATATCAAAGACGGCGAGGAAATGCTTCTCGCCGTCGGCTTCCACTATATCGCCGTTTTTATGGGGCGCGAACCTAGCTTCGTGAAATTGTAGCGGTCAGGCTTGCGTAAGCCCTATCCGAACATCTTTTCCATAAACTTCGCGAACTTGTTTTTCTTGGGATAGCATTCAGGGCCGATTTTCTCGGCCATATCTTTCAGCACTTTCTTCTGGTCGCCACTAAGCTTGGTCGGCACCTCGATATTTACGCGGACATAGAGGTCGCCGTATTTATTGCCGCGCACGGACTTGACGCCCTTGCCTTTCAGGCGGAAAATAGTGCCGGGTTGGGTGCCAGCAGGCACCTTGTAGCTGACCTTTTCCGCAAGCGTGGGCACTATGATGGTGGTGCCGAGCGCCGCCTGGTCGAACGTTATGGGCATATCTATGCGCAAGTCGTTGCCGATGCGCGCAAAGAGCTCGTGCGGCTCGACTTGCAAGACCACATACAGGTCGCCGGGAGGCCCGCCATTCACGCCTGGCTCGCCCTGCCCCCGCAGAGGTATGACGCTGTCGCTGTCCACGCCCGCCGGTATGTCCACAGTGATGGTGAAGTCCTTGACTAGCGTGCCTGCGCCGCCACACTCAGGGCACGGCGTGTCCACGACCTCACCCCTGCCCCTGCATGCCCCGCACGTCGTAATATTCATAAACGAGCCAAACGGCGTGTTCTGCTGCATCTGCACCTGGCCGGAGCCGCCACAAGTCTCGCACCTATGCTTAGCCGTGCCGTCCTTGGCGCCCGTGCCGCCGCAGGCCGTACACTCCGACTGGCGCTTTATGCGGATTTTCTTCTTCGCGCCGAAGGCCGCGTCTTTGAATGATATCCTAAGGCCTTGCTGAAGGTCGCGCCCTTTCCGTGGCACATTCTTGCGCCGACCGCCGCCCATGCCTCCCATTCCGCTCGTGCCCCCTGTGAACATGCCGCCAAATAGGTCGCCGAACAGATCGCCGAAATCGGCCGAGTATGCCGCGCCGCCGCCGAAACCGCCAAAGCCGCCCGCGCCAAAACCGGCGTTGGGATCAACACCGGCGTGGCCGAACTTGTCGTATAGATTCTTCTTTTCCTTGTCCGAAAGGATGCCGTAGGCTTCGTTGACTTCCTTGAACGATTCCTCGGCCTTCTTGTCGCCTGGATTTTTGTCGGGGTGATACTCCATGGCCTTCTTGCGGAAAGCCCTTTTTATCTCCTCGTCGGTTGCGCCTTTTTTCAGGCCCAATACATCATAGTAATCTCTTTTGCTTGCCATATGGCGTATCCCCGCGCTTGCTCAGGCTTGCGCTACTTCTCCTCCTCATCGACTACTTCAAAATCGGCATCGACGATGTTCTCATCCGCCCCTGCGGCACTGGAAGTGCCAGTGCCTGCGCCCTCAGCGCCTGTACCGAACCCGTCCGCGCCGGGAGTGCCGCCAAAGCCCTCCGCGCCTGGCATCGGACCCGCGCCGCCGGACTGCTGCTGGTAAAGCTTCGCGGCAAGCTGATGGAACTCGCTCTCAAGAGCCTCGCTCTTTGCCTTGATGTCGTCTATGTTTCCGGCGTTCAGCGAGGATTGCAGCTCGTCCTTGAGCCCCGTTATCTTAGCCTTTTCGTCCTCTGACACGCCCTCGCCGAGGTCTTTCAAGGCTTTTTCCGTCTCGTATATAAGGTGCTCGGCCGAATTCTTGATATCTATCTCTTCCCTGCGGCGCTTGTCCTCGTCGGCAAATTGCTCGGCCTCCTTCACCTTGGCGTTTATCTCATCTTCCGAGAGCTTGTTTGAGCTTGTGATCGTGATGCTCTGCTCCTTGCCCGTGCCAAGGTCTTTTGCGCTGACGTTCACGATGCCGTTGGCGTCGATATCGAAAGCGACCTCGATCTGCGGCATGCCGCGCGGCGCCGGAGGTATGCCTGTAAGCTGGAACTTCCCAAGCGTGATATTGCCCGCCGCCATCTCGCGCTCGCCCTGCATCACATGGATGTCCACTGCGGGCTGGTTGTCGGCCGCCGTCGAGAATATCTGGCTTTTCTTCGTCGGTATGGTCGTGTTGCGCTCGATAAGCTTCGTCGCGACGCCGCCAAGCGTTTCGATAGACAGCGACAGCGGGGTTACGTCAAGCAGCAGCACGTCATGCACTTCGCCCGTCAGGACGCCCGCCTGTATCGCGGCGCCGAGCGCCACGCATTCATCAGGGTTGATGCCTTTGAATGGATCCTTGCCCGTCACCTTCTTGACCGCCTCCTGCACGGCGGGTATGCGTGTCGAGCCGCCCACAAGGATGACCTTGTCGATATCGGCGGTCGTGACGCCTGCATCGGACATCGCTTTCTGCATAGGCTCTATGGTCTTTTCGACGAGGTTGCTAGTAAGCTGCTCGAACTTCGCACGCGTCAAGTCCATATTGAGATGGAGCGGTCCAGCGTCCGTCACAGTGATGAACGGCAGGTTGACATTGGTCGTCTGCTGCCCTGAAAGCTCCTTCTTGGCCTTTTCCGCGGCCTCTTTCAGGCGCTGTAGAGCCATCTTGTCCGACCGCAAATCGACACCGTTCTCCTTCGCGAAGCTGTCCGCGATAAAGTTCATAAGCACTTGGTCGAAGTCGTCGCCGCCGAGCCTGTTGTTGCCGTTTGTCGCAAGCACCTCGAAAACACCGTCGCCGAGCTCAAGGATGCTTACGTCGAAAGTGCCGCCGCCGAGGTCGTAGACGAATATTTTCTGGTGCTCCTCCTTTTCGAGCCCATAGGCGAGCGAGGCCGCCGTCGGCTCGTTTATGATGCGCTTCACGTCGAGCCCCGCGATCTTGCCTGCGTCCTTTGTCGCCTGCTTCTGGCTGTCGGCGAAATACGCCGGCACCGTGATGACGGCCTCCGTGACCTTCTCGCCAAGGTACGCCTCGGCATCGGCCTTCAACTTTGCCAGAATCATCGCGCTGATGTCCTGTGGCATATACTTCTTGCCGTCGATCTCGACCGAATAGTCCGTGCCCATTTCGCGCTTTATCGAGCTTATCGTGCGTTCCGGGTTCGTTATCGCCTGCCGCTTGGCGGTCTCGCCCACAAGACGCTCTCCGTTCTTCGCAAAGCCGACCACGGACGGCGTCGTGCGGTTCCCCTCGGCATTGGGGATGACGACCGGCTCGCCGCCCTCCAGCACCGACACGCAGCAATTAGTTGTTCCCAGATCCAATCCTATTACTTTTCCCATTTTCTTTTCCTACCCTTCCTTTTATTTTTTACTCCGCCACTTTGACCATCGACGGCCTTATTACCTTGTCTCCGATGCGATATCCCTTTTGCAGCACCTCCGATACCTTTTGGCTTTCGTACCTGTCGGAGGGTTCCATCACGACCGCATGGTGCATATTTGGGTCGAAATCCTCTCCGAGCGACGGTATCTCGCCCACACCGTTCTTCGCAAGCGCCTCCCGAAACTGCCTAAGTATCATATCCATCCCTTCGATAAGCGCCCGCTCACGCTCTGTCTCGGCCTGCGCCATATCCTGTGCCAACGCGCAGTCGAAGTTGTCGAGCGTCGGAAGCAGATCTGCCGCAAAGTCTTTCTTCCCGTCGCTGTACCGCTCAAAGCGCTCCTTCTCCATGCGCCTCTTGTAGTTCTGGAAGTCCGCCGCAAGCCTTAGATACTTTGTGTCGTCGCTTTCCTCTGCCGGAGCCTCCTCGACAACCGCCTCCTCAGCGGCCATTTCCTCGGCGACCGCCCCTTCTTCCAGAACTGTGTCTCTTTTCTTATTCTTCGCCATCCAGGCCGCTCCCTCCTTCCAGCATCTTGAACGCCCTGTTGAGGTTGTTCGACATATACTCTATCACGCCCGTTATCTCGCTATACCTCATGCGCGTGGGCCCTACCACCCCTAGCTTCCCGACCATGCGGCCGTCCACGTGGTAAGTCGCGGAAATAATGGTCGAGCCCGGCGCGATGCGGTTGCTGTTCTCGCCGCCTATCGTTATCGACAGCCCTTCCCCGCGCGACGCCAGCTCATTCGCAAAAGCCTCCCTATCGTCCACCATCTCGAGGAAAGTCCTCGCATGCTCTATGGTGCTGTACTCAGGATGGGCAAAAATCCTCGTCATCCCTTGCAGGAAAAGGCTCATGTCCCGCATATCCTCAAGCGTCGCGAAGCTCGTCAGGTTTGTCATTTCCGCAAGAAGCTCCGACGCATGACGCACCGTTTTCTCGAGTTCCACCATATGCGCCCTTAACTCGCGCCTTATGCGCTGCTTCTCCGACTGCTCCAGCTCGTACCTGTCCATCAACTGGTTCACGTAAAGCCTGTAGGCCTTGTCCGACGGCACCCTGCCTGACGAAGTGTGCGGATGATACAGATAGCCCATCTCTTCAAGGTCTGCCATCTCGTTCCGTATCGTGGCCGGGCTGATGTTCATGTCCATCATCCTCGACAATGTACGCGACCCCACCGGCTCCGCATTGCGGATAAAGTCCGTGATGATAGCCTGCAATATCTTCAGTTTTCGCTCAGTCAGTTCTGTCATCTCATTTGTTTTGTTAGCACTCTTACATGGTGAGTGCTAATGCCTAAACAAAATATACCACCCCTGCGCCCCCTTGTCAATGACAAAAATCAGTCGAGCTGGTCTGCCACTTTGAGAAGTTTGTGGCGCCTTTCGTCCCACATGGTTTCGCCCAGAATAGAATAGGCTATATTCGTCGCATGGTCGCCGCAACGCTCCAGATCCGCTACCATATCCGTAAACAATACGCCGCCTAACGGGTCGCAGATTTCGTCTTTCAGCCTCTGTATATGGTTTTGGACGCAACGCTTTGCAAGGTCGTCAATACGATGCTCCAACGGGTCGACCTCTCCAAGCCGCGCCTCGTCATGGTTTTCAAATATTTCAATGGCCAATGCCACGGCTTTGACAGCGGCCTCGCCCATTTCGCGCAACTCGCTCATTGCAGGGTCGGAAACGGCTATGTCGCCCTGCTTTCTCAGCATGACATATTCCGCAATGTTTTCAGCATGGTCGCCGATACGCTCCACATCCGATACTGTCCGTAGCATCATGCCCAGCTTTTCGATATCCCCCCCATTGAGTTTGAGTCCGCGCAACCGCACGAGCCATGCCGTGATTTGGTGGTTCAGATAGTCGATGGTCTCTTCGGTCTCAAGCACAGACTCCGCCTTTTCCGCATCATTCGCAAAGAAAGCGTCCACCGCATTCCTTAGATTGCCCAAGGTGATATGCGCCATACGCGAGAGCTCGCGATGAGCCTGCCTTGCCGCTATCGACGGCATTTGCATAATGGTGGAGTCCAAATAGAGCAGATGCTTTTCAACCGCGCTTTTGCTAGGCCTCTCTGGAAGCATCCTATTCACCAAAGATGTCAGCTGGGGTATGAACCACATCAATATGACCACCGTCGTCACATTGAATATGGTATGGAACATAGCGACCTGCCGAGCAGGGTCAGAAAAGGTATCTTGTATCCATACGAGAAAGCCCGGGAACATGGCAATCAATATGCCAAAAATCGCACAGCCAAGAACATTGAATATGACATGCGTCAGAGCCGCGCGCTTGCTCTCGCGATTCGCGGCAATAGACGCGATTATTGCCGTCACGCAAGTGCCGACATTGCTGCCCATAATAATGAATATCGCAGTCTCGAAAGGCAGGTCTACGCCTCCAAGGTACATCGCGATTATTATGCCTGTCGTCGCCGAGGAGCTCTGGACAATCGCGGTAAAAGCGGCTCCTGCCAGAAGCGCCAAGACAGGGTTCTCAAACGCGGTAAGCATGGCTTGGAAACCCGGCTCAGTCGAAAACTCTTTTAGCGGCGTACCCATCACGCTTATGCCAAAGAACAGAATACCAAAACCCAATATGATAAAACCAGTATTCTTCATCTTCCTCTTCCTAAACGCCATATGCATTATCGCACCTATGAAGATGATGATGGGCGCATAGGTGTCGAGCTTGAACGAGATAATCTGTGCAGTGATTGTGGTGCCTATATTTGCCCCCATTATCACACCGGTGGCCTGCACAAGCGTCATCATGCCGGCGTTGACGAAGCCTACGACCATGACCGTCGTGGCGGACGAGCTTTGGATGACGGCAGTGACAGCAGCGCCAAGCCCTATGCCCAGAAAACGATTTGAAGTGGTGCGTTCCAACACCGTACGCATGCGATCGCCCGCAAGTTTTTCGAGGCCGTTCGACATCATTTTCATGCCGAGCAAAAACAGCGCCAGCCCGCCGAGGACAATAAAAATGCTTATGACAAAATCAAAAGTGGTTCCATCCATATCAACGCCCTACCCCAACGCATCCCCGACGCGCAAAAGTTTTTGCCGCCTCTCGTCCCAAATTGTTTCGCCCAAAATCGAATACGAAATATTCGTGGCATGATCGCCGCAGCGCTCAAGGTCGGCCACCATATCCGTAAATATGACGCCGCCGTACGGATCGCAAAGCTCGTCTTTCAGCCTCTGTATATGGTTTTCGACGCACTCCCTCGCAAGGCCGTCAATACGATGCTCCAAGGAGTCCACCTCGCCGAGCCGAGCCTCGTCATTGCTCTCAAATATTTCGACAGCCAATGTGACAGCCTGCACTACAGCATCACCTATTTCCCTAAGCTCCTTCATGGCGGCATCGGAAATGGCCACCTCGCTTTGATCCCTGAGCATCACATACTCCGCGATGTTTTCGGCGTGGTCGCCTATCCGCTCTATATCCGATACTGTGTGGAGCATCATCCCGAGCTTTTCGACATCCGGCGTGTTGAGCTTGAGCCCGCGCAGACGCACAAGCCATGCCGTGATCTGGTGGTTCAAGAAGTCGACCGTCTCCTCCACCTCAAGTGCCGTCGCCGCCTTGTCGGGATCATTTTTGAAAAACGCTTCAAGCGCAAGCTTCAAATTGTCCAACGCAATATTCGCCATCCGCAGAATCTCACGATGCGCCTGCACACGCGCTATTGACGGCATATGCATAATTGTTGAATCCAAGTACAGCAACCGCTTGGCAACGGCGGTCTCGCTGGGCCTCTCGGGAAGTATTTTGTTTACCAGTGCCGCCAATTGCGGGACAAACCATACCATCACCACAACCATCGTCACTTTGAACAATGTATGGAACATCGCGACCTGACGTGCAGGGTCGTGGAAAGTGTCTTGAATCCACGTCAAGATGCCGGGGAATATGGTGATCAAAGCGCCGACAAGCACGCATCCTGCCACATTGAATATCACATGCGCGAGCGCTGCGCGTTTGGCCTCTCTGTTTGCCGCAAGCGATGCCAGTATAGCCGTGATGCATGTGCCGACATTGCTTCCCATCACCAGATATACCGCCGTTTCAAAAGGCAGCGCGACACCACCAAGATACATCGCTATTATTATGCCGGTCGTAGCCGACGAACTCTGGACGACAGCGGTGAAGAGCATCCCGACAATCATAGCGAGGAAGGGGTTGTCGAAAGCGGTTAGGATCGCCTGGAAACCCGGGTCGGCTGAAAATTCCTTTAGCGGCTCCCCCATCACGCTGATGCCAAAGAACAAAACCCCAAATCCCAAAATGGCATACCCAAGGTTCTTTATCTTGCTTTTCTTGAAAGCCATATTCATCATCAGCCCAATGAAGATGATCAGCGGTGCATAGGTGTCGAGCCTGAACGAGATGATCTGCGCCGTGATGGTGGTGCCTATGTTCGCACCCATTATCACGCCTATGGCTTGGATCAAATTCATCATGCCGGCGTTGACGAAGCCAACGACCATTACCGTTGTCGCGGACGAGCTTTGAATTATCGCCGTGACGCCCGCGCCGAGCGCTATCCCCAAAAATCGGTTTGACGTGGTGCGTTCAAGCACTGTACGCATGCGGTCGCCCGCCATTTTTTCGAGTCCGTCCGACATCATTTTCATGCCGTAAAGAAACAGCCCAAGGCCGCCAAGAACCATAAAAATGCTTAGGACAAAATCAATGGTCGAACCACCCATAATCTATTCAGCCCCTCGCTCTCGATGTAGTATTACAAAGTGCATAGCATGGCCTATTCTAGCACATATTCCCTAAAAACGCTATTGGCAAGATCAAGACCCAACGATGTAAGGCGGAGCGCGTCGCCGCTCTTTTCCAGAAGCCCCCGCCCGATAAGGCGGTTGGTTTCCTCGCCGTAGAGCTCCCAGAAGTCCCTGCCGAAACACGAATTGAAACGCGACAGCTCTATGCCGGAAGTGCGCCTGAGTCCCAGGAACACAAACTCGCTCATGTCATCGGACAGCGTGTTCTCATGCACCCAGTCCGTCATGTCCGATTCGCTTTCCGCCGTGAGGTACGCGTCAAGCTCGCTTGTGTTGGACAGGCGCAAGCCGCCGAAGTACGAGTGCGCGCCCAGCCCAAAGCCTGCATACGGCTCCATGGACCAGTATTTCATGTTGTGGCGCGACTCCTTTCCTGGCCTGGCGCTGTTGGATAGCTCGTAAAGGCGAAATCCCTGCTCCGCCAGATAGCCTTTTGCGATATGGTACATAAGCCTGTCGTCTTCTTCGCTCACGGCTTCAAACCCGCCGCGCATATAGTCCGCATGGAGCGGCGTTCCCTCTTCTATAGTAAGGTCGTAGATAGAGATATGCGACGGGGACAGCGATGCTGCGGCGGCCAAATCCTTCTCCCATCCGTCCCTGCCCTGCCCCGGCACTCCGTATATCAAATCCAGGCTTATGTTCTCTATGCCCACCGCACGAGCGTCAAGCACGCACTTGACCGTGTCCTCCGCTTGGTGTATCCGTCCAAGGAATGCGAGCGAGCCGACGCTGAACGACTGCGCCCCTACGCTTATGCGGTTTATGCCAGACGAGGCATACCTTCGGAACTTTTCCTCGTCCACCGTGCCTGGGTTTACCTCTATCGTCACCTCTGCATCGTCTGTGACCCTATAGGTCGTATACACCGCATCAAGAATCTCCGTCACGAACCCCGCCTCGATAAAGGACGGCGTCCCACCGCCGATATACACAGTGTCGACCACGGGCGCCTCGCAGTCTAGGGCGCCGAATCGCGGCGCCTGCACCCCTGCCAACGCCGCCCTTTTCGCCCTAAGCTCGTAAATCACCTTGAGAGCGTACGCAAAATGCACGTCCTTGTCCCCCACCTCGCAAGAGGTATAGTCGCAATACCTGCACTTCCTTACGCAGAACGGGATGTGGATATAAAGCCCTAACGCCCCCGTTGCGGGTGCCGCCCCGTAGGGCGCTTTCTCGTCACTTGTTGTCATCATATTTCAGCACGGCCGTAAAAGCCTCCTGCGGCACTTCGACGCTCCCGAACTGCCGCATACGCTTCTTCCCTTCCTTCTGTTTCTCCAAAAGCTTCTTCTTTCGCGTGATGTCCCCGCCGTAGCACTTCGCTATGACGTCCTTGCGGTACGCCTTGACCGTGGAACGCGCTATCACCTTCTGCCCTATCGAAGCCTGCACCGGCACCTCGAACTGGTGGCGCGGTATGATATCTTTCAGCTTTTCCGTCACGAACTTGCCGCGGCTATACGCCTTGCTCTCATGCACAAGCATCGAAAATGCGTCCACCTGCTCCTTGTTGAGCAATATGTCCAGCTTCACGATCTTGGACTGTTGGTAGCGGATGAACTCGTAGTCGAGCGACCCATAGCCGCGCGTCTTGGACTTGAGCGCATCGAAAAAGTCGTAGATGACCTCGTTCAGCGGCAGCTCGTAATGCAATAATACTCGGTTTTCCGTCACGTACTCCATATGCAGCATCACTCCGCGCCTGTCTTGGCACAAATCCATAATCGACCCCACATACTCCTTTGGGAGCATGATGTCCGCTTTGACGATCGGCTCCTCCACATGGTCCATATCGTCGGGCTCTGGCAAGTTGGACGGATTGTGGATCAACTCCATTCTGCCGTCTTTCATATAGACCTCATAGATGACCGAGGGCGAGGTCGTGATAATGGACAGATCAAACTCACGTTCTAGCCTTTCGACTATTATCTCCATATGCAGCAACCCCAAGAACCCGCAGCGGAACCCATAGCCGAGCGCCGTGCTCGTCTCAGGCTCGAACTGGAAAGCCGCATCGTTCACCTGAAGCTTTTCTATAGCATCCTTCACCGCCTCGTACTTCTCCCCATCCGCCGGGAATATGCCGCAATAGACCATGGGCTGCGCTTTTTTGTATCCTTTGAGCGGGGCGTCCGCCGGGGTGTCCGCCAAGGTGACGGTATCGCCTACCCGCGCGTCCGCGACCTGCTTGATGCTCGCCGCTATATAGCCCACCTCGCCCGCCGAAAGCGATTTCGCCTCCACAGGCCCGGGAGCGTACCAGCCCACTTCCGTCACCTCGTAGTCTCTATCGGTGCTCATAAGCCTTATCATGTCGCCGCGCCTCACGCTTCCGTCAAAGATGCGGGCGTATATGACGACGCCTTTGTAATTGTCATAGTAGCTGTCGAAGATAAGCGCTTTGAGCCGCCCATCCGCGTTGCCTGCGGGCGCCGGCACATGCTTCACCACCGCCTCAAGCACGTCCCGTATGCCCAGACCCTCTTTCGCAGATATCAGCGGCGCCCCTTCCGTGTCGATCCCGATAAGGTCCTCTATCTCGTCCTTGACCCTGTCCGGCTCCGCGCTCGCGAGGTCTATCTTGTTAAGCACCGGCACTATCTCAAGGTCCTCGTTCATCGCCAGATAGACGTTTGCCAGGGTCTGCGCCTCCACCCCCTGCGTCGCGTCCACCACCAGAACCGCCCCCTCGCACGCTGCCAAGGACCGCGAAACCTCATAGGTGAAGTCCACATGCCCTGGCGTGTCGATAAGGTTCAGCACATAGTCCTCGCCGTCGTCCGCCTTGTAATGGAGCCGCGAGGTCTGCAGCTTTATGGTGATGCCGCGCTCGCGCTCAAGATCCATATTGTCCAGAAACTGCTCCCGCATATCGCGGTTCGCCACCGTCCCCGTATACTCCAGTATGCGATCCGCCAACGTCGACTTCCCGTGGTCGATATGCGCGATTATTGAAAAATTTCTTATCCTGTCCTGTTTTGCCATAAGGGAAAGTATAACACAATTTTCGTTTAGGTTTTGCTTGCATTGCCGTGATTTTCGTCATATAATTATTGTCGTTGTGCCGATAGGCATGATGCGGAGCAGAAACCAATTACGGTGTAGCAAACGGAGTAAATAAAGAATGGCAAATATTAAATCTGCAAAAAAGAGAATCCGGGTGATTCGCGTCAAGACCAACCGCAACAGGCGGGTGAAGGGGCATCTCAAGAATGTCTTTAAATCTTTTGACCTGGCCATCACAAAGGGTGATGTCAACGAGGCGAAGGTCTTTCTTGCGAAAGCCGAGAAGCGGCTTATGCAGGCCGCCGCGAAGGGCACCATCCACAAGAATACCGCCTCGCGCAAAGTTTCGCGCATGACGGTTCGCTTCAACAACATATTCGGAAAAGAAGCCTAGGCCGCCCTTTTGCCCCTATACCCCGCGTTCCGCCGCATCTATCAAAAAATGCAGCTTTTTGAATATTGCAGTACGTAGCAAGGCCGCCAGTTCTTCGGCGTTCCCTGTTCTTATTGCGGTTGCTGTGACCGTATTGTAATCGGTCTCGGAGACGCCGATGTCCACCGGGAAGTACCCCGCCCTGACAAGCTCATACTGCATGGCCGCGCGTGCCGTAAGCTCGGTGAACCCGTCCTTGTAGGGATAGGCTTTGACTATCCCCATATGCACCGCCGCCGCTTTCAAACAGAAGTCCCTTTCCTCGCCCTCTCCATAGGCGCCGTCCTTGTAGGCGCATCGCAGTCTTGAGAACATATGTTCTAAATCCGCTGAGATGCTGTCGTCGTCCCCCGGCACAAAATCCAGATGATACAAAAGAGGCGTGCCCTCCCTATACGGCGGAAGCTCCGCACCCGACAGGATTGCGCAAATCTCATTGAGCAAGATGGCATCCACGTCGAGGTCCATGTCCAGCTTGCTGTCAAAGCGGGTAAGCAGCTTCCGGTGCGCTTCGCAAAGCCTGTGCTCAAAGACGGGCGCACTAGGGACGGTGATGCCGTCGAGTATGCTCCCTACCCCCTCGCGGGTCAGCGCGCTGCCGTACAGCCGTAGGTTCGAGTAGGCAAAATCGACAATGTCCGTGCGGTGCTTGAGCGCCTTTACGCCCTCAGAGAACGGGGCGAGGGAATAGAGCAGCCCTCGCTTTTCCGTTATGTCGTTTATATAGACCAAGATTCCGCCCCCCTGCAGGACCTTGCCGCCTAGACCGGCAACACCTGGTTCTCTTCATCGAGCAGCGTGGAATCCACGCCGTACTTCTGCGCCTTGCGCCACTTGAAAAACTCCACCGCCGGCCCTGGGAACATCGCGCCCGTCAATATGTCCTCTGGCTGCTCGATATATTCCGCAAACTCCTTCTTCGCCTTTTCGAGGTCCGGCTTTATATCGTCGGCGGGGCGGTGCGTGATGCGGTCTTTCGCCTCGGCGCCAAGTATCTTCTTCGCGAACTTGTCGGTGATGGGCACGGTCGTCGTGCCGTACTTGCCGCGAACCACGTCCTTGAACTCGTTTGAGGTCATCTTGTAGGCCTCGCCCATCAGGATGTTCAGCACGGCCTGTGTGCCGACTATCTGGCTCGACGGCGTGACGAGTGGCGGGTAGCCCGCATCTTCGCGGACGCGCGGTATCTCCTTCAGCACGGCCTCGAACTTGTCCATCGCGTTCGCTTCCTTGAGCTGCGAGACAAGGTTTGAAAGCATGCCGCCCGGCACCTGGTAAAGCAGCGTGTTGATGTCCACGCCCATAAGCTTCGTGTCCATAAGGCCGCTTGCAAGCGCCGCCTCCCTGAGCGGGCGGAAATACTCCGTGGCCTCGTTTATCTTCTCCATGGACAGCCCCGTCTCGTACTCGGCGCTATGGTCGAAGGCATAGACCATCGGCTCCGTGGGCGGCTGGCTCGTGCCCTCCGCAAAGGGGGAGAGCGCCGTGTCGATGATATCCACGCCGGCCTCGACCGCCTTCATATAGGTCATAGAGCCAAGTCCGCTCGTCGCGTGCGTGTGGAGGTTGAGCGGCAGCTTGACGTCCGACTTGATGGCCTTGACAAGCTCGAATGTGCCGTAGGGGTCGCACAGCCCCGCCATGTCCTTGATGCATATGGAGTCTGCCCCCATATCTGCGATCTGGTTCGCAAGCTTGATAAACATATCCGGCGTATGAACAGGCGAGAGCGTATACGATATGGTGCCCTGCGCGTGGCCGCCGTGCTTCTTGCACGCCTTTATGGCGGCCTCAAGGTTGCGTACGTCGTTGAACGCATCGAAGATGCGGATGATGTCTATGCCGTTTGATATGGATCTGTTCACGAACTCGTCGACCATATCGTCCGCATAATGCCTGTAGCCGAGCAGGTTCTGCCCGCGAAGCAACATCTGCAGCTTGGTCTTCTTCACTTTCTTCTTTATAATACGTAGCCTCTCCCACGGGTCCTCGTTCAAAAATCGTACGCACGAGTCGAAAGTCGCCCCGCCCCAACACTCAAGCGAGTGGTAGCCCACATCGTCAAGCACCTCAAGTATCGGCACCATATCGTCCGTTTTCATTCGCGTGGCGATCAGCGACTGGTGCGCGTCACGCAAAACCGTTTCCATAAACAGGACTTTTCTTTTCTTCGTCTTTGCTTTCTTTTCGCTCATTCTTTCAACCTCCAGATGGTACATTATCGCATATTTTAATCTGATTTAAACATATTTTTATGGGAATTGGTGTATGATTGTTTTTATGCCTGAGGTTATGCATTGGAAACGGAATATCGCGTTCTTTCTCGCGGGGCAGGCGGTCAGCCTTATAGGGTCCTCCCTCGTGGGCTTTGCCATCATGTGGTACGTGACGATTGAGACCGGCTCTGGCACCATGATGACGGTCTTTACGGTTGCGGTGATGCTGCCGATGTTTTTCATAGCCCCGTTCGGCGGGGTCTGGGCGGACAGGTTCAACCGCAAATTGCTTATAATCATCGCAGACGGGTTTATCGCGATCGTCACCTTGATAATTGCCATATCCTTTTCGCTCGGCGTCGAGCACCTTGGCATCCTCCTTATCTGCTCCGTGGCGCGCAGCCTCGGCCAAGGCGTGCAGATGCCTGCGATAAGCTCATTGATTCCGCAGATAGTCCCGCAAGAGCAGCTTTTGCGAATCAACGGGATAAACACGACGATACAATCCATATCCATGCTCGGCACACCCGCGCTCGCAGGGGTTTTTCTAAGCTTGTTCCCGATACAGACATTGCTGTTTATCGATGTCTTTACGGCAACGGGGGCAATTCTTATATTGTTGTTCCTCGTAAAGGTCCCGAACCCAAAAGATGCGGCGGCCGCCCTTGCAGAAAAAGCGAAGCCGATGCTTGCAGACCTAAAGGACGGTCTTTTGTACATCAAAAACCATCTTTTCCTGAAACGCTTCTTTATCGTCATGGCGTGCTTTGTCTTTCTGCTTGCTCCGGCCGCCTTGCTCACGCCGTTGCAGGTCACACGGAATTTCGGCGCGGAGTATTGGCTGCTTACGGTGATTGAAATCGCTTTCTCCGCAGGGATGGCTGCGGGCGGGCTTTTGATGTCCACATGGGGCGGCTTCAAGAACAAGACATTTATGATAGGGGCGTCGTTTGTGCTTATGGCGGTGATGAGCGTCGGCATAGGCGTCACGAAAGTCTTTCCATTGTATACGGCGTTTATGGTGGTTATCGGCATATCCGCCGCGACAAGCAACACGCCCGCGCTTACGATTCTTCAGCAAAAGGTGGAGCCCGCATATATGGGACGGGTGGTAAGCGTCTGGACCATGATCGTGAGCCTCGTCATGCCCGTAGGCATAGCGCTGTTCGGCCCGCTCGCGGACCGCGTCTCGCTAGATACCATAATAATAGTGACAGGCGCCCTTGTCGGCGTGCTAGGCGTTTATATTTTTGCGGACAAGGAACTAAAAGAGGCCGGGCGGCCACTGGATGAGGACGGCTAACCCTCTTTAAGGATTTTCTTGGTGTTCTCGCTGATTGCGACTATGTTTTCGTAGGATGCGTTCACGTTTTCGCTTATCTTCATCACCATATCGTTCACCGCGCTTATCGCTTCGGTGGCCTTGACGGACGACTCGTTTGTCTGCTGCGCGCTGCGGCTCGAGCTCTGGGCAAGCGTCCGTATTTCTTCGGCTACCACGTTGAACGCCTTGCCGTGGCTCCCTGCCCTCGCCGCCTCGATAGAAGCGTTAAGGGCGATGATATTGACCTGCATCGCGATTTTTTCTATATCCCTTATCATCGAGTTGTACACGGAGATCGCCTCGGTGATGTTGTCGATGTTCGATACTATGGTTTCCGTCATTTCCTTGATATTTCCCGTGTCGGCAAGTATCGAGTCGATATTGTAGAGGTTTGTCTTTTGCAGGGCTGAGTTTTCCGCCTGCTCCCTTTGGATGTCGCTGCGGGCTTTTTCTACGCAATTGTTCGGCGTATTGACCCCTTTCGCTATTTTCCGTGCCATTTCGAGACAGGAATCGCAGCCGCAGGCACCGCAGTCGAAAGTCATGGAGGCCTCGTCGAATTTGTACAGCGACGCAAAGGCGGCATCCATGTCCTCCTGCCCCACCCTTATCGGCTGAACGACGGCGGGTGCGTATGCGCTCAGAAAATCGCTTAGCTCAAGGCTCTCGTCAAACCGCAGGTAGAGGTCATCAAGGTATTGCTTCCTGTCCTCGCCAAGCGCTGCTTGACGGGTGCTGTCCATCTTCGCGTTTATCTCAAAAACGCTGCTGCCCTTTAATGTGCCAGTGCCGGCGTTGCACCCCTCTTTGCAGTTTAGCACGTCAAAAAGGGCCGGAAGCGCCTGCTCCCGCTGGCCCGCATATTCGTCGAGTGCCTTGTATACGCTTTGCGGCCCCTCCGACTTGTCGATCCTGACCGACTTGCCGAGATAGTTCTCTATGTTCTCCTTGAGCCCGCCCGGCATCGGAAACAGCGAGCCAAGCCCCGAATCATAGCTGTCAAAACCGCTCGGCTCAACAGGGAACACGACACGATTGTCCTCGATATACTTGCACAATTTGCTGATTGTTATATTGTAATCGACCGCTCTGGTCGCCTCGAACTCGATAGTCTTTGCTATGCACGGGGAAATCGCCGCGATCTTTGTGCCTACGCCCTCGTATTTTCGCATATACGTCGCCGTGCAGAGCATAGGCGAGTATACGGGCGAGAGATATCTCACGAGCTCGTTTCGATGCCGCAGTATATACCGCACGATGGACGGGCAAGGCTGCGTGATAAGCGGCCTTGTGCCGTACTTCTGCATATAGCGGATATGCGCCCAGACGCAGATGTCGGCGCCAAGCGAAACGTCGTAGATGCGCCCCACGCCCTCTTTCCGCAGCCAAGCGAGCAACCGCCCCCATTCGTCGAAATTGGTCTTGACGGCGGGGGCTGTCATAACGCTTATCGGAACGCCGTTTTTCAGGTCGGCGAAAAACCTTTCGGTATCGTCCTCATAATGCCTGGATCCGTGGTGGCAGGCGACTAGGCAAGCGCCGCATGAAATGCACTTTTCGCCATCCACCTCGACTTTTATCTTACCGTCGCGCTCGGAAGTGACGTTTGCCTCGTCGATGGGGCAGACCCTGAGACAGCGGTTGCAGCCGACGCATTTGTCAAGCTCGTTGGTGATTATGTTGCGCGCGACGTATGCCATTGCGTCTATCCTATTTTCTCAAGAAGCAGCTTCGCGCAGTCTATCTGGTTCGGGATGTTGCCGGACTCGTCCTTGACGCGCCAGATGTCCGGCGTTATCTCGTCCGCAATGATAAGGTTCCTGTCCTTGTCGAAGCCAAATTCTATCTTGAAATCTATCAATGTAAGGTTGAGCGTCTTGAGCTCGTCCCTGAGCACCGCGCCAACCCTTGTCAGCAAGTCGAGAGCCTTGTCGTATTCGCCTTCTTTTAACAGGCCCTTCATCAGGCAAAGCCGTTCGCTTATAAGGGGGTCATCCTGGTCATCGTCCTTTAGCGTGACTTCGAGATACGGGGGGTCGAAGGGTATGCCGGACTCTATAGTAAACCGCCTGCACATGCTTCCCGCCGTGAAGTAACGCAGCACAAACTCCAATGCCGGCACTTCGACTTCGCGGACTTTCATCAGGCCTTTGTCAACATCTGCGCCCAGGTAATGCGTCGGGACGCCGTTTCTCTCCATCACTTCAAAGAAGTGCTTCGCTATGATGAGGCCAGTCTTGCCCTTGCCCTCGACGCTGCCGCCCACCTGGTTTGCGCCAGGGTCGAATATCCCGTCAGTGCCTGTGGCGGCGTCCTTGAACAGCAGGTAGATGTCACCGTTATCGTCCTTCATGACGTTTTTGGTCTTTCCCTCGTAAATCGTTTTCATTTATTCTCCTATTCTCCTCATGCTGCAAAACCCCGAAAAAAATTTATGCCTAGATTATAGCACATTTGGTGCGTGCGGAGGGCAAATGGTAAAACACCATTTGTCCTTTGCTTGCCAACCTACACCGAAAAAGATGCGGGGCAAATAACGGCATTGTTACTTCCACCGATGTTCGCACTGTCGACATTTCCCTTCGTTGCTATTTCAATACTTCGTTCGCATTTCCCTGTTTACCCTTGAACCTCTTTCCGGCATCACTCTCTATTAGCGATTGCATCTGCTCGATTGCCATTCTATTTAGATATTTCAACCGGGCTTCCTGACCGACACCCTGTTTAATCAATTCCGCATTCATGCTCTCTAGATTCACAAGCGCAATTAATTGGTAGATATCAGCGTTGTCACGGATATTGCCAGATGAACTTGGGTTTTGCTCGCGCCATTGTTTTGCCGTTATGCCAAACAATGCCATGTTCAACATATCCGCTTCGCTGGCATATGTATAGCTGACTTGCTGCGGCGTGAGCATAGGCGGAATCAAATGCTCTTTTATGGCATCCGTATGAATCCGGTAGTTTACCTTGCTAAGTTCACGCTTTACATTCCACTCCAACTCATGCCTAAAACTCTCATCCGCCTTTAAGCGCTGATAGTCTTTGATGATGTACAATTCAAATTCGGCCGAAATCCATGCTGCAAATTTGAAAGCGATATCTTTTTGGGCAAATGTTGCCGCATAGCGACCTTGCTTCGAGGTCATGCCTATAGCGTTCACGCTCTCAATCCATCGCTTTGGCGTAAGAACAAACGTATTTCGACCAGCTTCACGGTCAATTGCCTCGAATTCGAGGTAATTGAAATTTGGATTGTATATTCTTTCCCACAAGCCAAGAAACTCTACGGTATTACGATTCCGCATCCAATTCTGAATAGCATCACTTGGGTACGCCGCATTTTTATACTTCGCAATATCCGTAATACTAATATAGTCTGTCTGTTCAGCCGTAGTACGTAATGTAATTTCAACCCCTTTCGCTTAGATTTTCGCTTCCACTTGCTTATTCATAACAACGCCTCCTTATTGATGCCGCCAAGCTTTGTACATAAAGTAATTATATCACCTCTGCATCTTTACGTAAACATTTGTTTGCAAAAATATGTTCCCTGAATGATTCGTATAATATATTTCTATTCTTGAATCCCTTAAACGTTTGACGACCTTATTTTCAATTAATGATTGCATATGATCGATTGAAATCATTGATATCCATTCTTGCTTCTTTCCTTATCATCTTTTGGCCTAAAAGTTTCCGCACAACTACGTCTTATTAAGCAAGTATCTCGGATACAATTTGTAAGTCATAATTGTTTATTCTTATCCCATTAAACCGCATCAACCCATTGCTTCCTTTCAAAACCCTTCTCCGTGCAAACGCATGTTCATTATACTGCGATAACACATGATTTTCAACAATGCTATCGTTTATGCAATCGCTATCCACAAAACACAAGGAGGGATCATTATGCAAAGCAAAATCACCAGTGAAAAACGTAAGGAAATCGTTACGCAGTATGGTAACGGAATATCAGTTGCTGAACTTTGCATCCTGCACGGCGTTCCACGAAGCACCCTGTACTATTGGATCAAGCAGTATCGAAAGCTTAAATCCCCAAACCAAAGGGATGTCACGTACAAAGACTGTGTGGCCCTGCGGCGGCGAACAGCCAAACTGGAGGAGAGGCTGGCCGTAATTCATGCCGCCGGTTGTGGTACGTCAGCACCATTGAAAGAAAAACTTGAAGCACTTGAAGAACTGCACGGACAATATAGCGTGCATGCACTATGTGAAGCGCTCAACGTGTCACGCGGGACATTCTATAACCACATCTTCAGAAGAAAACGCCCACCGAGTATGACAAACGGCGTGAAGAGCTCAGAGTGCAAGTCCAAGACATATTTGACGAAAGCAAGCAGTGCTTCGGCTGGTGTGCGCGGAGGACAAATGGTAAAACACCATTTGTCCTTTGCTTGGTGCGCGCGGAGGGACTTGAACCCCCACGGTTGCCCACCGGGACCTAAACCCGACGCGTCTGCCAATTCCGCCACGCGCGCACAAATGCAACTCCTTGATTATACAATATTTTCGCACATTGCGATTGATAATGTCGGAAACCCGCGAACACACTTCGACAAGCTAGTGTGTTACAATGCTTTTATGGATACCAAACACCCCAAGGTCATATGCGTCAGCGGACTCAAGAACAGCGGCAAGACCGCGCTTGTCGAGGCGCTTATACCGCTGCTTGCGGAAAAAGGCGTCCGAACGGCGGTCGTAAAGCACCATGGGCACGGCTTCGGCGATGAGATACCCGACAAGCCCGGCACAGACACCTACCGCTTCCTCGCAAGCGGCGCGCACGGCACGGTTATTTACGATGAACACATGTTCGCATTGGTCAAACGCGAGCAGGCGTCCCTCGAAAGCCTTGTCGCCATGTTTTCGGATGCGAACCTGGTGCTTGTGGAGGGCGCAAAGGGCGCGCCCTACCCCCATATAGCCATGTTGAGGTCGGGTCAGCCTGTCATAGTTGCGCCGGCCAGCCCCACGGTTTGCGATGGCGAGCGACCGGCCGCCCCCACCCTCTGCGCCATCACCGACCCAGGCTACGACAAAGCCGCCCTTCCGGACGGCCTTCCACGTTTCGACTTCGGGGACTTCGCCCCTGTCGCGGATATCATACTGGAGTTCTTGAACAGCCGCCGCTAGGCGAACCCCCTACTCACTCGCATAGTTGTCGAAATACCCTTTCACAAGCACGACCGGCGTGCCTTTGTCGCCGCTGCCGCTTATCAGGTCGCATAAGCTCCCGACAAGGTCGGTCAGGCGCCTGGGCGTGGTCCCCTCGGTCTCGTCCCTCCCGACAAGGTCTTTGTCTTTGTTCTGTATGCGCTGAACCATCGCTGCACGGGCATCGTCGCCACGCTTGCCCGCAAGCTCGTTGTCCGCTATGTATTTCAGCTTCAACTCGTTTGGCAGCCCTGCCAGACCGTTTGTGAACGCGGGCGCCACAACGGGGTCGGCGAGCTCCCATATCTTCCCGACCGGGTCTTTGAACGCCCCGTCCCCAAAGACAAGCACCTCCACGTCCTTGCCCGTCCTCTCACGCATCAACGCACATACCCTTGCCACAAACTCCTCGCATGAGCGCGGGAACAGCTTCACCTTTTCGTCGCTCGCCTTGTTGGAGCCCAAAAGCCCATATTCTTCATTGTATCCGCTCCCGTCCACGCTCTCCGTAAGGATGTCATCAAGCCCTATGACCGTCTCGGCGCCGCGCTCCAACAGCAGGCGCTTAGTCCTCGTGCGCGTATGTATGTCGGCGGCGATTATGTTCTTGGCGTGCTTCAATATCTCGCACGGGTCGTTTGCCAGTATGATCTCCGCGCCGCCCCCTAAGCCACGATAAAGCTCAAGGTAGTCAATGCCGGTGAACTCGTGCTTTATGTCGCCGACACGTTCCCTGAACCCCTGCTCCGTGAAAACGTCCCTATAAGGGTCTATCCCCAAGTCGTAGATCCGCTCGGCGCTGATGATATGGTTGCCCACCTCGTCCGTTGGGTAGCTCAGCTGGATATGCAGCTTTTCGGTGCCGAGGGCTATGGCTTTCAGCAAGACAGAGAACCGGTTGCGGCTCGTTATGGGGAATACCACCCCCACAGGGCCGGCCGGAAACTTCGCCCGCACGCACTTCGCGATCTGCTCCACGGTCGCATAGTTGCCCTGCGCCCGCGCGACCACCGCCTCGGTGACGCCTATTATATCCCTGTCGTTCAGCTTATCGCCGGATTCCGCGAGATACCCAAGCACCGAATCCACGACGATCTCCGGCAAAGCGTCCCCTTCATTTATTATCGGTGTCCGTATCCCTACGGCCTGTGTGCCTGCTGCTCTCATACCTTACCTCACTCACGTTCATGTACAACAACGGACTACGTATTTTACCATAATAATTTCATAATTTAATATAAGAGACTTTGAATAATTGCGGGGCTTTCGTGTACAATTTACGTAATTTGCATAATAACGCAATATTGCGGCAATTCGAACAGGAAAGTGAGGGGATTTCGCATGATAGTGCAGGTTTACGAAAACGAGAGCCAAATTGCGGAGGTCGCCGCTAGGCTGTTCGCAGAAAAGATCAAGGCAAAGCCCGATGCCGTGCTTGGGTTCGCCACAGGCTCCACGCCTCTGCCTTTGTACGGGCGCCTAGTGGAGCTATGCGACCAAGGCAAGCTCGATTTCAGCACGGTGCGTACGTTCAATCTGGACGAGTATGTAGGGATAGACCGCTCGCACGAGCAGAGCTATTATACGTTTATGTTCGATAATCTTTTTTCAAAGGTGAATATTGACCCTGCGAACGTACGCTTGCCAGAGCCCATGCCCGCCGACCCGAACGCCGCCTGTGCCGCCTACGACGCCGCTATAGAAGCGGCCGGCGGTATAGACCTCCAGCTCCTCGGCATCGGCCACAATGGGCATATCGCTTTCAACGAGCCCTGCGATTTCTTCCCCGACAGGACGCATATCGTGGAACTCAGCGAAAGCACCATCGAGGCGAACAAAAGGTTCTTCGCGAGCGCAGACGAAGTGCCTAGGCAGGCCGTCACCATGGGCATAGGCTCCATAATGAAGGCGAGGGAAATCGTGATGGTCGTGACCGGCGCAGGCAAGGCCGAGGCCGTAGCCGCCATGATAAACGGCTGCGTCGCCCCGTCCTGCCCCGCTTCAATACTGCAATTCCACCCTGCGACGACCGTGCTGCTCGACAAGGAGGCCGCGGCGCTTTTCTAGCACCACGCACACAGAGCCCCCATCGGCAACACAGATCCATATGTCTTTAAGCCGGCTAGTCCCTATACGCCCTAAAGGATGACAACCCCCGGACCGTCCGGAATTGCAACAATGTCCGCTGTGCCGCCCGGCTTGCGCTCAAGCATTGCATCTGCCATGCCCAGCGCACTTTCGATATCCCCCGCCCAGCCGAGCCCCATATCTTTCACTATACCCTCTATCAGCGGCGCAACCACAATAACATTATGCTTTTCGAGTATGCGCGCAAGAATTTGAGACTGCCATTGGTCGGTCTGCGTTTCGGTTCTGTTGCGGGACAGAAATCGCTCCGTCAGCACGCGCGGCTCATCGCCCCCCGCAAAATCCCTGTAGAAAGCCTCGCCGCCCGCCCCGTCACGGCACTCGCCCACAGCGATGATGATGCCGCCTTCTTCACAGCATTTCCCAGCAGTTTCCATGCACTTCACAAGCTGATAGAGGTTTTGGTCCAGCGGGTAGCCACCGTTTGAAGTGACGACAATCGGCGCACGGACACACTGCACCGAAACATTTTCCATAAGCCGCCTGCAGCCTTCTTCGTGGGCTATCGACGGGTGGCCTGCGACCGCGTCTACGATGGCGCCCCCCTTGCCAAGTCTCACGTTCAGAATAAACGACAACCCGGTCTGCTCCGCCGCAAACTCCATATCGCGGTGTATGGGGTTGTCTTTAAGCACGCCAGCCGTCGCATTGGCATCAGCCACGAACTCGGAGCAATGGTTTGAGACCACACATTCATATCCCGCGATACCAGGGAACACGCTCTTTCGCCCGCCTGAAAACCCCGCAAAGAAATGCGGCTCTATAAACCCCTCCGCTACGAGCAAATCTGTGTCAGCCGCATACTTCGAAACAACAAGCGCCCCGCCAGACGGCAATGTGCCGACATGACGCAGGGTCTTTTCGTCATGGCAGTCATGCACGATAATATTTTCGTTTCGGCAGATTTCGGCGCCGAACCTTTCGGTGATTTCCTCCTGCGTGGTCGCCCTGTGCAGACCCGTCGCGATAAGAATAAGTATATTCGCGTCCGGCGCACCCTTGCGGACTTCTTTGAGCAACAACGGCATAGTGACCGCGCTCGGCATCGGTCGGGTATGGTCGCTTGTAATAATAGTGATGTTCTTTTTGCCCGTTGCAAGCTCGCTAAGCCTCGGAGTTCCAATCGGGCTTTCCAGCGCTTCTGCAACAAAAGCCTCGGGAAGCCTGATATCGCGCTCTGCGTTTTCTTTCTGCATTAAAACAGCTTTGACCCGCCCGTCCGACGCGTCAAAACACATGCTTCCTTCACCATACGGAATATTTATCTTCATTTCGCAAACAATTATATATTTAAAATTTTCTCTTGACAAAGAATTTTTCCGTGGTATTGTATGGGTTAACGAGTTAACTCACTAACTCCCTGACGAGGGGGTGCAAGGAGGTGGAACTATTGAACAGTAGCCAGCCGGTCTTTGTGCAGATCATGGAGACCATCGAGAGCGACATCATAACGGGCGTCTATCAGACGGACGATTTGATTATCTCGACCACGCAGATATCAAAGGTCTACTCGGTCAACCCGACCACGGCGGTCAAGGCGATAAGCAAGCTGACCGATGCCGGCATCCTTTACAAGAAAAGGGGCATCGGCATGTGCGTGGCGGAGGGGGCGCGGGAGAAAATCACGGCCCGCCGCAAGGACGTCTTTATGAACCAGACCGTGGCCGCCCTGCTCGCGGAGGCCAAGACGCTCGGCATTTCAATAGACGAGCTGACCGGCGTTATCAAAGACAGCGCAGACAAAGACAGTGTAGCCAGGAACAACGCACCAAAATACAAGGAAGGAGCGAACCAAAATGATTGAGTTCAAAAACGTAGTGAAAAAATACGGGGGCACCCTTGCCATAGGCGGCATGACGCTGACCCTCGCAAAAGACGGCATATACTGCCTGCTCGGACGGAACGGCGCAGGCAAGACCACGTTTATGAAGCTGCTTGCTGGGCATATCCCCGCCACCGAAGGGGAGATAGCAGTATGCGGCAAGGCCGTGTCGCCCGGCCGTATGCCGGAAGATGTGGCTTTTATCGAAAACGACGCAGTGCATTTCGGCATGAGGATATCCGCCTTGGTCGAGACGGCCGCCGAGCTTCAAGACGATTTCGACATCGGCTTCGCGCGGGACATGATGAAACGCCTTGAGCTGAACCCGGACAAAAAGTGGAAGCATCTGTCCTTCGGCATGAAAACCATGCTGACCACCATTATGACGCTTGCAAACAACTCAAAGGTGATATTGCTCGACGAGCCCGCGCTCGGCTTCGACGCCATCATGCGCGACCAGTTCAACACCCTGCTGCTCGAAAGCTACGCCGCGCACCCGCGCATCATCATCGTGTCAACCCATTTGATTGACGAGATTGCAAAGGTGACGGAGCGGCTTATCGTCATCGACCAGGGCAGCCTGCTTCTCGAAACCGGCATCGAAGAAATCGACGAAAAGGCCTACACTCTGTCCGGCCAGTCAAGCGCGGTGCTGCCGCTTATCGAAAACCTGAACTGCATCGGCCGAACGACCATGGGCAGCGTGATGGCCGCGCACATCTACGACGGGCGCATAGGGCCGCCCGAAGGCGTGGCGATAGACCGCCTGAGCCTACAGGACTTCTTTATAAACATCGTGGGAGGAAAGAACAATGAATAACAGCGTACGCACCGTCATCAAATTGAACCTGAGACATATCACAGGGGCATATATCGCGACCATAGCCGGCATCGCCGTGCTCGCTTCGTCGTACATCATCAACCATTTTCACGCCTTGCAAGGGGAGTATATGGGCGGCAACATCGGCGTCAGCATAGGCTGGGCGCTCTGGTGTCTGCCCGTGGCGGCGGCAATCGCCATCCCTGCAAGGCACTTTCGCCGCATCGCCAGTCTCGGCGGCAAACGTGATAGCTTCAACAAGGGCAGCCTGCTTACCTATGTGATTTTGGCGGCCGCCGCATCGCTCGTCGGCACCATCGTCTACTACATAGAAGGTGCCTATGTGTCTGCGTCCGCCCTGTATGCAGGGGTGTACACCGTCCCAGTCAGCTTCGGATGGTACCTCCACGGCCCCATAGGTATCTTCTTTCAGCAGTTCGCGTTCCTGTTCCTGACCGCCCTGTTCATCCACGCCTTCGTCGCCATGCAAGGCAAGTGGTACGGCTGGGCGATGACCGTAGGGCTTATCGCCGTCGTGTCCGTTTTCTTGCCCATCGCGACGCTCCGTGAGCTCGTGGTCGGGTATTTCTACATAATAATATACAACCCCATCACCATATTGCAGATTGCGGCCTGCATCGCGATAGGGTTGTTGTTCTACGCCCTGAGCAAGGTGGTGTTCGCGCGGAAGGCGATATGAGCCGGCTAGCGTCCCTATGCGATGAGCCGGCCGACGCCCCTACACGATGGCGAACTCGCCGTTCAGCTCCTTGTAAATCTCCGGCAGGAAGCTCGCCAGATTGCTATACTCGATTATGACGTGCTCGTGGAAGCCGTGAATGGTTTCCCAAGGAACGCTCTCGCCGGGATCAAGCATCAGCTTAGGCCGCTTGTCCACTATATGATAGCCCATCCAGCACCTCGACCTGAGCTCTATGCCGCCACCCTCTGGGAGCTCGCGGCAGGTATGTATCATAACGGCGCGTTTCGGCTTCGAGCCGACCGGCGCGCCTAGCGGGTAGACGTCGATATTCATGCACATGGCGTTGCCTATGTACGGAAGCTTGAACCTGTCGAGATCAAAGCCGAAATGATAAGGCGAGGTATAATGCAGCAGCACGCGCTCGTTCCCGCCGCCTATGTCCTCCGTCACATCATGGGTGTAGAACCGGCTTTTCTGCTCAAGCGGCACGGTCGGGTCCGCAAGCCTCGGATACACGTCATCGTGGATGTTTATCGTGTAATGGTAAGGCGGGCACCATAGCCTGTAGTGAAAATCCGACATCGCCTTCCACGGATACCACCATGAAAACATGTCCACCGTGCCCCCTGGGACGGGGGTGCGGTTGCACATATAGGCCGCGCCGTTCGGCAGAGTGCAGCAGCCTATCTCCACCTTTTGGTAGCCAGGCTCTAGCAGCGCGTTCACGTCCTCTATAGGCATGATGTCGCGATAGTCCATCTGCTCGCCCGTCCGCCATATGGCATCGGCCTCTGGGTTGCGTTCCGCCATTTCCCTTTCGTAATACTTTGCCAACGGATGCTTTTTCTCCTCTGCCGTCAGCGGCTTGTAAAGCTGATTGTATTCGTATTTCATTTTGACGCCCTTTCTTATATCTGGAATTACATTGTATAATACCTTGATAACATAAGTGCTAAGGAGATGCAACAGCAAATGCAACTATTGCTACTATTTTTGGAAGGTATCATAACATTTATCTCGCCGTGCCTGCTGCCCATGCTGCCACTGTACGTGTCGTATTTTGCGGCGGGCGAGGCGGGCGAGGCGGCGGATGGCACGACAGGCAGCGGGCGGCGGACGCTTATAAACTCGCTCGGCTTTGTCCTTGGGTTCACACTCGTGTTCACCCTGCTTGGCGCGTTTGCGGGGACGCTCGGCAGGCTGCTGATAAGCTACGCCACGGCGGTGAACATAGTGACCGGCGCCATCGTTATCCTCTTTGGTTTGGTATTTATGGGAATAATCAAATTGCGTTTGCCGAACAGATTCGGCGGAAAAGTTGGGCTTGCAAAAGAGCTGCGTTTTTTCTCGTCAATAATTTTCGGGGTCGTTTTCTCCGTGGCGTGGACGCCGTGCGTAGGCGCGTTCCTCGGCTCGGCCCTGATGATGGCGTCGTGGCATGGGGACACCCTCACAGGAATGCTGATGCTGCTCGTGTACTCGCTCGGCCTCGGCATCCCCTTCGTGCTGTCCGCCATATTGATAGACCGGCTCAAGGGTGCGTTCGACTTCATCAAGCGGCACTACAAGGTCATCAACATCGCCGCCGGCATCCTGCTTATATGCGTCGGGGCGCTTATGGCGACGGGGCTTTTGGGCAGATATTTGTCCCTGCTTGCTATATAATTGCGGTATAATTGCGGTATAGATTAGGAGAGAAATGTTGGGAAAGAAGAAACGATTGTTGATAACCATAGTGGTCATCGTGGCGGTGTTTCTGGGCGCCTCGGTCGCATACGACACGCTGACGGAGATGCGCGATCCAGACATCGACTTGATGCACGCAGCGGCGGACGGCATGACAGAGGACGAACGCGATGATGCCTCCGAGGACGCAGGGATAGACGCATCGGACGCCCCCGACGCCACCCCGACCGCAGAGCCCCGCACAGACCCAAAAGCCCTGGACTTCTCCATGTCGGACGGCGATGGCAATTCTGTCAACTTACTGGATTTCGAGGGCAAGCCTGTCGTGCTGAACTTCTGGGCAAGCTGGTGCCCACCCTGCAAAGATGAAATGCCGGACTTCGAAAAAGCCTATCAAGAACTCGGCGAGGAAGTGCAGTTTGTCATGCTCAACCTTACGGACGGAGTCCGCGAAACGAGGGAGATAGGCGAGCAATATATAAGGGACAACGGCTTCACATTCCCTGTCTATTTCGACACAAACCAAGAAGGCTCGCTTACCTACGCGATACGCTCCATCCCGACCACCCTGTTCATCGACAAAGACGGGTATATCGTCACAGGGGTGCAAGGCGCCATAAACGAAGCCTATCTGCGCCGTGGAATCGACTTGATAAAACCATAGGAGGGATGCAAGTGGACGCAAAAGATAAAACCATATGCGAAGAAGCAAAGGAGTTTTTTACCGTCGGCGAATTTGCGGAGGTTACGGGAATCGATGCCGCGACGCTACGGTTTTACGACAAAATCGGGCTGTTTTCACCCGCAATCCGCGACCCCGAAAACAATTACAGATATTATTGCATTACGCAAATACTGACGCTCAATTTTATCAGCGTGCTGAGCGACCTCAACATTCCACTGAAAACGCTCGTCGGGCTAAGGGATGACAGGACGCCGTTTGAACTTTTGAGACTGCTCGAAAAACAGGAAAAGCAGCTGGACATCGAGCTGCAGGCGCTGCGGGCACGCTACTCGATCATACACGCAAGACGCGAGCTGATCAATTACGGAACCATTGTCGCAAAAGGGTTTGAGGCCGTTGACGGAGTGAGGGTCGTATCCGACGAAAAGCCTGGCAACGGGATAAGCGTGGACGAAAACACCGTCCAGATCCTGCACAGGGATGACAAGGAGTACACCCTCTGGCCACGCAACGAATACGCAGAAGGCGATAATTTCATAAAGCCCCTTGCCGCAATCTGCCACGAGGCGGAAATGAGGCATATAAACCTCAGCTTCCCTGTGGGCGGGTATTATGAAAGCATGGACTTGTTCAGTAGCGCGCCAGACCAGCCGCAACACTTCTTCTCGGTAGACCCGACCGGAAAGGATATCCGCAAGGAGGGGCAATACCTTATAGGGTTTGCACGCGGCAGCTACGGCGACGTGGGCGATATGCCTGTGCGAATGGAGGCGTACGCAAAGGAGAACTCCTTGGAATTTCATGGCCCTGTATGGCTTATGTATATGTTTGACGAGGTCTGCACATCCGACTCATCGCTGTATCTGTCCCAGGCTTGCGTCGCCGTCAAAAAGCGCAAGTCCAAATAACGCCCCTGACAACCTGCTGCCTACGCTTCAGCTTCCCTTTTCGCCTTTCTGCAGCGGCGGAAGCGTTTTATCAGCTTCACCACCAAAATCACGATTGCCGCAAGCACAGCCCCCGCCGCCAACAGCAAGAAGAAAATATGGTTCGGGCGCTTGAGTATCGCCGTAGGCGTCCGCGAAGTGTCCTCCACCTTTCGCCCATGCAATTGATTGTAGTAGTCGGGCATGAGCGCCACACCGTCCACCTGCCCAAACGACCCCAGATAGCCCGCCAGCGCCGCCCACTCCTTCAGCTCCATATCGCCATCGTAGATGATATGCTCCTCGAAGTCCACTATGGCCGCCCCGTTCGCGTCCTTGGGCGTCACCTTCAGCAGCCCGAACGACTGCGCCTCCACCGTTCCCAGCATCTGGCACGAGTACAGCCCGCCCACCACTCGGTACAAAGCGTTGTTGTCAAGCTCCGCCGTGCTGCCGTCCTGCTGCATAATCCTCACATCCGTCACCCTGTTCAAAAAGAGCCTGTTTTGGTTGTAAGTGTATGTTAGCCCCGACATATACAGCCGTGCGGCGGACATCAGCGTGGACACCGAAATGTCCACCTCTGCAATGGTTTTAAGCTCCTTGCCGGTCAAATATACCTCCACCAGCGGATACCCCGGCACCTTGTCAGGCCCTATTCCCAGGCTGCTTACATTGAACGCGTCCGCCACAGTGATGGGGCCCTCCGCAAACGAAGCCCTGATGACCCCGTTCGGCGCTATCGCCACATCAACCTGACGATAATCCGCCCCCTCCGCCTTCCGCACCGCATCCACATACGAGTCCGCGATAAGGTTCCCAAGCGGCTCCTCGCCCTGCACATTGCCAAAAATCTCGATTGGCGTAAACGAGAACGGTGAATACGCAATTACCTCATCAAAACTGTACCCAAACTTGGACAGATACCGCTCGTCCACAAGGGCGCGGAACCCCATTATTGCCGCCTCCACCTCAGAGTCCTTGGGCAAATTCGCGCTAACAGGCAACAATTCATAACTTTCGACCGCAAACCGCCCCCCATTGCGCCCCAGCACGATATGCCCTATATCGTGCGTATACTCGCCGCTCGCCACGATGACGGTATCGCCCACGACGATGGGCTGCTCGAGCCGGGTATGCGAATGCCCGCTGACGATAAGGTCTATCTCCGGCACGGCGGCGGCAAGCCGCTCGCACTCGGACCTATCGGGGATGTCGTCGAGCCCGCTGTGCGACAGGGCGATTATGATGTCGGCGTCCGAGCCGACCCGGATCTGCGCCACCACCCTTCGCGCCGCCTCTATCGGGTCCTCGAAAATCAGCCCGCTCTCAGGCGCATAACTGTCGGCCTCCTTGCCCATAATCCCAAAGACCGCAGCCTTTACGCCGCCCTTCTCGATAATCGCATAATCCTCCACGACCCCGTAGACTTCCATCGCCGCCTTGAGGTAGCGTGCGTCGCCTGCCAAATCCGCATCCGCCATGGTTGCGTCCCAGTCGACATTCGCCAACATCACATAAGGGAGCGTATCGCCGCTCCCCATCGCGGCATGGAACATATCCGTGAGTCCCTGCGCACGGTAATCAAACTCGTGGTTTCCGAGCGCGACCGCGTCAAAGCCGAGCAGCCCCATCATCCGCAGTTCCGCAGCCTCGGTGGAAAAAATGGTCTGGTACGGCGTCCCCATCGAAAAATCGCCCGCGTCAAGCACAAACGTGTCGGGATACCGCCCCTTCACCCCATCAATCACGGTTTTCATACGTGCGAAGCCCCCCCGCTCCGAAATGCTTCCGTCCGGCGTCACAAAACGCTCAGGGTCGAACCGCGAATGCATGTCATGAGTGAAAACGATGGACACCCTCTTGCCATCGCCCGACTCCGCCACAGACGCCCCCGCAGCCCCCATCGGCACAAACCCCGCCGCCAAGACCACCGCCGCCAAAAGGATTGCATAAATTCTCGTATTCCTTCTCTCAATTTGCTTATTGCCCATATTGCCAATACACTCCCAAATACCATAACCAATCTATAAAATAAATCATTGCTATTTTATCATATTGCTGACACAATGGGTTTTGGAGGGACACTATTATGACAACAACCCACGAACAATGGCAATTTCCGGCCTCGAACGGCGAGGGCGACATCTTCGCGAACGCCTGGCTTGCGGAAAACCCGTCCGCCATCATCCAGATAGCGCACGGCATGGCAGAGCACAGCGCCCGCTACGACGATTTCGCCCGCTTCCTCTGCGCCCAAGGCTTCAGCGTCGTGGCGAACGACCACGCAGGCCACGGACAGAGCGCACAGGGGCATATCGGCGCATTCGCAAGCAAAGCAGGCGGTTTCGACCTCACAATCAACGATTTTCACAACCTTTTCGGGCTTGCGGAGGAAAAGATAGGCACCCTCCCACGCATATTGTTCGGGCACAGCATGGGCAGCATACTATCCGCCTTGTACGCCGAGCGTTACCAAGGCCTGACCGCCCTGGCGCTCTGCGGGCCGCCCGCCGCCATAAAGCACTCCCGCATATTCGCCTGCATAGCCGGCTTCATATCCGCCACGCAAGGCCACCTCAAACGCTCGCCGTTCATCGACCGTCTCGCGGGCACCACCAAGGACATGACCACAGAAGAAGCCGAACGCGACAAATTCTGGCTCTCACGAGACCCCGAAGTGGTACGCAAATACGTAGCCGACCCACTCTGCGGCTTCGATTACACAGCAGGCGGTTACGCCACGCTCCTGAACGGCTACCACCGCTTCTACTCAAAAAAATGGGGCCGCACCATACCCGACATCCCCATCCTCATCGTTGCCGGCGCCGAGGACATCATCTGCAACAAGGAAACAGGGCCCACAGGCTACGCCGCCCAACTAAAAAACACAGGCCACACCCGCGTCGACCTAAAATTGTTCCCCGAATGCCGCCACGAAATCATCAACGAGCTGAACAAGCCGGAAGTCTACGATTACCTATGCGACTGGTTCAAGGCTCAACTGCCTTGTGAGATGGCAAAAGGTTAGTCGGCGGCACGATGAGGCAAGGCTATCTCCGCTTCAAAAAGATCACCGCTGGCGCGGATGGAAAAGCCCCCGCCCATCGCTTCCACAAGGCTTTTGGCGATATAGAGCCCAAGCCCGCTGCCGTCTGTGTGGCGTGAACGGTCGCCCCGTATAAACTGCTCGGCAAGCTCCTCCGCCTGGATGTCTATGGGGTGCTCCGACACGTTCTTGAGCGAAAGCAATGGCCGCCCGTCGCACAGGGCTATGCCTGCGAACACACGGGTCCCCGGCAGCGCGTACTTTGCTGCATTGCCGAAAAGGTTTTCGAGGGCTCGCCACAGATGCCTGCTGTCCGCCTGCGCGAAAACGGCTTCATCGGGTTGGCGTATAACAAGCGTCAGCTCGCGATCGCAAAACTGGTCCTCGAAGTCCCCCGCAACCTGCCCCACCAATTCGCCTAAATCAACTTCGCTTATGCTTACGCTTATATTGCCGGTGCCTGCCTTCGACGCCTCCATCAAATCGTCTATCAATGTTTTAAGGCGGGCGGTCTTTTTGTCCAACACCGCCACATAGTCCGCATACTCCCCTTTCAGCTTGGGGAGGTTTTTTAGCAGGCCCACATAGCTGATAACCGCGGAAAGCGGAGTGCGTATGTCGTGCGAAACGTTTGTTATCAGCTCGCCCTTGAACCGCTCCGCCCTCACCTTCTCGGCGTTCGCTTTTTCATACTCCGCAGAAAGGGACAGGACGAAGGCGCAGAAGCATACGAGCGCAACAAAGACGAAGACCGCAAAGAAGTACCACGGCAGCCATGCGAAGTAAAGGGCAGGCCACGTAGCGAAGTAAAGGGCAGGCCACGCATTGGGCATCAAAAAGAGACACCACAGGCACCACGCCAAAAGCGCGGCGGCGACTGCCCCCATCGGCCGCCATACAGGATAGAGCCTGAAAAACCTGTACAGATAGCAGGTACGCAAAATGTCACCGTCCCTGACGCACGCCAGTATCCTGCCAAGCGTCAGCATCGCAAGAACGTATGTTCCGAAAGTCAGCGCCGCCAAGACGTCGGGGGTGATAAAAATTTCAGTATCCCGCACCACATGGACGGAAAGGAAAATAAGGCAATTTGACAGGACGGCAAGCGCCGCCCAGTCGACATTACGCCAAAATCGCGGGCTCTCGCTGCCCTTCGACCGCCATATTGAAATGAAGAACACCGCAGCGCAGATGCCGAATATCGGAATGCCTATCAAGCCCACCCTCGTCCAGTCGCCAAGGGCGCCTTCAAGATGGTGCGCCCTGAACCTGAAACTATAGCTGAGCGCGCTGACGGACGCGATCGCCGCGAAGTAGCCGATGGCGAGCGCCGCCACCTTTGTGATGGGGGAGACGAGCGCCGCCACTTTTGTTATGGGGGAGGCGAGCTTCATGTCCTTGGTCTGGTCGCCGTTCGGGTTCTTGCCTCTGCTCTTGCCCATGCTCATGGCTGCTTCACCACCTTATACCCAAGCCCGTAAATCACCTTGAGGTATCTCGGTTCCTTGGGGTTTATCTCTATCTTTTCGCGGATATGGCGGATATGCACCGACACGGTCTTTGAGACGTGGAAGGCGGGCTCGCCCCAGACCGCTTCGTATATCTGCGACGAGGTGAACACTCGATCCATGCTGCCCATCATAAATTTAAGGATATTGTATTCGAGCGCGGTCAGCGTGGCTTCCTCGCCGTCGACGGTCACACGCTTTTGGTTGTCGTCAAGGACGAGCCCGCCGGTTTTGAAGATGTCGGCTTGGGTGCCCTCGCCATCGCAACTGCCCGTACCGCCAACGGGGGCGGGGCCGTCTGTGGGGGCGAAGCCGCCAACGGGGGCGGGGCCGTCTGTGGGTACGTCTACCGCACCGCTACTGAAACCGCCGCCCGTTCCCGTGCCACCCGTGCCTCCCACGCCGCCACTCGTGCCACCAACCCCGCCGTCGAGCCCGCCAAGCCGCGCATACCGCCTAAGCGCCGCCTTGACCCGCGCCATCAGCTCCACGGGGTTGAACGGCTTCGTGATATAGTCGTCGCCACCCATATTCAGCCCTAGCACCCTATCGGTGTCCTCGGTCTTTGCGCTCAGAAAAAGTATCGGCGCATTGCTCGTCTCGCGTATCTTCACCGCCGCCCGGATGCCGTCCATCACGGGCATCATCACGTCGAGCAGTATCAAATGCACAGCCTCATCGCCCGTCACGACGTCCACCGCCTCGGCGCCATTCTCCGCACGAAGCACGTTATACCCCTCCTGCCTTAGATAGATCTCAAGGGCAGAGGAGATGTCCTCATCGTCATCGCATATCAATATAGTATAGTCCATAAAATCAATTCCGCTCCCATGCCGTCACTATATATCCTCCCATATTGTTGCCGGAAATTGTGTAATCCTTGCTTTCCGGGACTTTTATTACACCATTTTTCGGTCTCTCATACAAGACTGTATAGCTTTTGCCATGGAACTCCGCCTTATACCCGCCAACGTCCTGCAAAAACTCGATGTATTCTTCAAGGCATAGACCGTTCTCGTGCATATAGGCGGCGTGTGGCTGCCCGACGTAACGGAAGTGCCACGGCTCGTAGGCGATCTTCGTTATATCGCGCTTGCTCTCGGCGTAGCGGAGTATCAAGCCGTAGCGCCATGCGTTTTCCGCGAGCCATACAGCCTCTGGCGTACCGTCCATCTCATGCATACCCACTCCGACCGGCAATATGTCAGCGGCAAGCCCTGTATGGTGCTCGCTATGCCCCGGCGGTTGCACGAAAGACTTGTCCGCCGCCGTTTCGTACAACTGCGCCTGCTTGCTTTCGTCCCTATGGCCGCTAAGGACGTAAAGACTGCCTATGCCTGCTTTCTCAGCGGCAACAAAGAGCCTGCTAATGGCAAGCAATGCGTCCTCGTGGAGCATGACCCCACCCTCGCCCACCGCCGCAAGCCGCCTCGTGTCCACCCCGCCGCCAACGACAGGATTGTTGCCGTTTACCAACTCTAAGTGGTGCGTGTCCTTGATGTCCGCAGTGTCCATGGCGCGAGCGGACATATCGGGCGCCTTGGCGGACACCTCCCGCGGCGCAGCCATCCCGACCGTAAACACCACGAGGCAGACAGCGGCCACCGTCAGCCCTCTCGCAAAATTCCTTCTTCTGCTTCTTCTGCGCTTTCTTATACTTCTGCGATTCATGCTGCACACCTCCATATCCTTGTCCTCGGCTCCATACCGATTCCGCAAAACCAATTGCCATGCAAAACAAAATTCACACCCGCGCTTTACGCGCCAATGTGAATCTTATCTGCCGAAATCAAATATGGACGTCAGCAATTATTAAGTTTTTTCAAATAACTTTGTCAGCGGCGAGTGTGTCGCTCTACGCTTCCGAGTCCCTGCTCGCTTTCTCGATCTCGCTCTCATACCAGAACTTGGAGTACAGCTCCGTAAGGTCGTCCAGCGACGGCGTCCTTCTCGTGTTCATCGGGCTGCCGCTCGCCATCGCGTCCGTTGCCATCTTGGGTATGAACTTGAAGAACTCGTTCTTCTCTATGCCATAGTCCATCGGCGTCTTTATGTTCAGCGCGCGGAGCAGCGCCAATGTCGCCGTCACAAACGCGTCGGCACCCTCCTCCGGCGTCATGCCGACCCTGTAGGCGCCAATCTCTTTTGACAATTCGTACAGTTTGTACACCGCGCCGGGCTTGATGAAGTTGAGGCACACCTTTAGCAACATGGCGTTCGACATACCGTGCGGGACGTGGAACAAAGCTCCTATCGGGCGGCTCATGCCATGCACTATCGTGACCGACGAGTTGCTGAACGCGACCCCCGCCTCGAACGCCGCTATGGACATCTCGCGCCGCGCGGCCGCGTTCGACCCGTTGGTATAGACTTCGTAAAGGTTCTCGAATATTTTTTTGATGGCCGAAACCGCATAAAGGTTGCTCATCGGGGTCGCTTTAACCGAAGTATAGGCCTCGATCGCATGCGTCAACGCATCGACGCCAGTGGCGGCGGTCACGCCCGGCGGCATCGTCAAAGTGTAGTCCGAGTCCAGAATCGCGAAATCAACAATCAGCTTCGTGTCGCTTAGCAACATCTTCACATTTGTGTCTGTGTTGGTGATTATTGAGACTTTTGTCGCTTCGGAGCCAGTGCCGGCGGTGGTCGGTATCGCCACCATATGGGGCAGGTGCTTTTCGATTTTCTTGCCCTGGTAATCGCATATGCTGCCGCCGTTCGCATAGACGGCGCCTATCGCCTTCATCGCGTCAAGCGGGCTCCCGCCGCCCAGACCTATCAAGAACTTGCACTTCTCGTTTTTGAACAGCTCCACACCTTTGTCTATCATCGTGTGGGTGGGCTCCTCGTTTATCTCGGCATACACATGATAGGAAATCCCGTCGGTGTCTAGCTCGTCCGTAAGCTTTTTCAGAAAGCCCAGGTCGATCATGGACTGGTCGGTCACGACCAAAGCCTTCTTGCCGAAAGACCTCACAAGCTCCATCCCTGACTTCGTCGCGTTCTCCCCGCTTATGATGCACTGCGGCACATGAAAGATATTCGCCATTTCTACAACTCCTTTCCCCTGATAAACTCACACAACCATAATCGCAATCGCACAGGTAGAGTATAGCATATCGGCGGTCATTTTTCCGCTATACTGGCAATTGCATAATTTTACTTTTGTGCTATATATTGACATCAATGTTTTTACGTGGTATTCTGCTTGTATGAACAATTATGCTTTTATTGATGGCCAAAACCTATACCTCGGAACGACCAAAGCCGATGACCCGTGGAGAATCGACCTGCAACGATTTCGTGTATATCTATCTGAAAAGTACCACGTAGGCACAGCGTACTATTTCATTGGCAATAAAATTGCCGATAACAATGACCTATATGCCGCAATCCGCAACGCCGGATTTATACCAATTTTCCGCGAGCACAACAATGCGATGGCGGGACTAAAGAAGGGCAACGTCGACACCGATATTGTCTTTCACATAATGAGAAACCCAAAGACAAATAAAATGCAGGTTCACCATTAGGTATCTCTCCGTTCGGTACATCCCTGCGTCGTGATAAGCAAAGTATACGACAGCAAAAAACCTTTGTCAAGCGAAATATGTAAATATTTGCTAGTCGCAACTGCACAAGCGGGACATAACTTATCGGCGAGTGCTTTTCCGTTATATCCGAAAACCATAAAAAGAAATGTTTGTTTTTTTAGACCGGGGAGAGGTATCTCGCCGCGCTACTCCACCGACCCAGCCCGACATCGCGCAAGACCACCCCGCCGACCGCTCACACACATGGCGTAACACACCAAGGGCGATGTACTCCAAGAAGTTGAGGCGTGTATCTTATCACACTGCCATGCCAAAAATTATCTTATCGAGTTCTTTATGTAGTCGTATATACTATTGACGGTGACAGCATCATCATTAGCATCAAGGCTAAATAGAAACACATACATATCGGATTCCTTTTGCACAAAAATTGTATTTTTTTGCGAATCACCTGCCTGTTCCGATATTTCATATGCTTGTAATTCGTTTACAACAAACTTTTCTCCGCCTTTTAGATTGCCACTGGCAATGTTGCCGTCAATACCAAGCAGGGAAATATTTAGTGGCATTGATGACACAGTCAAGGTGGAATCGTAAATCTCTGGTTCAGAAATAAGATAAACGTCAGCTTTAACGCTTCCGGTTGTCTGAGTCGTACTAAACCAGTTACGACCTACTTCAAAAACAATCCTGTCAAAATATGCTGTTTTCCAAGATATTTCTGGAGCGGCTTCAATGTCGCCCGTGGCTCTTTCAATAGTGTTTTTTATTGCATCGTATTGAAGATTGAGCATCAATGCGTCCATGTTCAAGCCATTGTCGGCTGATGCTACGGGAGCAGAATAGGTAAGGCTGTAAACCTGCGAATCTATTTCAACATAAAGGAAGAAAATCTCGATATTTTCACTTTTTATTATCACTTCGTATGCCGGAAACGTGCCAATCGTAAATTCGCTCCCATCGGGATGCGAAGCAATAATTTCCATCATGCTCTCGTCACTATATTTTACACTCAACATGGCGATCTCAGTAGAGTTGAAACTAGATGAAAGAATAAACGATAGACTATCTTCATCTTTCGTGCGATTTGACACTATGCCTGCAAGTAGCTTGAACTGTAATTCTCCAAAACGTACTGTCTCAGTCCTGCTCTCTTGGTCGGATTCAACTTCTGGTTCAGCTTCAACCAGTTCAGTTTCAACAGCATTTTCAGGCTCATTCAATATAGTGGGTTGTGGAGAGGTTGTATTTCCCTCACATCCAGAAAGTGCAACGGCCAGTATCACCATTAGTACAAGAATTAGTTTCTTTCTCACATCTGCTTGTTTCATAAATAAATCCTCCTAAACATTAAACACACCTGATACAATTAGCGGAATACCTCAAACAAAAAATCAAAAGGACACCCGCTCGGTTCGCGAAAACCACAAAGACTACATGAATCCTTATTTGAGCAGATGCCCTTAATAAAATTCATATAGCCGCCCCGAAGGGCTGTGATTTTCGCAAGAAGATTACATCAAAAATCCACCCCAAAATACCAGGCGGTTTTCAACTGACTATAAAGTGGAAACACAACAGGGTCGGTTCTTTTTGTGCTTACCCTCTCCCTCGCTACGCTACTCCGCCGACCCCCACCCCACCATTGAACTTTTTACCGCAGCCCTTCATCAAGACCAGGTATGAGTCCATAGACAAATTCAAAAATCTCTTTTGCCTTTTCAACTGCATAAGCCGCTTCTTCCTCTGTGATATCGGCTTTCTTAGGATACCTCGTCACCGTAGCATATGGCGAAAGTTTTACGCAAGAGTCAGCAAAAGCGGAAAACCCGCTTTCTGATTCTTCGCATTTGCTGCACAAATCTTCAAGGTTGTGGGTGTATGGAGGGTCAATCCCATTGAATATCAAAAACGCCTTCAACGATTTTTCAACAGACTGTTGGCAATGGTAAGACGCTATCTCGATCTGCCTCGGCCGAATGTCCTCAAAAAGATGCTTGGCGGCAATATAGTCATTCCTCGCAGTATCAAGCCATTCTGATATCAAATCTATCTCTTTCATAGAGAAGCACCCCTTCATTTGCAACTTTTCTTTCCAATGTCAAAAGCCCTTTCCTATTATCAAAACCTGCCGCAGACATTGCAAGAATATCGACAGGGAATGGCTTTTTAAGACCCACGAATGCCCGCCTTATCGTCACTTCCGCATCGTAGGGTCTAAGAGATTCATCAGACAAAACAACATAAAGGTCATAATCGCTATGCTCGCCCGGCACCCCATACGCATGTGAGCCAAACAAATATATACGTTCCGTCGGCACGACGTTCCGAATGATATCCGTCATCTCAAGTATGTCACCATTGACTGGCATACAACTGTCCTCCTGCTTTCATATTATATATACCAAATAATATTTAATCAAGACAGATCCAACGCGCCACCCTACAGCCCAAACACAACAAGAAAGGTTCTTTTTGTGTTCAAAACAGCCTCTGCTTTTACACAATCTGCCTTACTTTCCGCGCTTGCCCACCCATATAGCAAGTTTGGCCGCCCCGCAGATCAGCGCGAGAACCGCGCCGGATACCGCAACTATTATTACATCTGCGGCATACGCCCACGCCGCAGCGTAGGGCGTGTGCAGAAGCAGCGGGATAGACAGGAGCAATAAGGGGTATAGCAAATGCAGCGCAATGCTTTCGGCAAAAAGGCGAAGGGGGCGGCGGCCTGCCAGCTTGCTCTCCCATCGGCGCAGCCGCAACAATGGAACGATAGCAAGCAATAACGCAAGGCAAAAGAGCAGGTTGATAAGCAAATGATAAACGACATAATCGCTGCTGCCGACACCTGCCGGCTCCACCCCCATAAGGATATTGAGCACATCTATCGTGAGGGTTGTGGAAAGGCTGTTCGCAACAAAATAATCGTTCATATTATAGAGCGTCACTATGCCCAAGCCACTGTCCGGCAACAGGGCCATTATTGAAAAATAATTCTCCACCAAACCGGAATGGTAGAGCAGCCGTTCTTCATAGTCCGACGTTTCCTGCCAGCCCATAGCGTAGTGTTCGTTTGCGCCAGGTATCGGTACGCTGTCATAAAGGAGGGTGTTCACGCTTTGAGGCGACAATATGCCTTCGCCGCCGCGCAAAAGGGCTTGGAGATAGCGGCCAACGTCCGAGGCGCTGGAAATGATGTAACCCGTGGGAACGCTGACCCTGCTGTTTAAATCGCCGCTGACAGGATAGGGGAACTCCTTTTTAATTGGAAACCCGAAAAGGTTGCGGTGGCCGGCAGCCATGCCCTCAGCCTCGTTCAAGGATGTGTAAGTGTTGGTCATAGACAAAGGCGCAAAGACATTGGCACTCATATAATCACCATAAGACAGGCCTGTCACAACCTCTATCACCTCCCCCAGCAAAGTGTAATTCAGATTCGAGTAGCTATGCTCGCCGTAACTTTCGTTTACCGTTAAATCTTTCCGAACCTGGTATTGGCCGAAACCGCTGGTATGATTCAAAAGATGGCGGATAGTGACCTTGCTGTCCAAGTCTGTTTGAAGATAGCGTGAAACCGGGACGTCCAAATCAACCTTGCCTTGTTCCGACAATTGCATAATGGCAGCGGCGGTGAACGATTTGCTTGTCGAGCCGATGATAAAAGGCGTTTCCACGCTTTCGCAATCTCCGAAAGCCTTGTTGTAAAGGACGGAATCCGCATCCACTATGACAATGGACATGCCCGGCATGTGGGTGCTTGGGAAATTTTGTTCAAGATAAGCATCCACATCGGCGAGTTTGGGGGAAAGCTCTGCCATTTCTGCTGCGAAAGCTCCTGCCGGCAGACAAAGACAACAAGCAACAGCGATAAGGATAGAGAATAACTTTTTCATTTTAATAGCCTCCTGTTCAAATTATGTTATGCCGCACTTCTTTTGTGCTGACAGTAATAACATATTGAACCGGCGGGGGACTATGCAACCGACGAATCGTAGAATTGTGTAATCTAAAAGTAGAGAGCGGGCAATATGACGAAAAAACGCCTACCTCGCAGCCCTTTCTTTCGCTGACAGCTTCTTATACCGGATATAACATATAAGCAATGGCAAAAAACCGAATACAACGATGCACATAAGCCAAACCGTAAACAATCCCTTGAGCGTTTGCCCGATCGCTTCGCTGCCCATCTCTTTCGCATATAGCAGTGAAACAACAGCAGTTGCCACGACGAGTGCGGTTAGCACAATCTGTATGAGTATAATCACCTTGACAGGTTTGCTTTTGAAGAAATCGCCCGTCAGAAACCTATTTGGTGCTTCATTGAGATTCTCCAGCCCAATATCGGTTTCATTGCCGGACAGGATTTCCTCTACTGTAACCCCCAGAATATCCGCAAGCGACGGCAATATTGAGATGTCGGGATACCCTGACCCTCTTTCCCATTTGGATACCGCTTTATCCGTAATATCTAATTTTTCAGCCAATTCCTTTTGCGTCATGCCTTTAGATTTACGCAAACGGGAAATAAATTTTCCTACTTGTCGATTATCCATAATACTGCGCTCTCTCGCTTCCATCAAATTTGATTAGCACAAACCTTCTTTACCTAACGATGCTAATCCTATTATAAATCGAAGCCAAAGACAAATAAATAAGAGCAATCCGGCGGGTGTTTTTACGCAGTATCCGAAAGTTGTGTGGCTAGATAGCGTTCTCCTGAGTCAGGGAGCATCGTCACGATGGTTTTTCCGGCGCTTTCATTTCTCGCGGCGAGCTGTAGGGCGGCAAAGACCGCCGCCCCGGAGGATATGCCCGCCAACACGCCTTCTTCCCTGCCAAGCCTTTTGGCGGTGTCAAAAGCGTCATCGTTGGTCACGCAGATGACCTCGTCTATCACCGAGCGGTTGAGGATTTTCGGCACGAAGCCGGCGCCTATGCCCTGTATGCGGTGAGGCCCCGGCCTGCCGCCCGAAAGCACAGGAGAGGCGTCCGGCTCGACCGCGATGATTTTTACGGAGGGCTTGCGGGCTTTGAGGACCTCGCCGACCCCCGTTATCGTGCCGCCCGTTCCTACACCGGCCACAAAGATGTCCACTTCGCCGCCCGTGTCGTTCCATATCTCCTCCGCCGTGGTGACACGGTGTATCTGCGGGTTGGCGGGGTTCTCAAACTGCATGGGCATAAAGGCGCCAGGGGTTTTCGCCATAAGCTCCCGCGCCTTTTGTATGGAGCCTGCCATGCCCTCGCTGCCGGGCGTCAGCACCAAGTCCGCGCCGAGCATCTTCACTAGCTTGCGCCGCTCTATGGACATGGTTTCCGGCATGGTGAGCGTTAAGCGATAGCCGAGCGCCGAGCAAGCGAACGCCAGGCCTATGCCCGTGTTGCCGCTTGTAGGCTCTATCACCATGCCGCCAGGTTTCAGCCTGCCCTCTTGTATCGCGGCCTCTAGCATGGCTGCACCTATGCGGCATTTCACGCTGCCCGCAGGGTTGAACGACTCCAGTTTACCGAGCAGCGTGCCCGGCATACCCGCGCTGATTTTCGGCAACCGCACCAGGGGCGTCGCGCCGATGGCGTCGGTGATGCTGCCATATACTATTGAACGGAATTTGATTGCATTACTCATATCGAATACTCGCTTTCATGGTTGATATCATATTTGAACAATGATGTCATTCGCGACCTGAGCTCTGCGAGTTCGGGGTCGCTGCGGCGGCGTGGACGTGGCACGTCAATAATGAAACGGTTGCGAATCGAGCCAGGATTCGGCGAGAACACCACGACCTCGTCCGAGAGATACAAAGCCTCGTCGATGTCGTGGGTGACCAGAACGACGGTGATGCCTGTCTCGCCCCACAGACGCAGAAGGTCATCTTGCAGGCGCTCGCGCGTAAGGGCATCCACAGCGGCAAAGGGCTCGTCCATCAAAATGATTCGCGGCTCCACCGCAAGCGCACGGGCGAGCGCGAGCCGCTGTCTCATGCCGCCCGATAGCTGCGACGGGTATTTGCTCAGGGACTCGGCCAGACCCGCCTTTCTTAGATATACAACGGCCTTGTCCTCCCATTCGCGTCGCGGCACGCCACGCAATTTCAATGTAAAGGTCACGTTTTGCAGCGCCGTCATCCACGGGAATACGGCATAATCCTGAAAGATCATGGCTATATCGTGCTTCGGCCTGTTCCTGAACATGCTGTTTGCCAAGGGCGACAAAAATCTGTACTTGCGGCGGTAAGCCTCCATCTCCTTGCGCGTGGACGGCAGGGGCTCAAGCACTTGCTTACCGTCTATGTATACCCCGCCCTCGGTGGGAGCCTGCAAGCCACCCAATATTTCCAAAAAAGTGGACTTCCCGCAGCCGGATGGTCCAAGCAGGCTCACTATTTTGCCGTCCTCGACGGTGAGCGATACCGAAAGCACAGCCGTGATGCCGTCAGCGGTGCGGTCCTCGTTTATTATTGAAAAAAACTTAGTAACATTGCGGGCCTCAATCATCTATCTGCCCACCTTCCACACAGCCAACCGCAACTCCACGGATTTCAATATCTCAATCATAAGCCAACCGATTATGCCCAAAGTGACCATGCAGACGACCATTTTGGGTATCTGGAAATAGTCCTTGGCCTCGTTGAGGACGTAGCCGATCCCCGTCCGCCCGCCGTACATCTCGGCGATGACCAACATGACAAGCCCTATTGCCACGCCGGTTTTCACGCTCATAATAATGGCGCCGAGCGCGTGCCAGAAATACACGCGAGTGATAAGCGTAAACTCGCTTGCGCCGAAAACGCGCGCACTGGCAAGGTAGCGCGGCTCGGTATCCTTGACCGCCTGGTAGGTGTTGAACAATATCGGGTAGAACGCGCCCAGGAATATCAGGAAAACCTGCATTGGTAGCCCTATCCCGAAAAGTATTATGGTAATCGGGACCCACGCCGGCGGGGGTATCGGGGAGAGAAGCTGAAACAATGGGAGTAGCCGCTTTCTCACGGCGATGTTCCACCCCATCAGCACCCCTATGGGTATAGCGGTAACGATGGCCAGGCCTAGCCCCAACAAGAATTTGGCCATGCTGCTTCCCACGTCCACCAAAAATCCTTGATTGGCGAACATATCCCAAAAGGTCACGGCGACGTCGCTCAGCGCGGGGATAAGCGTGCGCGGCACCACGCCGAGGCGCGGCAGCACTTCCCAAAGCGCAAGCAAAGGGATAAGGACTGCGAGAAACTCAGGCGTGACTATCGAGGTCCTATTTACCATGTAATCCCCTTGAACTCTTGCGCGAACATGCTGTCGCCTGGGTTCTCTTTGATGTTGTCCAGCGCGATAAGCTCGTCTGCCAAGGCGAACAGGCCTTCCGTTTCAAGAGGGATCCCGAAATGCAGCCTGTGGTTACCGTAGATGATGGCGTCCTCTGGCGCACCCGTGTAGGCGACGGCAATCTGCACGATCTCAGGTGCCGTGGGGTCTGCAAGGATGATAGCGTTGGCCTCGTCTATGGCTTTGATAAAATCCTTGAGCTGCTCGGCGTTGGCGGCCAAGATGCTGTCGCTCGCGTTGATGGTGCGGCACGGTATGTTCTCCGACACCTCGCGGAAAAGCACCTTATACCCCGCAAGCTCGGCGATACTGGCCTGTGGTTCTTCGAGTATCGCGCCGTCCACCGCATTCGCTTCCAAGGCGGTGATGGCAGCGCCGCCCGCCAGTCGGTCGAGAAAGAACTCAGCACCCGCATCTCTGGCGGCCGAGGTCAGCGAAATGACCGCTTCGCAAGTGGGGGATATGCCTGCAATCCTCTTGCCCTGCAGGTCGGCAAGCGTGGTAATCGGGGAGTCCGGCGGCACTAGCAATACGCTCGTGCAAGGCTTCTTCACCTGCGCTATGGATTTGAGCGGCGCGCCGTTTGCGATGGCGGCGATGGCAACGGTCGGGCAGGTCCAAAAGACGTCTGCGCCGCCGGAGACCACTAAGTCACGCGAGGCCGCATTGTCGTCTGTCGCCACAATCTCGACATCGAGGCCGTAATTGTCGAACAGCCCTAGCTCCTTGGCGACGTAGAGGTTTAGGTGGTGGGTAGTCTTTGCGTCCGCCACGGTGATTTTCGTGGAGATCTGCGTGTCTGTGGCGACGGGCGCGGACGAGGCGGGGTCAGGCGCGGGCGCGGAATCGGACGGAGCGGGCGCAGCGGGCGTAGACCCGGTCGTGCAGCCCGCCAAAAGGCCTAGCGTCAGCGCAAGCGCGACTATTACTGCTACAAAGTGCTTTGATTGTTTGGACATGATGTGTGTACCTCCTTATTATGTGATAATACATATATGTTTAGTGTGGATTTGATTATACGCACACTATTTATATATGTCAAGTATGTTTTTGAGAAATAATATGCTTTTGTGCCGACCCATAGCAATCCGCTTACGCCGACGCATTTGACACTTGCCGTATTTCCACTATAATATACACAATACCTATATGTGAAATATGCCTAAACTCATGCCAATTATTTACGAGGAGGAGAGTTATGAAACCCGAAACAGCCTGCATCCATGCCGCGAGGGACACATCCCATTCCACCGGCGCGGTTGTGGCCCCGATTTACCAGTCCGCTACCTTTGCCCACCTCGGCTTCGGCAAGAGCACGGGCTACGACTACTCGCGGGACAAAAACCCTACCACAGAGCATGTCGAAAAACTTGTCGCCGCGCTTGAGGGAGGCACAGGCGCAACGGCGTTCGCGAGCGGAATGGCGGCCATCTCCACGCTTATGGAATTGTTTGCGCCTGGCGATGAAATCATAGCCACCGACGATTTGTACGGGGGCTCCATACGGCTTTTCGACAGGATATCCGCGAAAAACGGCATCAAGACGCACTATGTAGACACGTCAGACCTAGAGGCGGTCAAGGCGTCCATAACCGAAAACACGCAGGCGATATTTATCGAGACGCCCACAAACCCCATGATGAAAGTGACCGACATCGCAGGCATAAAAGATATTGTCGGCGCGTGCAAAATCCTGTTGATTGTGGACAACACATTTTTGACGCCGTACTTTTTCAGCCCCATAGCCCTCGGCGCAGACATCGTCGTACACAGCGGCACAAAATACCTGTCCGGCCACAACGACACGCTTGCAGGGTTCCTCGTCTCAAAGACAGCGGAAACGGCCGAAAAGCTCAATTTCCTGAAAAAGACCTTGGGCGGAGTGCTGTCGCCCTTCGACGCCTTCCTCGTTACACGCGGCATCAAGACCCTTGCCGTCCGCATGGAAAAATCGCAGCAAAACGCCATGGAAGTGGCCGCGTGGCTGAAAACCCACCCAAAAATCACGGCGGTATACTATGCCGGCCTGCCGGATCACCCCGCCTATGAGCTGTCAAAGCGCCAGGCGCGGGGCTTCGGCGCCATGATAAGCTTTCGGGTCGGCAGCGAGGAAGCCGCCCAAGACATCCTCAACCGCACAGAGCTTATCTTGTTCGCCGAGAGCCTTGGCGGGGTGGAGACGCTTATCACCCACCCGCTCACGCAGACGCACACTGAAGTCCCTGAGCCACAGCGGGCGGCGCGCGGCATAGACGGCAGCCTGCTCCGGCTGTCGGTCGGCATCGAAGCGGCAGAAGATATCATCAGCGACTTGGAAAAGGCCATGGGGTAATGGCACAATGGGGTTTATCGTCCCGACAATCCGTGTATAATATACTCATGAAATACGACTTTGACACGATAATAGACCGCCGCGGCACAGACTCCCTGAAGTATGACTTTGCCCGCGAGCGGGGAAAGCCCCAGGACGTTCTGCCAATGTGGGTCGCCGATATGGACTTCCCTGCGCCGCAGGAAATCCTCGATGATATCCGTCAGGCCGCAGACCGCAGGGTATTCGGCTACACAGAGCCCAAGGACGGGTACTACGAAGCCGTCGCAAACTGGTTTGGCTCACGGCATGGCTATAATGTGACGCCACACGAAACAATCAAAACCCCTGGAGTGGTGTTCGCCTTGGCGCACGCCGTCCGCGCCTTCACCGAGCCAGGCGAATCGGTGATGGTGCAAACCCCGGTATACTACCCCTTCTTCGACGTTATCCGCGACAACGGCAGAACGCTCGTCGCCAACCCGCTCGTATACAATAACGGCAAATACTCCATTGACTTTGCGGACTTCGAGAAAAAAATCGTAGAGCATAATGTAAAACTCTTTATCCTGTGCAGCCCCCACAACCCTGTAGGCAGGGTATGGACGCGCGAGGAGCTTTCCGCAATGAACGACATTTGCGTGAAGCACGACGTAATCATCATATCCGACGAGATACATTGCGATTTTATCTGGCCGGGCCATAAGCACATCTGCTTCAGGCTACTGAACGAAAACGCCATTGTCGCCACCGCCCCAAGCAAGACATTCAACCTCGCAGGCTTGCAGACATCCAACATTTTTGTCAAAAACGAGGACTTGCGAAGGAAGCTAAAAACCGAAATCGTCCGCAGCGGATACCACCAATTGAACGTGTTCGGCCTCGCCGCCTGCCAAAGCGCCTACGCAAAAGGCGCTGCGTGGCTCGATGAATTAAAGGAATACCTTCTAGAAAACATCCGCACCGCACGGGAGTTTCTGGCGAAACGGCTTCCGAAAATCAAGCTTGTGGAGCCCGAAAGCACCTACCTTCTCTGGCTTGATTTTTCAGACTACGAGCTTTCGCAAAGCGAGCTTGACCGTCGGCTGACAGAGGGTGCAAAACTATGGCTGAGCAGCGGGACGATATTCGGGGCGGAGGGCGAAGGCTTTCAGCGCGTCAATATCGCCTGCCCGAAAGCGACCTTGGTGGAAGCATTGGGCAGACTTGAAAAAGAGTTTGGCTTGAAAGCATAGCAGACATATAGCATAATAGTGTTATGGGCTGTTTGTGGAAACAGGGGTGAATAAAGATGAAGATTTCTACAAAAGGAAGATATGCGCTGCGGTTTATGCTCGACCTGGCGGAGAACAAGGACAAAGGGTTTGTTTCGTTGAAGGAGATAGCCGTAAGGCAGGACATATCGAAGCAATACTTGGAGCATATCGTTTCATTGCTCAACACTTCAAACATGCTTCGCACCAACCGTGGCAAGCAAGGCGGGTATATGCTCGCCCGGCCTCCTGCCGAATACACCGTCGGCCAGATACTGCGAATCACGGAGAGCAGCCTTGTGCCGGTGGCCTGCCTTGAGGATGACGTAAACCAATGCAAGCGGGCCGAATCCTGCAAGACCCTCCACATGTGGAGTGGTTTCTATAAATTGATCAATGAATATTTTGACGGCATCACCTTACAGGACATCCTGGACCAACATAGCGCCCACGGCGCCGACAACTACGTGATTTAACTAGCAGCACGAGCCGGCTCCGGCGGCTTCGCACACGCCGTCACCGGCTCCAGCCCCATCGCCGCAGCCCCCAAACGCCCCATAATGCACCGAGCGGTCCCCCATCACCGTAAACGCCCTGCTGTAGCGGGTGTTCGACAGCATAGATGCCGTATTGCCGCATACGAGCATCGGCTTGTTCGTGAAAAACCTGTGATGGTCATCAAGGTCAAAGAAATGCGGTTGCCCCTCAATGCTGCCGTCATACCATGCGACTTGCCCATAGTCCTCGCAGATATCCTCCAGGCCATCGAGCTTGAACGCCCTTACCGTCCGCGATGAAAACGCCGCAAAGCCGAGTTTTTCCTCTATTTCCTCATTGCCGATATCGAGCGGGCGTATGCTCGTATAGCGAAAATCGGCCCACCCCGCTTTCGCCATAAGCCTGCGAAAATCTTCAGTATACATGGCACCGCTAAGGCACTCCCCGCGCAGCACAGGGTCGGACGCCAGGGCTTCAGGGATACGCCTGTCCGCAAAAACATCAGAGAAAAACAACTCACCGCCCGGCTTCAAGACGCGATATATTTCCGCAAACACCAATTCCTTGGCGGGCGAAAGGTTTATGACGCAGTTCGAGATGACCACATCGACGCTGCCGTCCTCAATGCCAAGAGATTTCAGATCCTCGATATAGCCCTGCAAAAACTTCACGTTTGAGGCCTTAAAGCCAAAACGCTCGCGCTGCCCTTCCTGATGCTTCATAGCAGTTTCGATCTGCTCCGCCGTCATATCGACGCCGATCGCACAACCCGATTCACCCGCCAGCTTTGAAGCGATATATACGTCCCGTCCTGTGCCACAGCCCGGGTCAAGCACCGTCATCCCCTGCAAAAGCGGCGGCAAAGGCGACCCGCAGCCGTAAAACCTCTCGTGGATTTCATCCGCTATCAACGGCAGAATGCCCCTAATTTCCGCAGGCGGCCTGTCCGACGCGCAACACGCGCCAGTCTTTAGGTCGGCCTTGCTCCTAAGCCGCTTCCCGTAATATTCCCTCACCTGCTCGATTACCTTGTCCATAATGCCGACACCTTCCCCTTTCCCGTACTATTCTCGTATTATTCTCGCACTATTCTCACATTATATTCAGAAAGCTGGCCCATCTCCGCTATGACCTCATTCATGCTTCCCGTGCGATACCCAAGCAAATCCGACGCCACATACGCGAACCCTATCCGCCTGAACTCGTCGTATATCCTTTCACGCAGCCCCTCATCCTCAAGCAGCCGGAAGCCGTCCCTGTCGGCCTCGATCCTCGCGAGGTCGCCGTGGTAGCGCACCCTGACCTGCCGAAACCCCGCATCTATCAAAAATTGCTCCGCCCTGTCTATCATGGCAAGCCGCTCGGCGGTGATGCTCTCCCCGTACGGGAAGCGGGAGGACAGGCAGGCGAAAGATTGCTTGTCCCAGGTGGGCAGCCCCATCCCCTTTGACAAGTCCCTTATTTCGCCCTTTGTCAGCTTCGCATGGCGCAGCGGGCTCTTTACGCCCTGCTCCTTAACGGCGATATGCCCCGGCCGGTAGTCGCTTTCGTCGTCCATATTCGACCCCTCCGCCACATGCTCGATACCTTGCTCGTGCGCGACCGCCCATATCTTGTTGAATAATTCGTTTTTGCATAAATAGCAGCGGTTTGTTGGGTTTTCCGAGAATCCGTCGATACCCAGTTCCTCCGAGTCGCAGATAAAGTGGCGTATCCCCTGCTTTTTGCAGAAGTCGACAGCCTCGTTCAGCTCGCGTTCGGGGTATGAACACGAACGTGCAGTGACGGCGATAACATTGTCGCCCAAAACCTCATGTGCCGTCTTGAGCAGGAATGTCGAGTCCACGCCCCCCGAAAACGCAACCGCAATACTGCCAAGCCCGCGAAGATACTCCTTTAATTGTTCGTGTTTTTTATGTAGTTCCAACAATCGTCCCTCCACCGACCACCATATCGCCGTCATACAGCACCACCGCCTGCCCCTTGGCTATCGCCCTTTGTGGCTGGTCAAACTCGATGCGGACCGTGCCGTCCGAGCCCTGCTCAGCCGTCGCCCATTGCTCTTTCTGGTTGTATCTTATCTTCGCCTTGACGCGGATAGTATCCTCTGCTTTTTCACAAGCTATCCAGTTGAAATCCCCCGCCTCAAGCGACTTGGAAAACAACTCGCTGTCGGCACAGAGCGTCACTGTATTGTCCTCCGCGTTTTTCGAGCATACGTACATCGGCTCTTTCAAGGCGAGCCCCAGCCCTTTCCGCTGCCCTATCGTATACCGAATCAGCCCTTTGTGGCGGCCAAGCACATTTCCATCCATATCGACAAAATCCCCATCCGCATATGTATTCCCTGTATATTGCTCGATAAACTTCGCATAGCCGCCGTCCTGCACAAAGCAGATGTCCTGACTCTCCTGCTTCTTCGCGTTTGCGAACCCCAACTTTTCCGCGATGCCACGCACCTCGCTTTTACAAAGTCCGCCGAGTGGAAACATGGTGTGCGCAAGCTGCTCCTGCGTCATCGCATAAAGCACATAGCTCTGGTCTTTCACCTCGTCCATCGCCTTTTTGAGAACATAACGCCCCGAAGCGGCATCGCTCTCGATCCGCGCATAGTGCCCGGTCACCAAATAATCCATGCCAAGCTGCCTTGCCCTCAAAAACAATCTCTCAAATTTCATATAACGGTTGCAGTCGATGCAGGGATTCGGCGTCGCGCCGTCTTGGTATGCCTCAATAAACCGGCCTATCACCCGCTCCCTGAAGTCATCGGTGAAATTGTGCAAAAAAAACGGGATGCCCAAAGACTCTGCCACGCTGCGTGCGTCATCCGCATCCTCAAGCGTGCAGCACGCCCTCTCCCTGCCTGCCCCGATATCCTCATTGTCGAACAGCTTCATCATGGCGCCGGCGCACTCGAAGCCCTGCTCCCGGGCAAGATACGCCGCCACGGAGCTGTCAATGCCGCCACTCATCGCAATCATCGCTTTTTTATTCATATGCTTGATTCAATCACGGTACGGCAATAAAGCCATATCCTTCTCCCATTCGTCCGGCTTGAACCCCACCCACACGCGGTTTTCGCCCACGAGCAGAGGCCGCTTCACAAGCATGCCGTCCGTCGCAAGCAGCCTCAAGCATTCGTCCTCACCCATGGTCGCAAGTTTCTCTTTCATATTCAGCGACTTATAGAGCATGCCACTCGTGTTGAAAAACCTCCTGACAGGCAATCCGCTCATGCCAAGCCAACGCTTCAACTCGTCATACGTCGGGTTGTCCGCCTTTATATCGCGCGCCTCATACGCCGCGCCCAGCCCGTCCAGCAAAGCCCTCGCCCTCTGGCAAGTCGTACATTTCGGATAGCAAACGAACGTCAGCATAGCGCACCTCCATATCATCACATTATCACTACACGTAATGTATCACAAAGCGAACACACTAAGCCAGCACATTTTACGCCCGTTTACGCCCGTTTACACCCGCATTTCCTATCAATCTTTCCCCGCCTTGAAATTGTATATGGGCTTGATGACCGCCGCAATCTCCGCCGTATCGCCAATATTTGCCGTTATTTCCTCCATCGGCTTGTATGCGAAAGGGGCCTCGTCAAGAGTGGCCTTGTTTATAGTGGACGAATACACGCCCTTCATCGACTTTTCAAACTGCGGCAAAGTGATGCTCTCTTTGGCGGCGGAGCGGCTCATAATGCGTCCTGCCCCATGAGGGGCCGAAAAATTCCAGTCTGGATTGCCCTTGCCGATGCAAATCAGGCTTCCGTCACGCATATTCATCGGAATAAGCACCTTTTCGCCGGCTTTGGCGGAAATCGCGCCCTTCCGCAAAATCATCGTGTCCATGTCTATATAATTGTGAACGGTGGCAAATTGCTCGGCTATCTTGAGCTTGATGCGTTTTTCTATCTCACGCACAATAGCCTTGCGGTTCAGGTCGGCGTAATCCTGCATTATCCCCATGTCGTGGATATAATCCTCCATCGGCTCGCCCTCCAAATACGCCAATGCCCTGTCTGCACCCTTTCCCTTGCGTCCCAAACCGTCAGCAGCGAGGTTTTGGTAATATTCGCACACCTGCTTGCCGAGGTTTCGGCTACCTGAGTGGACAACCAAGTAAAGCTCCCCGTCATCACTCTCCTTGCCGACCTCGATAAAGTGATTGCCACCGCCAAGTGTGCCGACGGAGAGTGCTGCACGCTTCAAGTCGACGTGTTTGGCGCAACGCAGAGCCGTCAGGTCTATTTCGTCTGCGAAATGGTGAGGCTCCCGCCGTGTGGCAAACCCAGAGGGTATGTATTCGTGAATCGCTTTGTCCAATTGCTGCAATTCAATCCGCTTGTCTTTCAGCAGCACGGTCTCCATGCCGCAGCCGATATCCACGCCCACAAGATTGGGCACGACCTTGTCCGTAATCGTCATGGTGGTGCCGATAGTGCAGCCCATCCCCGCATGAACATCCGGCATGACACGGATTTTGCTGCCAGACACAAATTCCTGCTCAAGCAGATGCTGTATCTGCTGAACGGCGGACGGCTCGGCATTGTCGGTGAATATTTTCGCGGTATTGTAATTTCCTTTAAGCTCAATCATGGCTGTTCCCACTTTTTCACGGCCGCGTCGTTGACAATAAACATTCCATCACCAAACATGCCCGCGGAAAACGAACCCTCCGAAAAACCAATGTGCAAAATATGCACATTCGTTTTGTTGCCCACTGGCGGAACTGCGTGCCCCGCAAGGACTTCACCCGATAGCCAACCGAAATTACCACGTCCAAATTGTAGTAATCCACCTGATACGTTTTACCGTCAGCGGCAGTTGTTGCAAAATTTGCAACAACTGATTCCCTATCAAGCTCCCCCTCCTCAAACACATTCCTTATATGCCGCGAAATCGTCGATTTGTCGCGCTCAAACAAACCCGCCATCTGGTCGAGCGACAGCCACGCCGTGTCCTCGTCAAAGCGCACATCCACCGAAACCCGCTTGTCATCAGTCCTGAATATAATGATTTGGCTTTGCTTTTCATTCACACCCATAATAATCGCATTATACCGCAAACTTACGTTCGCACGCAAGGAGAATCTATGCTTTCGGTGCTTTTTATGATTTGGATTTGTGAGGGGAGGTCTCCCCTTACGCGCCGGCCCGCTTCGCGGTACGTCGCTATCCCCTCTTTCGCTGCGCTACTCCGCCGACCCAGCCCGACAAACCCTTTTGATGACACATGCCAACGCAAAATACCAAGGGTACTAGCCGAGATTGCCGTTTGAATAGAAGGAGGAATCTACACATGCAAAAGTGCCCATTTTTCTCGATTGCCACACCCACGCTCGTCCTTACCACCATAACACTCATACTTTTTTGCCTACTATGTATGTGCTTACCTAATATGGCTCTTACCGCCATTGATATCTTTGTAGAGTGCGTCAGCCCACTCACCGACATGGTAGCCATACTCCGCCATGAGTGCAAACACCGAACATCGTACCGTGCTTAGCCCTCAGTTGTACCCATGGCAACTTTATCATATCACAAACCTACGTTCGCACGCAAGAAAAACCTATAATTAACGCGAACTATACGCGCTTACAGTTGTCAAGGAATACTTGACAACTGTTGCTGAAGGAAAACATTACAGCATCAAACATTACAATGCTAAATTTGTCACTAAAAGCCTAAAACCGCAAGCCCGCTGACGTACTTAAAATGACTGTCCAATGTGACCAACGCCAACCCATGCTTTTTGGCTGTCGCTGCAATCCACAAATCGTTCTCGGGGATATTGCGCCCCTCTTTTGCAAGCTGGTCTTTTATTTGCCCATAGACTTCCGCAGTTTCAATATCTATCGGAAGAACCTCCAAGCTCTCCGTTTTCTCGCGAACCAATTGTCTGTTCTGCTCTGCCTTAACAGACTTGTTTGCACCATAAAGCAACTCGCCGATCACAACAGCCGAAGTAAACACATCAGTCCCAAGGCTGTTCAAAAACCCAATCGCTTCGGGGTCTCCACGCAGCACCTTTACTATGACATTAGTATCAAGCAGATTACCACTCACCAACATCCACCCTCTCAGTATCCTTTAGAGCGTCAATGAAATCGTGGTATTCTTCCTCGGACAAAATGCCCGCAAGTGAGAGCAGCGTCTCTTTCGTCTTGTTCTTCCTCGCCTCGTCGAGTATCGTAACAATGGCAGACTGGTTCTTCCGAGCCAATACCGCCCCTGTCGGAACAAAGACACGCCCATCATAATATGCTCTTACAGCTTCCATACATTTCGCTCCCTTCAGTATTTCTATCGTAAGTATACATACTTCGGCGGGAAAATGCCACTTATGTCGCCATCAAAAGCGACCATTGACTTTAAAACTCGGCTACTCCAATCAAGCTAAGAATCAGACTTCGGCATCGCAATCATTAGACTTTAACGAACAAACAACTGTACCTTTTGTCGACTCAGACACTCTTACGAATTTATCAAATGAACCGATAAATCTTTTTTGCTGTTCTTTAATGGTTTTGGCATGCAGAGCTAAATCCTCTAGTTGACCTCCCCCCCAAGATTCATACCACTTTTTAAGATAGGATATGATAGTCGTAACCAGTTTTAAAAAGGAGGAAGCAGAATGCCAAAGAGGAACTATACGCCGGAGCAGATCATCGTGATCTTGAGGAAGGTCGAAGTGCTTTGCGGCCAAGGGATGACCGTTGAGGAAGCGGTAAGGGCCCAAGGGATAACGGAGAACACGTACTACAAATGGCGCAAGCAGTACAGCGGCATGGATGTCAACGCGGCGGCGCGGCTCAAGGAGCTGGAGAAGGAGAACGGCAGGCTCAAGAAGATAGTCGCCGACCTGGCCTTGGACAACGAGATGCTCAAGGACATCGCATCAAAAAACTTCTGAGCCCGGTCAAGCGGCAGATGGGCGTCGACTATCTGAAGGAGACGTTTCAGGTGTCGGAGCGCAGGGCTTGCCGGGCGATAGACGTCAACAGGAGCACATACAGATACGAGCCCGCAAAGAGACCGGACGAGGACGACATGCGCAGCCTTGTCATATACATGGCATCGAACTTCGGAAGGGCCGGGTATATGACGGTGACGAACATGCTCAGGAACCAGGGGGTTTTGGTGAACCATAAAAGAGTGGAGCGTATATGGCGCGAGGAGGGTCTGAAGCTGCCTGCGAAGCAGCCCAAAAGACGCAGGGTATTTCTGAACGACGGCAGTTGCGTAAGGCTGAGGGCGGAGCGCAAGAACCATGTATGGAGCTATGATTTTATTGAGGACAGGACGATGGACGGCCGCAGGGTGCGGTGGCTGAACATCATAGACGAGCACACGCACGAGTGCCTCGCAAGCATCCCGCGGAGGTCATGGCGCGGAAGCCATGTCATAGGAGCGCTGTCCGACATCATGCTGCTTCGCGGTGCGCCTGAATACATCCGGAGCGACAACGGCCCGGAGTTCATATCCAAGAAACTGCGGGAATGGCTTTCTGACATAGGCGTCATCACGACGTACATAGAGCCGGGCAGCCCATGGGAGAACGGCTATATTGAGAGCTTCAATTCAAGGATGCGCGACGGCTTCCTGAACGGCGAGCTGTTCGGAAACCTACACGAGGCCAAGGCGCTTACGGACAGATGGGTCAGGTATTACAACACGGTGCGGCCGCATTCCTCGCTCGGCGGCAGGACGCCGGCGCCGCAGAGCTATACCTTCGACGACATGGAGATGACAGAAACCATGCGCCAATCGCTCTGGAATGTTATACTTGTGTCGGAAGGGAAGAAAGCGAGAATGGCGGCTTGAAAATGCACAGGGGCAACAGTAGAAAGTGGACTAAGAATCGGGGGCATGTCACGTGCGGGTGAACATTAGGTAGAAATAACTGAAATTATTTCTTCAACTTACAATCCATAAAGCTTCGAGTACTTGTCCTTTAGGTAGTCCGTGTAATACTTCGCATTGAGCCCTTCGTCGGTTATCTGTGCCAGCACCTGCGACGGTTCGAGCAAGGCTCCGTGCCGGTGAATCTTTTCTGTGAGCCAGCCGTTTATCGTCGCGAAATCCAGCGCGCTTATGGTCGCGTCCAGGTCGAAATCCTTTCTCATGGCATCCTGTATCTGCGCCGCGTAAGCGTTCCCTAGGGCGTATGTGGGGAAATAGCCGAACTCCCCGTATGACCAATGCACGTCCTGCAATATGCCCTCGGCGTAGCTGCCTGGCGTCAAGCCAAGGTACTCGTGCATTTTCTCGTCCCACAAGGCCGGCAGATCCTCCGCCGTGAGCTGCGGGTCGTTGAATATCATCTTTTCGATCTCGTACCTTACCATTATATGAAGCGAGTATGTGAGTTCGTCCGCCGTGATGCGGATAAGCGACGGCGCGACAGCGTTCACGGCCTCGTACATCTCTCGGACGGAGATGTCGTCGTAATGCCCCTCCGTCACGCTAAGGAACTCATCGTATATCCCTTCCCAAAACTCGTAGCTTCTCCCTATCGTGTTCTCCAGAAGCCTCGACTGCGACTCGGAGATGCCCATCGAGGCGGCAGTGTCAAGTATGGTGCCCTCCAACTCGGCACCCACGTTCTGGGAATAGATAGCGTGGCCGCTTTCGTGCATTGTGGCGTAAAACGAGGTGAAAAAGTCGTCCTCGGAATAGTTCACCGTTATCCTCACGTCGCTCTGCCCGAAGCTCATCGAGAACGGGTGCGTCACCTCGCCGACAGACCCTCTGTCCAAATCGTAGCCCACCGTGTCCATTATCAACGCCGACACGTTCCTTTGGACGGGGATGGGTATGCTCCGGTCGAGGAAGTCCGCGTGCGCGGGCGGTCCCCCTTTGGCTTCCGTGATGCCATGCAGAAGCGGCACGATCTCGGCTCGCAGCTCGTCGAAAAACGCGTCCATCATCTCGACGGTCATGCCTGGCTCGTAGTCGTCAAGCATGGCGTCATACGGGTTGTCGTAAACCATGCCCGCCTGCGCCCTATAGTCGACCACCCCCCGCTGATAGTCCATGGTCTTCTGCAGATAAGGGGCGAATATGCTGTAATCGTCCTTTTCGCGGGCTTCCTCCCACTTGGAATATGAACTGGTCGTAAGCTCCGTGAAAGCCTTGTATTCGTCTGCGGGTATAGCCATCTGCTTGTCGTAACCGCTCTTTGCCATGCGGTAAATTCCAAGCGTGATGTCGTCGGCCTCGCCGCGGTCCATCGCCGCTTCCACGGTCTTGAAAAAGTTCAGCATCTCGTCGGAAACGCTCATGGCGAACCTCTCGGCCGAAAGCGTCGCCATAGTGCTTGCCCTCGACTCCATCGCGCCGGGCGGCATACCGCCTGTTTCGATGTCCCAGGAAAACATCGACATCGCTTGGTCAAGGGCGATAAGCTTGTCGAAGAAAGCGTCGAAGTCGCTCAGCTCGTAGGTCCGGTCGGAATCGGCCGGTGCGTCATAAGCCTGCTCGGCATCGACCGGTGCGTCATGGGCCTGACTGGAATCGGCCGGTGCGCCGCACCCCGCCATCACTACGCATAGCAAAAGCGCAAGAACCAAAACAGCTAGGATTTTTTTCATAGAATTACCTCCTTACGGTAGGTTCGTCGCGTCGAGGATGTCCGCGATCAGGTTCTCGGCGCTGATGTCCTCGGCCTCGGCCTCATACGACAACAGGACGCGGTGGCGAAGCACGTCGTACACTATGGCCTTTACGTCATCGGGCGTCACGTACTCCCGCCCCTCGATAAAGGCCCTGCACTTCGACGCCTTTATCAGGCTGATGGACGCCCTGGGCGAGGCACCGTAAGCGATGTATGGCGAGGGTTCCCTGGTCTTCAGCACGATGTCAAGCACGTAGCCCTCAATCTTTTCGTCAAGGTATACGTTGTCCACTTCTTTTCGCATACGGAAGATGTCCTCCCGGCTGACGGCTGCGGAGGCTTCGGGTTCGTCGGCAGTGTCCTTTGTGTAACGCCGGACTACCTCAAGCTCCTCCTCCCGACTGGGGTATGGTATTTTCAGCTTCAGCATAAATCTGTCCTGCTGCGCCTCTGGCAGCGGGTAGGTGCCCTGCTGCTCTAGCGGGTTTTGCGTGGCTATCACGAGGAAGGGCATATCGAGCGGGTATGTGGTCTCGCCGATGGTCACCTGCTTTTCCTGCATGGCTTCAAGCAGGGCTGACTGCACTTTTGCGGGCGATCTGTTTATCTCGTCTGCGAGGATAAAGTTGCTGAAAATCGGCCCCTTCTTGATAATGAACTCGCCCGTTTTCTGGTTGTATATCTCCGTGCCCAAGATGTCGGCGGGCAGCAGGTCGGGGGTGAACTGTATCCTTTTGAAATCCACGCCTACGACTTTCGCCACCGTGTTTGCGGTCAACGACTTCGCGAGCCCTGGCACGCCCTCAAGCAATATATGTCCCCCCGCCAACAGTCCGATAAGAATCCTGTCGACCATATAGTCCTGGCCGACTATCACTTTGCCGATCTCCTGCTTGAGCGCCGTTATCTTTGGGTTCTGCTTATGCGTAACTGCTTCGTTCTGTTCGGGCTCTGCAACCAAGCTGTTCTGTTCGGGCTCTGCTGTTTCTTCGTTCTGCGACTGAACAATGTTCTCGTCCATGCTTGCGACCTCCCCGGCTATTATGCGGTTCCAATTACTACGACTTCAATCATTATACAACAATAGTATTCTATCAGGATATTTGCCAAACCTTAAATATTTCTGAAATTCGCGGTCGTGGTATAATAACGGGCATGGAGCGGAACATGATAACGGACACGGCGTTGGTTTTTGAAGGGGGAGGGATGCGCGCGGGCTACACGGCCGGCGTGGTGGCGACGTTGCTCGAAGAGGGGATGGAATTTGCGGACGTCTACGGCATTTCCGCGGGTGCTATTCACGCGGCCAACTATATAGCGAGGGACGCATGGCGGGCGAGGTCATCCTTTATGGAATTTATGGCGGCGCCGGGCGTGTCGGGCTGGGGCGGGTTCTTTCGCGGGCGCGGATATTTCAATGCGGAGTACATATATATGAAGGCATGTATGCCCGATGAGCCCCTGCCGTACAATTTTCCTGCGTTTTTGGAAAACCCCGCGCGGATGCATATAGAGGCGTACGAACGCGATACGGGCAAGACCGTCTGTTGGGGCAAGGATGATATGCCGACCATGATGGACTTGATGAGGCGCGTGCGCGCGAGTACGACGATGCCGTTTTTTATGGTTCCGGCGGAAGTGGATGGGCAAGTCTATTTCGACGGCGGCCTCGGCGACAGTTGGGGGATACCTTTGGAGCAGGCGAAGCGTGACGGCTACAAAAAGTTTTTCGTCGTACGCACGCAATTGCGGGAATATCGCAAGCCCCCCGAAAAATATCCTCTCATCGCAAAGGCGATATGTGGCGGCCATAGTGGAGTGTCAAAGCGTATGCTTGACAGGCACGAGGGCTACAATGCGATCCTTGATGAAATCGATGCGCTTGAGGCAAGCGGCGATGCGTATGTGTTCTGCCCGCACACCATGCTCGTGAAAAACACGACACTCGACCAAGGGTTGCTCGGCGAGAGTTATCGGTTGGGTTACGAACACGCACGCAGCGAACTCCACGCATGGCGCGATTTTCTCTAGGCGCGATTTAGTTACGATATTATTATGCAATTAAGGTACGATTTTGCCCAAGCCGCCCTCTTTGAGCGAATTATGTGGTAAAATTACAAGTTGTGTCTGGGTGGATAGGCCGCCTGGATATTTGGAAAGGAGTTTTGTGCAATGGCTAGATTTTTCACTTCGGAATCCGTTACGGAAGGGCACCCGGACAAGCTTTGCGACCAGGTCTCGGATGCGATACTCGATGCTCTGATTGAGCAAGACCCGATGAGCCGCTCGGCCGTCGAGTCGGTCACAACGACGGGCTTGGTAATGGTCGTCGGTGAGGTCACGAGCAAGGCGTATGTCGATATTTCTTCGATAATAAGGGGCGTTGTGAGGGACATCGGATACACGAAAAGCGAGTACGGCTTTGATGCCGACACCTGCGCTGTGCTTACCACGATAGACGAGCAGAGCACGGACATCGCGATGGGCGTGGACGATGCGTTCGAGGAGCGAGGGGGCGGCGCAAAATCCGATGATGTCGCCGCAACGGGCGCGGGCGACCAAGGCATCATGTTCGGCTTTGCCTGCAAGGAGACGGAGAGCCTTATGCCGCTTCCCATCACCTTGGCGCATGACCTCACGAAAGAATTGGCGGCCGTCCGCAAGGCCGGCGGGATAGAGTATCTTAGGCCAGACGGGAAATCCCAGGTCACGGTCGAGTACGACGGGCTGAAACCTGTCCGCGTGTCGGGGGTGCTTATCTCGACGCAGCACGACCCGGAGGCGACGCAGGAAGAAATACGCAACGATATCATCGAAAAAATCATAAAGCCTGTCATTCCTGCCAATCTGCTTGACGCGGACACCAAGTATTTCGTCAATCCGACCGGGCGTTTTGTCATAGGCGGGCCGCACGGCGATTCAGGTCTGACCGGCCGCAAAATAATAGTGGACACCTACGGCGGTTACGCGAAGCACGGCGGCGGCGCTTTCTCCGGCAAAGACCCGACGAAAGTGGACCGCTCGGCTACATATGCGGCCCGACACGCAGCGAAGAACATCGTAGCCGCGGGGCTTGCGGAGCGTTGCGAGATAGAGCTTTCATACGCCATAGGCATGGCGGAGCCGATGTCCATCCTCGTAGACACCTATGGCACCGGCGTTCTTGAGGACGGCAGGCTTGCTGAGGTATTGAAGCAGGTTTTTGATCTGCGTCCTGGCGCCATCATCCGCGACCTCGGCCTGCGCCGCCCGATTTATCGGCAGACAGCGGCCTATGGTCACTTCGGCAGAACGGACGTAGACCTGCCTTGGGAGAAGATCGACAAGGTGGAAGTGCTGCAAAGGGCAGCGAAGGACAAGTGGCAGCAGAATTATTTAGAAAGCAAATAGTCGGTAATAGAGGATTGGTGACGGTAAGGAAACAAGCGAAATGGCAGTGGTAGTTGCAAAATTCGGGGGTTCGTCGGCGGCCGACGGAATCCAGATAAGAAAGATAAAAGCCATCGTAGACAGCGACCCAGGCAAGCGGTATATAGTCGTGTCTGCGCCGGGCAAGCGGTTTTCCGCAGACAGCAAGGTGACGGACATGCTATATCTGCTCAAGACGCAGATAGACGTAAGCGCGCCGTATGAGCAGGTCTTGCAGGTGGTCAAGGAACGTTTTCTTGGGCTTGAGGCAGACCTCGGCGTGGATGTCGGCATCGCTGACGAGTTTTCCGTAATCGAGAAAAAACTTAAAGACGGAGCGAGCGCGGACTATCTTGCGAGCCGTGGCGAATATCTTTCCGCAAAAGTGATAGCGGCGTTTTTGGGCTATGAATTTGTCGACACCGCGGGACTGGTACTTTTTAACGAAAAGGGTAAATTTCTCCACGATGAAACCGATGCGGCTTTGGGCGCTACGCTTGCAAAGTACGAGCGGGCGGTTATCCCCGGCTTTTACGGTACCACGCCGGACGGAAACATCAAGACCTTTTCGCGTGGCGGCTCGGACATCACAGGAGCGCTCGTCGCACGCGCAGTGAAGGCGGATGTCTACGAGAACTGGACGGACGTTTCTGGCTTTTTGATGGCAGACCCAAGGGTAATCGAGAACCCGAAAGCCATCAAAAACCTTTCGTACAAGGAGCTACGCGAACTCTCGTATATGGGCGCGTCCGTGCTTCACGAGAACGCCATCTACCCGGCGCGGCTCGCAGGCATCCCCATCAATATCCGCAACACGAATCTTCCAGACGATCCCGGCACCATCATCAGCGCCGACGATGAGGTGCATGGAGGCCAGATTGTCACGGGCATCGCCGGCAACAAGGACTTTATCGTTATCGGCATTCACAAAAACATGATGAGCAACGAGATAGGATTTATCAAGCTTATACTCTCGATTCTCGAAGATTACAAAATCCCGATTGAGCACATCCCGTCGGGCATCGACACGGTTTCGCTAGTTATCGCGAAGAAATACCTCGATGACAAACTGGACGATCTGCTCGAAGAATTTGAAAAGAAGCTGGGTGCGGACAGCATCGAAATTTTTGAGAATATGTCGCTTATCGCGACGGTCGGACACGGCATGGCGTCGGTCCAGGGGGTTGCGGCGAAGCTGTTCAACTCGCTCACCGAAGCGGGCGTAAACATTCGCATGATAGACCAGGGCTCAAGCGAGATGAATATAATAGTGGGCGTCGAGACGAAAGATTTTGAGACGGCGATACGTGCGATCTACGACGCATTTGTTGCGGAATCTTCGTAGGGTCGAGTAGCAAGAGTATATGGAGCATGGAGGCGGGTCATGGGACTGTTTGAAAAAATCCTTCCTGATTTGAATAAACGAGAAGTCGTGAAGCTCGAAAAGCTTGCCGAAAAAGCGCTTGTGCTGGATGAGCAGATGCAGGCCCTGTCCGATGCGGAACTGAGGGCAAAGACTGATGAATTTCGCGAACGGCTTGGGGATGATGCGGACGATGACGCGCTGAACGAGATTCTGCCAGAGGCCTTTGCGGTCTGCCGCGAGGCGGCTTGGCGCAGCCTTGGGATGAAGCACTTCCCGGTGCAGATCGTTGGCGGAATAGCGCTCCACAACGGCAATATCGCCGAAATGAAAACGGGCGAGGGCAAGACGTTAGTCGCCACGCTCCCCGCATATCTGAACGCGCTCACGGGCAAGGGAGTTCATGTCGTGACCGTCAACGACTACCTTGCAAAACGCGATATGGAATGGATGGGCAAGCTCTACACATTCCTCGGCCTTACCGTCGGGTGCGTGGTCCATGACATCGAGCCGGGCAGCGAGGCACGCAAGGAGGCTTACCGGGCGGACATCACCTACGGGACGAACAACGAATTTGGCTTCGACTACCTACGCGACAATATGGTCAAGTACAAGGAGCAGATGATGCAGCGCCCGCTGAATTTCGCCATCGTCGACGAGGTGGACAGCATCTTGGTGGACGAGGCGCGGACGCCCCTTATCATATCGGGGCAGGCGGCAAAATCTACGGAAATGTACTCCAAAGCCGACCGTTTCGTACGCGGACTCAAAGCGGCACCGCCCAAGAAAGAGCGCCCCAAATCCATGATAGCGATGCAAAACATAGACGACGAACACGAAGAACTCGGCGATTATGTATATGAAGAAAAAGACAAAAAAATCAACCTGACCAAAATGGGCAATGAGAAAGCCGAGAAAGCGTTCGGTGTCGAAAACCTTGCCGACCCTGAAAACATGGAAGTGAACCACCACATTATGCAAGCGCTGAAAGCGAATTATACAATGAGGCTTGATGTGGATTATGTGGTCAAGGACGGGGAAATCATCATCGTGGACGAGTTCACGGGACGGCTTATGTTCGGGCGGCGTTATAGCGAGGGGCTTCATCAGGCAATCGAGGCAAAAGAGGGGCTGAAAGTCAAGAACGAGTCGATGACGCTCGCGACCATCACGATTCAGAACTATTTCCGAATGTACCAAAAGCTGTCCGGCATGACGGGCACGGCAAAGACCGAGGAAGAAGAATTTGTCGACATCTACAATATGAACGTCATCACGATACCGACCAACAAGCCCATCGTTCGTGAGGATTTGGACGATGCGGTCTACCCGTCGGAACGCGGCAAGTATGCGGCCATCGTGGAGGACATCACGGCGGCGCATGCGACGGGGAAGCCCGTGCTTGTCGGCACAATATCCATCGAAAATTCCGAAAAAATCTCTGATATGCTGAAGAAGCGGGGGGTCAAGCACAACGTCCTCAACGCCAAGCACCACGAGCAGGAAGCGCGAATAGTGGCGGAAGCGGGCAGGCTCGGCATGGTCACGATAGCTACAAACATGGCAGGCCGAGGCACTGACATCATACTCGGCGGCAACCCTGACTTCGCGGCGAAACAGGAAATGCGAAAGGAAGAATACGACGAGGAAGCAATCTCGCTTGCGGCGTCCTTTGTGCCTCTCGAAACCGAGGAACTGCAAGAGGCGCGTCGCAAGTACAACGAGTATCACGACGCTTACAAGAGCGAGCGGGCGGACGAGCAACGCAAGGTGGTGGAGCTTGGCGGCCTGCATATCATAGGCACGGAACGCCATGAGTCGCGACGCATCGACAATCAGCTTAGAGGCCGTGCCGGACGCCAGGGCGACCCTGGCATGACACGGTTCTATATATCCATGGAGGACGAGCTTTTACGGCTCTTTGGCGGCGAGCGGATGCAGGCCATCGTCGGACGTCTCGGCGTCGATGAGGAACACCCCATCGAGGCGGGTGTGCTGTCAAAGTCAATCGAAAACGCTCAGAAGAAAGTCGAGGGCCGCAATTTCAGCGTCCGCAAATACGTGCTCCAATACGACAACGTGATGAACAAGCAGCGTGAGATCATCTACGGCGAGCGTCGCAAGGTGCTTGAGGGGGAGGACGTGAGGGACAATGTCATGGCTATGATAGAGGACCTTGTGGACGAGGCCGTCAGCGGCGCTCTCATGGGCTCTAAATTTGCCGAGGAATGGGACATGGCGTATCTAAATGATGCGCTTCTGCGTCTTACGCGGGACTATAACGGCCTAGGGCTTTCAGAGGAAGAATTGTTGCGTGCGGACGAGGATGGGCTAAAGGAGCTCGCCCTAGAAAAGATGGTGGGTCTGTACGAGGCAAAAGAGTCGGAGATAGGCGCAGACCGCATGCGTGAACTTGAACGCATGATACTCCTTATGGTGATAGACGGCAAATGGATGGACCACATCGACGCGATGGACCAATTGAAAACGGGCATTGGCCTTCGCGGAATCGGGCAGCAAGACCCCGCCGCCGCCTACGCACACGAGGGCTTCGATATGTTCGAGCTTATGACCGAGTCCATCAAGGAGGACACCGTGCGATATTGCTACGGCGTCACGGTCGAGACCAAGAGCGAGCGTCGTTCCCAGACATCTGGCAGCATGAAGGAGACCAAGACCGATGAGGATGCCTATCGTTCCGAGGCCAAGGAACAGCGCCAGAATGCGGCAGGGGGGGGCAAGGGCAAGCTGTCCGGAATGCCGACCGAGGGGCCCAAGGAATCTAGGGGCGGGCGCAAGGAGACCGTCCGACGCACAGGCGCCAAGGTCGGGCGTAATGACCCCTGTCCCTGCGGGTCCGGCAAGAAGCACAAGAATTGTTGCGGGAAGAATGCGGAGTGAGTGTAGGGTGAGCAGGGTGAGTGTTGGGTGACAGCGGGCGCGTTTTATGGTAGATTTGTACTTGCGTGTTGTTGTAGGAAATAGATTAATAAGTAATAGAAAATGGAGAGCTGTCCGAGTGGTCGTAAGGTGCGACATTGGAAATGTCGTGTAGGGCAACCTACCGTGGGTTCGAATCCCACGCTCTCCGCCACAAAAAAGGGTCGGCAAAAAACCGACCCTTTAACATTTTTATAACCAAAGATGATTCACCTATTGTTTTATCCAATCCTCACAACTGCATATTTGAAAATCCCCTTTGGTACCTCTAAATCGCTGTAATCTTGCCAATTTATGTGATAGCTGCCGTTAAGGGTTACAGCGTTTTTGTAATGTTTTAAGCTACATATCTGCGGTGGCTTTTTTGTTCTTGGGTTTGCTTTATCGAAATACATCTTTCCTGTTTTCACAGAGCCATCAGGGGCGTGAAATTCCTTATAATATGATGAGTTATAGTTTTTGTCCCAGTAAGCAGGGTCATTGGTCAGCCAAACAACGTATCCTGTATCGAAATCGGGAAGTTGCCCGCAAAATGATTCCATGCGTTCAATATCTGCCATACAGCTATACATATCCATGTCGTGAACGCCGTCAGCGAGGTTAAATTGCTCTCCGTCAATCGTATGGAGCAATTTCTTCTTCAAATACTTCAACTCTATCGGAAGCACAGCACCACTATTGCGTACAACTATGTCTATGCGTCCTTTTTTTTCAAACCCGAAAGGCACTTCAAGTCGGACATCGTATTCAGGATAAAACCTTTGAATCTCCCAAGCGAGGGCAAATTGGAAGTCGGATTCCAAATGGAATATAGGTCGCTTCTGCGAAAGTGATTCCATAACAGCGGGTATATCCAGCATAACCTTTTCAAGTACATTCATTTTTTAGTCTCCTCTCATACATATTATACCTCTACTGAACGGTATACGTCCATCGTGTCTTGCATTAGCATTTTTAACATTCTGTTCATTGTTTGCCCTCACCTCACGCATAAACCATTTCCACTACGTCATCTATTATTTCTTTGTGCCGTAACCCTGCTACCATATCCGAGTGCAGTTCCTCTCTTATGCCCAACAATCCTCCAAGCACGGCTGCTGTCGTGTCCGTGTCTGAACCAAGGTTGACGGCTTTGAGCAGTTTCTCCTTTGAATCCCCAGGCTTCAGCAAGCAATACAATGCAGCTACCAACGCGTCAAGGCAATACCCTCCTGACTTGACTTCATCCCTGCTCATATACGTTACTTTTTCCGCTGCCGAAGCAACCATATCCATCTCCGCTCCGAATCTATGGTGACAGTATTCCACCGTCTGCTGTACCAAGTTGTAATAATCCGTGTTTGGCTGTTCCATTATTCGTCTTGCGAGTTCCAAATAAAAGATGTTTACTGCTCCTGTTAACTCCGTGCCGTGTGTAAGGCTTGTTACTCGCCGTATAAGGTCGATTTGCCCTGCGTCGTACTCTTTGCCCTTCTCGTTATATATAAAGGGGAAAAGCCCCATTATACGCATTAAAGCCCCATTGCCGTTTGACCGTTCATCACTTGATGACTGCCTGTTTTGAATTGCCGTGTATGTGGCGTGTCCTATATCGAACAGTTCCCCGTCCTGCCAAAAGCGTCCGTCCATGCACTCTGCGAGAACGTCATACATAATTGCGTTCCACTCGTCCAGTTTCTGTGCCCCCGTTCGCATAGCCTTGTTTAACCCGACAAATGTTGCAAGCGTAAATGCCGTGTCATCGCTCCATGTTCCCGCAGGCTGTTGGTAAGTTCCAAATTCCCTGTACCCAAACACGGGGTCTTTGTCCAGTTCCTCGCGACTGTAAAACTCAACAGGAACGCCAAGGGCGTCACCTATTGCTATCATGTATATTATGTTTTTGGTTAGGGCTTTATTTAACATCTACAATTCCCCCATCGTTTTGGTTTACCTTTATCCTTATTCTATTTTGTCCTATATGTAAACCCTTCGTCAAATATTCCTATGCTTCCATCCTCCATTGAAAGCGTCCACCTAATATCAAAGGGGGGTCCTGGTAGTCTCGTATCCCCAAAGTCTATAGGTTTTTTAGAATACCTACGTAAGAAGAATTGAATTTGACCGTTACATTCAAAACTAAACCATCTCTTTTTTCCGTTATTGCATAGTAAGTAAACCTCGTCCATAAAAATAAGATGCTCGCCTAATACTTGTAAACCCTTTTCTCGCCCCTTTTCTTTCGCTACTTTTTCAAAGACTTCTTTTGGCACTGCTTTTATAAAACCTCTCGCTTCTTGTTTGTTGTTTATAAGCATTTAATTATCTCCTTTTGCAACTGTTCGCCCTGTAATCGGGATTAGGCTTTTTATCGTCCACTCTTAAATAATATACCGTTTAATTTGATTAATAGTAATCGTACACGGCTACGACTTTTGGCTCTATAATTTCTGCATAACTCGAATCGCCGTGTTCGTATTTTTTGCCAAAAGACCACGCGATGAAATCAACAGCCTGTAACGCTTTTTCATCGAAAGGTTTTTTTATTTCAACGGCAAGGTTTACAGGCTTGCTGCCATCAAGCACGACAGCCGTAAAATTCTCGTTCAGTCGCTTGTTTGTGTTGCTTTGCGAGGCAATAAGCGTGGCATCTTCTTCCGCTTTTATATAGCCGTCAATATGCAAGCGGTTAATCAGCACGGTTGCCATACTGCTGTATATAGCGTTGGCATCGTTGGCAATAATTGCTTTGCGCTTATCAAACACCATCAAGGCAATTTGAAAGTCCTTCTCAGACAGCTTTTTCAACAAACGCATACGAGTTTCTTTTCTGACATCGTATGCGTGCAGAACGCCATGAAAATGCTTTCTGTCTGTTTCAGGCAATGCCTTAAAGACCTTTTTAACCACGGCATGAATAGGGCGTGGATTGTCTGCTATCAAAAAAGCCAAAATGAAATAATCGGACGGACCTTGTTTTGCAAGATCAAACCCTAAGTCACCGCTTTCGTCCAAATAAATAGTTTTCAATATTTCGTTTCCCTCAATAACTCTCCTATGAAAAGATAAAACCCCCAATCTCTTAACGCTGCGCTCTACGGTACGGCCCGATTGGGGGATTTACTTACCTACCCCTATTCTGTGTCAAGCACGGCAAAAAGTCAATACTAAAACCACCGCAAAATATATAAGGACGGGAAGCTTTGAAAGGTGGCTTCTATGCCCTCTTGCTTTTGCGGTGGGCTTTCACGAGTGCCACAACATCATCTTCGCTTTTCAGCCCTAAATTGTCGGCGACACCAGAAAACGCCTCCTGAACTTCCCTTAACGCAAGCATTGTTGAGTTCGCCATGACCACACGACCGTTATCCCTTATCAGCACGACCTTGTCACCGCCTTTCACGTTCAGGTATTTTCTGATGTCGGCGGGTATTGTTATCTGCCCCTGTGTTGTCACTTTTGCAAGTTCCATAATTTCACCTCATGTAATGTAATCATTAATTGCATTAAATTCATTATGTCCATTATATACACTCGCCAGAAGAAGTCAACTGCCCATTAATAAAACATGTGGTTTTCTCTAAAACTTAATGGCAGGCAGGGTTTTCGGAAAAGCTGTTTTTACAACACCAATAACGCTTAATGTTATCGACAAATCTGTGGTATGCTTATCTCGCCATGACAGTAAAACCAAAGCAATTGATTTACATAGATGACAGCGGTGACGCAGGCTTCAAATTCAATCGAGGCTCCAGCGAATACTTTTCTATCGCTTGCATGGTGTTCAATGACTGGCTTGATGCCGAAGAAACTGCCATTAAAATCAAACGCCTGCGCCGTACACTCGGCTGGTCAGACAATCGGGAATTTAAGTTCCATAAATCTTCAAGCACGACAAAACAGGCTTTTCTAAAAGCGGTATTAGGTTGCGAGTTCAGGGTTTGGGCTATTAGCGTAGACAAGTCAAGGGTTCAAAATGAAGAAGCAAAGAAAAATGCGGGAAAGTTCTATAATTTCATAATAAAAGAATTGTTGGCGCACCACATTAACGATATTTCCAACGCCAATGTACATATTGATGGCGAGGCAAGAAAGGCTTACAAGCAAGCCGCTTTTACTTACATTCGCCAATATATCAACAAAAATGCCAAGCGTATTGTTAACATGAGCTTTGCAAACTCAGCCAGTAACGACTTGATTCAATTGGCAGACATGGTTGTGGGAGCAATCCAACGTTCTAAGCAAATCGCAAAATCAGACAGCGCATTATATTATTCCATCATCGAAAGCAAGGTTGACCTTTGGGAGTATCCATAAAAAACAACCCAATCCTATTGGAAAGGGTTGCGGTTCTTCATCTATCCCAGAGCTTGTCAGGGAAAGAACGCCGTCCAGCGCCAGTTCAATGATGAACCTTTGTGACTCCAATTTAGCAAAATAGTAAGTCCTTGTCAATTAGTATGACCCATTTTGTGGTACAAGTGGTTTTTAGTTCGGTTTCCTTGCTTGTTTAACATTTCGCTAACGAACTTACTAATGCCTAACATTTTCTATTAGGGCAACCTACCGTGGGTTCGAATCCCACGCTCTCCGCCACGAAAGACTCGATGTAAAAGTCGGGTCTTTTAATAATATAACCCCCTTGACAAAGCAATTCGAGAGGCGTATTCTCATAATAGTTGAACAATCGCTCAATTATCTGGAGGGTTGCGATTATGAAGAACAATGATCAAGTAGTGTGCGACTGTCATGCGATCCACGAGGATGTCGTGGAGCGGGTTCGTGGCGCGATGCCAGACGGCAGGGATTTTCACGACCTTGCCAATCTGTACAAGATGTTCGCGGACAACACCCGCGTACGCATACTCTGGGCGCTGTCGCGCGAGGATATGTGCGTCTGCGACCTCGCCGTCCTCTTGGGCATGACCAAGTCGGCGATATCGCATCAGCTCAAATCGCTGCGCCTTGCAAACCTTGTCAGGTACGACAAGCAGGGCAAGGTGGTGTACTACTCGCTTGCGGACGGCCATGTCAAGGATATTTTCGAGAAGGGCTTCGTGCATATGCGCGAATGATTTTTTTACGGTAATAGTTGAATGAGTGAACAACTATTTGTTAGGAGGGTTTGGAAATGAAAAGTTTGGCAGAATGTGATACGCACGGGTGTGGGTGCTGCGAGGCGCACGACCATGCGCACGACCACACACATGAAGAAGGCGGCAGGGCGGAAATTCTGAAGCTGATAATAGGCAGCGTAGTGTTCGGCGTGGGTTTGGCCCTCTCGCTTCTGCTCGGCCCGAATCCGTCAATAACCTCAACCATACTCCCGTCCATAGTCCCATACATACCCATCGCTTTGTTTGTTGCGGCCTATATCATATTCGGCGGCGAGATCGTGCTTCGTGCCGCCAAGAACATCGCACGCGGGCAGGTGTTCGACGAAAACTTTTTGATGAGTGTCGCTACCTTGGGGGCGTTCGCGATAGGCGAATACCCAGAGGCCGTAGCCGTTATGCTGTTCTTCCAGGTCGGCGAGTATTTTCAGGGGTTGGCGGTGCGAAGGTCCAAGAAGTCCATCGCCGACCTTATGGATATCCGCCCGGACTATGCGAACTTAGTAAGGGATGGCGAGATTGTCCGTGTCAGCCCGGACACGGTGGGAATAGGGGACATAATAATGGTGAAGCCTGGCGAAAAAATCCCGCTTGACGGAGTGGTGATTGAGGGCGAGTCCATGCTTGACACTTCGGCGCTGACAGGGGAGTCCGTGCCAAGGCGAACGTCAGTTCACGATGCCGTGCTGTCTGGCTGCATCAACCAAAACGGTGTGCTGACCATCAAGGTCACCAAAACGTTCGGCGAGTCCACAGTGGCGAAGATTATCGACCTTGTGGAAAACGCAAGCAGCAAGAAGGCGCCCACGGAAAATTTTATCACGAAATTCGCGCGTTACTATACCCCTGTGGTCGTGGGCTTGGCAGCGCTGATTGCCGTCATCCCGCCACTGTTTATGGGCGGAATGTGGGCGGACTGGATAAACAGGGGGCTGATATTCCTCGTGATTTCCTGCCCGTGCGCGCTTGTTATATCCATACCGCTCAGCTTTTTTGGCGGGATTGGCGGGGCGTCCAGGAAGGGCGTCCTCGTCAAGGGCGGCAATTATCTGGAGGCGCTGAACGACCTCGACATCGTCGTGTTCGACAAGACCGGAACATTGACAAAGGGCGTGTTCGAGGTGACGGACATCGAGCCAACGAACGGCTTTTCGGAGGGAGAAGTGCTAAGGCTTGCCGCCACCGTCGAGGCGCTTTCAAGCCACCCCATCGCACTCTCCATATCAAAGGCTTACGCTATCAGAGAAGCATCCGCCAAAGATACGCCCCAAGAAGCCCACAAACGCCACGCCGAAATCGATACCGCCACACTCTCTGAGTACGACGAGATAGCGGGGCATGGCATCAGCGTCAACGCAAACGGCAAGTCCTTATTGGCCGGAAACCACAAGCTGATGACCCTGAAAGGCGTATCGTGCAAAGAAATGAAAAGCATAGGCACGACGGTCTACGTCGCTGCGGACGGCGTCTTTGCGGGGCATATCGTGATTGCGGACGAGATAAAGCCAGACAGCCACAAAGCCATCGACACATTAAAGGCAAAGGGTGTCCGCAAGACCGCCATGCTCACAGGCGACAACCCGCAGATTGCGGAGGCTGTCGCAAATGAACTCAATATAGATGAAGTCTACGCAGGGCTTCTGCCGCACCAAAAAATAGAATTGATGGAAAAATTTTCGGAGCAAAAGCACCCAAAAGGCAAACTCGCTTTCGTAGGCGATGGCATCAACGACGCTCCTGTATTGGCACGGGCCGATATCGGAATCGCGATGGGCGGTCTGGGTTCGGACGCTGCAATCGAAGCCGCCGACATAGTGCTGATGACCGACGAGCCCTCAAAGCTTGCCGAGGCGATTGACATCGCACGCTTCACAAAACGTATCGTTTGGCAGAACATCATCTTCGCCTTGGGGGTGAAAGGGCTCTTTATGCTCCTTGGCGCGCTCGGCGTCGCTTCCATGTGGGAGGCTGTTTTCGCCGATGTGGGGGTGGCGTTGCTCGCCGTGCTGAACGCATCGCGGGTCGGGCGGGATCGTAGCACCCGTCCATAAGACGGAAAAGAACACCGTCCCCGCACACAAAAGCCGGAAGAAGCAACCGTCCCTACCACTAATATGTTATGATGCTCTTATGACATCCAAAAAACAAATCGCGCTTATGCTCATCTTGATAGTGGCCATCGTCTGCGTCCTTGGGCTCAGGGTCTACAACGGACATATATTCTTCTTTGGAATGCCCGACCGTTCGGGATGGGTCGGCGAGGGTGACGGTCTGAGATATCTCGACAGACATGCGGGCGTCGTAACGGACACGCTCCTTGAAATCGACGGCAAGACCTATTATTTCGACATTGACGGCGTCGTTTACAAAGGCGAGATCGTGCTTGATGGCGAAACTTATTTCTTCGACGAAGGCACGGGCGTTATGCATACTGGGTGGATGGAGAGGAACGGCAATCGCTATTATTATGAAGAAAACGGCCACAAGGTAATCGGTCGGCTGCACACGATAGGCGAGAACGACTTTCTGTTCGACGCCGAGGGCGCGGAGTATATAGGGCCTATCGAGATAAACGGGACGCATTATTATTTCGAGGCGTTTACCGGAAAGCTGCATGACAGCGAGAAGCAGCTTGACGGCATTTGGTACTACTATACGGAGGATGGGTCTAGGTTCGGCACTGGCTGGCTGACTCTTCCCGACGGACGCACTTGCTATTACGATGGCGATGCGGGGATGCTCTACGGCGAGCAGACCATAGACGGCAAGCCCTATTTGCTGAACATAAGCATGGGTGGCCGCTTTACTGGCACGACGTATTACAACGGCGAGGTCTATGATATCGGTGCGGACGGCGTGGTAATAGGCAAGGAGCGAACACCGGTTTGGCGCGGTATCGATGTGTCGTGGCACCAAGGGCCGGTCATCGACTGGGCGGCGGCCAAGGCGAGCGGCGTGGAATTCGCCATCGTGCGCGCCGGGTGGATATCGCCGTACGAAGAACCGCTTTGGCAGCCAGACTCGCGGTTCGAGCAAAACGTCCTCGGCGCACAGGCGCAGGGTATATCCGTTGGCGCCTATATATATGTGTACAACTACACCGAGGAAGGGCTGATCGAGGCGATAGATTCGTTCCACGAGGACATTTCGGCGAGCCGTGTTAGACTCGACCTGCCTGTGTTTCTGGACATCGAATGCGAGGAATACTTCAAGCCGGGTTCTGACGCGCTTGGCGGTTTCGACTATCGCACCGACCTTGTACGCCTAGGCATGGAAAGGCTGCGTAGCCACGGCCACGACACCGGCTTCTACACATTCTCGGTGTGGGCGGGCAGGGAGTTCGACGCAGAACAATTGTTCAATGAGGGCTACCCGTTCTGGCTCGCCCGCTGGTATAGCAACGATATGGAACAGGAATCTGGCACGCTGTCGTGGGACGGGGACAAGCAGCCGAGCGTATGGCAATACCGCGCTACCGGCTCAGTCGACGGGATAGAGGGCGAAGTGGACATGAACTATCTGTACTGGGATCGGATGCCGCCACAATAATCAATTATGAACGCCCGTCAAATCCTTGACCACTTCCCCTGCGATAATCAAACCGACGGCAGCTGGTACGAATGCGTTGCTGCCGGGAATCTGTCGCCGTTGTGTGCAGTTTCTTTCCGTGCCGGGGGGGCATATGCAATTCGCCTTGCAGTCTGACAGCATATCTTCCTGTGGGGATATACTGGGCTCTTTTGAATACACAACTTTCAATTTCTCCACCCCTCGTTGGCGAAGTTCATACCGCATGACTTTGGCGAGGGGGCAGATGGAAGTGGCGTAAATATCGGCGACTTCAAAGCCCGCCGCGTTCACTTTGTTTCCCGCGCCCATGGAGCTTATTATTCGGACGCCGTACTCCTCGGCCTTGAGTACAAGCTCTATCTTCCCGGTAACTGTGTCGATGGCGTCGATGATATAGTCGTATTGCGACAGATCCACTTGCGCCGATGTTTCGGGCATATAGAACGATCTGTATGTGTTTACGACCGCATCGGGGTTGATGTCAAGCACGCGCTCCTTGGCGGCGTCCACCTTGTACTGCCCAACGTTCTGTCTCGTCGCGTGTATCTGGCGGTTGATGTTCGTCAGGCAGATTTTGTCGTCGTCGAACAGGTCAAGCTTTCCGACTCCGCTGCGTGCAAGGGCTTCCACAGCGTAGCCGCCGACGCCGCCTATGCCGAAAACCGCCACGCTTGCCTCGCGCAGCTTCGCCATCCCGTCCTTGCCGAATATCAGTTCCGTTCTCGAAAATTGATTTACCATAATATCCTCGTTTTGCAAATATTCACCTGCCCGGTCCGTTCTGCGATTCATCCGTCGGGTCTCCCTCTGCCCCCACAATATACGGTTTGAACCGTTTCAGCCTTAGCGCGTTTGCCAGTACCGACACCGAGCTGAGCCCCATCGCCGCGGCTGCAAGCATGGGGTTGAGCATCGGGCCGCCGAATGCATAGAGCGCCCCCGCCGCCACGGGAATCAGCGTGGAGTTGTAGAGGAATGCCCAGAATAAGTTTTGCTTGATGTTCGTAATTGTTTTCTTGCTAAGCTGAATGGCCGTCGGGACGTCCATCAAATCTGAATGCATCAGCACGATATCTGCCGACTCGATGGCAACGTCGGTGCCAGATCCTATGGCGATGCCTATGTCGGCCTGCGTCAGCGCGGGTGCGTCGTTTATGCCGTCGCCGACCATCGCTACCTTCCGGCCTTCGCCCTGCAGCTTCTTCACCTCGGTGGATTTGTCCTGTGGAAGCACCTCGGACAAGACCTTGTCGATGTCGATGCCGACCTGCTTCGCTATGGCGGCGGCGGTCTTGTGGTTGTCGCCAGTAATCATCGCCACCTGTATGCCCATTCCGCGCAAGGTCTCTATGGCCGCCTTGCTGCTGGGCTTCACCACGTCGGCTACGGCGATGATGCCGGCAAGCCTGCCGTCCAGAGCCACGTACATCGGGGTCTTGCCCTCGCCTGCCAGTCGATCCGCCACGCCCCCCGCACCATCGCCTATCGTACTCCCCGCCACGTTTCCCGCTCCATCCCCCGCCACGCCCCCCGCCACGCCGTCCAAACCGACCCCCGACCCCGCACTCGCACCGTCCTCAAAACCCCCAAGCGCCACCCCCCGCTCGACCATCAGCTTCCTGTTCCCCGCCAACACCTTCGTCCCTCCGACGACAGCCTCGATACCCCGCCCCGTAACGGACTCAAAGCTCTCCGCCGCAAGCAGCCTAAGCCCCCTCTCCCCCGTGCCGTCCACTATGGCCCGCCCAAGCGGATGTTCCGACCCGCTCTCCGCAGAAGCCACAATTCGCAGCAGCTCGCCCTCGGACAATACACCCCCAAACACCACCACGTCGGTTACGGCAGGCCGCCCCTCGGTAATGGTGCCGGTCTTGTCAAGCACGATGGTCTCGACCTTGTGCGTTATTTCCAACGCCTCGCCGCCCTTTATCAATATGCCGTTTTCCGCTCCCTTGCCCGTGCCGACCATAATTGCGGTCGGCGTTGCCAAGCCCAACGCACAGGGGCAGGCGATGACCAACACGGATATAAACGCTGTCAAGGCAAACTCGATATCCCCTGTCACCGCATACCATATGACGCCCGCCGCAATCGCGATAAGGCACGCGACTGGCACGAAATACGCCGCGACTCGGTCGCCTATCTTGGCTATCGGCGCCTTGGAGCCTTGCGCGTCCTCCACCATCTTGATGATTTGAGCCAAGGCCGTTTCGCTGCCCACCTTTTCCGCACGGAAGCGGAACACGCCCGTGGTGTTGATGGTGGCGGCGTACACTGGATCGCCGGCTTTCTTGTTCACAGGCATGCTTTCGCCGGTCAGCATGGACTCGTCCACAGCGGAATGCCCGTCCGTGACCGAGCCGTCCACAGGGATTTTCGCGCCGGGTCTTACCACGACGATATCGCCTATCTCCACCTCGCCTATCGGGATTTCCACCTCCACGCCGCCCCGCACCACGATGGCGGTTTTCGGCGCGAGCCCCATCAATTTTTTAAGCGCCTCGCCCGTCTTGCCCTTGGTCACCGCCTCCAGCGTCCTGCCGAGCAAAATCAGCGTCACTATCACGCCGGCCGTTTCGTAGTAGAGCATATGGACGGCATGGGCGTCCCCCCCCGCGATAAGGAATGTGTTGTAAAGGCTGAATATAAACGCTGCCGACGTGCCGATGGCGATAAGCGAGTCCATGTTCGGGCTTCGCATAATCATCGCCCTGAACCCGACGGTGTAGAATTTGTGCCCCGCAATAACAATAGGAATCGTCAGCGCGAGTTGGGTCAGCGCGAAATTAAGTGGGTGTTCCGTCAAGTCAAGCACGGCAGGGAACGGCAACGAGGCGAACGTGGCCATAGGCGCCATCGCTATGTAAAAGAGCGGCACGCAAAGCACTGCCGACACGACAAACTTCATACGCAAGGTCGCGATCTCTTTCTCCTTGCGTGCCTTGTCCTCGTCGACCATGCCCCCCGCACCGCCCGCATCCCAATCGGCACCAGAACCGGCACCAGAACCTCCCCCTCCATACGGTGCCGTATCCGGACGTACCGAAGCCGCAAACCCAAGCTTCTCAACACCCGCCAAAATCGCCGCGACCCCCAATTTCTGCGGGTCATAGGTCACTGCCATCTTCTCCGCAACTAGATTCACAGATACGGCCTCGACGCCGTCCATCTGCTGCACCGTCTTTTCAATCCGCGCGGCGCATGAGGCGCACGACATACCTTGAATATTTAGAGTTTGCTTTTCCATAGGGCTCTTCTCGTTTTTCCTGGTTTAGCTAAGCGCCTTTACGATACGGTCGAGGCCTGCGAGGTCTCGAAACACTTCGATATCCTTGAATCCGGCTGCCTCGAAAATCCCCGCGACTTCCTCCGCCTGGTCAAATCCTATCTCAGCCATAATGCAGGCATCGGGGCGCATATACGCGCGGGCATCCTCGGCTATGCGCCGATAAAAATCAAGGCCGTCAATGCCGCCATCCAACGCAAACATAGGTTCGTGATCGCGTATTTCGCGTTGCAGCCCCATAAGGCTGCCCGTTCGGATATAGGGCGGATTGGTCACGATCAAGTCGAATTTTTTGCCGAAGGTTCCTCGCTTGACAGAAGCAAACAAGTCGCTCTTTATAAAGTCGATGCGGCTGGAAACGCCGAGTTCGTGCGCGTTATGCTTCGCTACGGAAAGTGCCTGCTCAAACAGATCCGAGGCTGTGAGTTTCACGCGAGGGCAGGCCTTTGCGATGCTGACGGCGAGCGCCCCGCTGCCTGTGCAAAGGTCGAGCACGGATTTTGCCCCTCCAAGCGCCTGCAGATGCTGAACGGCTTTCTCGGCAAGCGCCTCGGTTTCCGGCCTCGGAATAAGTACGTACGGGTTCACGCAGAAGCGGTGGCCAAAAAAATATTGTTCACCTGTGATATATTGCAACGGCTCCCCGGCCGCGCGCCTATTTATCAAATCAAAGTAGCTTTCGCTACGTTCGTCTTCCACTTCATAAGTCCAGTTCATAAACATCTTCTGCTTGTCGAAGCCGATTTCAAACCCAAGCAGAGCCTCGGCATCGTGCCCCGCATTGTCCACGCCGTTTTGCTTGAGTATTCTTTCCCCGATGGGGACGAGTTCCTTGATTGTCAGCCCCATTGTTCCCCTAAGACCTCTAGACCCCTAGGCCCTTACGAGTATCCCTCTAGCGCGCTCTGGTATTCAAGAGAGTTTTCGTCCGGCAAAAGCCTGCCGTCAGTATCGCAAAACCCCTCTATATCCGAAGCGTCCGATGGCGCCAGCACGGCCTTTAACGCGGCGATGGCGAGCTCTACCTGCGAGGCGTCCGGTTCGCGGGTGGTCAGCTTTTGAAGCAGCAGCCCGGGGACGCTGAGTATCTTCACGAGAGCCGTGTCGCTCCGCCCCGCAAAGCGTAGCAGCTCATATGACAGCCCCGCGATAAGCGGGATGAAAGCCAGGCGCGACACGATGCGCAGGAAAAGATCCGGCCAGCCAAGCATCGAGAAGATCAAAAGCGCTATTATCATCACGAACATAAGGAAGCTTGTGCCGCAGCGCGGGTGCAACGTCTCAAAGCGCGAGGCGTTTGCAGGCGTCAGCGGCAGGCCGCTCTCATAGCAATGTATGGTCTTGTGCTCCGCGCCGTGATATTCAAAGGTGGTCCGGATGTCTTTCATACGCGAAATCACGGCGATATATACGATGAAGAAAACGATGCGGAGTAGCCCCTCAAAGAGGTTCAAGGTGACGGCGCTGTCCGTGTACGCGCCTAGGAAGTTCACGACCACGGTTGGGACGATTATAAAGACGCCGACGACGAAAGCGATCGCTATCGCCACGGAGAATGCGATCATCACGCCAAACGGGATGCCCCCTTCCTTGTCGTCCGCCCCTGCATCGGGAACGTCCGCTCCCGCTTCCTCTTCTTCACCATAAATCCGCTCAAGCACCTCGGCCGAGTATATCAGCGTCTTCATGCCCGTCATCAATGTGGTGACAAAGATATACACACCGCGCACTATCGGTATCTCGGCGGCCTTGCTTCGCTCTGGAAGCTTTTCTGTCTTGATATGCAGGCGGCCTTTGTCCCCGCGCACAACCACAGCCGTGCGGTCTTCGCCTTTCATCATGATGCCTTCGAGCACGGCCTGCCCGCCTATCTTCGTCGGGCTTGCGTCCTTTATGAAGATTTTTTTGAAATCAATCGCCGGCATTTTCGAGCTTCTTGCGAATAATTTGTATGAAATCGTTGTTGTTGCGCGTCTTGGCCATAAGGTCGATGATGATTTCCGTGACCTCCTGCGTCCCGAAGTTGGACATCGCGCGACGCATAAGCCACACCGCGTCCAGCTCGTCTTTCTCCATAAGCAGATCCTCGCGGCGCGTTCCAGATTTGTTCAGGTTTATCGCTGGGAATATGCGTTTTTCGGAAAGCTTGCGGTCGAGGTGGAGCTCCATATTGCCAGTGCCCTTGAACTCTTCAAAGATGACCTCGTCCATGCGGCTGCCTGTTTCGATAAGGGCCGTTGCAAGTATCGTGATGCTTCCGCCTTCCTCGATATTGCGCGCCGCGCCGAAGAATTTCTTCGGCTTGTGCAGGGCGCCGGGATCGAGGCCGCCGGAAAGCGTCCGGCCTGAAGCCGGTACGACCAGGTTGTAAGCCCGTGCGAGACGCGTTATGCTGTCGAGCAGCACTACGACGTCCTTGCCGTGCTCGGCCAGGCGCTGCGCCCGTGCCAGCACCATCTCGGCGACCTTCACGTGGTTCTGCGGCAGTTCGTCAAAGGTCGAGTAAATGACCTCGCCCTTGATGGAGCGCTGCATGTCCGTGACTTCCTCGGGACGTTCGTCGACGAGAAGCACGATCATCTCGCACTCGGGGTGGGTTTTTTCGATAGTGTTCGCGACGTTCTTCAAAAGCACTGTCTTGCCGGCCTTTGGCGGTGCGACGATAAGCCCGCGCTGCCCCTTGCCTATCGGCGAGATGATATTTATCAGGCGCATGGAGAGGTTCTTTGTGTTCTCCTCAAGGTTTATGCGTTCGTTCGGGAATATAGGCGTCAATCTTTCAAACTTGGGTCTATGGATTGCGACCCGGAGTTCATCGTTGTTGACATCGAAGACATAGAGCAGGGCACCGAATTTTTCCCCCTCGTTCGGTTTCCGTGCGACTCCTTTGATTCTGTCGCCGGTCTTCAGGTTGAAGCGGCGTATCTGCGCAGGCGCCACATATACGTCGTTGGGGCCGGAGAGGTAGTTCTCAAAGCGCAGGAAGCCGAAGCCGCTTTCAGAAAGCTCGAGTATGCCTTCGACCTCGTAACGTAGCTTGTATTTTTCCGCCTCCTCCGAGTCTTCCTCCGAGAGGCTCTCCTCTATGGGTATGGCGTCTATAGCGTCAGCGTCAATGCCAACGCCGCCCTCAGTCTTTTCAGCGCCGGCGCCATCTGGCATTTCAATCACTATGGGCGCATGGCCGTACCCTTCGTTTGATGCGGGGGCGCGAGCTGGCGCATCGTACTCGTTGTCATAGTCGTTGTAGTCAAGACCGTCATCGTCATCGTAGCGGCGGCCATTGTTTCCCAGACCGCCTTCTCCGCCGCTGGCATTGCCGCCAGAAGATCCTGATGACAATCCGGCAGCCGTGAATTTCGAGAACCAATCGCCGTCGTCAACCGCCTCGGAGGCTTCCTGGGTCGTCCCTGATGCCCCCGCCCCTTCGCCGTCGATCAGCGCGTCAAGCAGCTCCTTCTTCTTCATGGTCTTGTAGCCTTCTATACCGAAAGCTTTTGCGATTTCACGCAGTTCGCCGACCTTCTTCTTGAGTAATACCACCTGTTCTTTTTCGTCCATTGATTTCACCTCGAACACGCTACACGCACAACTTCATACTTACTGATTAAATCGCCTCGTCATTTTTAAAATGTTCACTGGGATTTTGATGGCCTGACTTGCCAATATGTCTGTATTGCTTCGAACAATTAGATATTATAGGGGCGCTATATCCAAAATGCAAGCAGTTTTTTGCCAGAGGCTTACGTCTGATGCTTTGCGGCATGATGCTTTCTTTACGAAAAGCCGCCTCTTTTTTGCGAAATCTTAGCAAGCTCCCGTCCTATACTTTATGTGTTGTTACAAACGTTTGAATTGCAAGAAGGAGGAAGGTATGGACTACAACGAATTGGCTTCTGCATCGGTAATCAGGGAAGGCGAAACCCTGATATGGAAAGGAAAGACATCCCGTTACGAATTGCTGGATGAGGATAACAAGAAAGGGACTTTGCTGATATGGATCGCTTCGGCAGCCGTCGCGATTGTCCTTGTCATTATGTATGCGGTATTTACCGCGGATCTTGCGTTTGCGCCGGAGCAAGCGGTCATATACGCGATGCTTGTCGGGTTTCCGCTTATTTTCTTTGTGGATCCGATCAGGGACAGGGCGGCCATCTCCAAGCAGATATTGATGGTCACGGACAAGCGCATCATCATCTTTCACAAAAGCACGAATACGGAAAGCGGGGCACTATCCATGAATATCGCCAATATCGACAACGTACGCGTGGAGAAGAAGGAGCCTGGCTTTGGCCGCATACTTTTCGGCTCCGCTACTTTTGAGGCTAAGGGTTTGAAGTTGCGCAGAATGTCGATTGTGGGCGCGCATGACAAGGATGACAAACTCGCGGGAATGGTGTACTACCGGCTGCCGGAAAGCGACATAGCGATTATCTGCTCGGCTCTCAACAGAGAAGTTGAAGCGGTTTAGCCAGACAGATAGTATAATCTATGGATGACTAAATTTTGCACACCTACCGTTAAAAACATATTTATAACAATCGCGATCGTTGCGGTTGCGACCGTTGTCTGTGTGGTGTTGCAGATTGCAAACGCCGCCGAGCTCCCTATCCACCTTATATTTGTGCTGGCCGTCCTTATTGTTTCGCGGCTGACGGACGGCTTCGTCTACGGCATTGTGACGTCTGTTGTGGCCGTTTTCATTATCAACTATGCTTTCACATACCCGTTTTTCGCGTTCAATTTCACGATAACAGGGTATCCCGTCACATTCATCACCTTGTTTGTGGTGGCCGTCATCACAAGCACGCTCACAACGCAGGTCAAGAAGCAGCAGGCCATACGCGCAGAGGCGGAGCGTGAAAAGCTTTACGCCGATTTGTTGCGCGCCATCTCCCACGACCTCAGGACGCCGCTCACGTCAATAGTCGGGTCTACGTCGGCCATGCTGGACGGGGACACACGCTTTTCGAGTGTGCAGAAAAGAGAGCTTCTGTCCGAAATCCGCGATGACGCATCCTGGCTGATCCGGATGGTGGAAAACATACTGTCCGTCACACGGATACGAGGCGAGACGAATATACAAAAAAAACAAGAATTGATAGAGGAGCTAGTGGGCGGCATAGTCGATAAATTCAGGAAACGCTATCTGGAAGCGCAAATTGTTGTTTCGATGCCCGACGATGTGGTTTTTGTGCCCATGGATGCGACCCTTATCGGGCAAGTCGTAATGAACCTGTTGGAAAACGCAGTAATGCATGGAACAGGCATGACGCGAATCACTTTTTCTGTCAGGCTGGAGGAGGACGAGGCGGTCTTTTCCGTCGAGAACGATGGGGACATCATAGATGCGGGCATATTGCACAAATATATGGAGGGCGGCTTCATATCGTCTGGCGAGCCGCAGATAAGGGAAAACAGAAGCGGTCTGGGTCTCGGGCTTTCCGTCTGCGCTGCGATAGTCAAGGCGCACGGCGGCAAGATGTTTGTACACGGCAATGCGGAGGGCGGCGTGTGCGTTGGGTTTAGCTTGTTGCGTTGGGAGGATGAGGGCGATGGCGCTAAAAGATAGGGTATTGATTGTTGACGACGAGAAAAGCATATGCCGGTTTTTGTCGATCCTGCTTACAGCCAACGGCTATGACGTCGTCACGGCAAGCTCGGGAGCAGAGGCCTATTCCATGATAATGTCGTGCTCGCCGGACTTGGTGTTGTTGGACCTCGGGCTGCCGGACATGGATGGCGTGTCAATAATAGAGTCCGTCAGGACTTGGAGCGAAATGCCGATAATAGTCATTTCCGCGCGTATGCATGAGCGTGAGAAGGTGCAGGCCCTCGACCTCGGCGCCGACGACTATATCACGAAACCGTTTGGGGCCTCGGAGCTGATGGCACGCGTTCGGACGGCCATACGGCGCTATAGGTCCGCCGGGGTCGGCACAGAAGGCGTTTTCACCGGGAAGCTGAACATGGGCGACATGACAATCGACTTTGACAAGCATCAAGTCCTTATTGGCGGGAAAAATGCGCGGCTGACGCACAATGAGTTTCGGATTGTGGCGTTGCTCGGCCGCAATGCGGGGAGGGTGCTCACCTACGACTATTTGCTAAAGGAGATTTGGGGGCCTGCCATGACAAACGACAATCGCATACTCCGTGTCAACATGGCAAATATCCGCCGCAAGATAGGGGACGACCCTGCGGAGCCAAAATACATCTTTACGGAAATAGGGGTCGGCTACCGTTTGCTGGATGAGGGGTAATACTCCCACAAAATTTATACAATAGCATATATTGACAAACAAACCCATTCATGGTAACGTATCCTATATAGACCATAAATTGCTAACGAAAGGATAAGGATCATTGCACATGAATACTGCAAATCGTGAATACATCGAGGGGCATCTCGTCGTCTTGGTCGAGCATCAATCCACAGTCAACAAAAACATGCCGCTCAGGATGCTGTCGTTCATCAACGAGATATACCGGGGGTTCTTGCCAGAGCGGGCGGTGTACGACAAGGAGCTGAAGCCGCTGCCGACGCCAGAGTTTTTCGTCATTTACAACGGCAGCGAGAGACGCGAAGAAAAAGAGGTGCTACGGCTGTCGGACGCATTTATCTGCAAGAAAGGCGAGCCAAGTCTTGAATTGGTGGTGCCAGTATACAGCATTGCGAACGGACAAGGCAAGGAGCTTCTTGGGCACAGCACGGCACTCTCGCACTATGCGTTCTTCGTCTCGCGCGTAAATGACAACCGCAACAAGGGCGCGACGCCGGAGGAGGCACTCGACGAGGCTATACACCATTGCATTGAAAATGGTATAATGCGAGAGTATTTGACAGTAAACAATGCGGAGGTCAGGCGTATGCTTAGTTATGAATGGAATGAGGAGATATACCGCGAGGTTTTGATAGAGGAAGGCGAGAGAAAGGGTCGCGAGGAGGGTCTGCTCAAAGTCGCGCAGAATATGAAAGCCGAGGGTGCTGAGCCGGCGTTTATCGCAAAGGTCACGGGGCTTTCGGAGGAAGCAATCAGGTCGTCGGGTTAGACTGATGCATAACTATTTACAGGAGAATGGTCGGCTGAAAGGACTTTTGGGAAGCGAGAGCAATAAGGGCGGTGAGAGCGGCAGAAGCAAGGGCTTTGTGGCGAGCACGCCATTCCTGAACATACGTTCGGGGGGGGGGTGTCGTTTTTTAGCCACCGCGAATAATTTTTTTGCAATTGGAAGGGAGCGTACCGCTTGGCGGCGCTCTTTTTTGTTTGGTTTGGTGGAGCGGTAATTTGTGTAATAACAATAGGCAGAACAACAATAGGTGGAGCGTGAATGATAAGGAGAGGCGATGAGCAAGAATAGCAAGGGTTTGCGGAGGTTTGGGGCGTGGGTGTTGGCACTGGCGCTTGTGTTTGCGATGATGCCGGCAGGGGCGGCGTTCGCCGAACCCACCGAGCCTACTTCATTCTTCGACTTCGACACGGGCGAAGGCGAGGGCGAGGGCTACACCTGGTCTCCTCCCATCCTCAACATACTCAACGGTGCAAACATCGAAATAACCGGCGATATGGGTACCAACCGATACATTAATGTCGAAGCTGGCGTCACGGCGAGAATCACGCTAAACGGCGCTTCCAGAACGAGCACTTCGGGTGGCTCGAACATCCCGTCACCGCTGACTCTGGTCAGTGGCGCGGAGAGTGGCGCGGATGTGACCCTTGTGCTTGCGGATGGCAGCGAAAACACCTTTTTGGGGGTTGTCCCGATGCCGGGCATCCATGTGCCCGCTCGCAGCAAACTTAAAATCGAGGGCACAGGCATCCTTTTTGCTTCGAGCGATCAAAACGGCGCAGGCATCGGCGGCATGGGCGTGTCCTCTAGCGCCGGGGCCGACCACAGCGGCGATATCACCATAAGCGGCGGCACGGTCACGGCCAAGGGCGGCACCATGGGTGCAGGCATCGGCGGCGGCTGGAACGGCTCTAACGGCGGCACCATCACCATAGACGGCGGCACGGTCATAGCCACGGGCAGTGGCGGTGGTGCAGGCATAGGCGGCGGCTTCGGCGGCGACAGCAACACCATCATCATAGGCGGCGATGCGGATGTCACAGCCACGTTCGACATCGCTGGCAGTAACGGCGCAGGCATAGGCGGCGGCGGCGTCAACTTAGGCATGGGCGGCAAAAGCAAAGAAATCACCATAGGCGGCGATGCGAAGGTCACGGCCACGGGCGGCGGTGGTGGCGGCGCAGGCATCGGCGGCGGCGGGGGCGGCGGGAGCAACGGCGGCCACAGCGAAGAAATCACCATAAGCGGCGGCGAGGTCACAGCCACGGGCGGCGGCACCGGCGCAGGCATCGGCGGCGGCGCAGGCGGCAACAGCGACAAAATCACCATAGAAGGCGGCACGGTCACGGCCACGGGCGGCAGCAGCGGCAATTGTGCGGGCATCGGCGGCGGCAGCAGCGGCAACGGCGGCTCCATCACCATCAAAGGCGGCACGGTCACGGCGACAATGGGGACCCTCACGGGTGGGACCCCCACCTCATGGGGTTCTGGCATAGGCAACGGCGTTAACGCTCCCGGCTCCAACACTGTCATCGCCATCAGCGGCGGCATGGTCATAGCCACGGGCGGAGAGAACGCTGTGGGCATCGGCAATTATGTCCCCTTTAACGCTTCCCCACCTCTCCCCAGCACCCTAAACATGACCGGCAATGCCATAGTGTTCGCAAACAGCGTAAGCGCTGGGGTCTCCGCAACAAACGACAAAGGCGGCATATTGGTTCGCGGGGGCGAAACGCAATGGTATGGCGGCGAAACTATAACGATAGATTACGACGCAACCATACCCGATGACAGAAGCATTATTATTCCGAGGGAAAAGACCTTGGCTATAAACGAGGGCATCACGTTTGCCAACGACGGCTATATATTCGGCGTGGCGGTGGGCAAGGTGGATGGGAATGCGGCGGTCGCGCCGACCCGCACCATAGACCTAAGCGCACCTATAAGCGAAACTAGCCCGCCCCCCTACGGCATCAATTGGGATAGGAACGGCGATCTGTACACGTTAGTCGATGGCGCGGACGTGGTGGTCACGGGCGACAACCAAGTGGTCACGGGCGACGACCAAGAGCCTGCCCCCCCGACCGAGCGGCGCATAGAGGTCCCGACGTTCGCCAATGCAACAATCACGCTGGACGGCGCTTCCATCACAAACCTTGACACGGGTCAATCGCCGCTGCGTTTGTATATGTATACGGGTGTGGAGCTTGTGCTTGCAGAGGGCAGCGAAAACACCCTTGTGGCAGGCGATAACAGGGCGGGCGTCGATGTGGCCCCGGAAGCCACGCTTACAATCGGGGGCGCAGGCCGCCTTACAGCCACGGGCGGCGATGGTGGTGCGGGCATAGGCGGCGGCAATGGTGGCACAGGCTTCGATATCACCATAGGCGGCGAGGCGGAGGTCATAGCCACGGGCGGCGACGGCGGCGCGGGAGTGGGCAGCGGCGGCAACAACACGGGCGCATACGACAACTATATCACTATAAAAGACGAGGCAAAGGTCATAGCCACGGGCGGCTTTGGCGGCGCGGGAGTGGGCGGCGGCCAAAGAGGCTCCACCGGCGGCGCAAAAATCGACTATATCACTATAAAAGACGAGGCAGAGGTCATAGCCACAGGCGGCCGCTATGTGGCAGCAGGCGTTGGCGGCGGGGCAGGCATAGGCGGCGGCCTGAACAGCGACGGCGGCATTATCGTCATAGAAGGCGGCACGGTCACGGCCATGGGCGGCGGCGGCGGCGCAGGCATAGGCGGCGGGGACGGCAGTGGATCTAACAACACCTATGGCAACGGCGGCAAAATTACCATCAGCGGCGGCACGGTCACGGCCACGGGCGGCTATTATTCTGAGGATTATGGCGGCGGGGCAGGCATAGGCGGCGGCTGGAAAGGCGATGGCGGAGATATCACCATCAGCGGCGGCACGGTCACGGCCACGGCCGGCGCCGTCAACCCTCACTCCCACGTCGCATCGGCGCTTGCGATAGGCCCCGGCGAGGAAAAGACGGGCGGCAATGTCACCGTTACAGGCGTATACGGCTACTGGACCAATGCGGATGAGAACGCAGACCCCGGCGGCAGCCCGACAAACCGCACGTTCTTCGGTGACAAAGAAACTTTTTCGGTTGAAAAAGGCTATAAGTATATAAAGCTTGATGGCGACCCTGACGTTATAGATATGGCGTCTTTCGCGCTCTCGCCGACCCATGCCATATTGACGGAGAAAAGCGTCAGCGCTGCCGTTGTGGAAGCAGTCACGGCACCGATGGATTTCTTCGATTTCAGCAGGGTGTCGTGGAGCGTGGACAGGTGGAGCGGAAGCCTTGGCACGGAATATAGCACGGTACGGACTGGCGAGTTCGACGAGGTCATTACGGTGAGTGAGGCGGTCGCGGACGGAACGTGGGGGCCGGCGGCAGCGGTGGTCACGGTCGCGACGGACGGGGGCAGCGTAAAGGTGGAGCCTGCATGGGCGTGGGTAAGCGATACCGACCGCAAGGCGCATACGATACGTGTGCGGGCATCTTACGATAGCGGACTTTACATGGCTATTGCCACCATAGAGCTAATGCCTGATGCGGACTTGCCTGCAAGGGCGCCAGGTGACCCGTCTACTGAGGGGCTTCATACCTCGGTGCGTGTGCTTGAGCCATCGGTTGCCGTCAACAGGGCGTTGGAGCGTGGAACGCTCGTGCCCATACTTATCACGCAGCAAGAGCCGGCGGATATGGGGCTGACGGCGTTTAGCGATGATGATGGCAATGGCGTCGGGGCTCTTGACGATTCTGGGCGTCCTATGCCGTCGCTTCCAGAGATAGGGGCGATAAGGCTTGTGACCGGCACTGGTGCGAATGTGCGGGAGGTCGCAGGATATAAGGTGGAGATACCGCCAGAGGACGATAGGTTTATCGAGGTGACGGCGGACGCGACCGCAAAGAATACAAAGAACGTGCGACTGCAGATACTTAGGGCGGGCGTCGGCAGCGGCGAGAACGGTGCCGTGGTAGATGCGGACTGGGCGGACGAGGCGAAGCGTGTGCCAGTTATAGGGCAGTTCAACCTGACGGTATCGAACAGATTCCCAAGCGTCACGCTTAGGGTGGGCGACCTGAACCTGATGTTCCCGACCGAAAGCTCGACCGTGACCGCCACAAGCACAGCGGGGGCGGTGGACGTGCTGAATATCGTAGATAACGCAAAGACGCAAACGTTCATAAACAATATCGCCATGACATCGAGCGTCGGCGGCGAGCCCGCAACGGTGAAGCTTGTGCTAAAAGCGGACACCGACCCCACCGCCCCTGAGCCCGTACTCACCAAGGCAGGCACTCAACGAGGCCGTGCGACAGTCCAAGTCGCAGGCTTCAAACCACAGGAAGTGGCGATGAACGTCAAGGTGGTGAACGCCGCGCCGAACGTACGGCTCGCCAAAAACTCCGTGGCTCTGCATTATCCTGGCGAACCGATAGGCGATTTGCCGACGGTGCAGCCTGACCCCGAAAACCCGACCATGCTGCTTAGAGATGACTTCACGCCTGCCGTGGTCAACCTTATATCGGGCGTGCGAAACGGCGTGTTCGAGGACGGCTATAAGGTCAAGCGGGTGGAGATAAACCATACGGACCCAGACCGATTCAACCTACGAATCGAACCGTACAACCCAGACGAGCCAGGCGTGGTGAAGCTGACCCCGCTCGGCACCGTACCCAAGACCGTGCCGCTCAGGGTGATATTCCACGACCCTGCGTTCCCCGACAACCAACAGAACCTTGAAGCGAGCGACACCAAGTTCCGCAACATAGGGAATCTGCGTGTGACCATGCGGGCTTCCACCGCCCTGAACGTCACAAACAAAGCCACGCCCGTGGCGGTCAACCGAAACCACGTCAGCCGACTTGCCGAAGGCGGCAGCGATGATGAATACGAAACCGAATGGATTATTCGGGACATCCCCATCGGTCTGAACGTGGACAATATCGTGCTTGGCGATTGGAAAGCCCAGAGCATCAGCGAGACGTCCAAGACACGGACACCATGGCTCGGCGAAAATATTCTCGACGGCAACGGCGAACCGATACCGCCGGTGCGGGTCGAGGCGTATAAGAGCGGCATACGGCTCTACGCCCACAAAGCGGCACTTGAGGATTTGATGGAGCGTGGCAAGGTCAGCCCTGAAAGCACGACCTACCGCAACATGACCTACCGTATGCTTATCGGCTCGGACAAGATACGAGACAAGAACGACAGGGTACGCACCTTTGCCGTCAACCTGACGTTCAACGCCGGCAACCCCACATTCACCGTCAGCCTGAACAGCCGAACCAGGATAGACGTGGCGAACCCGAAGTCGTTCCAGACCGCCACCGTACGGCTTACCGGCACAACGGCGGAGATAGCGGGCGTCAGGCTCTACCCGACCGCCAAGAACAACGACGAACGACCCACCGAAAGCACGGACTTTATCGCCGAGGTGACTGGAGCATTGACGTTCAATATTATGACGCACCCCGACAATATGGAGGTGGTGCCCAAGGTGCGACAGAATTTATCGGTGCAACTGACGCTGACGAACGGCCAGGTCTTAAACTCCTGGACGGCACTCAACACCAAGAACAGAAACACCGACCGCACCATAGGCGTGACCGCCCTGCAAGCCGTTCAGCGGGCTACATCACGCACCGTCACCCTCTACCGTAGTCAGCCTTTGCAAGGGGCAGCGTTCGAGGCGGTCATAGGCACGCCCGCGGGCTCGTCCCTCGGCTATTACGGCATCGACCAAGCCCGCCTCGACAGCATTCGATTCGGCAAGCCCGTACTCGTACCCGACGGCGATACCACCCGCATAGGCTACGAAAAGTACGGTGACCCCGACAACCCGCACCACGGCGGCCTCGTCCTCGCCCGCACAGGCGAAACCACTTACGCCCTCAGCTTCGAGGACGGCATCGCCCCAGGCGCCATCCTCCACCGAAACTACCCCACCAACAAAACCACCACCAAGCTAAACAACAATTATGCAATCCGAGTGGAGTTATGGGCTGAGGGGACGTACAAACTCGACCCCGAAACAGGCCGAGCCGAAATCGACCCGACCACCGGCAAAGTTGTGCCATTACGCAACGCCAAGAACAAAGCCATGACCACCCCCACCGTCTACAACATAAGGGTGATTTTGAGATAAATTGGCCGCAAAAAAAAGTCCTTGCGGTGTGGGAACGCATCTACTATAATATAACGGCTGTCGTACGAATAGGACCGTGCGATGAATGCAGAAATAAGAAAGGTAGAGGCACAATGAAACAGGAGATACACCCGGAATACAAAGCCACAAGCGTAAGCTGCGCGTGCGGCAATGCGTGGGATACGCGCTCGACGGAAGAGACCATTCGGCTTGACGTCTGTTCGGCCTGCCACCCGTTCTTTACGGGTCAGCAGAAGTTCATCAACCGAGGCGGTCGCGTAGAGAAGTTCAAGAACAAGTACAACCTTTAGCTGCGACATATGGAAACCAAGACAGGGACAGGCCTAGCGGCCTGTCCCTGTTGTGTGAAACCGAGTGTGGCGGCGTAGTAGCTTAGCGGAGAAAAGCGATGTTTGAGAAACTGGATTTTATCATTGGGAAATACGACGAGCTTGCGGCAAAGGCGGCAGACCCTGACGTGATTGCCGACCAACCTGAGTGGCGGAAAATCGTCAAGGAAATGAGCGAGCTTGAGCCGGTCGTGGGCGAGTACAGCGCATACAAAAAGAACAAGGAAGCGCTTGCTGACACTGAGGAAATGCTTGACGGCGGCGGTCTTGACGATGACGAACGTGATATGTTCAAGACGGAGCTTGGTGAGCTGAAGGACAAGATAGCGGCAGGGGAGGAAGAACTGAGGTTCTTGCTGCTTCCGAAAGACCCCAACGACGACAAGAACGTGATACTTGAGATACGCGCCGGCACGGGCGGCGAGGAAGCGAGCCTTTTTGGTGGTGACCTCTTGCGTATGTATACGCGATACGCGGAACGCCGTGGCTACAAAACCGAAATGATAGACCTAAACGCGACCGAGCTTGGCGGCGTCAAGGAAGCCATTATGATGCTGCGTGGTAAGGGAGCGTACTCTCGCCTAAAATATGAAAGCGGCGTGCATCGTGTCCAACGCGTGCCGGAAACAGAGACATCCGGGCGCATACACACCTCGGCGGCTACGGTCGCGGTGCTGCCGGAGGTGGAGGACGTCGAGGTGGAGATAGACCCGAACGAAGTGCGTGTGGATGTGTTCCGCTCGTCGGGCAACGGCGGGCAGTCGGTCAACACCACGGACTCGGCGGTGCGGCTTACGCATGTCCCGACAGGCATCGTCGTATCGTGCCAGGATGAAAAGTCGCAGATAAAGAACAAGGACAAGGCTTTCAAGGTCTTGCGCGCCCGTCTGTACGACTTGGCGCTTCAGGAGCAGAACAAGGAGCAGGCGGACGCCAGACGGAGCATGGTCGGCTCGGGCGACAGAAGCGAGCGGATACGCACGTACAACTTCCCGCAGGGACGCGTGTCGGACCATCGCATAGGACTGACGCTTTACAAGCTGCCGATGTTTATGGACGGCGAGCTTGACGAGGTCGTCGACGGACTTATAACCAGCGACCGCGCCGAACGTATGAAGGCGTATTGATTTTCAACATGGCGAGGACGGAGATACTCGACGTAAGGGTGCCGGGCGAGGAAACGACGGCGAGACTAGGCCGGGCCGCAGAGGTGATCAAGCGGGGCGGCCTTGTAGCTTTCCCGACGGAAACTGTGTACGGGCTTGGCGCAAACGCCTTTGACGAGGAAGCCGTAGGACGCATATACGAAGCGAAAGGCCGCCCCTCGGACAACCCCATGATAGCGCATATCGCACGGCCGGACGATATAGGGCTTCTGGCGAAGTCCACGTCCCCGCATATGGAAAAACTGGCGAAAGCTTTCTGGCCCGGCCCTCTGACGATGGTGGCGGCAAAACGTGACGAAGTGCCGAGGCGAGTGACGGGCGGCCTCGAAACGGTAGCCATCCGCCTGCCGGACCACCCTGTCGCAGCCGAGCTTATACGGCTCGCCGGCATCCCCCTGGCCGCCCCCTCCGCAAACCTTTCAGGTAGCCCAAGCCCCACGAAAGCGGAGCATGTCATAGCCGACCTCGACGGAAAGGTGGATATCATATTGCAAGGAGGCCCTTGCCATATCGGAATAGAGTCTACGGTCGTAGACATGACAGCAAGCCCGCCGTGCGTGCTACGGCCGGGCATCATAACGCGTGAGGACATAGAGACCTGCCTCGGCGAACCCATAGCGGGGCACTCCGTCATTACGACGAACCCTCAGGCCGCCGCCCCCTTCGACGCCGCCCCCCCCAAATCCCCTGGCATGAAATACGCCCACTACGCCCCCAAAGCCACACTGCTCGTAGTTATGGGGCAAGACGCGGAAAAGACCGCCGCCGAGCTTATGCGATTAAAAAAACAAAACGAGGCGCTTGGCATACGCGTCGGGCTATTGCTCGCAGGCGAGCGTTCCCATTATGAATTTGCCCGTGACTTTTATGCGAAGCTTCGCGATTTCGACAACGAAGGCGTGGACATGATAATAGCGGTCGCCCCGCCCGAAGTCGGCGGCATCACCACCGCGATACTGAACCGACTGCTTAAAGCCGCCGGAAACAACATCGTCCGCGTATAGCCCATGCATACATAGTTCATGTATAATGGTAGGAAAGCGGCAAAGAAACAGGAGCATACCAAACAGGAGCATACCGAAATGAAAAAATTCTACATCACGACACCCATTTATTATCCTAGCTCGAACCTGCATATAGGGCACACTTATTGCACGGTCATGGCGGATGCGATGGCACGGTTCAAAAGGCTTGCGGGCTACGACGTCATGTTCCTGACCGGCACGGACGAGCACGGGCAGAAAATCCAGCGTGTCGCCGAGTCCCTTGGACGCACCCCGCAGGAGCACGTCGACGTGATAGTCGGTGGAATCAAAGAGCTTTGGGCGAAGATGGAAATAAGCTACGATGACTTCATCCGCACCACCGAGGAGCGGCACAAGCTACGCGTGCAGGAGATATTCCGCCTTATCCAAGACGCAGGCGACATCTACAAGGGCGTCTACGAAGGGTGGTATTGTACGCCGTGCGAAAGCTATTGGACGGACAAGCAGCTCGTGGATGGGAATTGCCCCGATTGCGGCCGGCCGGTGGAACGCATGAGCGAGGACGCATATTTCTTTAGGCTCTCAAAATATGGCGACAGACTCCTTGACTTATATAATGAAGGATTTTTGGAGCCGGAAACGCGCCGTCGCGAAATGGAGCAGTTTATCAAACAGGGTCTTGAGGATTTGAACATATCGAGGTCTGCTTTCGACTGGGGCATCAAGGTGCCGGACGATGAGGAACAGGTCATCTACGTATGGCTCGACGCGCTTTCAAACTATGTGACGGCACTGGGCTACCCATTGATAGAGGGCGGGGCGTCGGATGATGCAGCGGATGCGGGGCTCGAAAAGTACGAACGTTACTGGCCGGCGGACGTACACCTCGTCGGCAAGGAGATAGTGCGTTTCCACTCCATTATATGGCCTGCCATGCTTATGAGCGCGGGACTGCCCCTGCCGGGGAGCGTAAGGGGTCATGGGTGGCTGCTGCTTGAGGGCGGCAAGATGAGCAAGTCGCGCGGCAATGTCGTGGATCCTGTGGTGCTTATAGACCGCTACGGCGTCGATGCCCTGAAATACTTCCTGTTACGCGAATATACGTTCGGCAACGACGGGCTCTACACAAATGAAGTGATGCTGAACCGCATAAACGGCGACCTCGCCAACGACCTCGGCAATCTGCTTTCGCGTACATGCGGCATGGTGGAAAAGTATTTCGACGGTCACGTCAAGGTGTCCGTCCCAACTGATGACGTGGACACCGCCCTTGCGGAGCTCGCCACATCCATCGCCGGCAAGGTCGAAGCCCATATGGAGAAATTTAGCTTCAGCCATGCACTCGAAGAAATATGGTCGCTTGTCGGGGCGTCAAACAAATACATTGACGAGACAATGCCGTGGATACTTGCCAGGGACGAGACGCAACGCGACAGGCTCGAAGCGGTGCTATACAACCTCTGCGAGTCCCTGAGAATCATATCCATACTTATCCACCCCTTTATGCACCATTCCGCAAAAGAAATGCGTAGGCAGCTCGGCGTGGGCGAGGAAGGCGGCGTAATCTGGGACGACGCCAGGGTCTTTGCCAAGGAAGCGACTTATGATGTCGTAAAGGGCGACGCGCTTTTCCCGCGTATAGACGTCGAAAAAGAGATAGAAGCGCTAGAGGCTCTGGGCTAGATGGAAAAACTGCTTTTCGATTCGCACGCGCATATCAATTACGAGGGGTATTCCGATGCTGAACGTGACGAGCTTATGGGTCGCATCGACGATTCAGCCATTGCGTACGTGGTCGATGTCGGCTTCGACATAGAAAGCTCGCGTCTTGCCATAGCCCACGCACAGGCAAAGCCGTGGTGCTATGCAGCGGTCGGCGTCCACCCGCACGACGCAAAGACCCTTACGGACGATGCGTTCGAGACCCTTAAAAAGCTTCTCAAGGAGCCAAAGGTCGTGGCGCTCGGCGAAACGGGCCTTGACTATTACCGTGACCACTCGCCGCGTGACGTTCAGCGCGACGCCTTTCGCAGGCAGATAAGGCTCGGCCTCGAAGCGGGCTTGCCCATTATCATCCACGACCGTGAAAGCGGCGGCGACACCATCGAGATATTGAAAGAGGAAGGGGCTTTTCCAGGCTCCCGCGTCCTGATGCATTGCTTCTCTGGAAGCGCCGAGCAAGCGGCGGAGTATATCGCCCTCGGCTGCACCATATCCATCGCCGGCCCCATTACATACAAAAACAACAAAAAGACCATAAGGGTCGTCGCGGAAACGCCGCTGGAGCATCTGCTTATCGAGACGGACTCCCCCTACCTGACGCCGGAGCCATTTCGCGGCAAGCAGAACGAGCCGCCCTATGTGGAGCATGTCGCCCGCAAGGTGGCGGAGATCAAGGGGCTTGCGTACGAGGAGGTCGCCGCCGCCACCCTCGCAAACGCCAAACGCTTCTTCGGGCTATGATTAACGAAACCCTGATTCCCGATAGCCAACCGATAGTGCTCGGTCTCTCCGGCGGGCCGGATTCCGTATGCCTGCTCCTTGAGCTTCTTGCGATGAACGCAGCCCGGCGCGAGGGCGGCGGCTTGGGGAACCCCATCGTCTGCGCCCACGTCAACCACGGGCTGCGTGGCGATGAATCGGACGGTGACGAAACATACGTTCGCTCATTGTGCGAGCGGCTAGGTGTCCCTGTCGAGGTGAAACGCATAGACGCCGCCGTCCTCGCCAAAGAAAAAGGCCTGACGGTCGAGGAAGCCGGCCGCGAGGCGCGCTACGCATTTTTCGACGAGCTTTGCCAAGCGTATCTCGCAGGAGTGACCGCCTCCCCCTACCCGCCTGCACCGCTTATCGCCACCGCCCACAACCAAGACGACCAGGTCGAGACCATACTTATGCGTATCCTGCGTGGCACAGGCACGGACGGCCTTGCAGGCATAGCCCCCATCCGCAAGAGCGCCGCCGGCTTCGACATCGCCCGCCCCCTGCTCGGCGTGTCAAGGAAAGAGATTGACAGCCGGCTCGCGACCTACGGCGAGACGCCAAGGATAGACACAAGCAACCTGGAGGCCGAACACTTTCGCAACAAGCTGCGGCTCGAAGTCCTGCCGTACCTTAAAGACGCGCTCGGCATCGACCTGCGACGTGGGTTTCTCCGCCTCGCCGAAAACGCCGCTGAGGATCGGGATTACTTCGAGGCGGTGGTGGCGGGTATTCTTGAGCCCTACAAAACCCTCGCCACCCTCCCTGCCCCCGCCCTCGCCACCGCCCACCCCGCCATACGCCACCGCCTTATCCGTGCCGTATTCGCCGAGCTCGGCCTGCGACACGACATCGCATCCGTCCACCTTGCCGCCGCCGACCGCCTGCTCGAAACCTTTCAAAACGGCGGCGAAGCGTCCGGCAAGCGCGTGGAGTTCCCCTGCGACTACACTTTCGGCATCATCGGCAAAGAGGCGGTTTTCCGTGCCCCCGCCGACGCCGACCCCGACTGGAAGCCCCGCCGCCGGTTCTGAGCGGCTTTGAGTAAACCCTATTGAATATCCCCCGCTTGATATGATAAAATCACTCGGTTAGCTATCGTGCGACTGCTTGACGCGGAAAGATACGCGACTGGAATGGAGAAGCCTGCAATTTGGCAATGAAAAACAAACGAAACTATGGTTTTTTTGTGGTCATAATACTGGCCTTGATTATGTTGGCGGTATTTACGCGCACCGAACCTGCTCCGGAAATGAAAGAGGTCAGCTTCTCCGAGCTCGCAAATGAGCTCAGAAGGAGCAATGTCACCAAATTCGTCACGGAGGGCACCAAGCTGCAGGCCGAGCTCAAAGACGGCAGCACCATTGTGGCTTATGCCGCCAACATAATAGAGATAAGCTGGCTAAATGACACTTATGTGTTCCCGCAGATGCTTAGGGGGACCATAGAGGATGTCTCAAGCCCACAGCCCAGAGACGGCGGCATATTGGCATCGTTGCTGCCGACGTTGCTTATGGTCGGCGTGCTTGTTTTCGTGATGTATTTCATAATGAACAGCGCGGGCGGCGGTGGCGGCCGCGTGATGCAGTTTGGGCGAAGCCGTGCCAGATTGCACAAGGAGGGCGACGGCAAGAAGATCACGTACGAAGAGGTGGCAGGGCTCGACGAGGAGAAGGAGGAGCTTTCGGAGGTCGTCGACTTCCTGAAAAACCCGACGAAGTACAACGAGCTTGGCGCCCGCATCCCAAAAGGCATACTGCTTGTCGGCCCGCCAGGCACGGGCAAGACCTATCTTTCCAAGGCGACGGCAGGCGAGGCGGAAGTGCCGTTCTTCACCATATCCGGCTCGGATTTTGTGGAGATGTTCGTGGGTGTCGGCGCGTCAAGGGTGCGTGACCTTTTCGAACAGGCGAAGAAAAACAATCCTTGCATAATTTTCATAGACGAGATAGATGCGGTTGGCCGCAGGCGCGGCGCGGGCCTTGGCGGTGGGCACGACGAACGCGAGCAGACGCTCAACCAATTGCTTGTGGAGATGGACGGCTTTGGCGAGAACAGCGGAATAATAATTCTGGCCGCGACAAACCGCCCCGACATCCTCGACCCGGCGCTGCTCCGCCCCGGACGCTTCGACAGGCAGGTCGTCATAGGCATCCCCGACATAAAAGGAAGGGAAGCGATATTCCGCGTCCACTCAAAGAACAAGCCATTGTCCGAGGAGGTCGACCCCAAGGTGCTCGCAAGAAGGACGCCGGGCTTCACGCCGGCAGACATCGAAAACATGCTGAACGAAGCCGCGCTTCTTACAGCGCGACGCAACGGTCGCAAGATACGCATGGAAGAGATCGAAGAGGCGATTACGAAAGTCATCGCAGGGCCGGAAAAGAAGAGCCGCGTGATAAGCGAAAAGGAGCGCAAGCTTGTCGCCTACCACGAAGCAGGGCATGCCATCGTGGCGCACGACTTGCCGAACATCGACCCTGTACACCAAATCACGATTATTCCGCGTGGGCGTTCCGGCGGCTTCACCATGGTATTGCCCAAAGAGGACAGAAACTACGGCACAAAGACCGAGATGCAGGAGCAGATAGTCAATCTGCTCGGCGGACGGGTCGCGGAAAAACTTACACTTCACGATATCAGCACGGGCGCGAGCAACGACATTATGCGGGCAACGGACATAGCGCGCGACATGGTCAAGAAGTACGGGTTCTCGGACAAGCTCGGGCCGGTCAATTACAGCTCGGAAGAAGAGGTGTTCCTCGGTCGCGACTTCACCTCGCAGAAAAATTATTCGGAGGCGCTTGCCGCAGAGATCGATGAGGAGATCAAGGCGCTTATCGAAGAGGCCTTTGTCACTGCCGAGCGCATTCTCAACGAAAACATCGACAAGCTTCACAGAGTCGCAAACGCGCTTCTCGAACTGGAAACGCTTGACGGCGAGCAATTCGAGGCTCTGTTCAAAGGCGAGCTTACCGTGGAGCAGCTTACGGAGAAAGTGAAAAACGAGGAGGCCCGCATAAGCGAGCGCAATGCGATCGAGGCGGCCGAGATGGAGCAGATAATCGCTGAGGCGGAGGCTGACCCAGATGCGGACCCGGATACGGACTCAGATGCGGACGACGACGATTACGACGAACATGACGACGATTACGACGAGGAAGATTACGAAGAAGACGATGATTTTGACTCGGATAAATGATAGTATATTGAATCGGTAGTTTGTGACCTCGGGAGGTATGAAATGGCAAACGAAAAATTGGATGAACTACGGCGGCTAAAAGCTGAGGTGGCCCTAGGCGGCGGCGAGAAGCGAATCGAAAACCAGCACAAAGGCGGCAAGCTGACGGCACGTGAGAGGATGGACATTTTGTTCGATCCGGGCACGTTTGTCGAGCTTGACGTTTTTGTCCACCACAGGAGCAACAACTTCGACATGGGCAAGACCCGCGCCCCGGGCGACGGTGTCGTGACTGGCTACGGCAACGTGGACGGAAGGCTTGTCTATGCGTACGCGCAGGACTTCACGGTGCTTGGCGGCTCGCTGGGCGAGTACCATGCGAACAAGATCGTGAAGGTGCAGGAGATGTCGCTGAAGATGGGCGCCCCCATCGTAGGGCTCAACGACAGCGGCGGGGCACGTATACAGGAAGGCGTCACAGCCCTCTCCGGCTACGGGAAGATTTTTTACAACAACACCATCTCTTCCGGCGTCGTCCCTCAGATTTCGGTCATCATGGGGCCGTGCGCTGGCGGCGCAGTCTACTCGCCTGCCATCACGGACTTCATCTTCATGGTGGACGGGACGAGCCAGATGTTCATCACGGGCCCGCAGGTCATCGAGACGGTCACGGGCGAGAAGATTACGGCAGAAGAGCTTGGCGGCGCCCGCACCCACAATGCAAAGAGCGGCGTCGCGCACTTTATGGGCAAGGACGATGCGGACACTCTGGCGCAGGTGAGGGAGCTTCTGTCTTATCTGCCGTCGAACAACCTTGAGGTCGCGCCGCCTGTCTGCTCAAGCGACGACCCGAACAGGCTTATCCCTGAGTTCGACGAATTGGTGCCGGACAACCCGAACAAGCCCTACGATATGTACAAGGTGATAGCAGGCCTTGCGGACGACGGAAAGATCTTTGACGTCGCGAAGGATTATGCGAAGAATATAATAACTTGCTATATCCGGCTTGGCGGCAATTCAGTAGGCGTCGTCGCGAGCCAGCCGATGGTCGCGGCGGGCTGTCTCGACATAAATGCGTCAGACAAGGCGGCGCGGTTTGTCCGTCGCTGCGACGCGTTCAACGTCCCCTTGCTCGTAATTACGGACGTGCCGGGTTTCCTGCCGGGGACAGACCAAGAAACGGGCGGCATCATCCGCCACGGCGCCAAGCTGCTCTACGCTTTCTGCGAGGCGACCGTGCCGCGCGTGACCCTGATTCTGCGCAAGGCCTACGGCGGCGCGTATATAGCGATGAACAACAAAGAGCTTGGCGCGGACTTGGTGCTCGCATGGCCGAGCGCGCAGATTGCGGTAATGGGCGCGGAGGGCGCGGCCAACATCGTTTTCAGGAACGACATCAAGGACGCGGACGATCCGATCGCGGTGCGCAAGGCGAAGGTCGCGGAGTACGAAGAGAAGTTCAACAACCCATACAGGGCTGCGGAGCTTGGCTATGTAGAGGATGTCATCGAGCCGAGCGAATCGAGGCAGAGGCTGATAAGCGCGTTCGATATGCTCGAGTCCAAGCGTGACTCACGCCCGGCGAAGAAGCACGGAAACATTCCGTTGTAAGGAGGGTCGCATGGGACTATTCAACAAAAAGAAAAATAAAGGCGCGGACGACGGCGAGCTTGCGGCCGTCATCGCCGCCGGCATAGCGGCCAGCGAAACGGACGAGGAGCTTATCGCCGTCCTCTCGGCTGCCGTCGCCGCATACGAAACAGGAAGCGGCAGACAGACGCTCCACGTAAGGAAGCTCTCGCGAGCCGCCGCCGTCCGTCCCGCATGGGGCGCCATGGGCACAAACGAAGCGATAGATATGCGTCGTATATAATCATAAAACAAGGAGGTATGTAAATGAAGAAGTACAGCATCACGGTAAATGGCAAGGTCTACGATGTCGAGGTGAACGAGGTCGGCGGCGCGCCGTCGGTCGTTCCTGCGGCGGCTCCCGCCCCCGCCCCCGCACCGGCTCCCGCCCCTGTGGCGGCGGCTCCTGTGCCTGCTCCGGCAGCAGCTCCGGCTCCCGCTCCTGCGGCGGCTCCTGCAGCAGCTCCGTCGGCTGGCGCGACCACCGTCGAGGCCCCCATGCCCGGCACAGTCCTCAACGTCGTCAAAAAAGCCGGCGACCCGGTCGGCGAAGGCGAGACCGTGCTTATCCTCGAGGCCATGAAGATGGAGAACGAGATCGTTTCGCCCGCAGGCGGCACCATCGACGCCATCGCGGTCAACAAGGGCGCTTCGGTCAATGCGGGAGACGTGCTGTTCTCGGTAAAATAAGCGAAAGGGGAGGGCGCTCCCATGCTTCTGGCTTTTGATGTAGGCAATACGAACATGGTGCTCGGCGTCTTCAAGGACGGCGAGCTTGTTCAGGACTGGCGCATGGAAACCATGCACCATCGCAGTTCTGATGAGTATGCGATGGTGGTGAACCAGCTTTTCGGGTTTGAAGGGCTGAGACTCTCCGATGTAAAAGACGTCATTATTTCAACAGTTGTGCCGCCTGTGCTTTATTCTCTGCAAAACATGGTGCAGAAATATCTCGGCACGCGGGCGATGGTGGTCGGGCCAGGCATCAAGACCGGGCTCGAGATTATTTACGACGACCCGACCCAGGTAGGCGCCGACCGCATAGTGAACGCGGTTGCGGCCTTGCACAAATACGGAGGCCCGCTCATCGTCATCGACTTCGGCACCGCGACCACATTTTGCGCATGCACAAAGGACTGGCGATACATAGGCGGCTCCATCGCGCCAGGCGTCAAGATATCCTCGGAGGCGCTCTTCGAGAAGACTGCGAAACTGCCGCGCGTCGAGATAGACGAGCCTCTCGCGACAATTGGCAAGAACACGATAGAGAGCATGCAGTCGGGTTTGGTCTACGGGCATCGAGGCATGGTGGAGTATATTGCAGCCCGTATAAAAGAAGAGCTTGCAGAGATAGACGGCAGCGGAGAGCCGGTACGCGTCATTGCGACGGGCGGTCTGGCGGCCTTGATGCATAGAGGTACGGGCAGCATAGACGTGGTCGACAGGATGCTGACGCTCGAAGGCCTGTCATATATCTACGACAAGAACAAGAAGGATTGAGCGGCAATATGAAAATGTTTCTCGCGCCGCTTGCGGGAATCACGGATAAGACATTCAGAAGGCTGTGCCACGAAAACGGCGCAGCCTTGGTATATTCGGAGATGGTGAGCGCAAAGGCTCTCTGGTACGGCGACAGGAAGACGGGCGAATTGCTGGAGACATGCCCAGAGGAAGGGCCGGTCGCTTTTCAGGTGTTCGGTTCCGACCCGGAGGTGATGGCATTCGCCGCCGAAGCCCTGGACGAAAGGGAAAACGTATTGATCGACGTAAACATGGGCTGCCCCGTGCCAAAGGTCGTCAAGAACGGCGATGGCTCGGCTTTGATGAAAAATCCCAAAAAAGCAGGTCAAATTTTGGGAGCGATGTGCAAAAAAACAAAAAAACCTATCACGGCAAAGATAAGATCCGGCTGGGACGCGGAAAACATCAATGCTGTGGAGGTCGCCCAAACACTCGAAAATGCAGGGGCTTCGATGGTCTGCGTGCACGCACGTTCGCGCGAACAATATTACAGCGGAAAAGCGGACTGGGACGTGATAGCGAAAGTCAAGGCTGCCGTTTCGATTCCGGTCATCGGAAACGGGGACGTATGTTCGCGGGAAGATGCGGCGCGAATGGTGGAGCAGACGGGCTGCGACCATGTGATGGTTGGGCGTGGCGCACTCGGAAACCCTTGGATTTTCAACGAAAATATAGATGGGGAACGCACCTTGCCCACGACCCGCGACAAAGTCGAAATGTTTATTCGCCATGCCCGCCTGACTGCGGAGCACAAAGGCGAGAGAATGGCCGTTCTCGAAATGCGCAAGCATGCCGGGTGGTATTTCAAGGGCATTCCCGGCTCCGCTCGACTAAGGGCTCAGGTTAACATAATACAAGACCTAAAAACCCTTGTTCGCGAGGTCGGGGAATTTGCTGCCGACGCGTATTTTTCATAGCGAAATTTCCTTGAGTTTTTAACATAAAATGTCACAAAACAGCAACAAAAGTGTTATAAAAAAAACCTTTGCTATATATGTTTAAAACCTGCGTAATGTGGTAACATAATGCATGAGAGGGAGATGCGCCATCAGCACTCCCATGTATTTTGCGGTGTACTTTGCCGTTCGGTTTCATGTGGACTGAAAAACAAGGGTAGAGGAGAACAATGAGGGAGAATGGATTATCGTTAATAGGGAGCAGGATCTTCACCCGGGTGATGGCTTGGGTGCTGGTATTCGCTCTGGCGATTACCATGGTGCCCTTGAACGCAAGCACGGTCTATGCGTCCGGCGATGACGCGCCCGGCACCGAGGAGCAGCTGCCAGAAAGCGGCGAGCCGTCCGAGCCAGAGGGCGGCGACCCTGGCGATGACCCCGGTGAGCCCGGCGGCGACGAGCCTGAGCCTACGCCTCCTGAAGACCCAGAAGAGCCTCCCATAGAGGAGCCGGAAGAAGAAGACGAAGAAGAGATCATCGAGATGATGGGTCTGCTCGAGCCGATGAGCTCTGGGCTGGACATGCTCGACTTCAGCTGGTTCTCCGGCCCTGGCGAGGAAACTTATCAAATAGCTACGGCAGACCAGCTTGCTGCTCTTGCTTTCATAGTCAACGGCGGCCCGGACCTTCCACTGGGGATTTCACAATACAGTTTTGAAGACCAAGTCATCAGGCTCACGAACGATATAAACCTCGGAGCCTACGGCGAATTGTGGAACGAGGGCAGGGGCTGGATACCCATTGGCGATGGCGGCACGGTCGATGCCGTGTTCAAAGGGTACTTTGACGGAGCGAGGACACGTTCCGGCGGAAGGATTACCGCAAGGTACGACATTACGGGGCTGTACATAGACGACACCATCACAGGCCGCAGGCAGTACAACGGCCTGTTCGGATATATCGATGGGGGCGTGGTCGAAGGCCTTAGGATAGTGAACGCGGACATAAAGGCGAACGCGGACGGCACGGCATATGTCGGAGGGGTGGCAGGACTGGTAGAAGGTTCGGGCGCCCTGGTCGACTGGAACGTGGTCACGGGTTCCGTGTCGTACACGGGCACGAGCGATGAGGCGCGCGTAGGCGGCTTGGTCGGCGAGGTACGCAGTTCGAACGCCACCGTCAACGCCGGCATTTCGGAAGCCGCCGTCAGCGGCCGCCAATACGTCGGCGGCGTGGCAGGCTTTGTCGGGTCTAGCGGCAGGGCGGATCACTCATATTCCACAGGCATGGTCATAGGCACAGGGAACAACGTCGGCGGAATCGCGGGCATGGTCTCGGGCGGCAGGGTGTTCTCCACCTGGTCTATCAGCGCTGTCAGGGGACTGTCGAACGTTGGCGGCATAGTCGGGCAGGCGGCATCAGGCGCGACCGTGGAAAGAAGCGCCGCGTTGAACACGAGCGTCCTCTCGGTCACGAACGCGGACACGGTCGTAGGCAGGGTGGCGGGCGCAAGCAGCGGCGCCCTCTCAAACAACATAGGCTTTTCCGGCATGGATCTCAGGCATGGGGTCGATGCCACGACATACACTGGCGGCACGACAAAGATTCCTGGCGCCACCGCTTCCGAGACAGGCGTGGACGGCGCGAGCAGGAACGCGACGAGCCTGCAAGTTGTCGGCGGCTTCCCCGCGCAGTTCATACAATACCCGTGGGGCTATGCCTACGGTGCCCTTCCCGGCATAGGCCTCAACGTGTCGTACCCGATGCCCTCTCACCTTATACCGACGTCGGGCGAGCCGAACAACCTATGGTATTACCAAAACCCGAACGCGAGCGTATTCACGATAAGCACGGCGGCAGACCTTGCTGGCCTTGCGGAGCTTGTCAACGATGAAGGGATCGCCTTCGCCGGCAGGACGCTCAACCTTATAGACAATATCGACCTGACCCTGTACGGCGCCGCATGGAACGGCGGCAGGGGCTGGTCGCCTATAGGGATATCGACGACCAATATGTTCCGTGGCGTGTTCAACGGCAATACCTACACCGTCACGGGTCTTTACATAAACGACATCACCGCGCCGCAGAGGGCGTACAACGGGCTCTTCGGCTACGTCGGGACTGGCGGCGCTGTTCGCAACCTCAATGTGCAGGGCGCGAGCGTCGTGTCCAACAATGCCGGCGCGTCCTATTTGGGAATAATCGCAGGATTCATAACAGGGGCAGGCTCTCAGATAGAGGGCGGCTCCGTCACTGGCTCCATCGCGTACACAGGCGCGAGCGATGATGCGCGCGTCGGTGGTGTGGTCGGAATGGCTCAGTCAGGCACGGCCATAGAGAACGTCAGTTCTGCAGCCACCGTAAGCGGCAGGTCGGGCGTCGGCGGCGTTGCGGGCGAGCTCTCGGCCGCCACCGTAAGCGGCAGCTCATCCACAGGCGCGGTCAGTGCCACGAGCGCGGGTGCCGGCACAGGCGTCGGCGGCGTGGCGGGCATTGTCGGAGGCTCAGGCAGCAGGGTGGAAAGCAGCTACTCCACAGGCGCTGTCACTAGCATAGGCAGTCAAGTCGGCGGCGTGGCAGGCAACGTCACAGGCCCGAACGCAGTCATAAGCGGCAGCTCCGCCACAGGCAATGTGGGCGGCGCCGCGCAGGTCGGCGGCGCCGTAGGCCATGTAGGTGCTGGCGGCAAGGTCGAATACAGTTATTCAATGGGTGCCGTCACAGGCACAGGAAACGGCGTAGGCGGCGTGGCGGGCTTCATCGTCGGCGGCGGTGCCGCAGGCGAAGCGAACAACGGTGCCGCCATAGGCAACTGGTCCACAAGCTCCGTCCAAGGTGCGGACTATGCAGGCGGCGTGGCGGGTCAGCTTGGCTCGGCCAATGCCATCGTGCGGCAAAACGCCGCATTGAACCCGAGCGTCGCAAGGACGGCCGGCGGCACGGGCAACCTCGGCCGCGTGGCAGGGAGCGCAGGCGCCCTGACGGACAATATAGCCTATGCCGATATGCAGATATCAAAGGCGGTCGCGCCTTCGCCTACAGGGGTGGACGGCACGAGCCGAGGCGGCGCAAGCGTACAGATACTCGCGGCCTTCCCTTCGTGGACAGAGGGCGGCATCCCGGTAGGGTTTGGCATATCGCCATGGACTTATGAGGCGGGCAGCCTTCCCGGGCACGGAGCGGCGGTCCCGATGCCGCCCCATCTGGCTATCACGGCCGGCAAGCCGAACGCCATCTGGTACGGACGCAACCCAAGCCTTACGACCTTCACCATCGCCACGGCTGATGAGCTTGCCGGCCTTGCGGAAATAGTAAGCGACGGCCTCGTCGATTTCGACGGCCAGACCGTCATCCTCGCATCGGACATCAGCCTCGGCTCTTACGGCTCTGGCTGGAACGCCGGCAAGGGTTGGCTCCCCATAGGCACCGGCGAACATCCCTTTGCCGGCACCCTCAACGGCGGCGGCTACACCATCACCGGGCTATACATAAATGACGCATCCGCTCCCCAGAGGGAATGCAACGGGCTGTTCGGCCATATCACCGGCGGCCGTGTCGTGGATCTCAGGGTAGAGGGAGCGAACATCACATTCAGCTCCGCCGTTGCCCCCGCCGTTTCGTGCGCAGGCATCATCGCTGGCGTCATCGAGGGCGCAGGCGCATACATAGAGTGGAGCTTCGTCACAGGCACCGTTTCCTATGCGGGCACAAATGACAACGTTCGCATCGGCGGCATCGCAGGGCAGGTTCAGGCAGGCGCTTCCCTTACGGAAGTCGGCTCCGCCGCCACAGTCAACGGCAGGCAGTACGCAGGCGGCGTGGCGGGCTATGTCACCGGCGGCGGCAGCGTGGACAACGCATATGCTACAGGCAACGTGACAGGCGCGGGCAGCAATGTCGGCGGCATCGTCGGCTATATCGACGGCGGCGTCGTGGTGGCTGCGTGGGCATCGGGAACAATAACAGGCGCGGACCGTGTCGGCGGCGTGGCTGGGCAGGTAGGCACGGGGGGCAGCGTTTCAAGCAGCGCCGCTCTCAACCAAGGGGTCGTCGCCACCGCAGCCAACCCCGCAAACTTCGGCAGGGTCGCGGGCAATGCCACAGGCTTGTCCGGCAATATAGCATTCGACGCCATGACGTACAGCAAACAGACGTTCACGCCGGGGGATGCGACCATCGAAGGCGCGTCCAGGGGCAGGGGCGCCCTGCAAGGCGCAGGCGGCTTCCCCGAACCCCTTGTCACGTTCCCATGGACTTATAGCACAGGGTCTTTGCCGGGGCTCGGCACGGCCATGCCGATGCCTGCCCATCTTGGCCTTCTCCCGGGGACGCCGGACTCCCAGTGGTATTATCAGAACCCGACGGCCTCAGGCTACACCATCACCACCGCAGACCAGCTTGCCGGGCTTGCCGAGATCGTGAACTCGGGCGAGACAGATTTCAGCGGAAAGGTCATAACCCTCGCCGCCAATATAGAGCTTCATATCTACGGCGCGTCGTGGAACGGCGGCAAGGGATGGATACCCATAGGCCTTGATGCCGACACCCCGTTCAGCGGCACGTTCAATGGCAGTCTTAGAACCATAGCAGGTCTGTTCATAAACGACACAAGCACAGGCCAAAGGCTGTACAACGGCCTGTTTGGCTACGTGAACAACGGCGCGGTCATACAAGGCGTCAGGCTCGAGAATGCGAACATCCGAGCGAATGCTCCGGGCGGCGATTCTTATGTCGGCGGAGTGGCGGGCTATATCGTAGACTCGGGCACGCAGATAGAGAACAGCACGGTCACCGGCCTTGTCTCATATACAGGCACAAACGCCAATGCCCGCGTCGGCGGAATAACTGGCGAGATGCAGGACAGCTCCATCGTGACGGGCAGCCGTGTCACTGCGACAGTGGAAGGCGTAGGCTACGTCGGCGGCATCGCGGGACGGGTCAGAACGAACAGTGCCATAAGGGAGAGTCACACCACCGGTAATGTCACCGGCACGGGCGCCTATGTCGGCGGCATCACAGGCCGGATAGGCCTAATAAGCGCAACAGCAGGCGTGGCAACGGAAACAGGCATCGTGGAGGATTGCTATTCCACAGGCTATATACGTAGCGACGGGGACTATGTGGGCGGCATCGCCGGATCGGTCAATGGCTCAGGCGGGAACGCGCCTTTGCGCAGAAGCTATTCCACAGGCGCAGTCCGGGGCGCGAATAACGTTGGCGGAGTGGCAGGCCGTGTCGAAACCAACAACACGATAGTTGATGACTGCTATAGCATGGGCGATATCATAGCGACGGGGACGAGAGCCGGCGGCGTAGTGGGCTGGCTGTACGGGCTGACTCAAAACAATACAGGCCTGACGCTCAACGGCCAAGTTAGAAGAAGCTGGGCATCGGGCTCCGTGCAGGCCAATGACTATGTCGGCGGCATAGTCGGCGACATCAGCGGCAACGGCATGGTGGTCGACTGCGCCGCGCTGAACAGAAGCGTCATAAAGAGAAACAATGCCGTCGCAAACCTCGGTCGTGTCGTAGGGAGCGCCCCTGCTACCCAGGGGCCGGGCGGCAACGCGGCGAGGATCTCCGGCAACATAGCGTTTGAGGACATGGATATAAGGTATAACGGTACCGCCGGCGCGCCAAAAACCCCCGCCTCTGGCCTTACTGAAGTGGACGGCCTGAACCGTGGCAAAGGTGACCTTAAAGAAGCTTCGGGCTTTACCACTTCAAACTCATGGTTTACAAGCAGGGAGGCAAACCCCGGCTCGCCGTGGTACTACCTTCCCGAAGCGCTGCCCGGACTTGGCGCACCTGTTATGCCCATGCCCGCGCATCTTGTCGGTGACGGCCCACGGACTCTGTGGTACTACCTCGACCCGTCCGCCGACGTCTTTACCATCACAAACGCCGACGAGCTTGCAGGGTTGGCAAAGCTCGTAAACGAAGGCATAGACTTCGACGGCAAGACCATCGACCTCGTGGCGAATATTGACTTGAGCTACTATGCCACCACAAACGCTTCATGGGAGGATGGACGAGGCTGGACGCCCATAGGCGGCGCAAACTTCGCAGATGCCGCCGCCAATCCGTTCCGTGGCACATTTGAAGGGAATGGGCATACTATTTCCGAGCTGTCTATCGACGATGACCGCACAGCCACAGCTACCACGAGACGGCGTCATGGCTTGTTCGGATACATATCGGGTGGCGCCTCAGTGCGAAACCTCAATGTGCAAGGAACGAGCATCACATGGGCCCCCAATTTTCCAGGCCGTATTGGCATGGTGGTAGCGCTTGCCGAAGGCGCAGGCACTGTCATCGAAGGCTGCAGCGCCACAGGGACCATCACCTACACCATCGCCGCGAATACGACCACCCGCACGGGCGGCATCGTGGGTAGCCTAGACACAGGCGCCGAGGCAAGGAACGTCTGGTCTGGCGTAGACATCACTGGCAGGCAGCAGGTAGGCGGCGTGGCGGGCTATGTCGACAACGGCAGCGCAGTAATTTCGTCTTGGGCATCGGGCACCATGCAAGGGGCCCTGAACGTCGGTGGCGTAGTTGGCCAAGTGGCTACAGGCGGCAGCGTAACAGGCAACGCCGCCCTTAACATAAGCGTCTTTAAGACAGGTGCTGGAGTTGCGGGTGTTGGACGGGTATCGGGAACAGGGAGTGCCGCTGAACTGTCAGAAAATATTGCATGGTCGGCTATGAATATCAGAGTCGGTGCCACAAGCGCTACGACCGGCACTATCAAGACACCTCTTGCTCCGACTTATACAGGTCTGGACGGCCAAAGCATGGACGTGCTCATACTCCATACGCCCTTGGCTTTCCCCGCCGGTTTTGGACAGGCTCCATGGGTCTATGAAATGGGCATGCTGCCCGGCCTTGGCGCAGGGGTCGCGATGCCTACGCACCTTGCGTATTCGGGCTACGACCCATCGAAGTTCACATGGCTTGGGACCGACCCGTCGGCGACAAGCTTCTCGATTACCACGGCGGTCGAGCTTGCCGAGTTCGCCGAGCTTGTGAACGGCGGCTTCCCCTTTATCGGGCTTACAGTAAATCTCGCAAACCCGATCAGCCTTTCCGCCTATGGCTCCGGCAAGGGCTGGACCCCGATAGGCACAAGCGCCGCCGCTTCTTTCCAAGGCACGTTCAACGGCACGGGCCATGCCATCACAGGCCTATATATAAATGATGTCGGTTCGGCGCAAAGGGATTACAACGGGCTATTCGGATATATAAACAACAATGCAATAGTAAGGAACGTCAAGGTCGAGAATGCGACAATCACATTCGATGCGGCCGGCGCAAACGCGAGGGGCGGCATCGTCGTGGCCGTCGCTGACGTGAGCTCTATAATAGAAAACTCCCAAGTCGTAGATTCGACTATTTCATATACAGGCACAAGCACCACAAGCGGGTACACAGGCGGTCTTGTCGGCGAGGTTCGTGCCGGCTCCGTTGTAAGAAACAGCTTCTCCACCGGTGAAGTAAACGGACGGAACAATGTGGGCGGCGTGGTCGGCTATATCAACGGCGCGGGCAGCAGGGTCTACAACACATGGTCCATAGCCACAGTCAGTGGCGCCCAAGGTGTCGGCGGACTGGCGGGGGCTATCGCTGCAGGCGCGGGCGGTGTGGCGGACAGCGCGGCGCTGAACGAGAGCGTCACGGCAACGGCAAACGGAGCCGCGAACGTAGGCAGGGTCACCACAAACGCAGTAGGTCTGTTCGGCAATGTGGCCTTTGCCGATATGGATATCTTCCATAATGCTACGACGCCCAAGCCCACCACATCTTCCGAGACAGGCGTGGACGGAGCGGACAGGACAGGGCAGGTACTGCAAGGGCCAGGGGCGTTCCCTGGAGCTCTTAGGCAGCCCCCATGGGTCTATACGGCCGGCTCCCTTCCTGGTCTCGGCGAGCCATTCCCGATGCCCGACCATATTATTGCGGAGGACGATCCCGCCATACTCACAATCGCCACGGCTGCGGAACTCGCCACGTTTGCGGCCTCGGTCAACGGCGGCGATTCATTCCTGAACAGGCAAGTCATCCTTGCGGCGGACATAGACCTAGGCTCATATCCAAACTGGACTCCAATAGGCTTGAACGGCACCACCCCGTTCCGTGGCATCTTTGACGGAAACGGCCGCACCGTCACAGGCCTGACCATAAACGCCACGACGCAACACGCAGGGCTCTTTGGCTATATAGGCGATAACGGCTACGTACACGACCTCGTTATCGAAAATGCAAACGTGGCATTGACTTATACAGGTGCAGGCGATTCGTACGTGGGCATATTGGCGGGCTACGTCAATGCCGCCCGCATCGAGGACATCAGCGTTTCGGGCACGGTTTCGACCACCACAGCCACCGCCCATATCGGCGGCATCGTGGGGCATATGCAGGGCACGGGTGTGACCCTGGCAAGGGGAGTGTCCGAAGCAGCGGTAAGCGGCGTGGCAAACGTCGGCGGCATCGCGGGCTATGTCAACGCAGCGAATGCCACAATAGAAAACAGCTATTCCACAGGCGCCGTCATGGGCACGGGCACCAATGTCGGCGGCATCGTGGGCTATATCGCGGGAACGACTGCAAGGGTAAACAATTCATGGTCGATATCATATGTCCGTGGCAATGACTATGTTGGCGGCATTGTGGGGCGGGTCGACGCAGGCGGCGGTGTGGCAAACAGCGCCGCGCTGAATCCTGCCGTCCTGAAGATAGCCGACGCGGCAGCGAACCACGGGCGTGTAGCGGGCAACAATGTAGGGCTGAGCAACAATATAGCCTTTGTCGGCATGCAGGCCAGATACAACAACACCAACGCCGCCGACCCGACCGTCGGCACGCCTAGGACAATAACAAACAACGCCGCAAACACAGACGGCGCGAACAGAACCAGTGAAAACTTGCGTGAAGGGGGTCAATACCCCGCACAGCTTACGCAACATCCGTGGACATATGCAGCAGGCTTCCTGCCAGGGCTGAATGGGGTGCCGTACGAAATGCCCGCGCACATACGTTCGCAACCAGGGCAGCCAGACCTCTGGTGGTACAACAAAAACCCGGACGCCACCGTCTTTGAGATATGGACTGCCGACGAGCTCGCAGGCCTTTCACAGCTTGTCAACGGGACGCCCGCAATCAACTTCAGCGGCAGGACTATCAACCTTATGGATGATATAAGCCTGTACGATTACAGGTACGATGCCACCCCCAACACGTTCTTCGGAGCCAAAGGCTGGAACCCCATAGGCGTTTTGGCCGCCGCTCCATTCAGAGGCGTTTTTGACGGTGGCGGCTTCACCATATCGCAGATGACTATCAACGACAATGCGAACTACCGTGCCCACAATGGCCTTTTCGGTTATATAGGCACTGGCGGCAAGGTGCAGAACCTAAGCCTCACGGGTGTGTACATCGTCTCCAATGCGACCGCCGCCACCCAGATGAGCGCAGGCGTTATCGCAGGCGTGGTGAATGGTGTAGGGGCTTCGATAACGGACTGCCATGCGGAGGGCGAGATTTATCTTTCCGTAAGCACAAACCAAACCAATCCGCGTGTGGGCGGCATTGTCGGGCAGGTTCAGGCGGCAGCGACCGTGGTGGACTGCACTTCTGACGTCATAGTCAGAGGCGGTCGGTATCTTGGCGGTATAGCAGGCCAGGTCATGGGCCAGAACTCCGCGATAAGGGGTAGCACGGCGACAGGGCCTGTGACAGGCAACACCAATATCGGTGGGGTGGCAGGCTGGCTGAACAACGGCGTCATCGAAAATTCCCAGGCCACTGGCACGGTCACTAGCACCCAGGCCGCAGCGGCCGCAAACTATGTAGGCGGCATAGCCGGGCTTGTTGATGCGGGCGGCAGGGTAGAGACCAGCTTCTTCTCTGGCGTGGTCACAGCGCTTGGCGATGATATCGGAGGAGTGGCGGGCCGCGTCACCGGCGCAGGCTCCACCATACGCTCGTCAGGCTCCACCGGCAACGTGACCGGCAGGAGCAATATAGGCGGCGTAGTAGGCTATGTCGCAGCCGTCGTGGTACAGAACTCCTATTCAACGGGCAGGGTTATGGGTTCTGGCACCGCCGTTGGCGGAGTAGCCGGACAGATAAACGGCGCCGCAGCAAGGGTCAACAATAGCTGGTCTACCTCATATGTCCGAGGCGAAAACAACGTCGGCGGCATAGTGGGGAACAATGCACAAGGCGGCGTTACAAACAGTGCCGCTCTCAATTCGGATGTTCTCAGAATAACAAACACAAACTCAGGCTACGGACGTGTGGTAGGTCTGCAAGGCGGCACAAACCTTTCAGGCAATGTGGCTTTTGGCGGCATGAACATAAGGTACGGAAACACAAATCCGAATGTGGACAACCCGCTGTTCGGCACGCCTAAGACGATAACAACCACAGCCACCATGACGCAAGTGGACGGCGAGACCAGGAACAAGGGCGCGCTGCAATGGGGTCCCGCATACCCAGGCGTTCTCAGGCAAGTGCCGTGGATCTACGAACCTGGCTACCTGCCGGGCATAGTCGAGCCCATAGAAATGCCCGCACACCTTATGCTTTCCCCTGGCGACCCTGACGACGGATGGTACTACCAAAGCCCGACCTCAAACAGCTTTATGATTTACACGGCTGACGAGCTTGCCGGGCTCGCCGTTCTCGTCAACGGCTCGCCCGCCATAAACTTCAGCGGCAGGACTGTCACTCTTATGGCGGACATAGACCTAAGCGACTACGGCCTCGGCGCCTCGGCGTGGAACGGCGGCAGGGGCTGGATACCCATCGGCCGGAACGCGAACGACGCCAATGCGGTGAGTGCCACAAACAGGTTCCAAGGCACATTCAACGGAAACAACAAGATAGTCGCAGGGCTATATATAAATGATACCGCTACAGGCCAAAGGCAGTACAACGGTCTATTTGGCTACGTCACCGGCGGCGGCCGCGTGCGGAATCTCAGAGTAGAGGACGCGAGCATCACATTCAACCATGCCGGGACTGCGCAGCAGCCGGCGTACGGCGGCATAATAGCGGCTTGGCTCGACGGTGCAGGTTCCATGATAGACGGCTGCTATGTCTCGGGCACGATCAATTATAGCGCTGCAACCAACAACGTCCGCGTTGGCGGCGTGGTAGGATATGTCGGCGCAAACGGCAGCATCGAGAACAGCGTATCGGAAGCCGATGTGAACGGCCGCAACTACGTTGGCGGCATAGCGGGTATCATCACCGGCACAAATGCCACCATCAGAGGGAGCCGCGTCACAGGGACGGTAAGCGGCGCGATATCGGATGTCGGCGGCATAGTGGGCCGTATAGATACAGGCGGCAGCGTCGAAAGTTGCTACTTCTCAGGCACAGTCTCAGGTGCGGCGAATGACGTTGGCGGAATAGTCGGCCGTATCACAGGCGCCGGCACGAGCGTCCAGTCAAGCGCCTCGTCGGGCGATGTCAGCGGCGCAGCTAATGTCGGTGGCGTTGCAGGCTATGTCAATACCCCCGCCATTGTCAGAAATGTTTATTCGACCGGCGATGTCACAGGCACGGGCGCTTCAGTCGGCGGCGTGGCAGGGCAGTTGAACGGCGCCACCGCAAGGGTGGAGAACTCATGGTCCATCAGCCGTGTGCAGGGCGCAAACAATGTCGGCGGCATAGCCGGGCAGCTTGCCACAAACGCAGGTGTCGTAAACAGCGCCGCCCTCAACGAGTTTATTATCAAGACCACCGCGACCGAAGCAAACCTTGGGCGCGTCGTAGGGAATATCAGCGGCACTGCGACCACAGGCAATGTGGGCTTTGCCGAGGCGAATGTCACGCACGGTGGCACGCAAAAGAACATCGTCTCCGGCGGCACGCTTGCGGACGGCGAGGACAGAAGCCGTACCACATTGCAAGGCGCAAGCGGGTTCCCGTCGCAGCTCAGGCAGTCTCCGTGGGTCTATGCCATAGGCTTCCTGCCCGGACACGGCGAGGCCTATCCCATGCCCGAACACCTTATGCTTTTCGAGGGCATGCCAGACTCCAGATGGTACCATCAAAATCCAAATGCGAGCCGCTTTATCATAAGCACGGCGGACGAGCTTGCCGGGCTTGCGGAGCTGGTCAACGGGACGCCGAGCATCACCTTCCTCGGCAAGACTATATCCCTTATTGCAGACATCAACCTCTCGTCCTACGGTCTCGGTGCCTCAAGCTGGAACAGTGGCAGGGGATGGATACCAATAGGCACGAACACCCCCGTCGCCGCGAGGTTCCAAGGAACGTTTGAAGGGAACGAAAATGTCATCACAGGCCTGTATATAGACAGCACAGGGGCGGGCCAACGTGCATACAACGGTCTCTTTGGCTATGTCAGCGGCGGCGGCAGGATACACGACCTCACCGTAAGGAACGCAAACATTACATTCAATGCCGGCGGTACATCATACGGCGGCGGCATTGCGGGATATATCGAAGGCGCAGGCTCCGCCATCGAAGGCGGCGGCGCTTCGGGCGCTATCTCATACACCGGCACGAGCGCGGACGCCCGCGTGGGCGGACTTGCAGGGCAGATCGGTGTGGGCGTCGCTATCACCGGCAGCCGTTCTTCGGCAGTGGTAAGCGGCAACTCCAACGTCGGTGGCGTGGCGGGCTATGTCACCGGCACAAACGCCAGGATACTGAACACCAGGGCTACCGGCGCCTCATCCGGCACGGGCAGCTATATCGGCGGCATCGCAGGCTATGTAGGCGCAGGCGGCAGGGTCGAAACGTCCAACGCTTCGGGCGCTGTCAGCGGCGGCTCCGACGTCGGCGGCGTGGCGGGCTATGTCACAGGCGGCAGCAGCGCCGTAAGGACGAGCTACTTCACCGGCACGGCTTCCGGCGCCGGACGCATAGGCGGCATAGCGGGCGGCATAGCGGACGGCGCAGTCATAGAGAACACCTGGGTGGACGGCTCAGTCGCGGCAACGGCGTCTGACGCAGGCGGCGTGGTCGGAAATGTCACCGGCACAGGCAGCAGGGTCAGCAACAGCTGGGCGACGGGCGGCATCCAAGGCACATCGTACGTCGGCGGCATCGCCGGCCAGGTCGGTGCAGGCGGCAGCGTCACAAACAGCGCCGCTCTCAACACGAACGTGAACTCAACAAGCGGCTCCGCGCTTATAGGTCGTGTGGCAGGGAACGCCACAGGGCTTACAAACAATATTGGCTTCAGCCTGATGGATATTTCCAAAGTAACATTGGATCCCAACGAAAGCGGCGCCGACGGGGTGAGCAGAAGCAGGCCGCAGTTGCAGGAAAGCAGCGCCTTCCCATTGCAGCTCAGGATAAACCCATGGGTCTACGCGGCGGGACTCTTGCCAGGCCTCGGCGAGCCGTACTCCCCGATGCCGGAGCATCTCCGCATCGTCCCGGGCGAGCCAAACGACCAATGGTACTATCAAAACACAAATGCGCCTTCATATATTATACGTACGCCAGAGGAGCTTGCCGGGCTTGCCATGCTCGTGAACGATGGCGTCTTCGGCTTCACAGGAAGGACTATCTTCCTCGGCGCAGATATCAACCTCAGCATTTACGGGAGCGGCGCCGCCTGGAACGACGGCAAGGGCTGGATACCCATCGGGACAGCCGCAAATCCTTTCTCGGGCACATTTGCGGGTTCGCTAAGCGGAAACGAATACACGATCACAAATCTGTTTATCAACGCGGATACAGGAGCTTACAACGGCCTGTTCGGCCATATCGCGGACGGCAGGGTGCAAAACCTCAAAGTGGAAGGCGCGAACATCACGCATAACGTGACAGGCACGACATATGCTGGAATTATCGCTGGCCTTGTGACAGGTCCGACAGCCGCCATCACGGGTTCATCGGCATCAGGCGTCATCACTTTCGGCAATAACGCAAACGCGCGCGTCGGCGGCATTGTCGGGCAGCTTCAGGGCGGCGCGGCCATCACGAACACCAGTTCGGCGGCTACGGTCGGCGGCGCCAACCTCAACAATGGCGGCGGTATCGCGGGGTTCGTCACGGGCAGTGGCACAGTCATCAGCGGCAGCGATTCGTCCGGCGCCATCTCAGGCGTGACCGGCATAGGCGGCATAGCAGGGCGGGTCGAGGCTGGCGCCCTTATCGAAAATTGCAATCCCACAGGTTCAGTCACAGGCACGGGCGCTGGCGCCGCCAACACCGTAGGCGGCATAGTGGGCATCATCACCGGGTCTGGCTCGGCCGTGCGTGGCAGCTTCACCAAGATTCCTGTTACGGGCATCAACAATGTAGGCGGGGTGGCAGGGAGGATAGAGGCCGGCGCTTCGGTCGAGGACTCCTACTCCATGGGCGCGGTCAACGGCACAGGCAGCAGCATCGGCGGAGTGGCGGGTCTTGTGACAGGGGCTGGCAGCAGCGTGAAGCACACATGGTCTGCAAGCTCTGTTCAGGGCAACACCTTTGTCGGCGGCATAGTGGGGCAAGTGGCTGCGGGCGGAAGCGTTACGGACAATGTCGCTCTGAACGAAAGGGTCTTTATCGCAAGCGGCGCGACATCGATAGGCCGCGTGTCGGGCAACGGTACAGGGCTCGCAAACAACGGCGCGTTCGCCGACATGGACATCAACACCGTAGTCGTCCCGGGCGCCGCGCTTCCGGACGGCCTTAGCCGGACTGCCGCATCCCTGCGGAACGGCACGGCGTTCCCAGAGCACTTCAGGACAAATGCGCCTTGGGCGTATATGCCGGATTACCTGCCCGGCCTTAGAAACGACATCGTGGTTCCGCCCGACTATCTTGGGCTCTCCTACGAAATAACTCTTGAGGTGTACAAGGACGGCGACCTATGGCCAGACCACAACAGGGACCTCAAGCTTGTGCAGACTTTCAACGAAGGGCTTATCGTAATAATAGAATTGCTTGAGGGCGTGGACATAATGACGGCGGCGGTGCCTGGCGGCTCATGGACGGTCTACGAGGGCGACTACAATACCGGCCTTGTCATAGAGGATGACGGCACCATCGAGCTTCATTATCATACGGCGACGCTTAGCGTAAAGAGGGACGGTATGCCTTGGGCCGACCACGGCAAGGATTTCGAGCTGAGGATGAGCGGCTATGAAAGCATTATGAGGGCGGGCATGACAGATGCTGCGGCGGGCACCGTGGAGGCGGGCGTGTTGAACGGCACTTGGAAAGTCTATGTCGGCGGCGCATACAGCGGCATCGACATCGTGATAAACGACGACGTAGGCAGCGCCGAAATAGATTTCCAAACGGCGTCGCTGAATGTAAATCTAGACGGCAATCCATGGGATGGGCATGGCAAGAGCTTCACGCTGAAGCTCAGCGGCGATGAAAGCGTCGTTTGGCCTATGGTAGGCACGGGCAGCACAGTCAGCGCCGGCGTGGACGGCGGCATATGGAAAGTGTACGAAGGCTCTGTGTACACCGGCATAGATATTGATACAGACAACCCGCCGGGCAGCGCGGATATAGACTACTTCACCATAGGCTTCTCGCTGACCGCAGAGGCTGGCGTCACTGGCTCGATAAGCGCCACCTATGGCGGTGCGCCCATATCGTCCGGCGCCGTGGTTCTGTCGGGCGGCGTGCTCGTCATCACGGCCACGGCATCGAGCGCGACTGCGGACGGTTTCAGGTATGTATGGCATGACGCTATAGAGGACGAGCCGATTAACGGTGACGTCGGTTTCGCGAACAGGCATACGAGGGTAGTGGAAACCACTGTCGGCATCACTTGCACGGTGCGTGGCGTCATAGCGCCCATCATTACGACATCGAGCCTCCCGAACGCCACCGTGGGCGAGGCGTACAGCGAGCTCCTTGCAGCGACGGGCGACGAGCCGATCGAATGGAGCCTCGTAGTAAGCCCGCAGTTCCCGATACCGGCAGGATTGGAGATTTCGGAAGACGGCGAAATCTTTGGAGTGCCGATACAAAATGGAAGGTTCACGTTCACGGTCGCGGCTGAGAACGAAGGCGGCAAGTCGACGCGTGGCGTGACCATCACGGTAGAGAGCGCCGCGATTTCAGGAACGGTGGAAATCACAGGCGACGCCATATACGGAGAGACCCTTACGGCGGTGCCCGACAACATAGTCGGCACGCTTTCATATACCTGGATGATAGCCAACGGCGGCGGGTTCGCGGACACCCCGATAACGACCACGAGCGTGCCCACCTATCAGATAAACGTCGACACGGCCATAGGGCACGGCATATACGTAATCGTTTCCTCGGATGTTTCTCAGGGCACTGTTCGCTCTGCGGCAACTGCGCCTGTCGCAAGAAGAACCTCGCCGCAGACGCCCGACGCCCCGACCATGGCGAGCCGTACAGTGGGCAGCATTGTGCTCAATACGATACAGTATGCGGAGTACAGGATATACACCGGCGCAGGGATGAACGATGATGACGATTGGCAGGACAGCGCATCGTTTATGAATCTCGCACCGAACACCGCATATCTGTTCCAGGCCCGCATCAAGGAAACGGCGGTGCAGGACGGTTCGCCCATAAGCGCCGTCAGCGAACCGATATATACAGACAGGGCATTGCTTACAGGGCAGGTCACCGTCACAGGCTCTTTCGTCTACGGCGAGGGGCTAACGGCTGCGACGGCGGGGCTTGGCACATTGCCGGCAGGCTTGCCGCTCGGAGACCCCTCATATGAATGGCGTAGCTACGCGACGCTGACAGGCGGCACTTTCCAGATCATACACAGCGGTGCCGCGGATGCGGGCGGCGCGGAATACGAGCTTCAGGCAGCGGATGTCGGCAGGTATATCACCGTTGCCGTCACCACGTCTGAGACTTCGGGCGTAAGGGAGACCACCCCCCGCCAATTGGTCGCTCCGAGGACGCTCACGATAACGCAGGGCGGCTACGGCGTCACCAAGGTGTATGACGGCACGAACTCCCCCGGCACGGGCAGCGGCACGCTCGGCGGACTGGACGGCGTTATCAACAACGACGATATAAGCATCGTAGCGGTTCCTGGCAATTACACAGGAGTGGACGTAGGCAGCGCCTATACCGTCACCGCCACGATTTCGCTTGAGGGCACGCCCGCCACCGCTTATGTCCCTGCCTCGCCCACGCTCACCATTACGGGCGCGTCCATTACGCAGCTCGACCTCACCGTGGAACGGGGCACGTACACCGTCACCAAGGAATACGACAGCGATACCACGCCCGGCACAGGAAATGCTGCGCTGCTTATCGTGGACACCATAGTCCCCGCAGACGTGGGCATCGTCACCGTGGCCGATGAACCGGCAGCTTTCACGAGCGCGGCCGTCGGCAACTATACTATAAATGTAGGAATCTCCCTCGCAGGCAATCCTGTCAAGGTCGCAAACTACAATCTTCTGACAACCACGCTGACAGGCGTGCCCGCAAGCATCACCACAAAGAGCGTTACGGTGACGCAGGGCGGCTACAATGTCAGCAAGGTATATGACGGCACGAACGATGCCGGCACGGGCGCAGGCCTGCTCGGAATAACCGGCATAGAGGACGTCACGGTCACCGTCGTGCCCACGCCCCGCGACTTCGGGACAAGCAACGTGGGCAGCACGCATACGGTCACGATTGACCTTGCTCTTGACGGTGCGGGTTCGGGCAACTACTCTCTGACAAACGATACGATAACGCTGACAAACGCCTCCATCACGCAGAGGCCTGTCACCGTCCTCGTAGGCGATTTTGAAGTAAGGAAAGAGTTCGACGGCACGGTGTCGGCGGGCACGGGCGACGAGGCGTTGCTCGATGTCGCTCAAGACGCAGGCGTCGGCATTGTGCAGACGGATGAAAGCTATGTATGGGTAAGCGCCGCGGCGGACAGCTATCCATCGTTGAACAGCGGCAACGTAGGGTCTTATACCGTCAACGTCACGCTCAGCCTTGCGGGAGATTCGGCAAGGATTGCAAACTACGATTTGCAGACGCTTACACTCACAGGGGTTCCGGCGTTTATAGATACGGCAAAACTCGATGTCGAGCACACGGTTCATGTTCAGTACGATGACGTAAGGGATTATACGGAATCGCTTGCGGACTTGCTCCTGGACTATGCCATATCGAGCGACACGCCTTTATTCGGCACCGTTGCCGTGGTTGACAGCTATAACATATTGGCAGGTGTGCCCGTGGTGTCTGGCGGAAACCTCACGTTCGGCATCGCCAACAATCTTGACGACACCTATACAGGCAGGGAAGCCGTAATCACCATTCCTGTGAGCGGGCTTCACAATTACCACGGCGCGGAAATACACGTAATAGTGGCAGTGACCGACAGCGCCCCGCCGGTGATTATGACGGAAAGCCTGCCGGATGCCGCAGTCGGTGCGCCGTACAATGTCACTGGCGTATTGCTCGACGCCATAGGCACCAAGCCCATCACCTGGTCTTTGGTCAGCGGCACGGGTTCGCTTCCCGACGGGCTAATCCTCAACCCCTCGACGGGCATTATCTCCGGCACGCCGACGATGCAGGCCGCAGGCACGTTCAGCTTCACAGTTCGCGCCACCAACCAATACGGTGACCCCGTGCAGTCCGGCTCACATGATATGCCGCTTTCCATTGAACTCAGCATAGCGAAGCTTTCGGGCGACATCACGATAGGCGGCTTCACAGACGCACCGCAATACGGCGACACGCTCACGGTGCAGGGCACGGCCGCCCTCACTTCCGACATAGCGGGCGTGAACATAGGTTCGCTCTCATATCAATGGTATCGCAACGGCACGGCCATAGCGGGCGAAACGGGCGCGACATATACCCTCGGCCCAGATGACATCGACGCCCTTATCACCGTGGATGTCCGTTCCGCGAACACCGATCCCGACTATCCGAGATTGTCCCCCGCCGTCGGCCCCGTGAGCGGAAAGCAATTGTTGTCTACTGATATCGTCGGCAGCGTCAGCGCGGCAGGCAGGACATACAACGGCAACGCAGATGCAACAGGGCTTGCCTTGGCTGATATAGTGAGCGGTCTTGAGATAGAGGACGAGGGCAAGGTATTTATAATTGTGAATGAAGCCGTGTTCGACAACAGGAACGTCGGCAACGGAAAGACGATTACGATAACAGATTGGGAGCTTGACGGCGATGCAAGCGGAGGATATGCGCTTCCCGCCCTCCCGTTCACGCATACGGGCCTTTCCGCGAACATCACGCAGGCGACGCTTACGAGCATAGATGTCACCGCGACAAGCAGGGCGTACAACGGCGATGTCGATGTGGTCGTGAATATCGCGCCGCTAACCGCCGACAACGGCGTGATGTCAAACACCGCAGGGACGCTCGACGATGTGACCCTCGATCTGGTGGACGCCGAGTTCGCAGACCCGAATGTGGCAAACGGCATATCCATTATATATAGTTGGGAACTAGGCGGCACGGACGCCGGCAATTATGAGCCACCTGACGTGACCAACTATCCACGCACGGCGAATATCACAAGGGCGCCGCTGCCGACCCTCCAGAACATTCCCAAGACCGTGCAATACGATGACCATGGGCAGCAGGAAGTGACGGATGCGGAGCTTGCGGCGATAGTGGCGGCACACCTCGCGGCCGGCGACACCCCGGTGTTCACCCTCGGCACGATAACAGGCATAAACGCTTCCCTGATAGCGAGCCATGCGTACACAGGCGGCAGGCTTACGTTCAGCATCGACACCACCCTTTCGTCGGCAGACAGCGGAAGGTCTGTCACCATCCCGATGAACGTGACTGGTTTCAGAAACTACGAAAACGGCATCGTCAATGTCGTGGTGACTATCGCGGACGACGCGCCTCCCACCATTATTATTGAAAACAACAATCTGCAAAGCGGCACGGTGGGGCTTGTCTATGCCCCTGTCGAGCTTCAAGCCAGAGGCACAAGACCCATCACATGGAGCCAATCGTCTGGCAACTTCCCGCCAGGGCTAGTATTGCGTTCGGACGGGACGATAGACGGAACCCCGACTACGGCAGGCGAATTCATTTTCACGGTATTGGCGGAGAATGAATATAGTGGCGGCGCCGGCTATGATTTCGGCGACTTCAGGATCGTGGTGGGCAGGGCGAACCTGAACGGCACGCCTGTGGTAAGCGGCTATACTGGCTCTCCGCAATACGGCGACGAACTGACGGTGACAGGAACGTTTACGCCGAGCGTGGCGGGCGTGAATATAGGCACGGTTACTTATCAATGGCATCGTGGCGGCGTGGAGATAACAGGCGCGACAGGCACGACCTACACCGTTACAGGGGACGATATCGGGAGCACGATTCACGTCACCGTCACCGCCGAGAACACTAACGGCACATTGACATCCGCTCCGACGCTCGCCGCGACGCCTAGGGCGGTAAGCGTGACGCAAGGCGACGATTACACCCTTACCAAGCCCTTTGACGGTGATGCCACGGCGACCACGGACCATGAGGTCGGCGCGCCGGTGGCGACGGGACTGCTTTCGGCGGACATATATAATGAAGTAAACAATACGGGCGGCGTCAGGGTCGTTACCGCGCCGGTGTCGTTCAGCGGCTCAAACGTGGGCACGCATACAGCCCTTGTAAACCTTTCGCTTGACGGAAACGGCGAAGGGCTTTACAGGCTCGGCGCTATGGCGGGCGGCGTTTTCACCCCGCAGACCTCTCTTACGGTCACAGGCGCCACCATCACGGCGGGAACGCTTGAGCTTGACGAAACAGCTGATACGCATTACGAAGCCGAGCGGAATCCGTCCGAGCGGCCACGCACCATCGATCTGGCGCAGCTATTCGCGATAAGCGATTATGCGGTAAGCGGCGACAATCCTGTCTATGTGCTCGTGCCGGATGGAATCGACGACCCGCAGAACATACTTGCGAGCGGAACGGCGGTAAGCTCTGTCGGCGTGCTTTCGTTTGATGTTGCGTCTGGCTTGACGGCTTCAAGCATCGGCGACACGGCTGACATCGCAGTGGCGGTCACCGGCCTCAACAACCACAGCGCCGTGACACTGACCCTTACCATAAGGCTTGTCGACGACGCGCCGCCGTATATAGTGACGTCATCCCTGCCTGCGGGCATAGTTGGGGCGCCGTACGATTCGACAGGCGTGCAGCTTGTCGCGACCGGCACTCGGCCCATCACCTGGGGCGTTTCAAGTGGCGCGCTTCCGGTAGGGCTTTCGCTCGACGCGGCCACAGGCCTTATATCTGGCACGCCTACATCGCAAACTGCAGGGCCTTACACATTCACGATAATGGCGACAGGCAGGGCGGGTACGCCGCAGGCAGCTACGCACACGAGGAGCTTCACTATAGACATAAGCGCGTCCGCGCTCGAAGGCGAGATAAGCATTGACGGCGATGCCGTATACGGCGGGATCCTGACCATAGTGGAGGATGTGCCTGTAGGGCCTGCCGACCCCGGCGTGGTTCCGGGCACAATTACGTATACTTGGTACCGTGGCGGTGTGGCGATAAGCGGTGCGACCGGCGCGACCTACACCCTCGGCGCTGAGGATATAGACTCGGCAATCCATGTGGTCATCACCGCTGCGAACTGCACAGGCTCCGTAGCGGCCTCTGCGGTCGGCCCCGTGGCGCGCAGGCAGCTTGCGCCTACAGACATAAGCGTAAGCATAGAGCCGAGCAAGGTCTACGACGGCGACATCGACGCCACATCCATGGTGGAGGCGACGATAGCGACCGGCCTGCTTACAGACGATATCGGCAACGTCACCATTGAGATTATCGAAGCGGAGTTTGCGAATGCGAATGCCGGCGCGGACAAGCCCGTCACCATCGTGGAATGGGAGCTTGACGGCTCTGCCGCGGACTGCTACATACTGCCGTCACTGACCGACGCCAACGCGCACTTCGGTCTGTCGGCCGAGATCGAAAAGGCGACAGTGGCGCCCATAGAGCACGGGCCGATAGAAATACATTACCAAGACAGCGGCACGCGGCAGCTCGTGGCCCTTGCGTCCTTGGTAAGCGAGTATGCGGCGACAGGCGGCACCGCAGCTTATGCTCCTGGCGCCCCGACCGGCGACCCTGTGATAGTGGTGACCGGGCCTGTGCCCCAACCGCCTTCTATGACGAACACCAGCGATTTAAGGTTCAATATAATAGCAGGACTTGTCGAGCCGGATAACATAGGAAATACGGCCACCATACCCGTGACGGTAAGCGGCTTCACGAATTACGAGAACATAGCGATAAACGTCGTTGTGGAGATTGTCGACAGGGCGCCGGCCGCCATCACCACGACCTCGCCGCTTCCGGCCGCATGGGTAGGGGCGGATTACGAGGTGCAGCTTGAGGCGACGGGTACGCAACCAATCACATGGAATCACATTGGCGGCAATCTTCCGCCTGGCTTCTCTCTTGGTTCGGACGGCAATGTCTCTGGCGCTCCTGTTCCAGGCACGTCCATGCCCCCATATACATGGACTTACGCTTTTAATGTGTCTGCATACAATATTTACAACACCTTGCCAAGCATGACTTCATTCACCATCGCGGTAAGCATGGCCGCCCTTGCCGGCGCCATCACGATAGAGCACGGCCGCTCCGGTGCGCCCCAGTACGGCGACGAGCTGGGCATAGGCGGGCTTGACGCCTTGCGTGCCGTCGCCAGCCCTGGCGGTCAGACCATACCAGGCGTGGACCTCACCGACCGCGCCTACCAATGGTACAGGGGCGGCGTGGCCATACCGGGCGCGACCGGCACGACCTACACCCTGACGGGCGACGACATAGGGGA
>WRMW01000001.1 GCA_009776955.1 Clostridiales bacterium | reverse complement strand
GTGGAGCTTGTGGCAGCCCTTAGCGTGGCGGGCGCGGATATGGACGATATCGACTGGAGCCTGGACATCGCCGATGTCGTGGGCCTGAACGGCACGGCAGCCGACATAGCGAGCGGGGGCAGCGTGATTGCCAAAGCCCTCGACATGGATACGCCCATCACCGTGCAGGCAAAAGCTGAATACGAAAACGACGGCATATTGTACGCCGCGACCGCTACCATAGAGATATTGCCGGACGGCGTGGACGGGGACACCACGATAAAGCTGCTTGAAAAGGCGGTAAGGGTGAACAAGGCCAAGGTGGTGGGCGCAAGGGTGCCTGTGCTTATCACTAAGCAGACCATGTCCGCTTTAAGCGCAGGGTCGTTCGCCGAGGCGAGGACCGGCTTCTTTGCCGTGGACGCCGCCAGACTGGAGTATCAGGACAAGGGCGCATGGACGCCCGTGCCTTTCTATGAGGCACGTATCTCCCCGACGAACGACAGGTTTGTCGAGATAAGCGCGGAAATGAACGCACGGAACAGAAAAGGCGTGCGGGTGATGCTTCACAGGGCGGGGATGCTCCCTGATGCGGGATGGTTCGAGGCGGAAGGCAGGCTTGACCTGACGGCTGTGACAACCTATCCCAAGTTCACCGTCCGTACCACAGGTACTCTGAACCAGAGGTTCCCTTACAACCCGATTTCGTTGAGCGTCACAAGCAACGACGGGGCATGCACCGCCGTCTCCATCGTCGCCAGGAAAACCAATGACAACGGAAAGGTCTATCTGCACAACGAAAACGAGGTAAGGCTAGGGTATTCGTTCAAGGCGGGCACGGTAAGGAACAGGCTTGAGGTGTCTGTCGCAGGCTACAAGCCCCTTCCGCAGAACCGCTGGCCGAACCTGAACGTAAGGGTGGTGAACAATCTCCCAAGGCTTAGGCTGGAGAACACGGCGGTCACTTTCTATGATGCATATCGTTTCGGCCCATGGTCATACTGCCATTTTGACGCTGACGAAAACAAGCCTATACAGATGCGGGTGCTCTCAAGGGACAAGAATTGGGCGTTTGGGGACGGTTATAGTGTGCATGGCGTGCGGTCTTGGGAATACAACGCAAAGGGAAAGAGGCTGAAGAATCCCACAGAGGTCTATGTGTCGCATGAAGGCGATGGCATCCTGGCGATAAGTCCGAACCCATATTCGGCCATGGGCGCACGCAACACATCTATAATTTTGGACATTCGGGACGATTCGGGCAACAACTATGAAATATACCTGCCGCTGCGGGTGAATATGCGCGACAAGCTTAGCCAGGTATCGTTGAGTGTCAGGCCGCCTAGGGCAGTGGCGGTGAGCACCAAGCATCCCATAGGCGTGCCCGACAATGTGGATTTGGATATCGAGGGCGACCCAGATATCGCTAAAATTGCCAAAATTACCGATATAGCGATAGCCCCGAACATGAGGAACCTTGTGCTGACCGACTGGGAGATAACATCGGTGAGGGACGGCAGAAGGGATATGGGGGCGGCTTTCCTGAACGAGGCGATCTGGGCTACGCCGTCCGAGAACACGCTTACGCTGTCTGTGAAGAACAAGGAAAAGCTGGCGGCGTTGACAGGCGTCGGCGCTTCCAAGAAATACACCCTGACCATAGGGTCTCCAAAAGTGCCGAGCAAGAGCTTCAAGTTCGACCTTACTGTGTCCGACGCGGCGCCCACGTTCTCGTTGAAGGCGGGCAGGCCCAAGATAGACATAGCACGGCCAGGGTCGTTTATGGAAATGGCGATGACGCTTCGCAACGCAGGCTCGGAGATCGAGAGCGTCACGCTATGGGACGTGCAGAACGACAGCAATCTTGACAACGCAAGCAAGGATTTCATGGTCCCTGCGGACAGCATAGACGGGGCAAGGTTCAGGATAGTGCCGAGGCACGACAAAGTGGTGCCCAAGGTCAACCAGAGGGTATGGCCGGTGATAACGCTCAAGAACGGGGACGTGCTGAAATCATGGGAAGTCCCAAGCGGCAGGCAGATATCCATCACGCCCACCCAGACGCGACCTAGAGTGAACCTGACCAACAACGCGGTGACGCTGCACAGGGATACCCCGCTTACAGGGCAGAGCGTAGGGATAGCATTCAGGGACCCGCATATCTACGAGCTTGGTGATGCGGTGCGGATAAGCGAGGCGAGCCTCAGACCGTTTGCGGCGGGCAGGGGCTTTGAGCTTGTGCAAAGCGGCAAGAACGTATGGTCTGTCCGTTTCGAGGGCGGGATGCCTCCTGCACTGGCGGGCACAGGAAACCTGAAGTCGAGCTACAATCTTACGCTGGAGGTCTGGGCAGAGGGCACTTACGGCCTTGACGGCGCAGGCAAGCCCATAGCCCTGGAGGATGAGAACGGCAAGAAAAGGTCAACCCCCACAACGGCGAGGGTAAGGGTGAATATACGTTAGTGGCAGAAATGCCCGAAAACAGACGCTTGCTATATGTCGTAGTAGTCGGACGGGTCTGAGTTGCTGTCGCCGCCTGAGAACTGGCCGAGGATGTTCGAGGCGACGCGGGCGCCGGCCGTCGTGTAGGCCAGGATTTTCTCCCAATAGGTGAAAATCAGGAATATGGCGATGCCTACCGCGATGATGGCGGCGGAGATGCCGAAGAAGTATTTAAGCGCTTTTCCCATTGTGTTACCTTCCCTTCGTTGTTCTTTGTTTCGTTAGCTTATATTCAAACACGGATTGTGTTTTGTGTCAACGCAAATCGTCATTGGATTATTATGGCGGGGGCCAAAATCATGGCTATATACACGGCGTTCAGGCGTATATTGGTGCCGGTCGCAAGCATCAGCGAGCGGATGCGGTTTTCAGGCAGCAGCCCTGTCTTCATCATTTGGTATTCCTGGGGGATGAGCCAGGCGCAGAAGAGCGGGAGCAACCACAGCCCGTTCGGGAAGCGGAGCCATATGACGAGGCCGGCGCAGACCATGGCGGTCGCGAACAAGAGGGCGTGGAGCTTCAGGGCGGCAGGCCGGCCTTTGCGGACCGGCAGCGTGAGACGGCCTGAGGCTGCGTCTTTCTCTATATCGCATCCGTTGTTTGCGAGCATTATCAGGCTTATGGTGATTATGACGGGGATGCTGTACAGCACGACCGTCCACGAGAGCTCGCCGGTCATGGCGTAGAAGCAGGCTATGGGGATGATGCCGCCCATCACGAGGCCTGAGAGCGCCTCGCCTATGGGGGTGTAGCATAGCGGGAGCAGGCCGTATGAGTAAAAGAACACTACGGCAGCGCCTATCCCGCCGAATATCAGCAACTCAGGCCCGACCGTGATTATGGCGTATAGCCCGCAAACGAAGCCGAGCAGGATAAATCCGATGCCTAGCACAAAGGCGAGCACGGGCTCGTAATCGTTGTAAACAAGCGAGGCGTCCGTCGGGTCGATGCAGTTTTCCGGCCGGTCCACGCCCGCCATAAAGTCCGAATAATCGTTGAATGTGTTTACGGCGCATTGGAGGCAGACTGCTGTTGCGAGAATCGAGAAGAACAGCAGGACGGGCAGGGTGCCGGTGTGCGCGATGGTGAGGGCTGCTGCGAGCAGGACGGGCATTACGCTTGCGCCCCAGGTCTGCGGCGCGGCGAGCTCTATGACGGAGCGGACAGTGAGGCGTTTGTAGCCTTTGCGTCTTATGCAGCCCGCAAGTTCGCTCGGGACGAGAAGCAGGGCGTTCATGTTTGAACGTGAGGGGCTATTTTTCATCGGGGAGTTCGTCCAGTTCCGACAGGGTGAACACAGGCCCGTCCAGGCAGATGTACTTGCTGCCGATATTGCAGCGGCCGCACTTGCCTATGCCGCACTTCATACGCATTTCCAGCGTGGTGATGATGTTCTCCTTTGCGAAGCCCATGCGTTCCAGGGCTTCGAGCGAGAATTTTATCATTATGGGCGGGCCACAGACGATGCAGGCGCGGTTTTTTGGCGAAAAGGCCTTTTCCTCGAGGTATGAGGGCACGAAGCCGACATGGCCGTCCCAACCGTCCTCGGCGGCGTCTATGGTGATATGGGTGTTCAGCTGCTTAGGCCAGTTCTCGAACAGGTCTGCTTTGAATACGAGGTCGGCGTACGAGCGTGAGCCGTAGAGCACGTCGATTTCGCCGTAGTCCGCCTTGTTTTTGAGGACGTGCAGGATAAGGGAACGTACTGGCGCGAGACCGATGCCGCCGCCGACAAAGAGCAAATCCTTGCCTTTGAGGGCGTCTGCGGGGAAGCTGTTGCCGTAGGGGCCGCGTACGCCGATGGCATCGCCTATGTCGGCGCTGTGAAGCGCCTCGGTAAGCAGGCCGACACGCTTGATGGCCGATTCGATCCAATCATCGCCCTGGGCGGTGATCGAGAACATCGCTTCGCCGATGCCTGCAAGCGATATCATGGCAAGCTGGCCAGGCAGGGGGGTGAATGGCTTTGAGCCGTCAGCGCATTGGATGCGGAATGTCTTGACATCCGGCGTCTCCTCTGTAATGCCTATGAGCTTGCATTGCAGGGGGACAAGCGGGTTGTTGTTGCAGCAATTGTGATCACTCATAATGTGCCTCCCCATTCGATAACGTGGGCGATATCGACGCCTGACGGACATTTTGCGATGCAGCGGCCGCAGCCTACGCAAAGCGTTCTTCCGTGGCGTTCGTCAAAATAGGCCAGTTTGTGCAGGAATCGGTTTCGCAGCCGCTCCTTTTTCGTGGGCCTTGGGTCGTGGCCGCCCGCCATGCGGCTGTAGTCGGAGAACATGCAGCAGTCCCAACACCTTAGCTGCTCTGCCTTGCCGCCGCTGATTTCTGTGTCTATGTCGAAGCAATAGCAGGTGGGGCAGATATACGAACAGGTGCCGCAGCCTAGGCACGACTCGGACAGGCGTTCCCAGGCGGGATCGTCGAAGGCGGCCATAAGCTTTGCGGGCAGGTCCTGGGGCTTGTCGACTTTGAGCGTGCAGACGGGGGGCGGGGGGGCGGTGTCGGCCGAGTTTGGTTCTGTCAGGACGGATGCGGTTTCCCATAATTTCTCAATCGCCTCCCCTTTTGCGGTAAGGAATGAGACGAGGAAGGCTTTTCCGTCTGCCGTTTCGGTTAACATAATATCTGCACCCTCGGCGCTTGCGGGTCCGCCGCCCATGGAGTCGCAGAAGCAGGCGGGTGATTGGAGCTCTTTGCAAGCGAGGGCTATTATCGTAAGGTTTTCGCGACGCTGCACGTATGCGGTGTCGACAAAGCCTTTCTCAAGGAATGAGCAGTCGAGGTTTGCTATGCTACGTACGTCGCAAGGCCGGACACCAAAAATGACGGTGGGGCCGGTCGGCTCAGGCGTTGAAATTTCGCCGTTTTCGAGGCCTATGCCGTAAAGGGTCTCGGATCGAGGGAAAAGTATCTCCTTTGGGGAGATTGTTGTAAGCCCGTCCAGGTTTACGGCGTCCGCAGTTTCCGAGGCTTCCGCCGAGCTCAGGCACGTGAATGCGTGGCGTTCCGCTTCGCCTGTGGGGGCGAATACGGCATGGTCCGCGAGCAGGGCGGTGAGGGCGGCGGGTAGGGCAGATTTTAAGAGAAGTTTTTGTGTCATGGCGTGTTCCTCACATAAAGGTGTCTTTGTCGTCGAGGTCGAATTTTCCGAGGAATGAATCGGCCTCTGGGTCCATGCCTGCCTCGTAGGTTCCGGCAAGGCCCTCGATGGTCTTGATTATCTTCTGCGTCTGGCCGAGTATGGGCAGCCCCATGGGACAGACCCGCTCGCATTCGCCGCATTCGATGCAGCGGTCGCCGACATGGAATGCGCGGGTTACGCCGAATACGCGGTTCTCCGCGGCGTCGTGGTGTTTGCCCTGAAAGCCTGTGCGGTGCATATCCACATAGCATTCGCGGCAGGTGCAGACGGGGCAGACGTTGCGGCAGGCGTAGCAGCGTATGCAGCGTGCGTATACGTCCTCCCAGTGGGCGAATCGGGCGTCGGTGGGCAGGGATTCGACTTCCTCGGCGCGGAAGAAGCGGGCGCGTTGGAGGTCGGTTTCGCTCGTCCCTGTGGCGTTTTCGGGTTCCCAAAGGAGCTCGTCGTATATCAGGGGGTCTCTCTGGGTGCAGGAAAGGCAGCGGTCATCTTTCTTGCCCTCGCATGGCAGCCCGATGATATATAGGTTTTCCCGCTCGACCTGGTTGTCGCTTATCAGGCGGTTTATGGCTTTGCTGTCGCAGCCGCGGGCGAATATGCCGATTTTTTTGTCAGGCCAGCGGTTCTCCGTAAGGTATTTGGCCGTCAGGGGGATGGTATATTCGTCCCAGACGAGCATATCGGCGTCTTTTTCGTCCCGTACGAAGAATATGGCGGTTTTGCCGGGAAAGCGGGTCTCGCGCCATCCTATTACGTAGGAGACGGCGCCGTCTTTCATCAAGGCGGCGGCGCGTTCACGCATCAGGGTCTGTTTTTGTTCGTTGGTCATTTGCCCAGGCTCCTTATAAGTTGGGTCACCTCGGTGACGGTATCGCGGAATTTGGCGGCTTCTGAGCCGGATATCCAGCGGGCGTGGAAGCGGCGCGGGTCTATGCCGTTGAACTCCAATAGCTCACGCATCAGCATGAAACGCCTTCTGGTAAAGTAGTTGCCGGTGGAGTAGTGGCAGTCACCGGGGTGGCAGCCGCATACCATCACGCCGTCCGCCCCGCGCCTGAACGCCCTGAGTATGAATTGCGGGTTGACGCGGCCAGAGCAGGGCACACGTACCACACGCACGTTTTCGGGGTATTTCATGCGGTTTAGGCCTGCGAGGTCGGCACCTGTGTAAGTACACCAATTGCAGCAAAACGCTATGATTTTCGGTTCGTAATCTACTGCCATAGGGCATCCACCTCCTGAAGTATCTGCGTGTTTCGGAAGCCGAGCAGGTCAATGGCGCCGGTGCGGCAGGCGACCGTGCAGGCGCCGCAGCCTTGGCATAGCCCCGCATTGACGTTTGCGACGGAGCGCTCGATTTTTTTGCCTGTGCCGGGCTCGCGGTCCGGCGTTTTTTCCAAGGTGATGGCCGTGTAGGGGCAGATGGGCTCGCAGGCTCCGCAGCCTGAGCATTTGTCCGCTGCCACGGCCGCTATCATCGGCGAGGTTTCCATTTCGTCCTTGTTCAGCAGGCCTATGACCTTGGCTGCCGAGGCGGACGCTTGAGCCACGGTGTCGGGTATGTCCTTGGGGCCTTGACAGACGCCTGCAAGGAACACGCCGCCGACCTGGGTTTCAACAGGCCTTAGCTTGGGATGCGCCTCCTGTGCCCAACCATCGTCGTTTTTGGCGCAGCCGAGCATATTCAGCACGTCAGCGGAGCCTTCGGCGGGTTCCATCGCCGTCTCCAATACCACGAGGTCGGCGTTTATGCGAACTTGCCTGCCGAGCAAGGAATCCTCGCCCTGGCATACCAAGGTGTCGCCCTCTCTGAAAATTCGCGATATGCGCCCCCTCACGTAGACGGCGCCGTCTTTGCGTGTATTGTCGTAAAATTCCTCGTAGCCCTTGCCTGGCGTGCGGATGTCGATATAGAAGATGAACACGCGGCCGCCGGGGAGTTTTTCGAGTATCTGGTGCGCGTGTTTGGCGGCGTACATACAGCAGGCGCGCGAGCAATAGGCATGGCCTTTCTTGGGGTCGCGCGAGCCGACGCATTTCACGATCACCACGGTTTCAGGCTCCTTGCCGTCGGAGGGGCGTTTTATCTTGCCCTCGGTGGGGCCGGAGGCGTTTACAAGCCGCTCGAACTGCAGGCCGTCGATGACATCCTCGAAGCGACCCGCGCCGTACTCGTTGTACATGGACTGCCATTTTGCGGGCTTGTAGCCCGTGGCGACCACGATGGCGCCGATATCCAGCTCGACGGTCTTGTCCTCGTCCTCATAGTCGATGCAGTTCAGCGGGCAGATTTTCAGGCAGACGCCGCATTTGCCGGTCTTTAGCTTGACGCAGGCGTCCTTGTCTATCACGGGCTTTGCGGGCACGGCCTGCGGGAACAATTTGTATATGGCCGGCCTTTTGGAAAGCCCGCGGTCGAAGTCGCTTTCGACCTTGAACGGGCATTTTTCCTCGCAGAGGCCGCAGCCTGTGCATATGTCGTGGTTTACATAAGTCGCCTTTTTGCGGACTTTGACCTTGAAGTTGCCGATATAGCCTTGGACCTCCTCTACCTCGGACGAGGTCATAAGGGTGATGTTCGGGTGGGCGCTGACATCGACCATCTTTGGGGTGCTTATGCAAGCCGAGCAGTCGAGGGTGGGGAAGGTCTTGTCGAGCATGACCATACGCCCGCCTATGGAGCATTCGCGTTCGACCAGCACGACCTCATGGCCGGCGTCGGCTATGTCTAGAGCGGCCTGGATGCCTGCGATGCCCCCGCCTATTACAAGGGCGCGTTTCGTGATGGGGATGGCCTGAGCCTTCAGCGGCTCGCTTTTGCCGACCTTCGCCACTGCCATGCGAACGAGGTCGATGGCTTTCTCGGTGGCTTTGTCGAAGTCCGTATGGACCCATGACGCCTGTTCGCGTATATTAGCAATTTCGAGCAGGTATTCATTGATATTTGACTTCTTCAGCATTTTGCGGAAGGTGATTTCGTGCATACGGGGCGAGCAGGACGCGATAACGATGCGTTTCAGGCCATGCTCCTTTATGGCGTCGAGGATAAGCTGCTGACCCGGCTCGGAGCATAGGTATTTGTAGTCTGCGGCGTATGCGACGCCGGGGAGGGCGCGCGAGGCGTCGACGACCTTGTGGACGTCGAGCGCGCCCGCGATGTTGGTTCCGCAATGGCATATAAAGACGCCGGTTTTGTTGCTGAGTGCCATTAGATAAACACCTCGCTTTCGTTTTCGTCTCTGAACGCTTTTGATATCACATTGCCGACGGGAACGAAGTGCGCGTCGAGCTCAAGGCGCCGCCCGCCTGCGCCCATGGCTATGGCAAGTAGCTCCGTGATTGAAAGCACGGGTATGGTTTCGTTCGGGTCAGGCGGCAGAACCATCGAGAACAGCGGGAACGACGGCTTGCCGCGAAGCTTGTCCTCACGCTTGCGGATATATTCGCTCTGACGCATTTCCAGGTTCAATTGGCACATGGGGCAGGCCGTCAGGATGATGTCCGCGCCGCAGGCACGGGCGTTTTCGATTATTCTGGCCGCGAGCGGGCGCGTTTCAAAGGCGGCGTCGTTTTGGTGTGCCGCGCCGCAGCATTCGCTCTTGAAGCCCCAGTCGACGGGTTCAGCGCCCGTAAGGGCCGCAAGCTCGTCCATCGCTTGCGGGTTTTCGCGGTCCTCCACGCCCGTCAGCTCGGCGGGGCGGACATTCAGGCAGCCGTAGTAGCACGCCACTTTCAGGTTTTTGAAGCGGCGGAGCAGGGCGTTTTCAACGGCTTTGCGTTCGTCCTCGCCGCTGAGGATATCGAGGAAGTTCAGGACTTCACGTTTCGCTTCATAGGGCTTGCCAAGCACTTTTTCGACTATAAAGCGTGCCTCTTTGTCCGTGCGGACACGATGGTTCGTCACTTTCAGCCTTGCATAGCATGAGGCGCAGCCGGTCACGATGTCGAGGTCCGGCCATTCTTCTTCGGCCTGTGCGAGCGGGCGAGCCGGCAAAGCGAGCCCCACGGTGTCCGAAAGGGTATGGGCGGACGTGGCTCCGCAGCAATTCCAGTCCTCGATCTCGATAAGGTCTATGCCGAGCGCGCCAAACACGAACTCATTGGCGAGGGTGGTGGATTTGGCTGTGCTTTCGCTGGCGCAGCCGGGGAAGTAAGCGTATCTTTTCATTATTTATCCCACCTTTCCGCGCGTTCTATCAATTCTGCCACTTCTGACGTGCCGTGAATGGGCTTGAGCAGCGGGTTTATCAGCTTCTTTTTCATCATATGCGGGACGCTCGCCATATCCTGTATAGGCTTCATCGCGAATACGTTGTACAGGCCGGCGAGCAGCATTTCGTGGTTGCGCCCGAAAGTCCTGACGCTTGAAACGAATGTCTTGTTGAGAACGTCGCTGTCGTGCCGCTTGATGCCGCGCCGCATGGCCTCGTAACGGGCTTCTTCGATAAGGGCGGGGACGTTGACATCGTGCGGGCAGCGTTCCACGCAGGCGTGACAGCCTGTGCAAAGCCAGATGGTGTCGCTGTTCAGGATGCGGCCGAGCGAGCCGACCTGGGCGCAACGCATCAGGCCGCGCGGGCCGAAGTCCATCGCGTCAGACATGGGGCATCCGCCGCTGCATTTGCCGCATTGGTAGCAGTCGTACTGCCGCACATCGGCTTTTTCCATCAATTCATTCAGGGTCTCGTGTTCTGTCATGTCGCCAACCTCACGATTTTTGGGCTTTCCGCCGCATTCTGCCCTTGGTGGGCGGCAGCGGGGCCTGTAAGGGCTGTAACGAGCAGTGCAAGCGCCTCTGTATAGGCGTTTTGCGGGAGCAGGTCGAGGGCTGAAAGGGCTGCCTCGGCGTACTCGGCTATCTTTTCGCGCGTGTATGAAATGCCGCCGGAGCTTTCCGCAATATCGTTCAGGCAATGCAGGTCTGAGCGGCTTTTGATATCCTTGCGGAGCGTCGCGTCGAGCTTTGCGGCCTCAGCAGGGTTTTCATCGGCAAGCGTCTTTCTCGCATAGAGCAGGGGGAGCGAGTAAAGGCCACGTTCCATGTCCTGCGATACGGGCTTTCCGTCGGATGAACCGCCGCTGCCGTAGTCGAGCAAATCGTCCCTGAGCTGAAAGAGCATTCCTAGGGCGCGGCCGTAGCCCGCAAGGGTTTTTATGGCTTCCTCGCTTGCGTCTCCGGCTATGGCGCCGCAGACGCACGAGCCTTCGATAAGCGTGGCGGTCTTGCATTCTATCCTTGTATAATATTCCGTCTCGGATTGGAGTTCGGGCTTGTTTTCGATGTCGAATTGGTGGAGTTCGCCGCCGCACATCTTCTTGGGGATGGCGGCTATGGTTTCGGTAGCCTTGTGCGGGATGTCATCGGTGCAGAGCTCAAGCGCGTCGGCTATCATTCGGAAGCCGCACATGGCTGCGTAGCCGTCGCCTTTTTCGGCGTTTATGGTGGCTCGGCTGCGTCTGAGGGGGGAGCGGTCCACTATGTCGTCGTGGACGAGGGACGCGCTATGTATAAGCTCAATGGTAGACATAATGTTTATTATGACATCCATATTGAGGTCGCGTTTGGCGGTCTCGGCGCCGAGGCCGGCACAGAGGCGGACGAGGATGGGGCGGAGGCGTTTGCCGCCGCTCATAAGGGCGCCGTATATCCAGCCGTCCATTTCGGATGGGGCGGCGGGGGAGTACATTGTGGCGAAAGAGGATTCCATTTGGGCGAGGGCGGCGCGGGTCTCTGCGGCGGCGGTTGTGAAGTAGCCGCGTTCAAGAACCGTGAGGAGTTTGTTGTCGGCGTGCAATAAGTCGCCGGCAGCGTGCAGGAGTGCGTTATTTTGCGGCGAGGCAGCCGTGTCAGACCCGCGCCGTCTGCCGCCTATTTCGTCGCCGGCAGCGCGGCGCTCTCGATATTGGTGCGGCTCGCCCCGGAACTCCCCTACGAGGTGGTCATCGTCGCATAGGGCGGTTACGAAGCTGTCTATGGTGGCGGCGAAGGCCCGTTTGGAAGCGCGGGGGGAGGGGCGTTCGAGGTCGGCGCCTATGTTGCAGAGCTCCTGTGAGACGAGGCGGGTCAGGGCGGGGCTGCGAAGGGGCAGGGCGAGGCCGACCGCCAGGCTCATAAACCAGTCCCCGATGATGATGCGGCGCCCTTCGATGGATGATCGCGCGTTCACAAGCCGCCTTGCCTCGTAGAGCGCTTGCAGGGCGGCGGAAGCCTCGGCTGCGCCGTGGAAGCCGCCACGTTCGCTGAAGCCGAGCAGCGCCCGGTCTATGGCGAATGCATGGGCATCGTCCGACGCTCCATAGAGGCCGTGAGTACGCAGAAGCGCGTACCCCTCGGCAAGGTATGACAGGGCTTTTTCGCGGTCTGTCATGCGTCTTACTCCCTTATCGGCTTCCAATCATAGTGGCTCGGCTCGGGCTCCATACCGGGACGCATCAAGCCGATATCTATGCTTTCATCCCCCATGGCAAGCTTGTGCGATACGCTGCCCCTGCCCGGAAGCTCGGCTTTTACCTCGTAGTCGCCGCTGTTCGGCGCGACGGGGTCGAAATAGAACTCGCCATAGGCCGATGTGTATGTAGAAGCCACTGTCTCGCCGTCCTTTGTCAAAAGGACTTCGACGTTTTCGGCGCATACTTCCTCGCCGTCCTCGATATAGGCGATCTCGCCGGCTATCATGTTTTCCGTGAACCTATGCAGGTTTTTGTACCATACGCGCGGCATGACGTGCTCCGGCGCTATGGAGACAAGGCCTTTTTCCACAACCAGTTTCTCAAACTCGGCGTCTTCCATATGTATTGCCATAAGTGCACGGAGGGAGCAGGACTGCACGCAACGCGGCTCTTTCCAGCCATCGTCCAAGAGGTGGGCGCAGAGGGTGCATTTCTGCGCGGCGTTCGCCTCGTCGTTCCAGCTTATGGCGCCGAATGGGCAGGCCTTTACAAGGTCTTCATTGCCCACGGCTTTGCGCGGGTCGAGCAGCACTATTCCGTCGGAGCGCTTTATGACGCAGCCTGGGACGGCCTCGGCGCATGGCGGGTCGTCACAGTGGTTGCAGATGGTGGGTCTGTAGGCGATGTCCACGCGCGGCACTACGCCACGTTCGCGGCGGCCCATAAGGATCCATTTCTGGTCGCGTTTTTTCTGCTTGTCCGTGTAGGGAAGCCACTCGTTTCCTACGTGCTCGTCCTTGCAGGCGAGCATGCAGGTGTAGCAGCCGATACATTTATTAACATCAAATATGATATGCCAACGCTTCATTTATCTGCCCTCCTCATATGTCAATTCTTGCTCGGCGGCGGAGTTCACCGCGGGGCCTTTTAGTTTGGCGAAGTCGCTTATATAGTTCTGGGGATCCTCCGGCTCGACCCATTTGCGTACTTGGACGAGGCAGGAGTTCGGCGCGATGCCGTGGGCGTACTTCGAGAGCGTACGGCCTGGCGTAAGGTTGTTGATGCAGCCGTTCCTGTCAGGGCTCTTGCCGGGCACGCCGACAGGCCTGTAGTCCGCGCAGCTCTCGTGGGTGTGGATAAGCCCTACGGGGACGCGGTTCGTGATCTCGAGACCGCAAAGCACGCTGCCCCTGTCGTTGAATATCTCGATGATGTCGCCGGCCTTGAGGCCGCGTTCGCCCACGTCCTTGGGGTTCATGCGGCATATCCAGTAGTCGAAGCCGTCTATCCGCAGACGATGCTCCTCTATCTCGTTGGCGAATCCCTGCTTTCCGTCCTGCATGGTGTGGAAGGAGTAGCGCGGATGGGTCGAAATGACCTGCAAGGGATATTTGTCGAACAGCACTGAGCGCGGACCCTCCCACGAGGGCTTGTACTTGACTATGGGCGCCCGCTCGTCATCGTCCGGCGCGAAGCGCTTGAGGGTCTGGCTCTCGAACTCAAACAGCCCCGACTGCGTCTGCAGCCCCTCGCCGAAACGCCCGTAATATTCGGACGGCAGCGGCGTAAGCTCCGGCGTGTCTTTTTTGCGGCCCTCGTAAAACCAATTGTACGCAACCGGGTCGCGGCGGTTTTCGGGCAGCGGCGGAACCACGTAGTAGCCCTTTTCCAAAAATTTCATCCAGTCTATGCGGGTGGGGAGGTCGCTGGCATCGAACACACGTTTGACCCAGTCGAAGTCGCTGTTCCCCTCGCTGTACACCTGGCCAAGGCCGAGTTTGCGGGCAATTATTGAATAAATTTCAAAGTCCGGCTTGGATTCGCCAAGGGGCTCGATGCATTTGTGCTGGATGTGGATGGTACGGTAATTGTTCTGCAAGTAGGCCTTTTCGATATAGCCGCCGCAGTTTGCGGTCTCGGCGATGTCCCAACGCTCGAAGTTTGTGCAGGCGGGCAGGATGACGTCCGCGAAGCGCGTCTCGCCCTCCATCCATATGGCCTGGTTCACGACAAATTCCAAGCTGTCCGTGCGGTACATATTGACGAAGCGGTTTGACTCTGGCTGCGTGCCGATATGCGAGCCGCCGAATTTGTAGTACATCTTGACCGGGTTGTGGCCGGGCGCGGGGTATTTCATAAGCGGGAACTGGGAATTGTGCGAGAACACGCCCGCGATATGGGCTTGGGTCTTTTTGTTGATGATGGCTTCGGGTATGCGGACGCGCGGGATGGCCTGGATGTTTGAGTTGACCGAGGGGCTTTGTGGCATACGGTTGTAGACCTGCACGCCTGCGGCGTTGTCGGAGTAGGCGCCGGACATCCCGCCCTCGGCGTAGCCTGGGAACCAGAAGTGCGTGTCGAGCGGGGTGCCGTGCTGCAGGCCGCCGAAGTTTACGCCGGGCTTGCCCCATCCCTGCATGGCGACAAGGCAGACCATGGCGCTCGCCCATTCCGTGGCGTAGGCGTACCTGCAGGCGCCGCCGAATGAGTGGATGCCGCCGGAAGCGAGATAGGTGCGCTTGCTGCCCCATTTTTTCGCCAAGGCGGTGACGATGCGAGCCGGTACGTGCGTTTCCTTCTCTTGCCACTTCGCGTCCTTTGGAATCCCGTCGTCCTCGCCCATTATATAGCGTTTCCAGACATCGAAGCCGACTGAACGGTTTTCCACGAAGTCGTGGTCGTAGGTGCCGTCCTTTATCCATTGGTGGGCTATGGCGAGGGCCATGGCGGTGTCCGTGCCTGGCCTCGGCGCTATCCACGTCCCCTTGAACACCGACGCTGTACAATTATAAAACGGGTCTATATGCACGGCCTCGATGCCGAGCTCCTTCATCCATGCGCGGCGTATGGTGCCTTCCTGTGCGCCGTATATGCCGTTGGTGGCTTCGGGGTCCGCCGACCAGAACACTATCATTTCGGCGTTTTTCATGCAGTCCTCGACCGTGCCGTAGAACTCAGCCCCGCCGTTCCTTGCGCTGCCTCCGTAATGGTGGACCGCCCCCCATGCAAAGCCCTCCCAACTGTCGGGGTTGCGGGCATCGAATGTGGCGCCCAGACAGTTGAAGAAGCGGCGCGTGCAGCTTGTGTAATAGCCGATATTGCCCCAGGTGTGGTGGCTGCCTGACGTATGGAACACCGCGCCGGCGCCGTATTCTTTCCTGACGCGCATTATCTCGTTTGCCACTATGTCGGACGCTTCCTCCCATGAAATGCGTTCGTAGCCTGAGACGCCTCTGTTTTGGGGGTTGCGTTCGCCGTTCGGGTCGAAGTCTACGCGCTTCATCGGGTAGAGGATGCGGTCGGGCGAGTAGACTAGCGACTTGAGCGACATGGTGTGGGCGGATATGGTGCTGCGTTTCGGCGGCGTGAACCTCTTGCCCTTCGCCTCGATAGTCCATGGGGCGGGGTCGTCCTGGTCGAATTCGAGCGGCGTGATGCGCACGATGCGTCCGTCCTTGACGTAGACGAACACGGCGCCGCCGTTTGTGCCGTTCACATAGCGAATCTCGCCGTTTGGCATCTTGGTGCCGTATGCGCCGCCGTAGAGTATAGGCGCCGCAAACACCTTGAGAAGCAGGCCAGAAAACCAGTCTGAAAGCTCGTCATCGCCGAGCAATTGCAGATTCTGGTTCTTTGCCGCGTTCACGAAGTCCATCTGGTTCCTGATGACGAACGTAAGCTTGCGGGCTATCTCCCATGTCTCGAATATCATGGTCAGGTCTGCGCCGGGGAATACGCCCGTCTGCGCCGTGACCGTGCCGCCCTTGAACACGAAGAAGCGGCCGAAGGTATCGTCGCGGAGCTTCATCTGGACTTTTGCGTCGTAGCGCGCCATTTCTTTCTTGAACTCAGGGAATGCCACCGCCATTGAGGTGAGCACCTTGTCCAACGCGAAAGCGGTGCCGCTGAACATCATTTTGTTGACGGAATCCATGGGCTTGATTTTTTTCAGACGATCGACTGTGTTCATTTGCTTTCCTCTTTATTTTTCCCTCTAAAAAAAACTATTTGTGATATATTCCAATAAGTGATAGGATAGCGGTCAGGAAGCTAGTTATCAAGCACACACATCACAAACATCGATACTGGTTTTGTGAGATTACCCAAAAGGCGCAAGCAAGGAGAGAATTATGCGTGTATCCCCGGAAATGTTGAAAGACTATTTGGTGAACAAGGGCTTCGAGGTAGGGCTTGCCGGCAATGCCAGGCTGAGGTTTAGAGACGTGCGGCTGCCAGAGCCCGGCGAAGGCTATGACCCTGAATACATCTACCTGATGACGGAGGGGCAGTGGAACGAGGCGGGCGGACAGGCGAACGCGTTCGTGGCGGCGGGAGCGGTTGAATTTCAGCCTGAGCAGGGGCATTGCCTTATGACGGCGGCGGGCGACACGGAGCTGCTTCTCAACAGGATACGTGAGTGCTTTCAGAGCTATTATGAGTGGTACGAGGACCTTTACAAGACCATCGCGGTCGGGGACAGCATCGAGACCATCCTCGAGAAGTGCATCCCTGTGTTGCGGAATCCGTTTTTTATCGACGACAGCAGCTATAGGACACTGGCACGGCTCAGAAGCTATCCGACGGACGGCTTTAGGGACAACGAATACATATTCATGCAGCAGAGCGGGCACCACAGCGCCGACTATATATTCGCGATGCTCAACAGCAACGTGTCCGTGGAGTCGTCTGCGATTTCGCCGAGACCGATCATTCACAAACTGGACTTTTTGGCGCACAGGACGCTGTACAGCACTATAAAGGTGGAGGGCGAGATAGTGGGATTTTTCTCGTGCATCGAGATAGACACGCCGTTCACGCCGGGCATGATGGACGTGTGCGAGTCGCTGACGGAGCTTATGAGCGTGGTGCTTGCGAGGCAGGCGAATATGCCGAAGGCGAGGCACAAGTCGCTGGACAACGACTTGTTTCTGGGGATAATGAACGGATCCATCGTGGACCCCGAGCTGACCAAGACCGCCTTCGCCCAAGTGGGGCTGACCAAGGGCGACTATTTCGTGGTCTATACGGTCACGGACGTGGACACTTCGGAGAACGCTTTTTTGCTGCCGCGCATAATGGAGCTGCTTATGTCGAACTTGGAAAGCGGCTTCACGGTCGCGGACGGCTCCAATATCATCCTCGTCATAAATTCAAAGCTCGACGAGGAGCTACGCGAGAAATTGGTGCATCTTATAGGCTTCTACCTCGGGGAGTTCGACGTGTGCATAGGGTTTTCGCTTGGGTTTTCCGACCCGCAGGCGCTTACGACGCACTACAACCAGGCTGTGGCGGCGACGCGGTTCGGCAAGCTGACGGACAAGGCCTCAAAGGTCTTTGGCTACGGCGAGGTGGTGGGGTATGACGTATTAGAGAAATATGGAAATAACGACCAGAGGCTGGCAATCTGCCACCCTGCGATATTCACCTTGCTTGAGCATGACCGCGAAAAGAAAATGAATTTGCTGCCAACGCTCAAGGTGTTTGTGGAGTGTTTGGGGGACACGGCTCAGGCGGCGGACAGGCTGTATCTGCACAGAAACTCGCTCTACTACCGGCTGAAGCAGATAACGGCGCTGACGGGCGTGGACCTCTCGGATGAGAGGGTGCGGTCGCATATAACGCTGTCGATACGGATACTGGAGATAAACGGGTAGGGGGGGGATTGGTATGCTGCTTGCGGGGGCGAGAAAACCGTTCTTGAGATATTTTTTCAGGTGCTATACATTCACCTTGAAAACCCTGAGGAAGAGACCATAAACACAGGAGTGCGAAAAGAGAGTCCAGCATGATAAACGAACGAATATATATAACAGGAAAAGATGGAATCCGAAGAGATAAAACCGAGAACATCGTAAGTTGCGAAAGAGTAGGCGACAAATACCATATCTTTTATAAGAATCAAACAAAGCCAGACGCTTACACTCCTTTTGCAAGTAACGTAGATGTAGTCAAATCCGCCTTGAATGACAAACAATCCAATAGCTGCTTTAGCTACTTGAAAGAAATTGCTGAAGTGGCAGGGGTCATCGAGAAAGACGAGGAAAAAGAAAAGGGAAGCCCCAAGGATGTTTCCGAAAACGTTGAAGAAAGAGACGAAAGCAAATTCAACACCCTCAAGGCTTTCAAGGAGGTCGACTTTGTGGAACCAGATTGCGCCCTCGCTTGGTATCTTTCAGGGAAATTTTCCGTAAGCAAGCCTGCCAAGGAAGCAAGTCCTCACATATTCCCATTCGCATTCAATTTGAGCCAAAAGGATGCGTTAGACAAAGCTTTTTCAAACAGGCTCAGCATAATCGAAGGCCCTCCCGGAACGGGAAAGACGCAGGTCATCCTAAACATTGTCGTAAACGCGGTCATGCAGGGGAAAACCGTTGCTGTCGTCTCGAACAACAACACCGCCACGGAAAATGTACTCGAAAAACTAGAAAAGCAAGGCTTCGGCTTCATCGCGGCTTTGTTGGGAAAAAAAGAAAACAAGGAAAAGTTCATTGCTTCGCAACCGCCGATGCCCGACAGGACGAACTGGCAAATTGACGCGCAGCAAGAGGCTTCAAAGTCAAAGGATTTGGAGAAACGGTACGCCAGTCTGAAAAGAATGCTCGAACAAAAGAACGATCTGGCGCATCTGAAGCATGAACTGTCTTCCATAGCAACTGAGAAAAAACATTTCCTACGCGAAGCAAAGAGCGAAAAGACGCTGGTGGAAGCCGATGTCTTTCGAAAACCCAAAGGAAACAGTTCAAAAAAAGCCCTCGACCTATGGTTGCTATGCGAAGAATGGACTGGTGGCGGGGTGGTTGCCGAACTGTTTAGGGCACTCATGGAAATCTTCAGTCCAAGCAGGCGCTTTATTCGCAAATTGCTGAAAGAACATGCCCGAGAAGATCTAATCGAGGCATACCAACGCCTTTTCTACGATTTTAGAATTCCTGAGCTAAAGAGGAAAATTGACAAAATGGAGCACGACATTGAGAATTATGGATTAGATGCAAGGCTACAGGAATATACTGAGATTTCCACAGAACTCTTCCGCAACTGTCTGTACAAAAAATATGGAACAAAACCGCGCAAAGTTTACAACCACGAAGACTTTTGGAAGAATTCAGAGTGTTTTCTCGATGACTATCCTATCGTGATGAGCACGACGTATTCGCTAAGAAGCAGCTTGAGTCGTGACACGATGTACGACATGGTGATCATCGATGAATCCTCACAAGTGGACATATGTTCCGGCGCACTTGCACTTTCTTGCGCGAAAAACGTGGTCGTCGTAGGGGACTCGAAGCAACTGCCGCCCGTTGTGAAGGATGATGTTGCGAAAATCACAGAAGAAATATTTAAGCAATATTCGCTGTCCGATACGTATTGTTTCAAAGATCACAGCCTCCTGTCGTCGTTGAAAGCAATGTCAGGAAACGAGACAAACAAGTCAGGAACATACAAAGGCGTGGCAGAGACCCTGTTGAGGGAACACTATAGATGCCACCCCAAAATAATTGGGTTCAGCAACAAGAAATTCTACAACGATGAACTCATCATACTTACGGAACACAGCACACACCCCGAGCCGTTGGCCGTTCACAGGACAGTAAAAGGAAATCATGCTCGCGTCCGAATGAACCAAAGACAAATTGATGTAATCGAAAAGGAAGTCATACCCGAACACAAGCTAAGTGTGGACGATGAAACGCTGGGGATCATCGCGCCTTATTGCAACCAAAAGAAAGCACTATTAAAAGAGTTCGGCGAAACGAGCGTTAAGATAGGGACTGTAGATGGATTTCAGGGACAGGAAAGAAAAGCCATTATACTATCCACAGTTGACGACAAAATCAGCAAATTCACAGACAATGACAAAAGGCTGAATGTGGCGATTACCCGTGCCATAGACCAGCTTATTGTCGTAGTCAGCGCCGAAGAGCCTCCAAAAGACTCCAACATCGGCGACCTCATCAAATATGTGGATTATCACGATGGGATTCTTGCTGACAGCAAAATCAATTCGGTATTCGATATGCTTTACAAGTGCTACGCCGAGCGCAGGCAAGTGTTCCTCAAGAAGTATCTTCGGGTGTCGGAGTATGCAAGCGAGAACTTGATGTATGGCATCATCACAGAGGTTTTGGAAGAAAAGAAAGACTATAATCTTAACGTGTCCGACCATGTTCGTCTGAACACCCTTCTTAGGAACATGAGCCTGCTTGACAGAGAAGAAGCGAAATACGCAATGAACGACTGGACTCATGTGGATTTCCTAATCGCCGATACCGTAACCAAAACTCCACGGCTTGCTATAGAGGTCGATGGGTCGGGATTCCACAAAAAAGGAACCAGACAAGAAGAACGAGACAAAATGAAAGACAGCATCCTAAGGAAATACAATCTGCCCTTGCTCCGCTTCCGGACCGACGGTAGCGGGGAGCGGGAGAGGCTGAGCGAGGAACTGGACAGGGTTATGGGCGGGCGGCGGAGCTAAAGCAACCGTATCATCTGTACCAAATACGGTTTGGATGTGTCGTATAGCTTCAAGGGGTCGCCACCGTCAATGCGAACAAACTCATTGCGCGTGTAAAACGATATGAGCGGTTCTTTGTCTTCACACTCGACGTATGTGAATTTGCCGCCCAGATCACGTTGGATTCTTTTAACTTTGTCGCAGGCCAGCTTCAGAAGGATGCTGCCATCTATTGTCTCTTTCAGTCCGGCAGCATAGTTTTTTCCAAGCTGGGCAATCAAGGGCAAAGGCAATGAATAACTCTCGCTTCTTTCGTCCAGCCTTCCAAACCTGCTTACTTTTTTCTCTAGGTTTTTCGAAAGGAGTTTTGCAGGAACTTGAAGGATTTTGTGAGCCAATGTAAAGTAGCCGAGAAAATCCCCTTTCTCCAACAATACAAGATGTGTTCTGGCAACACTTTGAGCCGAGAAATCGAGGGCTTTTTCTTTAATGAATCTTTCTACATCCTCATTGTGGATACTACGAAACCCGGAAAGATACTCCTTCAGCCCTACCGTCTCGTCATTGGTCACCAAATCCGCAAGGTTGACTACAATATAGCTGATAGCTTGGTCCCCCTGATGAAGTCCTTTATTTCATCGCCTCGCAGCTCTTTGTACTCAACAGAAGGCGGGTTCGATGTTCCTTTGGCTTGTTCGGCAGCTTCAAGAGCCTTTACAAGACAGACGGCGGCATCCACGTCCTTGATTTCTATATTGTTAAAAATGCTACTCGTTGCCATAATGCAACCTTCCTTTCCTATTCTTTTCAACCCCGCTCCCCAGTAGGGTGGCAACCCAAGATTCTATGGGCAAAATTTATACTGTTGCATATTTTATCATAAATTTTTGTCGAATTCTCAAAAGTCACCGCAAAATATTGAACATGAAGTAGATTTGCGAGACGTGTCGCAAATATGAAACTGGCGATAATGCAGAAAGGATTTTATCAATGGAAAAGAACATAACGGGCAAGACCTTCGGTAGGCTGAAAGCCATACGACCGACAGGGAAGAGAAAGAACGGCACCGCAGTCTGGCTATGCGAATGCGAATGCGGCGAGAGCAAGGAGGTGGTTGCAAACAGCCTTATCTCGGGCAACACGAGGTCGTGCGGATGCCTCGGGGCGGGCAGAAAGCCCATCGACCTAGCAGGCAAAACGTTCGGGAGGCTGAAAGCCATACAGCCGACAGGGGATAAGAGGAATGGTCATATCGTATGGCTCTGTGAATGTGAGTGTGGAGGACGCAAGGGTGTTGCGCAAGACATGCTACAACGAGGGCTGACAAAATCATGCGGATGCCTTAGGCGGGGGAGAAAGCCTTCTCCCAGATATTGACGGGCAAGGCAAACGAACGCTCGACGAGCAGGACCTATGGGTGTGGGTTGGGAAAAGTAACATTGAAGCTCACACGCCTACTATGCTATTGACAATGTTCCCTGCTTAGGTGAACATTGGTGATTTTATCAATTATGGCAATTATTGCCGCAAAGGTATCATTGGAAAAATGCCTCGCTACAACCGCAGAATTGAGTTGTTTGAAAAGTGGGTAGCGCTTATGTTTACCTGGACGAAAGCGATAATCTAGGATTTGACTTTACCAAAAAGAAAACATCGTCTTGGTTTGTTGTGGCTTTCTTGTTTTCGCGAGAGCCGAGGAAATTGAACAAAGTCGTCCGAAAAATTTTCAAGGGCTTCGGCAAATTGGAGATAAAGAGCCACCGTGGCGTTCGCCATGCTTTCAAGGAAAGGCCTATAGCATAAGCATTTAATCCCCTCACAACGTCAAAGGGCTACAGGTTGCCGACTGCATAGCATGGTCGCTTTTTAGAAGGGTGGAAAGCAAAAAATAGTTTGACGATATGGGGCAGGCACGATATGATGTGTGTGCGCCTGTTTTTTGGTCTGTTTTGGTGTAGGCGCGGTCTGTTTTTTAGGGCTTTTCGATTGGAGGTAAAGACAATGAAGAAAATGGCAATCGCTGACGTAAAACCGTATGCCGCTCCGGGGCACTTTGATGTGTCGGTGCTGCGCTTGCAAGGCACGGACGAGACTGGGATCAAGACGTTTTGGGTAGGTAAGTCTCTGTTCCTACCGGGCGGCGGCGCGGACTGGGGCTATGAGGACAATCCGAACGAGAAGGTGTATTTCGTCCTCAAGGGCGAGATAACCGTGGAATCCAAGGACGAGGTGTTTCGGCTGAAAGAGGGCGATTCGATATATATAGCGCCGTTTGAGGGGCGGAAAATCAAGAACGAGACAAACGATGTCTGCGAAATGCTTGTGATGATAACGTACAAGGGCCTTGAATAGGGAGAAATTATGGAAATTAGAAAAGTTGCTGTACTAGGGTCGGGGCTTATGGGCAACGGCCTTATGCAGGTTTTTGCCCGCGACAAGGACACGAGCGTGGTGCTTCGCTCGCGGTCGATGAAGGACGATCCTTTTGCGGGGGTGCGTGCAGACCTAGACATACTTGTGGCGAACGACGCTATGACGGGCGCGGACGCTGATGCCATCCTCTCGCGAATGAGCTTCACGGACAATATGGAGGAAGCAGTCTCGGATGCGGATTTCGTGGTGGAGTGCGTGCCAGAGGACATGGAGATAAAGCAGAATTTCTTCCGCGATATCGAGCCGATGGTCAAAAAGACGTGCATTCTCGCGACGAACACATCGGTGATGAGCGTAACGGGGATAGCGTCGAAGTGCCAGGACAGGACTAGGGTGGTGGGAGCGCATTTCTGGAACCCGCCGTACCTTATCCCATTGGTGGAGGTGATAAAGGGCGACGAGACCTCTATGGAAGTGATGGACGCTACTTATGACTACCTGAAGAAGATAGGAAAGAAGCCTGTGCGGTGTATGAAGGACGTACAGGGCTTTGTGGCGAACCGCCTGCAGCACGCGCTTTGGCGTGAGGCGCTGTATATGGTAGAGGCGGGGATAGCCGACGCCGCGACCGTGGACGAGGCGCTGAAGTACGGGCCGGGGCTTCGCTGGCCGCATCTCGGGGTGCTTGAGAACGTCGATATGATAGGCGCCGATCTTTCGCTCGCGATACAGAAGAACGTAATACCGTACCTTGCCGACAACAAGGAGCCGTCGTCGCTGCTTGTGAAGCTGGTCGAGGAGGGCAAGCTTGGGTTCAAGACGGGCGAGGGCTACCAGAAGTGGACCGAGGATGAGGCTGCGGCGTCACGCAAGTCGCTTAGGGAGTATTTGATAAAGGTTACAAAGGATTTGGAGTGAGTGGGCGAGGTTAACATAATACGTTATTATGTAAATCTATATAAGGTAAGTTAAAGTTGTTGCTAATTGCAGCTAAATAGCTAAAGTTTTAGAAAGGAAAGTAAAAATGGGAAAGAAAGTATTTGTTGATTTGACACATCCGTTCAGTGCAGAGATTCCACGTTGGCCGTATTTCGACAAGCCGATGATCGACAACGCGCACACCATAGCCAAGGGCGGCGTGCTGACGCAGAGGGTCATGTGTACGATGCACACGGGCACGCATTGCGACGCGCCCCGCCACGTTATGGAATTTGAGTTCAACGGCAAGCGTGCGCGCTATACGCACGAAATGCCTGTCGACGCATATACCGGCGATGCAATCTGTCTTGATGTCCGCATTGAGGCGTGGGGGCCGTTCGCGCCTGCGGTGGATCCGGGCAAGTGCCTCGGCACGCCGTCGCTTATCGGGCCTGAGCATCTTGAGGACGCCTGCGAGCGCGCGGGCATAAAGCCTGCGGAGCTTGAGGGAATGATAGTCTGCCTGAACACGGGAATGCACCGCAAGTTCGACGACAGCAAGGCCTACTACCATTATGCGCCCGGCACTGGCATCGAGGCGGGCAAGTGGTTTGTGAAGCATAAGGTGAAGTGCGTCGCGATGGACAGCCAGGCGCTCGACCACCCGCTGCACACGGCCATGGGCAACAACGGCATGACGCGCATGAATTTGCTCGGGTCGTCGGGCTACCCGCTGACCGAGGAATACACAAAGGCGTTCGGCGAGAAGGCCTATGCTGAGTTTGACAAGTTCGAGTATATCCGCATTTATGGCCAAGAAGCCTACGACAAGAAGTTTGGCGACCTTGAGAAGAACGGCGAGTGGGGCACTTGGGAGCCTTGCCACAAGCTGCTGCTCGGCAACGGCATCGTGGGCGTCGAGAACCTTGGCGGCGACCTCGACAAGGTGAAGGGCAAGCGTTTCCGCTTCTTCTGCTTCCCGATCCGTTGGTATATGGGCGATGGCGCGATGGCGCGCTGCGTGGCCGAGATAGACGAGGACGACCTGAACGATGTGCCGGACCGCACATATATGTACGGCGGAACGGGTTTCGGCGATTGCTGGTATAAGTAAGGGCGTTCGCATAACAGGCAGAATAGGCAATGGCGTTGTCGGAAAGTGCGAGCCTTGCCAATAATCGTTAATATTGTTAAATAAAGGAGAGCGTTCTTATGATAACATTGGATTACACAAACCAAACCATTAAGGGCCTGTTCGGTCTCGAAGGCAAGACCATCGTCATAACGGGCGGCGGCGGCGGCCTCGGTCTTTCGATGGCGCGCGGATTCGCGAACTACGGGGCGAACCTTGTGCTGACTGGACGCACGAAAGAGACGCTGGACAAGGCGGCCGCGGAGCTTGCGGACACGGGCGCAAAGGTGCTTACCGTCGCGGCGGATACCCTGGAGCTTGCCGACTGCCAGAAGATCGTGGACGAGACGGTCGCGAACTTCGGCGCGGTCGATGTGCTTGTGCCGGCGGCGGGGGTGGCTCGGCGCCATCCTGCCGAGGAGTTTCCCAAGGAGGATTTTGACCTCGTGATAGACACGAACGTCAAGGGTACGTGGAATATCGACCAGGTGGTGGCAAGGCAGATGATGAAGCAGTTCGAGCAGGGCAAGAGCCCAGCGGGCAAGATCATCAACATCACGTCCGTGCGTGCGAACAACGGGCATCCCCTGGGCTATGGGGCGTATGCGGCATCCAAGGGCGCAGTGATATCCATGACGCGTCAGCAGGCGTTTGAGTGGGCGAAGTACGATATAAACGTGAACGCGTTGGGGCCGACGATAGTGCTTTCGGCGTTGACGAAGCCGGTGTTCGACGATCCTGAGAAGGCGAAGATATTTACGGACAGGATACTTTTCCACAGGCCGATGGTGCCGGGAGAGCTGATAGGGTCGGCGGTGTTTTTGGCGTCGCCCGCGTCGGATTTTATTACCGGCCAGGTGTTGTATGTAGATGGAGGCTGTGTAGCAGCATAGGAAGGAAATTATTAATTATGAGTGAACTGAAGAACAAACGTATCATCACTGTGGCGCCGACGGGGGCGTGGCCGACCAAGGAGAACACCCCGAACGTGCCCATTGAGCCGGAGGAGATCGCGGAAGAAATCTACAATTGTTGGAAAGAGGGCGCTGCCATCGCCCATATCCATGTGCGGAACGACGAGGGCAAGGCGGCGATGGAGTTCTCCAAGTTCGAGAAGGTAGTCACCCTGGTACGTGCGATGAAGGACTGCGACATCATCATGAACCTCACGACGTCGGGCGGCATCGGGCTGAAAGAGGATGACCGCATCAAGCCGTTTTACGAGCTGAAGCCGGAAATGGCGTCGTACGACTGCGGCACGATGAACTGGCAGCATGTGACGGTCTTTGAGAACAATCCCGCATTCCTTGAAAGGCTTGGGACTTTGATGCAGGAAGTGGGCGTGAAGCCGGAGGTCGAGGTGTTTGACCCAGGGATGATCTACAACGCGCAGCACTACCTAAAGAACGGATTTTTGAAGGCGCCGCTGCATTTCCAATTCTGTATGGGCGTGCCGGGCGGCATATCCGCCACGACCAAGAACCTCGTGTTTATGAAAAGCTGCATGGAGGAAGTGGCTCCAGGCTCGACGTGGAGCGCATTCGGCGTCGGCGCGAGGGCTATGGAGATTCTTTATGCGACGGTGGCGATGGGCGGCCATGTCCGCGTGGGCATGGAGGACAATGTGCTGTACAAGAAGGGCGTCATCGCCGAGAGCAATATGGTGTTTGTGGCCCGCGCCAAACGGATTATCGAGGAGTTTGGGCTTGAAACAGCGACCCCGAACGAGGCTCGCGAGCTGCTTGGGCTGAAAAAATAGTTATAGCTTGAATCAAGGAGAATCGCTTTGAGAGACAAAATTTTGACTGCGGAGCAAGCGGTCGCGCCCATAGGCGATGGCGCCGTTTTGATGATAGCCGGCTTTATGGCCTGCGGCACGCCGGAGATAATCATAGACGCGTTGGTCGCCAAGGGGCCTAAGAACCTTACGATAATCGGCAACGACGCCGGGTATCCGAACCGCGGCATCGGCAAGCTGGTGACTGCAGGGCTCGTGAAGAAGCTGCTAGTGTCGCATGTGGGGCTCAACCCCGAAGTGGGCAGGCGGATGAACACGGACGTGGAGGCGGACAGGATAGAGTGCGAATTGGCGCCGCAGGGAACCATTATCGAGCGTTGCCGCGCAGGTGGCTACGGCCTCGGCGGCATCCTGACCCCGACCGGAGTGGGCACGATAGTGGCCGAGGGCAAGCAGGTGATAAACGTCAAAGGGCGCGACTATCTGCTGGAGGAGCCGCTTAGGGCGGACTTCGCCCTGATGCGCGGGAACAAGGTGGACAAGTTCGGGAACGTATGTTTCCACGGCACCACGGTGAACTTCAACCCCGTGATAGCCACGGCTGCCGACCATGTGATAGTCGGCGCGGTCGAGGTGGTCGAGATAGGCGAGCTCAACCCAGACCATGTCGCGGTCTCGGGCATCTTGGTAGATACGATAGTGGGAGGTGAAAAGCCATGGCCGATCGGATAAAGAAAGACACGAGAGACCCAAAGGTCATCATCGCTTCCCGCGTGGCGAAGGAGCTCCATGACGGCGATGTGGTCAATCTCGGCATAGGCCTGCCCGTGATGGTGGCGGACTACCTGCCTGACGGCGTGCATATAATACTTCAGAGCGAGAACGGCCTTATGGGCATGGGCCCTGCGCCCGACAAGGGCAATGAGGACGTCGACGTGACGAATGCGGGCGGCGGCTTCGTGACCATGGAGCCATATGCCATGTGCTTCGACACTTCGATGTCGTTCGGGTTTATCAGGGGCGGGCATGTGGACGCGACCGTGCTTGGCGCGCTCGAAGTCGACGAGAAGGGCAATATCGCGAACTGGATAGTGCCTGGCAAGATGGTGTCCGGCATGGGCGGCGCGATGGATCTTGTGGTCGGCGCTAAAAAGGTCATCATCGGGATGCTTCACACCCAGGTGGTCAAGGACAAGGAGACCGGCGAGGTGAAGCGCGTGGACAAGAAAATCCTCAAGGAATGCAAGCTGCCGCTGACGGCGGTGGGCGCGGTGGACCTTATCGTGACGGAAATGGGCGTTATCGACATCACCAAGGACGGCTTTGTGCTTCGCGAGCTACACCCGGACTACACGCTTGAGGAGATACAGGATGCGACTGGCGCCGAGCTGATAGTGTCGGGCGAACTGCGGGAAATGCAGATTTAATAATTTTCATTTTGGGAGAGTGGAGATATCGGGGGGCGTTGGGTCATGGACTCAGCGCTCCTTGGGTTTTGTGGGGGTTTTTGTGAGGGTTGAGAGTTTATATGAGGGCTGTGAGTTTTGAGAGCGTCTGCGGGTCGTTTGCGTTGGCGAGGTAGGTGGCGGGGTCGCCCAGGGTGGATATATGTTCGGGGGCATCGAGCGGGACGTATGTCGTGTTTAGCAGTGGGAATGCGTCCGTGACCTTGAGGGCGTTTTTTTCGGCAAGGCCTTCGAGCACGGGGATGGCGGATTTGGAGAAGCAGGCGAGCAGGGGCTCGGTGCTGCCGTGGAATGTGGGGACAGCGGCGTCGTATGGTGCGGGGGCGTGGGTGGTGTCGAGAGTGGGGGCGGTGTCGAGAGTGGGCGGGCGACCGACCGCAGGGGTCGCCCCTACGGTGGTAGCGTTGTTTTTTGTGGGGATGGGGGAGCTTTCGGTGGGAATAGCGGAGCAGGCACGAGCCATCAGGCGGTGAAGCGCGGCGGGGACGAGGGGCGCGTCGACGGGGCGGAAGCATACAAACATACGTTCGCTGGCTTTGAGGGCTGAGACTATGCCGCCTAGCGGTCCGAGAGAGGGGCGTTCGTCAGGGATGACGCGTACGCTGGTAAAGGCGTAGCGCCCGCACCCTTCAGCATCGCCCGCCGAGACAAAGACCTCGGGGAACCCACAGAACCCATCCATCGCGATCTCTATCAGCAGCCTGCCGTCAAGCTCGAGCAGAGCCTTGTCCGTGCCCATGCGGCGGCTCATGCCACCGGCCAACACGCAACCCGCCACACCGGCCAACGAAACCGTATCAAGGTCGTGAAAAAAATTATGCTTGCCCATATGGAGAATATATCAGAGAATATAAGAAATGTGAAGTTATTGCTAACATGCGGCAAAGGGGAATGATATTTGAGGACTACAGACGATCTGACATTGAAATACGGGCTTGACGCAAGGCTTACGCCGGGGCAGACGGTGGTGTACGGCTTGCAGCATATGGTGCTGTTCACCGCGAACTCCGCCATTATGCCAGTCATCATAGCGATGAGCCTGGGGCTCGAAAGCGTGGCTATCTCGGAAATGCTGCTGCGGACGTTCTTCCTCTGCGGCGTGCTGTCGATACTCCAGACGCGTTTCGGGCATGGCTACCCTATAATAGACGGGCCCTCCGGCCTGTGGCTGTCGGTGTGGATAAGCCTCGCCGCCGTGACGAGCGCCATGGGCGGGGACTTGGCGGCGCTCAGGGCACACCTTGAATTTGGGATGATTGTGGCGGGCGCCTTGGTGGTCGCGCTTGGGTTCTCAGGATTTATGAAGCATATAGCGAAGCTGTTCACGCCCATGGTGAACGGCGTGTTTTTGATTCTGATGCCCGTACAGCTTTCAAAAAGCTTTGTGGCGGGGATGCTCGGCATGGTGTACGAGGGCAGCGAGCCCGATATGAGGGCGTTTGCCGCGTTCTGGATAACGGTGGCTGCCATGATAATCATAAATATATTCGGGACGCCGTTTCTCAGGACCATAGCGATTCTTTTGTCCATAGCCGTCGGTTGGGTGTTCGCCGTGGGCGTGGGAATCGGGAATTTCGGCGATATGGCGGAGCTGAGATCCATTTTCGTGCTGCCGGAGGTGTTTGCGTGGGGCACGCCGGTCTTTGACCCTGGCATACTCCTTACCTGCATACTTGGGGCGTTTTTGCTTTTTGCAAACGTGATAGGCTCGTTCCTGGGCATGGCGGGTGCGCTCGGCGAGGAGTTTACGGAGCGGCAGCTGAACAGGGGGACGGTGTTTTTTGGGATTTCGACAATGATGACAGGCTTCTTCGCCACCATCGGATTCGTGCAGTTCGCGACCTCGATAGGCATTGTGCGAATGACAGGCGTGGCTTCGCGCAGGCCGTTCTACTTTGGGAGCGCGGCCATGATAGTGCTGTCGGTGCTCGCGCCTGTGGGCATGTTTTTCGCTGCGATACCTCCGCCCGTCGGCTATGGGGCGTTGCTCGTCTTGTTCGGCGTGATAGTGAAGCAGGGCGTTGACCACTTGAAAAAAGCCGAGCTTACGGAGCGGAAAGGCTTCGCGCTCGGCATATCCATGCTCACGGCCACAGGCATCATGATGCAGCCCTTCGGCGCGTTCTCGCACTTGCCGGCTATTGTCGTGCCCTTTATATCAAACGGTCTGCTAGTAGGTATCATACTGGCGATAGCGCTGGAGCAGGCACTGAAAGGAAAAACTAATGTATAACAATATTCTCGACTCCATCGGCAGGACGCCTATGGTGAAAATCAACTCGATGAACCCGAACCCTGGTGTGGGCATTTATGCTAAGCTGGAGGGGTTCAACCCGACGGGCAGCATAAAGGACCGTATCGCGTTGAAGATGATTGAGCAGGCGGAGAGCGACGGCGCGTTGACGAGGGGCAAGATTATCATGGAGCCGACATCGGGCAACACGGGCATCGCGCTCGCCATGATTGGGGCGGTGAAGGGCTACAAGGTGCAAATCGTGATGAGCTCGGCGGTGTCGGTGGAGCGGCAGAAGATGATAAAGGCGTTCGGCGGGGAGATAATCCTTACGGACCCGGAGCTTGGCACGGACGGCGCCATAATGAAGGCGAGGGAGCTTGTGGCGGAAAGGCCGGACTTATATTTCTTCCCCAACCAATTCTCGAATATGTACAACAAGCTCGCCCATTATTCGACCACTGCCGAGGAGATATGGGAGGACACAGGCGGGAAGGTGACGCATTTCGTGTCCTCGCTCGGGACTTCGGGGACCATTATGGGGGTGGGGATGCGGCTCAAGGAGAAGAACCCTGACATAAAGATAGTCGAGGCGCACCCTGTAAAGGGGCATTATATACAAGGGTTGAAAAACATGGAGGAGGCGATAGTGCCGGAGCTCTATGACGAGGGCGAGATAAACGAGAGCATAATGGTGGAGAGCGAGGACGCTTTCGAGATGGCGCGGCGGATCGTGTGGGAGGAAGGCATCTTCGTGGGAATGAGCAGCGGGGCGGCAATGATGGCGGCGTTGGCGGTGGCGGAGAAGCTGGAATCGGGGCTTGTGGCGGTGATATTCCCGGACAGGGGGGAGAAGTACCTCAGCACGGATATGTTTTATACCTAGGGCATGGCTGATGGTTTGTGATATCTGCCCGAATGCCTGCGATATAGCCTCCGGCGGGGTGGGGGCGTGCTTGGCGCGGGGCGCGGGGGTCGTACCGTTGGGATATGGCAGGCTTACGTCCCTGGCGCTCGACCCTGTGGAAAAGAAGCCGCTGTATCACTTTCATCTTGGGTCGATGGTTCTTTCGGCTGGCAGCTTCGGTTGCAATCTGAGGTGCCCATGGTGCCAAAACCATGGCATTTCCATGATCGGGCACAAGGAGGCGGAGGCGTATGGGCTGCATAATGTTTCGCCAGAGGAGCTTGCGGACATGGCGGAGCGGCACGCGGCATACGGAAATATAGGCGTGGCTTTCACCTACAACGAGCCGCTTATAAACTTTGAGTACGTGATGGACACATCGCGGATTCTCAAGGGGCGTGGGCTGAAGTCCGTCCTTGTGACAAACGGTTATGCGAATCCTGGGCGGTTCAAGGAGCTTCTGCCGTATGTCGATGCGATGAACATCGATCTGAAGTCGATCAACGAGGGTTTTTATGAAAAAATAGGCGGGCGCTTGGATATTGTGCAGGAAAACATCAGGGCGGCGGCCTCGCGCTGCCATGTGGAGCTCACTTGCCTGCTGATAGACGGCGAAAACGACACGGAGGAGGAGATGGAGGCGATGGCGGAGTTCGTCGCGTCGGTTTCAAGGGACATCCCGCTGCATATATCGAGGTTCTTCCCGCATTACAGAATGGAGGACAGGGCGGCGACAGACCTTGGGAGCATGAGGCGGTTCGAGGCGATAGCGCAGCGGCGGCTCACATACGTGCATCTGGGGAATGTGTGATTTGACCGTGGGCAGGGAAGGGCGTATACTAGCCTTAACCTGAGGCGTGCGAGGAAGTTGCTAAATTTATCCAACACTAAAGTACCGGGAACGCCGGGTCACAGGCGCGGCTGCCGGGCCGGCTTCGACCGGATGGCAAATGCGTGGTGCAGGCAACCCACCTAACGATGTTAGGGTACTTTGCGCAACGGATACGGCGCCTCGGGGGTTGTTTTGCTATTACGGAGGGTTGGTTTTGTGATGGATGCGGTGCGGGATGTGGTGATTTCGGAGACGGGCGATTATGGGGCGTTGGTGGAGCTGTTTGTCGCCAATGGGCTTGAGTTTTCGTCAGGGGAGGCGGCGCCTGAAGATCTTGTGAAGTGCTGGAAGGCGGAGGAGGTCGGAGCGCCGCACGACGCAGATTGCCGAAATGGCACAGGCGACGACGCCAGACTTGTCGGGGGGTGCGTGCTTGCGAGGCGCGAGGGGCGGATTATATGCGACGGAATCGCGACGGAGCCTGATATGAGGGGGCGGGGAATCGGCGCAAGGCTGCTGTCCTTGATGGTGGATGAGGCGCGGGCGCATGGCGGCGACGCGCTCTATCTTGTGGCGAGGGCGCCAGGGTTTTTTGCGAAGCATGGGTTTGCGCCTGTGTCGCGTGATGAGGCGCCCACATTCTTTGAATGCTTTGTGTGCCCGCAGTATGGGGAGAGCTGCCATCCCGAAGTGATGTGCCTATCGCTGTAATTCTCGTGGTATAATGGCACCTAGGAAAATACTATGGCGGATATGTTCACGATAAAATTTGTATTGGATGACGGGCGCGTCGTAAGCGAGGAAGCGACGGCGGGCGAGCCCATACTTTCGGTGGCTCGACGGGCGAATGTCCCGATAGACGCACCCTGCGCCGGTAACGGCACCTGCGGCAAGTGCAAGGTGCGCATCGAGAGCGGCGAGGTCTTGGGCGAGCGGGACAAGCACATTTCAAAGAAAGACTTTGCGGATGGTTACAGGCTTGCGTGCCAATGCGAGACGAAAGGAGCGGCGACCCTGCTCGTCCCGCAGTCGGCGCACGCATGGCAGAACCGCATCCGTGTCGCGGATTTTTCTTCGGCTAGGGCACAGGAATCGTTTATGGCGATGAAGGAGGCTCTTTCCGGCGAGAAATACCGGGCGGACGATGCGTTCATAGGGCTGACGGTCGATATGGAGCCGCCGTCTGAGAGCGATGCGACGGCTGACCGCGAACGGCTTGTCCGAGCGATTGCGAAAACGCTTGGTACGGACAGCGAGCATATATCCATCGCATTGCATACGCTCCGCAAATTGCCGGAGGTTCTGCGGGAGAACGATTATTCAGCGGGCGTCCTTATACACAAAGAGGGCGGGCCTGGGGGCGTTGCATACCATATCATCGATATTGCAGGCGGCGAGGCGCCGATACAGGTGGGGGTCTGCATAGACATCGGTACGACGACGATTTCGGCGGCAATCGTGGATCTCAATACAAGGGATTTTTTGGCGACGGGGAGCGTGGGGAACGCACAGATACGCTACGGCGGCGATGTGATAAACCGGCTTGTGGAGAGCGCCCGGCCAGGCGGGGTGGCGAGGCTTCGCGACGCCGTTACGAAAGAGAGCATAAGGCCTTTGGTGGCGAAGCTCTGCGAGGCGGCGGGGATAGGCCCGCGCCAGATAGTCCGTGCGTCCATCGCAGGAAATACGACGATGATGCACCTTTTTCTCGGCATCTACGGGAACAATATTCGGCTTGAGCCATATGTGCCGGCGTTTTTCGGCGTAGACCGCATACGGGGCTCTGAGGCGGATATAGGCATACATCCCGACGCGGATGTGCTGCTCGCGCCGTCTGTGGGGTCGTATGTGGGCGGCGATATCACGGCGGGAACCTTTGCGGCGGGAATCGCAGGAAACGAGGGGTTTTCGCTGTTTCTCGACCTCGGGACGAACGGGGAGCTTGTTTTTGGGAACAGTGATTTTCTGATGACGTGCGCTTGCTCGGCGGGTCCCGCTTTCGAGGGCGGCGAGATAGCCTGCGGCATGCGGGCGACGGACGGAGCCATCACCGAGGTCGTTATTGACAAGGACACGATGGAGCCGAGCTACAAGGTGATAGGCGACGAGGGGCAATTGCCGGTGGGTCTTTGCGGCAGCGGGCTTATCGACCTTATAAGCGGGCTTTTTGAGGCGGGAACAATCAACGCTAAGGGCAAGTTTATCGCCGAGGGGGAGCGGATTTCCGTGGACGAGTGGGGGATTTCGCGGTATAGGGTGGTTGCTGCGGACAAGACGCTTACGGGGAACGACATATATGTGAGCGATGCGGACATCGACAATTTCATACGGGCGAAGGGGGCGATTTTTTCAGCGATCGTTACTATGCTGAAGTCGCTCGACATGGATATGGACATGATTGAGGACGTCTATCTGGCGGGGGGCATCGGAAGCGGTATAGACATCGGGAACGCGATAAATATCGGGATGCTGCCGAAGCTGCCTTTGGAGCGGTTCCACTATATCGGCAACACGTCGCTTTCGGGGGCTTATGCGATGCTTGTGTCGGACAAGGCGCGGGAGCGGATTGAGGGGCTTGCGGACGGGATGACGTATCTGGAGCTGTCGGCGGTGCCAGGGTATATGGACGAGTTTGTGGCGGCGTGCTTTTTGCCGCATACGGACGCAGGGCTGTTTGCGTAAGAAGAATGCAAGTATGACGGATAAGCAGATAGTGGATGTGCCGTTGGCGCATTATAGGGGGCTTTATGGGCGGAGCGACGCGGCGGAGATAGCGGCGCGGACGGGGCTTGTGTATGATGAAGCTGCCGGAGGGTTTAAGGTTTCGGTTGTCGGTAATTCATATTATGTAAACCATCCCGACTTCAAAACACAGGAACCGCTTTCGCCGTATGAGGAGATTTTGCTGCTGCGGTATCTGCTTGAGGGGCGGTATGTGCCTGCGTCGGGGGGGATGCTTGCCTACGAAGAAATGCCTTGGGGGGCGGTCTACCTTACGCAGTTTCGGGGGCGGGTGATAGGGCGGATAGCGCGTGAGTTCGGCAGGGACCCGTCGCGGCTTGGGGCTGTGCTTGCGGGTACGCCAGGGCTGAAGTTCGAGGAGGTCGGCGGCGCCGATGCAGCCTATAGGTTTGAGTTTATGAACGGGCTTTATATAAGCATATTGGTGTGGGCGGGCGACGATGAGTTCAAGGCCTCCGCTCAGATGCTGTTCAGCGACAATTTCAAATACGCTTTTACGGCGGAGGATATGGCCGTGGTCGGCGACGTGGTGATGGGGCGGTTCAAGAATACGTCCAAGGCGCTCGGTATATAGCCATGCATATCAGCTCGGACATGCTCAGGCGCGGCCTGGCGGAACAAGGCATCGGCGTCACCGTATTCGGCAATGTGGACGGGGCGCTTGGGCTTGCGCGCGTGATGTTTGCGGGGCGGGATGGCGTGTTTGAGGATGGGTTCGTGTATGTGCTGGATGAGGCGGAGGGGGTGGCGTCTAGGGGGCGGAAGTGCCGCTCGGCTTGCGTAATCGCGGGGAATTACGACGTCGAATTGATACGCTGCTTTGAAAGCGTGTTTATCGCTGAGGAGGGGCTTGGGCTGCCCGCCCTGCATAATGCGGTGCAGCGCGTATTTGAGCGTTACGATTTGTGGAGCAGCGAGCTCAGGGCGGTGCTTGACAAGGGCTCCGACGTTCAGGCGATGCTCGATATCGGTACGTCTGTGATAGACAACCCACTTATATTGCAAGACAACAATTATTCTATTATTGCCGTGTCCACGGATTATGCGGGCAATCCGTCGCTTGAGCCTATGCTCGACAGCGACAATATCCCATATATGATGATGGCGGATCGTTCGTCTTATGGGCGCGACGACGAGGGTTCGTCGGTGGTGCCGCTGCGGATAAGGGGGCGGCATGCGCTATACCACAACATTTTTCAGCAGGGGAGGTTCCAGTACAGGCTGTTGGTGCTGGAGACGAAGGGGGAGTTCCACCCTAGCACCGCGACGCTTCTGGAGTTCATTTCGGGGTATATTCAGCTTGCCATCGGCTTTGTCGTCGACGAGTCCAAGGAGTCGCACGAGCTTCCTTTTATTATGAAAAGCATATTGTCGGGCGAGTACAAGGACCTTGGGTTTGTCGAGCAGCGGCTTGGCGAGTATGGGTGGCAAAAGGGACACAGCTACATCTGCGCGAAAATCCATGCGGAGCTCGCCGATTACCGCAACCGCGCCATGCGGTTTATGAGCGACAGGCTTGCTACGGTCTTTCCGGAGGCGTGCATATTCGAGTACGAGAACAGCATTGCGGCGTTCTGCAACCTCTCGCTGTCAAACTATGACATGGCGAGCGTCGAGGAGTCGCTGAAGTCGTTCTTGCAAGACAACAATATGCAGGCGGGGCTGAGCAACGAGTTTTCGGGGTTCGATTATTTAAGGCAATATTATATGCAGGCGGGCGAGGCGCTTAGGCTTGGGCCGCGGGCGAAGCCGTACCAGTGGCTATACAGGTTTGAGAACGTCAAGGAGCAGTTTGTGCTGGAGAGCTGCACGGGGAATCTGCCGGCGCGGATGATTTGCGAGCCGGGGCTGCTCAGGCTTAGGGACTACGACGAGCGGAACAATCAGGAGCTTTACAGGACGCTGTACGTCTATCTCAAGAATAGCCGGAAGTCGGTGGCGGCGGCAAAGGAGCTGTTTATACATAGAAGCACGTTTTTGTACCGGCTGGACCGGATCAGGGAGATAATGGGGCCGGGCGTGGATAATGAGCAGGGGCAGTGGTATTTGCTGCTGTCGTATAAGCTGCTTGAGCGGGAGGAGCGGTAGAGGGGCGACGTCAAGAGGGGTCGAGGAATATCTTGCCGGCGGCGAGGTCTATGCGGGTAATGGTGCCGGTAAGGGTGGTGCGTTCGCCGGTGATGTCGGTGACGCTGACGGCGCCGTCGCCGAATGAGAGCGCTGTTATGTATTCGGCGAGGATGTTTTCGGGGGCGGGTGTGGTTCCTTTATAGACGGTTGAAATGCACATGGGGGGCCTCCTTATTTGTTCAAAATGTATCGAGTGTTCTTGCCATTGCCGATGGGGCGTATCTCGCCTTTGTCCACAAGCCCTTTAAGGATCCTTACTGCCATCGGCTGCGACACTGACAGCTCCGCCTGAATGTCCTTTCTGGCAATAGAGTCTTTGCCCTCAAACAAAGACATCACGACACGCTCTTTTTCGCTCAACAATGCCTTTGCAGACAATTCATTGGTATTTGGCAGCGTTATCTTGAATGCGTTGTCGCTCACTTCAATTTGCGGTTTTGCTGCGTGGCCTCCATAGCTACGCATTATATTCGGCATACCCGTTCCGTATGCCTCGATCAGCGTCAGGCGATAAAACACGTTGGCGAGGTTTCTGTTGCGAGCCACCGATACGCCGAGCATCATATCGTCGAAAGTGATGCCTTTGGCAAGCCCGCCGATGGACACAAACTCGATGCGGTCATCAAATATGCTGATAAGCGTGCTGTCGCCAAATGAATAGTCGCGATGCACAAGCGCATTCAGCAGTGCCTCACGTAAAGCTTCGGTGGGGTAATCCCTTTTGTCGACCCGGCGCAGCCCCTCTATCTCTGAGCGATTGCGGTTGCAGCGGTCGATAAAATCGTAGACATCATTAAGCTGTTTCAGCAACGAACCTGCAAATTCGCATCGGTCCTTGAACACAGCTTTTTCGTTCCCCTCAAAAATGGCTAGCTTTATCGTGTGAACGCATTGGTCGGACAGCAACAGGCCGAGATTTGTGTAGATGCCATCGGCATTTATCAACCCCAATGTCTGCTGATGCTTTTTGCTAAACTGCCCGTTTTGTGCGTCAAACTCCTTTTCAGCTTCGGCAAAGGACAATTCTTGGTGAAGGGAACGTATGTCTTCGTACTTCTCGCCGTCCGTTTCCTTTATCATTCGCAGTATAGCCGCTTCTGTCGCAGGGACGGTGGACACGCCTTGCCTGACATACACGCCTTCGGGCCGTATGCCTTTGCCTGCAAGGTAGTAAGGGCAGGACGTGCCTTTTTGCACGATAATTTTGATGATGGTCTTATCGGTGATGGATTCTTGTTGATAGTCCACAAACATGGTCACGTCAGGCTTGATGGAATCTCTGATGGAATTGCTTAGTTTCAGCATCACTCCGTCAATGTCAGCTATTCCGGCTACACTGCCGTCGTTTGCGATGCCGACATGGATTGTCCCGCCATTTGTGTTCGCAAAGGCGATAACGCTCTTGCATATATCGGGCGTGTATTCCCTTTTAAGCTCGGAAGTCTGGCTTTCGCAGTATGACAAGCATCTCACCTCGCATTCTGGCACATTCTAATCGGTTCTGATAGTATTCTAATCATTCTAATCAATATAGCTGATTAGATCGCTGTTGTCAATAGGGCGTCTAACGCGGTGGCGAGTTTTTCATTGCCGGCGGTGTAGTCGGTGAGGGCGGTGCGGACGTGGGCGGCGGCGTCGGGGTTGCCGGCTGTGTCGAGTTTGTCCGCGAGGGCTGAGAGCTCGGCGGCGTGCTGGCGGTTGTGGTCGAGCATATGGGCGAGCAGAAGCTTTTCGATGGGCTCGCCGGACGCCTTGCCGTGGTCATGGTCGTGTGTGTGGTTGTGATGGTCGTGCATGGTCGGTTCCTCCGTTCTGGCTTTGTCGGTTCGTCAAGGTCAGTGTATCATATTTGGGGGGGGAGGGTTGGTAGATTTTTATTATCCTAGCGGTTTCTCTCGTACAAAATGTATGAGTGAGGTGTAAAACCTTAGGCCTTTTGGTCGTATTGCACGATTTTGAATGTGCGGTTATAATACAAGTTGTATAGAGGCGACGAAAATACGAAGTCGTAGCAAAAGCGCAGTCATTCAATTAAACCGCAAAGGAGAAGAACAAGACATGATAATCATAGGCGAAAAGGTCAACGGGTTTATTCCAAGGACATTGCAGGCTATCGAAGAGAGGGACGAGGCCTATATCCGCAAAATCGCGGAGGCTCAGACGGAGTTCGGCGCGGACTTTATAGACGTGTGCGCGGGGACGGCGCCGGAGATCGAGCGCGAGACGATGAAGTGGCTGATAGGGCTTGTGCAGGACACGGTGGACACGCCGCTCTGCATCGACAGCAGCGATACTGACGTGCTGCTCGAGATGATGCAGCTGGCGAACAAGCCGGGCATGATAAACTCCATATCGGGCGAGACGGGCAAGTGCGAGGCGATACTGCCGGTTATCGGCGGTACTGACTGGAAGGTCGTGGCGCTTACATGCGACCAGAGCGGCATACCGACAGACCCGGAGGTGAAGTTCCAGATTGCGGACAGCCTTATCCAGAAGGCGCTGGCACATGATGTGCCGCTTGGCAACATCTTCATAGACCCGCTGGTCACGACGCTTGCCACGACCAACGACTCGCTGCTCTCGTTCAACGAGGCAGTCCGCAAGATCAAGGGCAAGTACCCCGAGGTTCATATCACGAGCGGGCTGTCCAACATAAGCTTCGGGATGCCGTTCCGCAAGGCGATAAACACCCAATTCCTTGCGCTTGCTATGAGCGCGGGCATGGACAGCGCCATTATGGATCCGACATCGGCGGATATGCGAGCGACGCTTTATTCTACGGACGCGCTTCTCGGAAACGACGACTTCTGCATGAACTACCTGACGGCGTTCCGCAAGGGCGTCATCGGGCCGGCGAAGAAATAACGAGAGAGTAAAATGGCCTATACCATAGCATTGGCAGGCAAAGGCGGGACGGGCAAAACGACCCTTACGGGTCTCTTGATCGATTATTTATCAAAAACAGGGAACACTCCCATCTTTGCGGTCGATGCTGATGCGAATGCGAATCTCAACGAAGTATTGGGTGTAAAAATTGAATGCACATTGGGCGAGCTCCGCGAGAATATCCAGAACTCGGAATACGACCCGGACTCGCCCATACCATCCACCATGACAAAGCAGGACTATGTTTCAGCCAGTTTTGCGGACGCCATCGCCGAGGAGGACGATTATGACCTCTTGGTGATGGGACGTACGCAGGGCGATGGCTGTTATTGCTTTGTCAACGGTCTGCTAAAGACCCAGGTGCAGCGATTCTCGGGCAATTATAAATACGTGGTCGTCGACAACGAGGCGGGCATGGAGCATATCTCGCGCGGCGTTCTGCCAAGCGTGGATATGATTTTGATCGTCTCGGACTGCTCGCGGCGGGGTATACAGGCGGCGGCGCGTATTCAGGAATTGGTAAGAGAGCTGAAGATGAAGGTGTCTGCGGTGAAGCTGATAGTCAACCGCGCGCCAAGCGGAGAGCTGAACGCCGGCGTAAGCGAGGAGATAGCGAAGCACGGCTTTGACCTGGCGGGCGTGGTGCCGGCCGACGACAATGTGTTTGAGTTCGACTCGGCGGGGAGGCCGACTGTGGAGCTGCCGGACGACAGCCCTGCACGAGTGGCGTTCTTTGATATTTTGCAGCGGATATTGCAATAGGCAATAGGGAACGGGCAATGAGCGCTGCTGACAGTATATTGAATTTATTGGAAAAATTGGTTAATGCTGATCTTGTAGAGAGGAGCGATTGTAGATGAAAGAGACGAAACAATTCACGACCGTCGAGCAGATGGAAACCGACATGAAGAAGCTGAAGGAGATTGCCGACAGCCTCAATGTGGACACATTCGAGGGGCGTGCGGCATCCCAGCAGCCACAGTGCAAGTTTGGCTCGGACGGCGTATGCTGCACCATCTGCGGGATGGGGCCGTGCCGTATAACGCCCAAGGCGCCTTATGGCATTTGCGGGGCGGACGAGCACGCTATAGCGGGACGCAACTTCCTGCGCATGGCTGCCGCCGGCAGCGCGGCGCACTCGGATCACGCACGCGAGATACTTCACGTCCTGCACGAAACGAGCCCGGAGGGTCCCTATCAAATAAAGGACGAGGCTAAGCTGATACGCTTGGCGGCGGAATGGGGCGTAAAGACCGAGGGCCGCGATATCTATGAGGTAGCCCACGAGGTCGCCGAAATCGGGCTGCTTGAGTTCGGCAAGCCCTTCGGGACGCTCAGGAATCTGAACCGCGCCACGAAGGAGCGTCAAGAGGTCTGGGAGAAGCAGGGCATAGCGCCCAGAGCCATCGACCGCGAGATATCGACGGCGCTTCATATGAGCACCATCGGCAACACCACGGATCCATTGGAATTGGTGCGTCAGGCTATGCGCGTAGGCATGGCCGACGGCTGGGGCGGCTCCATGCTCGGCACGGACTTCACGGACATAATATTCGGGACGCCGCAGGCCAGGGGGACATCGGGCAACCTCGGCGTGCTTGAAGAAGACCAGGTAAACATAATCGTCCACGGCCACAACCCATGCTTCTCAGAAATGATAGTCCTCGCGGCGGATTCAAAGGAAATGCAGGATTATGCAAAGAGCAAGGGCGCTCAGGGCATTAATATATCCGGCATCTGCTGTACGGCCAACGAGGTCACAATGCGCCATGGCGTCAAGATTGTGGGCGGCTTTTTGCAGCAAGAGCACGCGATACTGACGGGCGCTGTGGAGATGATGTGCGTGGACGTGCAATGCGTCTTCCCGTCGATTGCGCGTATCAAGGACTGCTTCCACACGAAGTTCGTCACCAGCTCCCCCATCTGTCGCATACCCGGCTCGGTCTATGTGGAGCTTTCCGGCGAGGACACGGAGACGGCCTACAAGAAGGCTATAGAATTGGTCAAGGACGCCATCGACAACTATCAGAACCGTGACCAAAGCAAGGTATGGATACCGGAGAACAAGCAGGACGCTGTGGTCGGCTACTCGACCGAGCAGATAATCAGCTCGCTTGACGGCGTGACGAACAGCTTCGTCGCCAGCGACCCGACCGGCACATACAAGCCCGCACTCGATGCGATAAGGGCCGGCGTCATTCGCGGCGCGGTCGCAATGGTGGGCTGCAACAACCCCAAGGCCCGCATGGACCACAACCACACGGAAATAATGAAGGGGCTGCTCGCCAACGACATACTCATTGTAGGTTCGGGCTGCGCGTCGCAGGCGGCCATCAAGTCAGGTTTTATGGACTTCGACGCCAAGGAGATATGCGGCGAAGGCATGAAGCGCGTCTGCAACCTTGTCGGCATACCGCCCATCCTGCATATGGGTGCCTGCGTGGATATAAGCCGCATGATGCTTCTAGTCACGGACATGGCAAGCGAATGGGGCGTGAACACGACAGACCTGCCGGTGGTCGGGTGCGCGGCCGAGTGGATGAGCGAGAAGGCCGTGGCCATCGCCAACTACGTCATATCCACGGGCTTAGACGTGTTCCTCGGCATCAATCCGCCGATAATGGGCAGTTCTAAGATGCTGGAGATCACCACTGAGGGCATGCGCGATATAAGCGGAGCGGGCTTCACGTACAACACTGACCCGCATGAGCTTGTGCGCCTGATGGTCGAGACCATCGAGGCGAAGCGCAAGGCTTTGGGGATATAGCGTGAAGATAGCTGTCACTGGCAAAGGAGGCGTCGGCAAGACCACGCTCGTTTCAGTCCTTGCGGGGCTTTATGCACGCGACGGCAAGAACGTGCTTGCGGTTGATGTAGACCCCGACAGCAACCTCGGGCTTGCGCTCGGGTTCACCGAATCCGAACTGGAGAGCATCACGCCTATCTCCGAGATGAGCGACCTTATCGCCGAGCGTACGGGTTCGACGAAGGACAGCTTCGGCAAGTTCTTCAAGATAAACCCGCAGGTCCACGACATCCCTGACAAGTTCGCACGGGAGAAGAACGGCGTGCGCCTCTTGGTGATGGGCACGGTCGAGACCGGCGGCGGCGGGTGCGTCTGCCCTGAGCATGTGTTGCTCAAGAGGATCGTCAGTCATCTTGTTGTGGACGGCGACTCCGTGGTAATAATGGATATGGAAGCGGGGCTTGAGCATCTGGGGCGTGGCACGGCGGGGATGGTGGATTTCTTCATCGTCGTGACCGAGCCGGGCTCGCGCAGCATCCAGACCTACCACCGCATAAAGCAGCTTGCCCGCGATCTCGGGGTGAAGAAGGTCTATGTGGTAGGCAACAAAATCCGTTCGGACGGCGACCGTGAGTTTATCGAGTCGCGCGTTGATGCTGATGATTTGCTTGGTTTCATCTCTTATTCGGACGATGTAATCGACGCTGACAAGCGTGAGGGCTCGCCGTTCGAGACTGGGGAGGCTGTGATAAGCGAAATCGAGGCGATAAAGAAAAAATTGGGATAGCAAAGGAGACAATAATATGAAAAAACTGTTTGATAGGGTATGGGACGGCACAGACCAGATGGTTGAGCTGGCCGAAAAGGCGCTGGCGGAGACGATAGCGGAGCTCGGCGAGTCCGCCCCCGCTGTCATGCCGAACACGGCGTACAATCTCTCGTGCTATATGGCATGGCTTGGCAAGGAGATAGCTACGCTCGGCGACTTGAAGGCGGCGTTTGCGGAAGCCAAGGCGATGAACGTGCATGAGCCGAGGCTCGGCAATGTCTTCGAGGCGGGCAAGGCCACCTTCCTTGCGGCTGAGACGATCGAGGCCTGTAGATATGCCAAGGATCCGGATCCGTACAAGGGCGAGTACCATGGGCATCTGACGGATGCGGAAGTACGCGCGCTTGGCGTGCCGCTCGTGACCGGCGATATCCCAGGGTTTGTCGTAATCGTCGACCCAGCGCCGTCAGACGATGCGGCGGTAGAGCTTGTCAAGGGCTATCAGTCTCGCGGCATCTATGTGTTCCTGCTCGGCGGCATTATCGACCAGCTTAAGAGCAAGAACTTTGCCATGGGCATCGGCGTACGCGTCGTCCCTGTGGGTCCCGACCCGTGGCAGGTCTGCCATGTAATCACAGTGGTACATCGCGCGGCAATGATATTCGGCGCCGTGAAGCCAGGCGACGTTGAGGCGTTTGACGACTATAGCTTCAAGCGTATATTTGCGTTCGTAAACGCTTTTGCGCCCGTCAGGGATATCGTCGTGGGATGCGGCGCCGGCGCTATAGCCATGGGCTTCCCTGTCATCACGAACGACGAGAAGGATATGTGGCCTGTGCCCAAGAGCCTGCTGATTCAGCCGGATGTCGACGCCTTTATCGACACATCGCTTGAGGCCCGTGATATAAAGATCAAGATAACGAATATCGACATCCCTGTCGCGTTCTCATCGGCGTTCGAGGGCGAGATAGTCCGCAAGTCGGATATGCAGGTCGATGTGGACGGCTCCAAGTTTGATACGTTCGAACTCTGCCGTTCGCGTGACGTGCAGGATATCGAGGACCACAAGATAGAGCTTATCGGGCCGGACTTCGACAAGTTCGACGCAGGCAGCGCCATAGGAATGGGAATAATAGTAGAGGTGGGCGGCAAGGACATGCAGACCGACTTCGAACCTGTGTTCGAGCGCAACTTCCACTATTTCATAAACTGCATCGAGGGCGCCATGCACACTGGCCAGCGCGACGTCTTGAGGGTGCGCCTGAACAAGGACGCCTATGCGGCGGGTTTCCGTGCCAAGCATTTCGGCGAGGTGCTTTATGCCAAGGTCAAGAGCGAGTACGAGGCCATTGTGGACAAGTGCCAGGTGACCATCATTACAGACCCCGATACGCTCGCCAAGGAGCGTGCGGAAGCCAAGAAGATCTACGACAAGCGCGATGAGCGCCTTGGCTCGCTGACTGACGAGTCTGTCGACATCTTCTACAATTGCATACTCTGCCAGTCATTCTCGCCATCGCATGTCTGCATAGTGACGCCGGAGCGTCTCGGCCTCTGCGGCGCGGTGTCCTGGCTCGATGCGAAAGCCACGCATCAGCTCGACCCCAACGGGCCTTGCCAAGTTGTCACAAAGGAGAGGGTCATTGACGAGAAGGTCGGCCTTTGGGAGGACGTCAACGAGAATGTCAGCAAGTATTCGCACGGCAACCTTGAACGCGTCTCGCTCTATTCCATCATGGTGGACCCGATGACGAGTTGCGGCTGCTTTGAGTGCATATGCGGCATCGAGCCGCTGACGCAGGGCGTTGTCATCGTCAACCGCGAGCATGGCGGCATGACGCCCATCGGCATGAGCTTCCCGGACATGGCTTCGATGACGGGCGGCGGAGTGCAGACGCCGGGCTTTATGGGCCACGGCAAGCAATTCATATCGTCTTTGAAGTTCATGAAGACCGAGGGCGGCCCCGCACGTATCGTGTGGATGCCCAAGGACCTCAAGGAGCTTGTGGGTGCCAAGCTGAACGCATCGGCGAAAGCGCTCTACGGCATCGACGACTTCACGGACATGATCGCCGACGAGACCGTGACGGAGGATCCTGAGGAGCTTCTTGCGTATATCACGGAGAAAGGCCACCCTGTTCTTACGATGGACGCTCTGGTATAATCCCTGGTATGAAAAGAAAGGAGATACGATAAACAATGTCATTCACAAAATCCCCACAAGTGTTCAGCTCAAAAGTCACAGAGATAGAGATCGGGACGGGTAGCGAAGCCGTTCGTCTCGGTGGCGAAAACACCTTGCCGCTGTATTCTTTTGATGCGGACACAAAGAACCCGCCGCTTGTCGGAATAGACTTTTCCGACAAAGGCCCAGATACGGACATCCCAGGCGTGGCCGCGTTTTTCGCCGGGGCGGACACGCTCGGCGCGGTCGCCAAGCGAGCTTCGGAGGCCGAAGGGGCTTCCTTTGTATGCTTCTCGCTGAATAGCGCAGACCCCAATGGCGACGACGAGGCTGTGGACGTGAGCGTCGCCAAGTGCAAGGAGGTGGCGGACGCCGTCACGAAGCCGCTCGTGATACAGGGCAGCGGCAATGCGGAAAAAGACGCCGAGCTGCTTGGCGCGGTGGCTGAGGCCCTCAGCGGAAAGAATGTGCTGCTTATGAGCGCGGTCGAGGACAATTACAAAGGCATCGCGGTAGGCGCCGTGCTTGCCTATGGCCAGAAGATCGCGGCTGAGTCCGCTGTGGACATCAACCTTGCGAAGCAGCTAAACGTGATGATAGGGCAGCAGGGCGTGAGCAGCGACTCGTACGTGATGCACGTTGGCAACGCTGCGGCAGGCTACGGGTTTGAGTATGTCGCGAGCGCGATGGAGCGCATACGCGGCGCAGGCCTTTCGCAGAACGACGATATGCTCCAGGCGCCCATCCTGACGCCGCTTGCGGCCGATGCGTGGAGCGTGAAGGAGAGCATAGCGCCTGAGGAGGACTTCCCGGAATGGGGGCCTGCCGAGGAGCGTGGCATCAATATGGAGGTCTCGACGGCGATGGCGTGCCTCGCCTCCGGCTCCAACGCCGTGATATTGAAGCATCCTGAATCCGTCAAAACTGTAGCCGCATTGGTCGGCGAGCTTGTATAAGGAGGTGTGAAATGGCACTTAAGGGACTTGATATTTTCAAATTGACGCCGCGCACCAACTGCAAAGAGTGCGGCAACCCGACCTGCATGGCTTTCTCGATGAAAGTGGCGCAGGGCACGGCGCAGATAGAGGATTGCCCGCATATGTCGGCGGACGCATTGGACATGATCGCAGGAGCGACAGCGCCGCCGATGAAGTCCTTGGCATTTGGGACGGGCGATGCGGAGCTCAAGCTCGGCGGCGAGACGGTGCTTTTCAGGCATGAGAAGACCTTTGTTTCGCGGAACCCCTTCGGGGTGAACGTGAACGCCGCGAACGTGGACGCGGTCTTGGCCGAGGCGGCGAAGATCGACTATGAGCGCATAGGCGAACGCATGAGGGTGGACGTGGTAAACGTCGAGTACACAGGCGACAAGGACGGCTTCCTCGGCGCGGTGAAGAAGGCTGTGGATTTCGGCAGGGCAATAATCCTCGAGGTTTCGGATGCGGCTGTCGCCAAAGAGGCGCTTGAGATCGCAGGGGCTGCCAAGCCTATCCTGAACGGCGCGAACGCATCGAACTACAAGGAGATGTCGGAGGTGGCAACGGCTGCCGGCGTGGCGCTTGGGGTCGGTGGGGCGTCGCTTGACGAAATCTATACGACGGTGAAAGCGCTGGAGGAAGCCGGCGTCAAGGACATGGCGATAGACGTGGGCAGCGCCTCCGCGAAGGACGCTTTTGCAAACACCGTGCAGATACGCCGCGCGGCCATCAAGGACGGTGACCGTAGCTTCGGCTATCCCACCATCGTGAATGTAGGGAAGATAGGCGGCGGTTGCTCTTACAAAGAAACGGGGCTTGCCTCGCTCTTTACGCTCAAGTACGGGTCTGTGGTGCTTATGAGCTCCATAAGCTATGCCCAGGCGCTTCCGCTCTATGGCCTGCGGCAGAACATCTACACCGACCCGCAGAAGCCCATGACGGTCGAAGCGGGCAACTACCCGCTCAACGTCGCCACGGCCGCAAGCCCGTGCGCGTTGACGGTGGACTTTGCGCTCACCTATTTCATAATAGCGGGCGAGATAGAGCGTTCCGGCGTGCCGGTCAACCTGCTTATACCCGACGCGGGCGGTTACTCCGTCCTGACGGCATGGGCGGCGGGCAAGCTGTCGGCGGGCAGCATCGCTAAGTTCATAAAGGAGCAGGACATTGAGGGCAAGATATCGAGCCGCGACTTGATGATACCAGGCAAGGTGGCTGTGCTGAAGGGCGAGCTTGAGGACAGCCTGCCAGGGTGGAATATCATAGTGGCGCCGAACGAGGCCGTATCGCTGGTGAAGTTTTTGAAAGAGAGGTATGCATAGTGTCTGATAAATTTGTGGTTATAGGCGAGCGTATACACGTTATTTCGCCTGAGATAAAAGAGGCTTTGGCGACGCGCAACGCTGCGCCCATCATAGCGCGCGGCAAGGCGCAGCTCGAGGCGGGCGCGGATTATCTAGATGTCAACATAGGGCCTGCCGAGCGCGATGGCGCGGATATAATGAGGTGGATAGTGCCGGAGCTGCAGAAGGCGCTTGACGGTGCGCCGTTGGTGCTGGACACGGTCAACCGTGACGCGCTTCGCGCCGGGCTTGAGGTCTATGACGCGAGCAAGGGCAGGGCGATAGTGAACTCTGCGGACGCTGGTGAGCGCCTTCCGAATATCGACCTGGCGGCCGAGTTCGGGGCTATCGCCATCGGCCTGCTGATAGACAAGGGCGTTCCGAGGAACAACGACGAACGTAACGAGTATCTGCAAGTGATACTTGAGCATTCCATGGAGGCCGGTATGGACCCGTCCGAGGACGTGTGGTTTGATCCGCTCGTGCTTGTGGTGAAGGGAATGCAGGAGAAGCAGGAGGAGTTCCTTGAGTTTCTGAGGATACTCAAGGAGATGGGGCTGAAATCCACCTGCGGGCTGTCAAACGCATCGAACGGCATGCCGGCCCATGTGCGGCCGGTAGTGGACAGCGTGCTTTGCGGCATGTCGATAGAGTGTGGGCTGACGAGCGCCATATTGAACCCTCTTGAGAAGAGCCTTATGGACACGATCAAGACATCGGAGGTAATACTCAATAGGACGCTTTACGCCGATTCGTATCTGGATATTTAAGAGTAGAATTAAGGAATCGGAGGGAGAGAGATGCAGGAAGTATATGATTTTTTGAAAGATGCTGAGGTCTATTACTTGGCTACGGTCGAGGGCGACCAGCCGCGGGTGAGGCCGTTCGGTACATACGGTATTTTCGAGGACAGACTTTATATCCAGACCGGCAAGGTGAAGGCGGTGTCTAAGCAGATGGCGGCAAACCCCAAGGTAGAGATATGCGCCTTCAAGGACGGCAAGTGGATAAGGATTGCTGCTGAGACCGTGAGCGACGAGCGCGTCGAGGTCAAGGCCTATATGCTCGATCTATATCCGCATCTGAAAGATCGCTACAAGGCGGACGACGACAATACGAATGTGCTTTATCTGAAGAACGCGACGGCTACGTTCCAGTCGCATGCGGGTGTCGAGAAGGTAGTGGAGTTTTAGGGACGCATCGACCATGGCTGTTGCGTGAGCGCGGTGGGTATGAGGATAATAGTTGCGCCTGACTCGTTCAAAGGCAGCCTGACGGCGGCGGAAGTTTGCGCGGCTATATGCTCGGGTGTGGCATCAGGTCTGGGGTCTGCGCCGAAAAATTTCCCTGAAATAGAGATTATTTCCGTGCCGATGGCGGACGGGGGCGAGGGCACGGCACGGTCGCTTATAGACGGGCTAGGCGGCGAGATGGTTTCGTTTGAGGTGAGCGGCCCGCTAGGGCGGCCTGTCGTGGCGGAGTACGGGCTGACGCATGGCGGCACGGCGGTAATCGAGATGGCGCAGGCATCGGGGCTTCCGCTGCTTGCGGAGGGGGAGCGCGACCCGTTGGCCGCGTCCACTTTCGGGACGGGCGAGCTTGTTTTGGATGCGCTTGATAGAGGGGCGCGGGAGTATATAATCGGCATAGGCGGCAGCGCGACGAATGACGGCGGCACAGGCATGGCGACGGCGTTGGGATATAAGTTCCTTGGCGAAGATGGGGCCGAGCTGCCGCAGGGCGGCGGCGCGTTGACAAGGCTCGCCCGCATAGACGCTTCGGGCGCGGACTCACGGCTTGCGGAGTGCCGCTTCACGGTGGCTTGCGATGTGGACAACCCTTTGCTCGGCGAACGGGGGGCAAGCGCCGTATTCGGGCCGCAGAAGGGCGCCACGCCCGAGATGGTGACTGTTTTGGACAGAGGGCTCGCACGGCTTGCGGACTGCGTGCGCACGGATTTGGGGAAAGATGTGGCGGATATCCCCGGCGCGGGTGCGGCAGGCGGTTTAGGGGCGGGAAGCATCGCGTTTCTCGGGGCAGAGCTAAAGAGGGGCGTTGACATCGTGATAGACGTCACAGGGCTTGCGGAGAAGCTTAAGGGCGCATCGCTCTTGATAACGGGCGAGGGGTGTACGGACATCCAGACGCTTAGCGGCAAGACGGTACATGGCGTCGCGATGCTCGCAAAAAGCCTCGGCGTGCCAGTGGTGGTGATTTCGGGTTCGCTTGCTGCGGGTTGTGAAGAATTGTTGGGCTGCGGCGTGGTGAAGCTGTATGCGCTGATGGAGGACGGCGTAGGACTTGACGAAGCGATGCGGGACGGCGCGGCATTGCTTGAAAAGCGCGCTGAGAGAGCGATACTCGAATTTATTTCAGGGGAAAGGAACCATCAATGAAAACCAAACCAATCATCACGGCGGCGGAAGCGGCGGCGCAGGTGCGGGACGGCGACACGGTCGCGTCGAGCGGCTTTGTGAGCAGCGCCATACCGGAGGGGCTTATCAAGGCGCTTAAAAACCGTTTTCTCGAAACGGGCAAGCCCAACGGCATCACGTATTTTTATGCGGGATCGCAGGGAATGCGCGATGGCAGCGGCGGCGACAATATGGCGCACAAAGGGCTTACGAAAAGGGCTATCGCAGGGCATTACAACACCGCGCCCGCTCTGGGCGATGCCATCCTTCGCGGCGATATTGAGGGCTACAACCTACCGCAGGGGGTGCTTGCGCAGCTTACCCGCGATATGGCGGCCCGCAGGCCGGGCACGCTTACCCATGTGGGGCTAGGCACCTATGTGGACCCGCGGCTTGGGGGCGGCAAGTGCAACGACATCACCACTGAGGACATGGTGAAGCTTGTGGAGATAGGCGGCGAGGAAAGGCTGCTCTACAAGAGCTTTGACATAAACGTCGCATTTATACGTGGCTCGTACGCCGACGAGATGGGGAATGTGACGATGCACCGCGAGATAGGCGAGGGCGAGGTGACGGCGCTTGCCCAGACCGCGAAGAACAGCGGCGGCAAGGTCTTTGTGCAGGTGGAGAAGGTGGTGCCGTTCGGGACGCTCGACCCTCGGCTTGTAAAGATACCACGGAATCTGGTGGACGCCCTGGTCATAGCCGACCCAAAGGACCACGAACAGACCTATGGGTGCGAGTTCGACCCGTCGCTGACGGGTGAGGCGCGGGCAGAGCTTTCAGCTCTGGCGCCCGCTCCCCTAGACGCAAAGAAGGTGATAGCGCGGAGGGGGGCGCTTGAACTCAAAGAGGACAGCCTTGTCAACCTCGGCATAGGCATACCTGAGTTTGTGGCGGCGGTCGCAAACGAGGAAGGTATCGGGGATAGTATTATGCTGACCGTCGAGGCGGGGCCGAACGGCGGGATGCCGCTGTCGGGAGCACGATTCGGGGCGGCGATCAATCCCGAATGCATATTCGCGCAGCATGTGCAGTTCGACTATTACGACGGCGGCGGCATAGATATGGCATATCTCGGCATGGCGCAGGCTGACGAGTCCGGCAATATAAACGTCAGTCGGTTTTCCGGGCGGCTTGCGGGCTGCGGCGGGTTTATCAATATCACCCAGAACGCAAAGAGCGTGTATTTCTGCGGGACCTTCACGTCGGGCGGGTTCAAGGCCGAGGTGGGTGACGGCCGCATCGATATCCTGAGCGAGGGCCGCGAGAAGAAATTCCTTAGCCATGTCGAGCAGATTACGTTCAGCGGCGCCTACGCGCAGAAGAAGGGGCAGCCCGTGCTGTATATCACGGAACGCGCGGTCTTTGAGCTCCGCAAGGACGGGGTGTGGCTGACGGAGATAGCGCCAGGCGTGGACCTCGAAAAACAGGTGCTCGCATATATGGACTTCGTGCCCAAGATGGAAGCCGGCGGGCCAGGGCTGATGGACGGGCGGATATTCCATGACCGACCGATGGGCCTGGGGTAAGGGGCGTGGATAGTTGGGGAAAATGTGTAAAACTTGCCCCAAAAACTGCAAAAAATGTGTAAAACGTGGCTAAAAAACTGCAAAAAATGTGTAAAAACGTCTTGTAAAACTGCAAAAAATGTGTAAAATGTCCTTGAGATATACCTGTATTGTCGATACGACAAAGGAGTGAATGCCTTGGACAGAACGGCTATAAACCAGCTTATGGCATGGAAGAACGACCCGGACAGGAAGCCGTTGATATTGCGAGGCGCAAGGCAGGTCGGCAAAACATGGCTGATGAAAGAGTTCGGAAAAAAGTGTTACGGCAGCCATGCCTATTTCAATTTTGACGAGGAAAAGGGGCTGCATTCGGTTTTTGAGACCAATAAAAACCCGCACAGGATAGTTCAGCTTTTGTGGGCGGCCACAGGGAAAAAGATCCGGCCGGAGGAAACCCTTATTATCTTTGACGAGATCCAAGAGTGTCCAGATGCGTTGAACGCATTGAAGTATTTCAGGGAAAACGCACCGGAATACCACGTCATAGCGGCAGGTTCGCTGCTTGGCACGCTATTGTCGCAGCCAAAGTCATTTCCTGTCGGTCAAGTAAATTTGATTGATATGTACCCGCTGTCCTTCGGCGAGTTTCTGTCCGCGGCAGACGAGCCCCTTTTTTCATATTATGGGCAAATCCAAAAAGGCCAGGCAGTTGAAGATATTTTTCATACGCGTTTGCTCGAAACGTACAGCAGCTACCTTATCGTGGGGGGACTTCCTGAGTGCGTGTCATCCTGGGTCAAATACAAAGACCCGCAGAAAGTCAAGCGCATACAAGAGGAGCTTATCACGATCTATGAGAACGATTTCAGCAAGCACAACGGCAAGGTCAACAGCGGAAGAATCTTGATGGTCTTTCGCAATATAGTTTCACAGCTCGCCAAGGACAATGAAAAGTTTATCTATGGCTGCATAAAAAAAGGGGCGCGGGCACGGGAATTTGAAGAAGCCATCGAGTGGCTTGTTTCTGCCGGAATGCTGAACCGCGTTTACAATGTGTCCAAGCCCGAACACCCGCTGAAGGCGTTTGACTGCCTGAGCAATTTCAAGCTTTTTTTGTTCGACACTGGGCTGCTCAAACATATGGCCGGCATCGACAACGCCGCCATACTGCTCGAAAGCGATTATCAATTCAAAGGCCCCCTGACGGAGAATTTTGTTTTGCAGCAACTAAAGGGGCAGTTTGACGTAGAGCCGCGTTTTTATGCAGACGGCCGCAGCGAACTCGATTTTTTGATACAGGACGGGGTGGATATCATCCCTGTTGAAGTGAAGGCGGGCGAGGGCAAGACCGCCGCTAGTTTCAAGGCGTATATAAAAAAGCGGCTGCCCAAGACGGCGATACGCTTTTCAAAACGCAGATACTCCGAGGACGGCAGCATTACCAACCTGCCGCTCTACCTCGCAGGGAAAACACAAGAGTTGGTTTGAGGGGGGGGGCTAATTATACAGGAACATCTAGCCCCATATTGATTCGTTTTTCGATATCCTCGGCACTCGGAAGGGTGTCAATCAGTTCGGCAGGCACAAAATCGGAGAGCTTATACTCGCTTACACCGATTGGCTTGTGGATGTCTTTAAGCGCATATTCGGCTGTCAATCTGTCCCTTGTTTTGCAGAGCATAATGCCGATGGACGGATTGTCGGTTTCATGTTTCAGCATATCGTCAATGGCGGACAGATAGAAATTCAGTTTCCCGGCAAATTCCGGCTTAAACTCCGTGTTCTTTAGTTCGATAATGACATAGCAACGTAGCTTGGTATTGTAAAACAGAAGGTCGATATAATAATCTTTGCCGCTGACTTCAATGTGGTATTGATTGCCGACAAAGGCGAAGCCTGTGCCAAATTCCATGATGGTTTTAGCGATATTCGCTACCAATTCTCGTTCAATTTCTCGTTCGATAATACCTTTGCGTTTTTCGACGAAATCGAAAACATAAGGGTTTTTCAGCGTTTCTTCTGCAAGCTCACTGAACGGTGACGGAAGCCGTATATCGAAATTCGTCGCTTTGTCTGCTATTGCTTGCCGATCGTACAGTTTCATTTCTATTTGGTGCGTCAGAATGGTATTGTTCCAGCCATTTTCTATGTTCTGTGCTATATACCACTGCCTCTCCGATTCGTCCTTGATTTTTGAAATAAGAGTTATATTGTTTCGCCACGGCAAAAGGTCAACGCCCCGTTGACCTTTTTGGAAGTCGGGATACGTTTCGGCGAATTTACGCATATACTTCAAGTTGGTAACGGAAAAGCCTTTGATTTCAGGGAACTCCAACATGATGTCCTTTGATAGATTGTCTAGAAACTTTGCGCCATACTTTGTATTGGCGATAATTATCTGGCCGATATTCCAATACAAATCCATCAATTCTTTGTTGGCGCCTAAAACCGCCCTATGTTGAGTTGTCTTGATGCGGGTCTTTATATCATCCAAAACCGAAAAATATTCGTCGTTGTTTATTAGCATAGCGTTCCTCCATTGTAATAGCCGACTAACCAAAAAATCGTAGCACGTTTGAGCGAAGATTACAATGCAGGGCGAAGGTTTTATTAATGAATTGAATCTGTTTGAGGGGCGGGGGCGGACAAGTGGGGGGGATTTGTGGTAGAATATTCGGTGTATGTAATGGGTAATGCAAATGGTAGGCGTTTTTTGGAGGTATAAGCGAGATGGATAGGATGAGGCTAGATACGCTCGAACATACGTTCGGGGGGGGGGCATTGTTTAAGGGGCTCTTTTAGGGGGGTCGCAAAAAGAGGACAGCAAAGGGTTGGTTTACGTGGCGTGGCGTGGGTGCTAGCGTTGGTGTTGGTTGCGACGATGGTGCCGGCGGGGTCGGTGTTTGCACAGGCGGATATCGATGGGGGTGCATACGACGCCATCGGCGAGAGTGGTGATGGGCACTGGATTGCTTCGGGGGGACAGGATGATGTGATGGGCGAGGGTGGCGAACCCCCTCGCAATGACGGAGGGGATGCCGAGCCGGACGATGGGGATGCCGAGCAGGATGGTAAGGAACCCGTCGATGGGGGCGATGACGGGTCGCAGAATGGCGATAGTGGCGAGGGCGATGAACCCCCTCGCAATAACGATGGTGGCGAGCCCGCCGCCGACGATGAGGCGGACGGAGACGAGCCCGCCGACGATGACGGTCTTACGCCGCTTTCCGATTATGTCCTTGAGCCCCTGTCCGCAGGCGAGACGGGCGTGCCGGACACGGACTGGTATACCTCGAACCCAAGTAGCGGAACATATACCATATCCACCGCTGACGAGCTTGCGGGGCTAGCGGCGCTTGTAAACGACGGAGCAGACACATTCAATGGAAAAACCATCACCCTCGGCATGGATGTCGACCTTTCAGTCTATGGAAACCCAGACAACGCCGACCCGACCATAGCTGCAATAGCGGTCGCTTGGAACGACGGCAAGGGGTGGGTCCCGATAGGTAAGGCGCCATATGACGTCTCAGACACATGGGACGATGCCCCGTTCAGCGGGATTTTTGACGGCAATGGGCATACCGTAAAAGGCTTGTATATAGACGAGACGGAGGATGCCGACCGGCCTCTCGGCCTGTTCGGTTTGATAGATTCAGGAACGGTGAAAAGCCTCAGGGTGCCCGATGCGGACATAAAGGCCGCATACACACGTCAGACTTTGGTTTACGTGAGAAGCGTGGGCGGCATAACGGGCACATTGATGGGAGGGGTCATCGAGGACTGCTATGTAGGGGGCAGCATCAGCGGCACGGGCGGACAAGGTGCATTCACAGGCGGAGTGGTCGGTTGGGTAGCTGGAAGCTCGACATACAGCGATATGCAGGGGGGCAGAGTGGAGCGATGCCGTTCCTCGGCCACGGTCATTGGAGGCGACGGCGTGGTTGGCGGCGTTGTCGGCACGGCGGAGGGGAGCAGCGTGACGGATTGCCACTCGACAGGGGGCGTGAGCGGCTTGTTGAGGGTCGGCGGCGTGGTTGGGTCTACGAACAGCAGCGTGACGGATTGCAGCTCAGCCGGGGATATTAGCGGCTTTTCGGTCGGCGGCGTGGTCTGCATGGTATCGAGCGGCGGCAATGTGACAAGGAGCTGGTCCACAGGCAATATAAGCGGCGGTGATGCCGGTGCAGCGGGAGTGGCAGCGCAAGTCTATTACGCCAGTGTGACAGATTGCTATTCCACAGGCAATGTAAGCGCCACCGCGGAGGCCGCCGCAGGGGGCGTGGCTATATTCGTGAATAACGGCAGCATTGCGAATTGTTATTCCACAGGCAATATAAGCGGTACTGGCAGCTCAGGGGGCGTTGCGGTCGAAGTCAATGATGGCAGCGTGTCGGGCAGCTACTCCACTGGAAGCGTAAGAGGGCGAAGCGCTGTCGGGGGCGTCGTGGGAGAGATATTGCGTGGCGATGTGACGGGCAGCTATGCCATAGGCACCGTCACAGGCACGGGTTTTTATGTAGGCGGCGTTGTGGGGCGCGTTGACTATGGCAATGTGACGAGCAGCTATGCCACAGGCAGCGTCAGAGGCAATTGGGCGGTCGGCGGAGTGGTAGGGATCATGGAGGAGGCGAATGTAAGGAATTGCGCCGCATTGGGCACAAACGTCAGTGTCACGCAAATTTCTGGAGGCGGACGGGTGGCAGGGGTAGTGCCCCCTGGAAACAGGCTTTCCGGCAATGTGGCTTTCAGCGGGATGAGGGTGACGCAGGGGGGCAGCGCAAAGCATATAACGGACAGCGCCACGGGCGTGGACGGCAGGAGCAGGAGCAAGTCTGCGCTACAATCGGCCTCGGCCTTTCCTGCGGTGTTTATGGATGATCCATGGACCTATGCGCCTGGCAGATTGCCGGGGCTGGGCGGGGAGTCGGCTTCAATGCCGAACCACTTGTATTCTGGCCCGGTCCGACCGGCCATAATCACGGCGTCGCTTCCCGGCGGCGCATTGGGCGTGCCTTACGGCCAGAGCCTTAGCGCGACGGGCGGCCGACCTATAGAGTGGAGCGTTGCTGATGGGGTGCTGCCGGACGGTCTCACGCTTTCGGCTACAGGGCGTATATCCGGCACGCCGACAGCCACGGGGACGTTCACGTTTTCGGTACGAGCCGCAAACGCAGGGGACAGAGACACCCGAAGTTTTTCAATCACGGTGGGCGAGACCATAAGCATTTTTGCCATAGAGGGCATAGACGTCCCTGTGCTTGGGGGGACGCCTGCGGCCGTCATCACGGAGACCGCCGAGTATACGGGCGCGGTGCAGTGGGCACCGAGGCATGTGGTGTTTGGCTACGGCACGGCATATACGGCGACTGTCACATTGACGCCCAAGGCGGGGTTCACGTTTGTGGGGATGCCGGCGGACTCGTTTACGGTGGCGGGTGCCGTCTCCGTAAGCAATGCGGCGGGCAGCGGGGTGGCGCGGGCGGTGTTCCCCGCTACTGAGGAAAAGATAGTGACTACGCTCGGCGTGTCGCCCTCTCAAGCGATGCTTACGCCTGTGTCGCTTACGGCGTCGTTTGCGGGGTCATTGCCAGGGGTGGACGAGAGCGAGCACGGGCGGCTTGCGTGGAGCCTTGCGGACGAGACGGGGGCGCCGCTTGCGGGGGCTGCGGCGGATATTCTCAGCCTTGCGCCCGAGACGGGCATAGGCACGACGGTCACGGCGACCGCCGGTATCTCAGGGCTTGACGGGCCACAGAAAGCGCTGCTTAGGGCGGAGTTTGACGGCAGGTATGTGGCTTTCGCCACGTTGGACATTGTGCCGAATGTGTCGGATGGCAGCCTTGCGGCGCAGGCGCTTGAAACGCGCGTGACGGTGAACACCGCCAAGGAGATAGGGGCGCTTCTGCCTGTGCGTATCACGGGCGACAGGGTCTTGGCAGTGGAGCTTTGGGCGTGCAGCAGCAGCGGGGCTGTGACGGGTACGGCACCGCTTGAGGGCTATGCCGCTGTGATGGACGGGGGCGGCCGCCATGTCGCTATATCCGGCGAGACAGGGGTGGCGAAAAGCGGCCGAGCCGTGTTGCGCGTGAGTTTTGCAGGGGGCGGGCAGCGCGACACGGGCATGATAAGCCTTACGGTGCGTGAGACATACCCCAAGATAACCCTTAGAGCCGAGCGATTGAACCTGTTTTACAGGGACGGGGCGACAAGGTTCACTGCCACTGCAAACGACGGCAGCAGGGTGGACATTGTGGGGCTGGATTACGCAAACGACGCCGCAAGGGGGATTGTCGAGATACAAGAGAGCGGCGATGCGAAAATCAACGAGATAAAGGCGGTGTCCAGAGGCACGGCGAGGGTCGATGTGACGCTGAATCTGGATGGCTACCACAAGGCGACATCGAAAGGCGATGTGATAAGGGGGAGCGTGCAGGTGGTGGACACGCTTCCAAGGCTCAGGCTCAGCAGAAGCTCCATTCCCCTTTTTGACAACGGCGGCGTGAACGGCACCGCAATTGTTATGCTACAGTCAAACCAAAGGGGGGTGGGCTTTGACGAGGGGTATACGGTCACAGGGGTGACCGCAGCGGCGGCAGGCACGGTCGTATATGACGATTTGGATGCGGAGTACAAGGGAAGCGGCGCGGTGGAGGTGACCCCAAAGGCGGGCGCGAGGAACGGGACGGCGGTGCTAAGGGTCAGCTTTGCGGAAAGCGACAGGACGGTCAGCCTGAGACTGCGGGTGAATATGGTGGCGCAGAACAGGCTGCGGGCGTCCGCAAGGCCAGGCGCGCTCACGGTGAATGTGGGGCAGGCGGGGCATATATCGGACGTTGAGATAGTCCCGAACGCAGCCAATCTGGTCTTGGGGGACTGGCGGGTGCGGGGCACAAACCCGCTCGACGGGGCGGTGGACACGGATTTTTCCGCGGCAAACAGGATAGGGCTGTCCGTAAATGAGGCGACTGACCTAGGGCAATACCTTGGCAACAGGGGGGCGAACAAGCGGCATACATTGAATATCGAATCGCCGACCATGCCGAGCACATTCATAAAATTGAATATCACGATTACGCAAAAGGCGCAGGGCTTTTCATTGACCAAGCCGAGGGGCAGGATCGACATCGCGGTGCCGGGCGGGTCGCTGACGTCCACGGTGAGACTCGGCAATGTCTCGTCGGGGATAGCGAGCGTGACGCTGTACGAGCAGAGGTTTGTCGGGAGTCGGCTTCAAGTGCCGTCGGCGGTGAGCGGGCTGTTCGAGGTGGCGGATATCGTCGGCAATGCCATCACGGTCAAGGCGATAGAGGGCGTGCCTATGGCGCCGAATGTCTCGCATAGGCTGAGCGTTTTGGTGCGGCTTGAAAACGGCGAGGAATTGAGGTCGTGGACCGTTTCCACGAACAGCAGCAATGTGACCACGGTCAAGGACAAGCCACTGACGGTGCGACCGGTGCAGGCGAAAGCCAAGGGGTGGCGGAGCCGAAGCGCAGTGACGCTTTACACGGCCGTGCCCGCATCGGGTGAGCGGATAGGGCTTGCCCTGACATCGCCTGCGGGCGTGACGCTCAGCGAGGTGGGCATAGCGGCGGCGAGCCTCAAGCCTTTTGCGGCCGATGACGGGTTCCGCCTAGAACGAAGCGGCGAGGGCGAGTGGACGATATTCTTCGCGAAGAACAGGGTGCCGGCGCTTGCGGGCAGGGGCTCGCTCAAGTCTAGCTACACTGTGCGGGTGGAGCTATGGGCTGAGGGGACCTATGCGCTTGACGGGGCCGGGCGGCCGGTGGCGCTCGTTGAGGGCAAGGCAAGAAGCCGGCCTACTGTGGTGAGCGTACGGGTGAACGTGCGGTAGAGGACGGGGGGATTTTGCGAGTTGTGATTTTTCGCTTGCAATGCAGAATGTGATTTTTCGCTTGCAATTAGGGCGGAAAGGTGGTAATCTGTCCTTGTTATACGGTATCGCTGAAGGAGTGGGGTTTTCCCGCTCCTTCGGTTTTGAAGGGCGGTGTGCTGTGGGAACGAGCGTCAAGCATATGGTGGAGGAGTTGTTGCGGCCGCTTGAGGGCGAGGGCTACGAGGTCTGGAATGTCGAGTATGCTCGCGAGGGCAAGGAGCGGCAGCTGCGCGTGTATGTCGACAAGGAAGGCGGCATAGGGCTTGACGGGTGCGAGGAGGTGAGCCGTTACCTGTCGGAGAGGCTCGACGAGGAAGACCCGATAAGCGAGGCGTACAGCCTTGTGGTGAGTTCGCCGGGCATGGATCGTGCGCTTGTAAAGGATGAGCACTTTGCCAGATACGAGGGTGAGGCTGTCGAGGTGGCGCTGTACAAGGGTTTTGATGGCCGGAAGAAGTTTGTAGCCCTGCTTGGGAAAAAGACGGACGAAACGCTCTTTGTGACGCCGGTGGACAGGGCAAGCCTTGAGCCGGAGCACGACGAGATCGCTATCCCTGCGGACCTTGTCAGCAAAGTCAGCCTAATGGTTGTCATATAAATTATCGCAATGAGAAGAGGAGAATGAGGATCGATGAACAAAGAATTTATCGCGGCGCTTGACGAACTGGAGAAGGAGAAGAATATCCCTAAGGTTCAGATACTTGACGCGGTGAGCAGAGCGCTTGTATCCGCGTACAAGGGAAAGAGCAGGATGAACGAAGAGAACGTCATCGTAGACATTGATGAAAAGACGGGCGAGATCGACGTGCTCAGGCGCAAAACGGTGGTCGCGGAGGTTGAGGACGAGGACACTGAGGTGTCATTGGCAGAGATGCGGGAGTACGACGACAGCTACGAAATCGGCGATGTGGCGGACTTTCCTTTCCCTATAGAGGATTTTACGCGGATTGCGGCACAGACGGCAAAGCAGGTGGTGATGCAGTCGATACGCGATGCGGAGCGGGCCATGGTCTACGAAGAGTACAAGGACCGTCAGGGCGAGCTGATCACAGGGACCATACAGCGCGTGGGCGGCGGGGCTGTATATGTGACGCTAGGAAGAAACGAGGGTTTGCTGCCGGTCAACGAGCAGGTGCGCGGCGAGCGGTACCCAGCGAACAACCGCATGAAGTTTTTCATAACGGAAGTGAAGGAGTCGGAGAGGCGCGGGCCGCAGATATTTTTGTCGCGGACGCATCCGCATCTGGTCAAGAAGCTTTTCGAGCTTGAGGTGCCCGAGATACGCGAAGGCCTAATATCCATAGAGAGCATAGCGCGCGAGGCTGGAAGCCGCACAAAGATCGCGGTGCTTAGCGCCGACGAGAGCGTCGACCCTGTGGGGGCCTGTGTCGGCAACCGCGGGAACAGGGTGCAGGCCGTGGTGGACGAGCTTAATGACGAGAAAATAGACATAATACCCTGGAGCGACGATGCGGAATCGAATATCAAAAATGCCCTCTCGCCGGCTGTGGTGGAGAAAATCATATTCGATGAAGAGGAAAACCGCTCTACGGCTGTAGTTCCGGACTATCAGCTTTCGCTCGCAATTGGCAAGGAGGGGCAGAATGTGCGGCTTGCGGCACGGCTTTGCGGCGTGAAGATAGATATAAAGAGCCATTCCCAGTACTACGGCGCAGAGGCGGAGGAATTGCTAGATGTGCCTGACGGGGCGTTGGACGAGGATGGGTACTACAATGTCGATGAGTTCTTGAACAGGGAGGCCGAGGAAGGCGAAGCTTCAGGCGAGGGAAACGAGGGCGAGGCGGCGGATGCGTGAACGCAGGGAGCCGATGCGCAGATGCGTAGGCTGCATGACATCTTTTCCGAAAAAAAATGTTGTGCGGATAGCCTTTGCGGACGGAAAGCTTATGATAGACAAAGCCGGCAGGCAGGATGGCAGGGGCGCTTACATTTGCCGCTCGATAGAGTGTTTTGATGCGGCAGTAAAGAAAAAACGGTTCAACTATGCGCTTAGGGTGAATGTAAAGCCGGAGGAGACCGCAGATTTGAGAGAGGAATACGCGAAACATATAGCGGACGCGGAGGTGGATGAATGAAGGTATCGGAACTGGCAGCAGAACTGAAAAGGCAAAACAAAGAGATAATCGACAAGGCTGCCGAGCTTGGAATCGACGCGAGGGGCGCGACGAAAAAACTCACAGAGGCTGAAACGGACAAGATCCGTAGCGGTTTCAGCGAGAGCGCCCATATTGCGGCTGCGGAGAAAAAGGCGCGTATGATGCCCCGCCGTATCGCCAAGGCAGATGTCGAGGAGGCTGAACGTGCCAAGGCTGAGGCTGAGGCCGCTGAAGAGGCGAAGCGTCTGCTTGAAGAAGAGGCCGTAAAGGCTGCAGCAAAAGCCACGCCGCAGCTGAAAGTCGCCAAGAAAGCGGTTGAAGAGCCAGAGCCAAAACCGTTGCCAAAGAAAGCGGAGGCCGATGAAGGGGCAAAAGCGAAGCCGGCTGCAGGCGACAGAGGCAAGCCTGTGCATGAGAAACCGACGTCCAAGGTGGCTGAAAAAGCTGACGACAAGCCGAAAACCGCGCCAAAGGAGCCACCCGTCCTGAAGGTCGCAAGGAAAGACGAGCAAAAAAAGCCGGACGCGGTCGCAAAAGACGGCTCGGCAGAGCGTGCGAGGCCGCAACGCGATGGCGACAGGCCAAAAGGTGCAGGAAAGCCGGAAGAGAAGGGCGATATGCGCCAAAAACCGACGAAAGGCGCTGAACAGGGGCCAAAAGTCGGGGACAAGGATGCAGCCAAAGACGCGAAGGGCGGCGAAAAAAAAGATCTCGGACGCGACAAGGACAAAAAAGGCGGCAAGGGCAAGGAGACCAAGCCAGATGACGCATCCAAAAAGAAAGCCAAGGGCACGAAGAAGGGCGGTCGAGGGGACGATTTCCGTGGATCCGCAAAGAATCCTATTCTTGATGACGGCTCGCTGGAAAAAGAGAAGCGGAAGAAGTACAGGGGCGGGGCAAAGCCAGGCATTGACGAGGTAGAGGAGCCTGTCATCGTGCCAGAGGGCACGTTTGTCGTCAATGTGCCTATCACTGTGGCAGGACTCGCCGAGCAGATCGAGCGGTCGACGAGCGAAATCATTCTTGCGCTTCTAAAAATGGGCATTATTTCAAACATAAATCAGAACCTTGACGAAGAGATGGTGCAATTGGTGGCTATTGACCTCGGCGCCTCTGTTGCTATCGGGTACGACGAGGGCGAGTTGGTCGAGGAAGGGATAGAGGACTTTGAGGACGATCCCGCCGACCTCGTGCCGAGGCCGCCAATCATCACTGTCATGGGGCATGTGGACCACGGCAAGACGTCCCTGCTCGACGCCATTCGGAAGACGAACACGTCGGACAAGGAAGCGGGTGGCATCACGCAGCATATCGGCGCGTACGAGGTGTTTGCGCCGTCCGGCGAGCGTGTGGTGTTCCTGGACACGCCAGGCCACGAGGCCTTTACGGCAATGCGGGCGCGAGGGGCGCATGTGACGGACATCGCAGTGCTTGTGGTGGCTGCGGACGATGGCGTGATGCCACAGACCATAGAGTCCATAAGCCATGCAAAGGCTGCGGATGTGCCTATTATCGTGGCTATAAACAAGATCGACAAGCCTGGCGCGAACCTGGACAGGGTGAAGCAGGAACTTTCGGAAAACGGGGTGTTGGTCGAAGATTGGGGCGGCGAGGTGATATCGGTGCCTGTGAGCGCAAAGACGGGCGAGGGGCTGGAAAATCTGCTCGAAATGGCGTTGCTGCAGGCCGAGGTGCTGGAGCTTAGGGCAAATCCGGGCAGGCATGCCATGGGCACTGTCATAGAGGCACGGCTGGACAAGAACAAAGGGCCTTTGGCGACGGTGCTTGTGCTGAACGGCACCCTGACGGACAAGATGAGCATTTTGGCAGGGACGACGAGCGCAAAAGTGCGTACATTGACGGACTTCAAGGGGAAGCCTATCAAGAGCGCAGGGCCGGCGACGGCGGTGGAGATAACGGGCTTTGCGGAAGTGCCTCATACGGGCGACGAGTTCCATGCGCTTGACGATGACAAGGTGGCACGGGATATAGCCGAGAAGCGGCGTACGCGCCAGCGCGAGCAGGTGCTTGCCAAGACGAGAGGCACGAGCTTCGACACGCTGTTCAGCCAGATAAAAGAGGGCGAGATGAAGGAGCTCAAGGTCATCATCAAGGCCGACGTGCAGGGTTCTGTCGGAGCTCTCTCCGGGCTTTTGGACAAGATAGACGTAGAAGGCGTGCGGATAAACATGATACATCGAGGGGTTGGCACAGTTACAGAATCAGATGTTATGTTAGCCAGTACGTCAGGCGCGGTCATCATCGGCTTCAATGTGCGGCCGAACAGCAACGTGACGGCGCTCGCGGAGCGCGAGGGCGTGGAGATACGTCTCTACCGCATCATCTACGACGTGATAGGCGAGCTTGAGGCGGCGCTCAAGGGGCTGCTCGATCCGGAATACCGCGAGGTGGTGCTTGGAAAGGCCGAGGTGCGCGAGACCTTCCGCCTGCCGAACGGGAACCAGATTGCCGGTTCGTACGTCCTGAACGGCAAGATAGGGCGGAACTCCGAGGTACGTCTTGTGCGCGATGGCGTGGTGGTACACGAGGGCAAGGTGGGCTCGCTCAGGCGGTTCAAGGACGACGTCCGCGAAGTGGATCACGGCTATGAGTGCGGCATCGGCATCGAAAATTACAACGACATCAAGATCGGCGACGAGATAGAGGCCTTTATGATGGAGGAGATAGAGCGGGAGTAGCGAGGTAGCATGACGAAATGGGGAGACAGCAGAATTTTCGAGGAGAGAGGCTCGGCGAGGAGATACGGAAGATTGCGAGCGATCTTCTGTCGCGCGAGCTGAAAGACCCAGCGTTCGAGGACGGGCTTATAAGCATATCCTATGTGAAGGCGACATCGGACGGGAGTTTTGCGACGGTGTATTTTACTAGCCTTGGGGCGGACGAGGCGGCCGTGGTGGCGGGGTTTGAGAAAGCCAAGGGCTTTATACGGAACGAGATAGGTCGCAAACTTGGGATAAGGCGGGCGCCGGAACTGCGGTTCAAGGTGGATGCGGCGGCGAGCTATGGGCAGCGCATAGACGAGCTGCTGGGCGGGTTGGACCTGCCTGCCGACGAGGCGCCCATCGGGCGAGATGTCGCGTTTTCTGAGCTGCCTGAGATAGTGGACGCTTACGAGCGGTATGCGCTGTTCACGCACGCGCATATGGACGGGGACACGCTTGGCTCCGCTGTGGCGTTCGCGGAGGCCATGCGCGAGATAGGGCGCGAGGCGTGGGTGGTGGTGGATGACGAGCCGCCGAGGACGCTTGCGATGATAAAGGCGGCGTATGTGGTGGGGGCTGACGAGGCGGAGCGGGTCTTGGACGTGGATCCTGATGTTGATTCTGGCACTGATGCTGATGGGGGCGAGGATGCGGAACAAATCCCATATCTTGCCATATTGATGGATTTTGCGGATTTGGAGCGGCTTGAGGGGCGCGAGGCTCTGTTCGATGGCGCGGCGGAGAGCCTGTGCATCGACCACCATGCGGTGACGAAACCTGGTTGCGACTACAATTACGTCGAGCCAGGGACGGCCGCTACCGCGGAAATTGTTTATAAGCTGCTTAGGCTGATGTCCTTGCCTGTTACGGAGCGCGTGGCGACGGCGCTGTATATAGGCGTGGTGACGGACACGGGACGATTCCAGTACACGAACACTACGGCGGAAACACACCGCATAGCGGCGGAATTGTTGGAGGCGGGGGCGGATTTCGATGCGGTGTACCAAGAGGTGTACCAAAACATCAAAGCGGAGAAGTTTTTTGCACAGAGAGAGATGCTGAACACGCTCGACATCTTTGCGGGCGGGAAGGCGGCGATGGTCTATATATGCGCCGACACGCTTGCGGAGCTAGGCGCGGGGGAGGACGAGACGGACGGCATGAGCGAGGCGCTGCGTGGGATAATAGGGGTCGAGGTGGCGGTGTGCCTGCGTGAGAGGCCGGACGGGAAGATAAAAGCGTCGATGCGGTCGAAGGGCTGGTTTGACGTGGCGGCATTCGCGGCGGAGTTTGGCGGCGGGGGGCATGTGCGGGCGGCAGGGTTCACGTCGGGGCTTTCGATGGACGAGACGTGCAAGGAAGTGAAGGGGCGGCTTGAGATTGAGTTGGAGGGCGGTAGACTGCCGTCCCTACAGGAAAAGCTGTGAATGGGATAATCGTGATAGATAAGCCGCAGGAGATGACGTCGCATGACGTCGTATCTTTTTTGCGGAGGAAGACGGGGGTGCGGAGGATAGGGCATACAGGGACGCTGGACCCGATGGCGACGGGCGTGCTGCCGGTGTTTATAGGCAGGGCTACGCGGCTGATTGAATATGCGGGGCCGCCTGGGGATGACGAGGCGAAGGTGTATAGGGCGGAAATGACGCTTGGGGTGGAGACCGACACGCAGGATATCTGGGGAACGGTGGTAGCCAGGGGGGGCGTCGGTGCAGTGGAGAGCGGGGAGTTGGAGTCCGCTGGCACGGGGGGACTGGAGACTGGATTGCTTCGCTACGCTCGCAATGACGGAAGATGCATTGACGCAGGCGAGGTCGAGCGGGTGTTGAAAACCTTTGAGGGGGCGGGGAAGCAGCGGCCGCCTATGTACTCGGCGGTGAAGGTCGGGGGACGGAAGCTGTATGAATACGCAAGGCGCGGCGAAGGCGTGGACGAGGCTTTGGTGAAGGAGCGAGATGTTTACATAAAACTTATTACGGTAAATCAACTTGACCCTGCAAAAGGCGTTGCGGAGTTCGACGTGCATTGCTCGAAAGGGGTGTATGTTCGGACGCTGTGCGCGGACGCAGGGCGGCTCCTTGGCTGCGGGGCGGTTATGAGCGGGCTCAGGCGACTGAAAAGCGACGGATTTTCGATAGATATGGCGGTCGCTCTGGACAGCCTGCGCGGGGACGATGTGCCGATGCCTGAATTGCTGCCGATGGATGGGGCGCTTGGGTGGATGGAGCGCGCAGATCTGGACGAAGCGGGGGCGCGGGCGTTTGCGATGGGGCAGGCGGTGGCAGGGAGTCGCTCCTGTGACCCCAGTAACGGGTCGGTGGCGGGTCACGCCGACGGCAGCGACAATCGTGCCTACGGCGGCGAAAATTGTGCCGGCAGCGGCATTATTATGCGGGTTTACGGGCCGCTATGCTTTTTAGGTATCGGAAGCGTACAAAACAACATTATCAAGCCCATGAAAGTCGTGGTATAATCAGCGATTATGAAAAAGAAGATTTATTTATTGTTGGCGGTCATATTTTTAATCTTTATCGGGCTGGGCAGCGCGAACGCCCTGCTCGGTAGCTCGTGGCCTGCCATAAGCGCGGAAATCGGGGTCAATATCTCCCTGCAAGGCATCCTTACCACGATCATTTACCTGATGGGGACCATAGGCGCGGCAAACGCAAAGGCCTTGATAGCGCGTTTCAATACGTGGCTTCCGATTTCCATTGGAGTTGCAATGGTTGCGGTGGCTGTGCTGTGGTTTTCCTACCTGCACGGCTTTGTGTTTATGGCGGTATGCGGCGCAATATTGGGGTTTTTCAACGGCATCGCGGTTTCCAGTGTAAACGGGTATGTAGCAAAGCATTACACGGCGTCGGCCATGAACTGGCTGCATTGCAGCTACGCGGCAGGGTGCGCCATCGGGCCTGCCATCATTTCATACTTCATACTTACGCAAGATTCCTGGCGTATGGGGTATAGGGTCGATGCGGGGATGGTTTTTGTGGTGTTTGTCATACTGGCTTTGTCGTTCCGGCTTTGGAAGGCGCATGAGCCGGGCGCCCCAGGCCGTGCGGCCATAGCTGCAGAAGCAACAGAAGCGGACACGGCCTCAAAAGACGTGCCTGCAACGCCGCCCCCGAAGCCTTTGTCAAACCGCGAGCTGTTGCGCTTGCCGGAGGGCGTCGCCATCCCGTTGATAATGTTCGTGTTTGCCTCGTTCGAGGTGGTGATTTTTTTCTGGACTACAAGCTTTCTTACCGTCGAGAAGGGCATGACGCCCGGCGCGGCGGCGGGCATGATGGCGTTTTTCTTCGGGGCGCAGATTGCAAGCCGATTTGTCTGCGGCTTTTTGGCGATGAAATTTTCGGACCGCGTTGTCATTCGCATAGCGATGCCTGTAGCCCTTGCCGGGGTGGTCGCGCTTATTTTTGCGCCGGATTCGCTGATCGTGCTGTGCCTTGTGGTCATCGGCGCCGCGGCAGGCCCGACATTCCCGCTGCTTATACATGAAGTGCCTTCAATCGTCGGCAAGGAGAACGCGCAGGGCATCATAGGGCTGCAGATGGCGGCCGCAAACCTAGGTACTGCGTTGGCGCCGCTGTTGATGGGGGTGATAGCGGGAATCGCGGGCTTCAAGGTGTTTCCTGTATACCTGATAGTGTTGATCGCATTGTCGATTGTCCTGAAAATCGCGCAGTACCGCAGGATGAGTGATAGCGGCGGGCTTCTTCAGCGTCCGTAGCGATTTGCTTTTTCAGCGCTTCCTCGCTTTCAAAACGACGCTCTTCGCGTAGCATTTTCAGGAAGGATACAACAATTTTTTTGTTGTAGAGCTCGGTGTCCGTGTCTAGGATATGGGTTTCGATACGCACCGCGTTTTCGGCGGATATTGTGGGATTGATGCCGATGTTTGAAACGGATGGGCGGGATTCGCCGTCTACAAGGGTTACGGTGACGTATACGCCGAATGCAGGGAGGGTTAGGCCAGGCTCCGGAATGATATTTGCGGTTGGAAAGCCGAGAGAGCGGCCGAGCCGGCGCCCGTGTTCGACATTGCCCGAGATGCCGTAAGGGCGACCGAGCAGGCGGGCGACCGTATCCACATCGCCGTCGCCTACGCTGTGGCGTATAATGGTGGAGCTGACAAGGCGGCCGTCTATGTATATGGGCTCCACCACGTACGCCTCGAAGCCGAAAGCCTTGCCGTACGCGGCGAGTACGTCGGTGCTGCCGGTCGCGCCCGCGCCGAAGCGGAAGTTGAAGCCGCAGAATACGGCCTCGGCGGCAAAAGCGTCTTTTAGAAGGTCTTTCGCGAATGCCTCGGGCGTCATCTCATGGAACCCGTCGGCAAAATCGAAGTCGAACACGCAGTCGATGCCAAGGGTTTCGAGGGCGATGAGCTTTTCGGCCTCGGTGGATAGTCGGGGCACGGCGAGCGTCCCTGTCATGATGTTTTTCGGGTGGTCGCGGAAGGTGAAGACGGCTGCGTATAGGTCGCGCTCCTTGGCAAAGGCGACCGTGCGTCTGATAAGTTCGGTGTGGCCTAGGTGCATGCCATCGAAGAAACCGAGGGCGATGGCGGCAGGCCGCAAGGCCGATATTTCGCATGCGGAGCGATAGATTTCCATAAAAGGATTATACATTAGGCACAAGTGGTTGACAATTCATGGTGAAATGAGTTTTAATAGTGTTCGCTACGCGATTGTGCGTGGGGAATTAGCTCAGCTGGGAGAGCGCCTTCCTTGCACGGAGGAGGTCAGCGGTTCGAGCCCGCTATTCTCCACCAAATGTTTCAAAGCCGAACCGTCGAATTATAGGCGGTTCGGCTTTGTCTTGGGTGATTTGGGAAACGTAGCCATTTACCGGCTGTTCGGGCGCGTAATTGATGGTTATCCGCACCGTGCCGCCATCAAGCTCTACTTTGGACACAAACTGCTCAAACAGATTTTTACGGAACTCCGGATCATCAATGGAGCCTTCCGTGAACTGCTCGAAAAAGTACAGCACTTGCTCCCGCGTGATGGTGGCGCGTTCTATCGACAGTTCCTCGATTGCGTCAAGCATGTCGTCCTCCAGTCCCTCAAGCTCGAGTAGCTTCGCTTTTGTAGATCGCGTATCAAGCCCCTCCTCGATGGCATCCATGATGTTTTTAATCTTGCGCTGCACTTTGGCGAGGTCGCGCTTCAGCCTTGCCGCCTCCTCTTTCATCTGTCCACCGTCCCGCGAGTCCCTGATCTCAATTGCAAGGTCTGACAGGTCTGCGACCGTATCCTCATTGATGGCGCATCTGATGACCCGCGCTATCTCATACTCGCAGGCAGCCTTTGGGACAGGCCTGCAGTCGCATTCCGCGCCGCGCTTTTGGTCAATGCATTTGTAATAATGATAGGTGGTGCCGTTGCGCCCGCGCCCGCTCTCGCCTGTCATGGGGCGGTCGCATATGCCGCAGCGGAGCTTACCAGTGAGCGGATAGTCCATCTGCCGGGATGCGGCGGGATGCGGTTTGGCTTTTTCCATGCGCTTGGCGCAAGCATTGAATGTGTCTTGATCCACCATCTGCGGCATGCCGCCCGGGATCCGTTTATCTCCATAGACATATATGCCAAGATAGCGTTCGTTTTGCAGTATCCGTCCAAGCGATGAGCGCGTGAACGCATTTTGGCTCTTGGTCTTGTAGCATAGCGCATTAAGGTCGGCGACGATTGTCTTTATCGTCTTGCCTGCGGCATAGTCCTTGAACACCCTTTTGACGATGATGGCCTCTTCCGGCACTATCTCAGGCTTTTTGTCTGCCCCTCGCCGATAGCCGAGCGGCAGCGGGCCGAGCACCTCCCCCTCGGCGGCTTTGTACTCTTGGCCGCGCCGTATGTCCTGCGAGAGCTTTCGTGAGAAAAACTCGGCATACGTCTCAAGGTTGCCCTCGATCAGTATCCCCTCCGGTGTCTCGGGGATATGCTCTGTGATGGAGATGACGCGGACGCCGTTTCTGCGCAGGATGCCTTTGTAGATAGCACTGTCCTCGCGGTTTCGAGCAAACCGGTCCATCTTCCAAATAACCACCGCGCTGAACCTGCCATCCGCGCTGTCGCCTATCATCTGCTGGAAGCCTTTACGATTGTCCTTTGTGCCGGTCTTGGCACGATCCTCATAGGTGCCGACAATTTTTATATTGTTGCGCCGGCAATAATTGCGGGCTTCGTGGAACTGCTGCTCTATCGAGATGTCGTTTTCCCTCTGCCTGCGCCCCGGCGAGTACCGGCCGTACAAAACCGCTGTGGTCATTCTTGTCGAACTATGGTCTTTCATGGCTTACCCCTCTTTAATCAATGCCGTTTCCCATTCAAGCGGAAACCCGATATGCTCTAAGTCGATGTCCGCCTCATATTCGGCAATCAGCATGGACAGCGGATATATGACATCCCTTCTCCAAACATCTGCATCAGGGTGAAGATGTTTTAACGCCCAAATTGCGCTGAAAAGACGTCGCTCCGATTTTTTGAGCTCCTGCGGGAACGATGCCGGGATTGCAGGGAATACCCGATAGTACAGCCTGCCATAATGCGCGCATATATTGCGGAGGTCAGTGCAGCAGCGCAGCCAGCTGGCCATGTCCTGCGGTGTGGACTTCACCATCGGTTGCGAAATGGCGCGTTGGTCAGCAGCTTTCAAATCAGCATAAAAGTATGAAAGCTGCCCGAACGTAAACAGCTCTACAATCACCCAAAACGGAAACTGCCCGCCGTACTTGCTGTTGTGATGCCTGACGAACAGAATAGACCCGTTGCTTCTGATGGTTGCGTTGAGGCGGTCAAGAAACCCGCTATGGCCGTGACGTTGGTTGAAATTGTCCTCCGACAGATAGCCGAGCGGGCCGTATTTATGTGAATGGTGGTATGAGAGCCTGGCTCGCAGATTCACCTCCGCTACCTCAATAGCCGAGAACAGTATGTTTCGCAGCTTGCGGTCAAACTCGTAGATTTTGAGTATGCGCTCAAAAGAGACATCACCCCTGTACGATCCGTCTTTAGTCTTGAATGGAAGAAAATATGCCGACAGTCGATAGTATCCAAGCTTTGCCAATGTACTCTCGCAGAACTCGGCGTCGGTGATGGCACACCCTTTGTCAGCCAATATCTCGCGTTGCTCTGCGTATGTTGTAGGATCTTTGATTGAAAGCCTATCCATAAATAAAACGTCTCCCCTGGGACACATCGTTGAGAGGTGCGGGGAGTCCTGTTACACGCATTATACACCCTTTCCCTTCGCAGTTGTCAACTGTTATATTTTTACACAATCGTTTCATTATCATTTTTCGTGGTATGGCAGTTCGCTGCTCCTATCCACGCCATATTTGTTGAGCAATAATGTGATTTCGTCATCCGGCAAACCAATATTGTCTGTAACCTCACCTGTAGAAACGTTCATCTTAACTGTAATTTCGCTTGGAAATATGCCGTATGGTACGTATATCATTTCGCCTGTTCTGTGATCCCAAAGCTCCTCAGTATCGAACTTTCTTTTCAGATATGTATATACCTTTTGCCTTGATTTTCTAAGCCGAAGCGGTAATCTGACTGCACGTACATCGCCAACAACATTTCTATATTCAGGAACATTGTCATGAACCCATTTCGCAAGGTCAGCAAGTTTCATATTCTTGTTGAACCCCTCAACGCCTTTCTCTTTTAGTGTTTGGTTTAATTCGTTTCTTTTGAAAACCTGAATTGCACTGACAGGATCGGCGGCATCTTCCAACAGTCCCTTTGCCAGTAGCGTTTCGGGCATATCTTGCTGCTTGACTCCAACGGAAGTAGCTTTGTGGTACATAATTTCGTACAGAACCCGTTTAAGGAGTAGCTGTTCGTCTTTCGGAGCAGATTCAAGTATTGCAACCGCTTCAGCCAGTGTGAAGCTATCCTTCGGAGGCGGTGCTTGGATTGCGCTTGTGTCGGCAGCTACGTCCTCATTCAGCTGGCCAAGCTCAATTGCGAGTCGGTACATATGTTTGCAAGGCTTCTTTCTCCGCATATAGTCGACGCAGGGGCAGTTAAGCAGACTGGTTTGATAAACCCCGCTCGACCCGCTGAAAGTGCCGGTCTGATTTTCATAGTCAATGACAATAGGGGTACATCCGGCCTTTTTTGCAGAGGCCAGTCTTTTTGTTTGATCTTCCTCATCGTGTAGGCCATCCCAATGTTCCCAACCGACGGTCATAATTTTTACCTCCTATACCTACGTGCGCTCTCTTTCGTTTCCAAAATCAATAGTTAATACGTTGTCATCTATCGCCCAGCCTATCTGATCAGGCAATCTTCTCCGATAATCCGGGCGAATAGGCTTTTTTATATTTGCCTGTAAGGACAAGATCCTCAATATGTTCAGCAGCTTTCTTTTGCCCCTGTTCATCAAGCCTGCGGTAATTGGAGAGAATGGCGACTTCGGCATCGGAGCAGACTTGGTTGGCGGGTACATAATTGGGGTCGATTAATTCATCAATCGTGCACCCAAGAGCCTTGGCGATTGCAAACATCTTAGGCATGGAGGGGTCTTTCGTTTCCCCATAAATAACGTTATTAAGCGTATTAACATTGACCCCTGAAGCAAGGCTCAAATCCGCAACGCGCCAGCCCTTTTCTTTCATTTTGGTCTGAATTACGGAAGTCCAGCAAAGTTTATTCTTCATGCGATAGCCCTCTTTTTTTCGCATACTACTACATTCATTAAACAAATTACAAGTATTGTATTGAAAATGACAAAATATTGCTTGACATCTGTCACATTCGGTAATATCATGCACGTACCATTACCGAATATGACAAAACATTGACATAAAGCCTGTCACATTCGAGAACAAGGAGGTAATATGCTAAGCAATCTTATAGCTGAAATGGCACGTCGTGGCGTCAAGCGCGGAGCTGTGGGCTACGCCGTGCATATGACTCCCTTATATCTTCTGCCCACGCTATTTGCTTGTCGTTTCCTTTTAGCGCGATCATGACCGTGCACCCCTGTCACAAGACGCTTCATAAGCAGCTAAAAACTCCAGCGTTTCCGGCTCGGTCAGCACATCCTCCATCCGGCATGACAAGGCGTCGCAGATTTTTAGAATTGTTACGAGCTTTGCACCGTTCAAGTCCCGACTCCCTTGCTCATAATGCTGATATATTTTTTGCGTTGCGCCGATAGCTTCGGCAAGCTGGTGCTGCGACAGTCCGGCGGTCTCGCGCATGGCCTTCAGCTTGTCGTTTCGGTATTTAATTTTTATGTCTATATCCATAATTCACCTCCCAATTTTCTTATTGACATTTTCGTTCGTTTTCTCTTATAATGGCGGTGGGTGGGGACTTCCCACCGCCGTTTGCTACTTAGATTGCTCGGTCTTTTTGTTAGGTTTTATGGTGATTGTGATCCTGTCGACTATCTCATTCACCAAGGCCTTTTCGAGAAGTTCGAGCAATTCTTTTTGCTCCTCGGTCATTGACCTTTCCTCCTCTCTTGTCAGCGGGCTTTGCCTGTGGCCTCCTATCCATCTTGCTTACCGCTTTTTAATCCTCTTTAGGCATGTCCCCTTGCCTTAGGATTACATTATCCAACATTTGTTGGCATATGTCAAGTGTTTTTTCAAGCATTTATAAAAGAATTTTTTGCGATGAATGTAGGAATGGCAACAAAATCAAAGGCTTCTTGTTATCTATCGACTATGCTGCCACTTGTGCTGAAATAAGAATTGCGTAGGGAGTTATTTCAAAATAAATTGGTTCGGCTTTTGATGCATTTGCTCCACCAGACGCCACAAAACACGAACCGCCCGATTGGGCGGTTTTGTGGTAGAATTGGGGCTGTGGATTTTTGATTGGTGGTGTGCGTAGAGCGAAGTGAGGAGTGGGTATCTTGACGGATATTGAATTGTATGAGATGGCGGAGGGCGCGTCGGAGGGCGCGTATGCGCCGTACTCGGGATATAGGGTCGGCGCGGCGCTGTTGGCGGCGGACGGGACGGTCTATACGGGGGCAAACGTCGAAAACTCCTCGTACGGGGCGACGATATGCGCCGAGCGGACAGCGGCGGTGAAGGCTGTGACGGAGGGGAAGCGCGAGTTCGAGGCTCTTGCGGTGGCGGCTCCAGGTACTGGAGGGCCTGCCTGGCCTTGCGGGATATGCAGGCAGTTTCTGTTTGAGTTCGGCGGGGATTTGCGCGTAATTTGCGGGGCTGATGCAGAGCATATTGAAGCCGTGACGCTCGATGGGCTCTTGGCACATGGGTTTCGGTTGTAATTTGTTGTTATAGTGAACGGAAAGGGAGAGCAAGAATTATGGCAATGAAAGTGAATGTGGCGTCGGCGCCGGTGGACGATGAGGGGAAAGTCTATCATTTAGGGCTTGGGAAGGGCGATGTGCCGCAGTATATGATACTTCCAGGCGCGCCGGAGCGGACGGCCATCATCGCACGGACGTGGGACGGCGCCCGCGAGATTGCCTCAAACCGCGAATACAAGACGGTCACAGGCCGTTACAAAAACGTGCCTATCGGGACGACTTCGACGGGCATCGGGGCGGCGAGCTCCGAGATCGCGATTCATGAGCTGCACGCGCTCGGTGTGCATACCTGCATACGCGTCGGGACGACGGGGGTGATACAGCCGGACTACGACCTCGGCGACCTTGTCATTCCCGTGGCGTGCGTACGGCACGACGGCACGAGCGACAATTATATCGAGCCCGCCTACCCTGCGACGGCCGACACCATGGTGACGATGGCGCTGATGCAGGCCTGCGAAAACCTGGGATACCGCTACGGGGTCGGCATCGGCTATACTGCGGCTTCGTTCTACGTGGGGCAGGGAAGGCCGGTTGGGGTCTACGAGCCCTCGTTTTTGGCGAATATCATCCCTGATCTGCAGTCTGCGGGCGTGGTGAACATCGAGATGGAGTGTTCGGGGCAATTTGTGGTGGGGCGGCTGCATGGCATGAGGATGGGCGCGATTCTCGCGGTCGTCGCAAACCGCGTCACGGACAGATGGGGGGAGGAAGGCGGCGAAGAAAAATCCACGAAAGCGGCGTCCGAGGCCGTGTTCATACTCAAGGACTGGGAGGTCAGCGGCGATATAAAGCTGAACCTCTCGAAGAGGCTACGGATAAAGGGCATGTATCTATAAGTGAAACAATTGGCAAAATTGTTATATTATTGTATTGCATTAGCGGTGCAGGGAGGACAAAATGGAAAAAATTGATAATAACTTGGCTGTGAATGCGATAAGGGTGCTGGCCGCGGACGCGGTGCAGCAGGCGAAAAGCGGGCATCCAGGGTTTCCGCTAGGGGCGGCGCCCATTGTGTACGAGCTTTTTGCGAACCATTTGAGGCACGACCCGGCAGACCCTGAGTGGTTTGACCGCGACAGGTTTGTGCTGTCGGCGGGGCATGGGTCGGCGATGCTGTATGCGGTGCTGCATCTTTTTGGGTATCCTAAGATGGGCTTGGATGAAGTGAAGCGGTTTCGGCAGGCGGACTCGCTGACGCCAGGACACCCTGAGCATGGGCATACGCCGGGGGTGGACGCGACTACGGGGCCGCTCGGCGCGGGGCTCGGCATGGCGGTGGGCATGGCGATGGCGGAGGCGCATCTTGCCAAGGTGTTCGGTCGGCCTGGGTTGCCCTTGGTGAACCATTATACGTATGCGCTCTGCGGTGACGGCTGCATGATGGAGGGCATCAGCTCCGAGGTCTTTTCGCTTGCGGGGACGCTTGGGCTCTCAAAGCTGATAGTGCTTTACGATTCAAACAATATCACCATAGAGGGGTCTACGGAACTGGCGTTTACGGAGGATGTGGCGGCACGGATGAGGGCGTTCGGCTTCCAGACGCTTGAGGTGGAGGACGGCACGGACACTGATGCGATAGGCGAGGCTATAAGGCTCGCCAAGGCGGATACGGCGCGGCCCTCGTTTATCACGGTCAGGACGCAGATAGGCTATGGGGTGCCGGCGAAGCAGGGCACGGCGAGCGCACACGGGGAGCCTTTGGGCGAGGACAATATTAAGGTGCTTAGGGAAAATTTGGGCTGGCCTTCGGACGAGGCGTTTTTTGTGCCTGCGGAGGTTTATTCGCACTATTGCGGGAAGGCGGAGCGGGGGGCTACGGCACGGGCGGAGTGGAAGGCGATTGAGGCGTCTTATGCGGGTGCTGAGGCGGAGGCTTATGCGTTGTTCGGGAAGTATATGGGGCGAGGGCTTCCTGCGTCCGCGCTTGCATATCTGGGCGAGGACGTTGTGGCTGAAAAGGCCGAGGCGACACGAAATATCTCTGGGAATATACTCAATGCGTTAAAGGACGATGTGCCGTTTTTGATAGGCGGGTCGGCCGACCTTGCGCCATCGAACAAAACGGAAATGAAGGGGGCGGGGAGTTTCTTCGCGGACAGCCCAGAGGGGCGAAATATACACTTCGGAGTGCGTGAGCTTGGGATGGGGGCTATTGCCTTGGGGCTTTCGCTGCATGGGGGGCTGATGCCTTATGTGGCTACGTTTATGGTGTTTGCGGACTATATCAAGCCGATGATAAGACTTGCTGCGCTGATGGAGCTGCCTGTGCTGTATGTTTTGACGCACGACAGCATCGGCGTGGGCGAGGACGGGCCGACGCATGAGCCTGTGGAGCAGCTTGCGATGCTGCGTTCGACGCCGGGGGTATATTTGTTCCGGCCTGCGGATGAGACGGAGACGCGGGCGGCATATCATTTTGCCTTGACGGGTGGGCGTCCTACGGCGCTTGCGCTGTCGCGGCAGAACCTTGCGCCGATTCCGTCGAGCAATGCGGGGGCGCGGCGCGGGGGCTATGTGCTTGCGCGTGAGGACGGTGGCGTGGCGGACGTGGTGCTTGTGGCGAGCGGGAGCGAGGTGGCGCTTGCGTTAGAGGCGCGTGGGCTGCTTGCTAAAAAGGGCGTGGATGCGCGTGTGGTGAGCATGCCGTCTTTGGATGTGTTTTTCGAGCAGGATAAGGAGTATAGGGATGAGGTGTTGCCGCCGACGGTGACAAGGCGCGTGGCGGTGGAGGCGGGAAGCCGATATTCGTGGGGCGAGGTCGTGGGGCCGTTCGGGGCTTATGTGACGATGGATGGCTTTGGGGCGTCGGCGCCTGCGGGTGTGCTGTTTGAGCGGTTTGGGTTTACGGCAGAGAAGGTGGCGGAGGCGGCGCTTGGGCTGTGAGGCGGAGCTTAGGCACAATGCTGATGGGCGGAGGCGGCGCTTGGGGTTGTTTAGGGGTGGAATGGCGTGCGGCGGAGCTATCGGTGTTGGAGTGTCGCACGGCACGGCAATTCCGCTCGCTAGTCCTCGGAGCTAGAAATTCCATGCTGGTATCTGCCTGCAAATCAAAAACTCGCCGCACTCGCTTCGCTCGCTGGCTCAGACAGTTTGATTTGCGACGGCATCTCCCAGTGGAATTGCGCACTCCTGTGGAGGCTCGCTGCATTGTGTGCCTTTGCGACCCGAAAGGTGTGGACTGCCGGAGTACGCTTCTTGTTGGGCGTTTGTGCAAGGGCTAAGAGCGGAGCGGTGTAGGTATATTGGAACGGTGACAAGCATCAGGAGAGGTGAGTTGGAAACGTTAAGGTGGAACTGGACTTAGACAAGTCCTCAGTAGAAGAAGGAGAGCAGCAGATATGAAGAAAAATATGATTATTGCACAGAGCGGGGGGCCGTCGTCGGCCATCAATGCGTCTATTGCGGGGGCTATCGCGAGGGGGATGGCTAGTACGAAGGTGGACAATGTGCTTGGCGCCGTGAACGGGATGCAGGGGTTTTTGGATCGGAAGATTATCAATATCTCGGAGCAGATACGGACGAGCGAGGACATTGAGACGCTTATCCATACCCCGGCTCACGCGCTCGGTTCGTCACGCTACAAAATCAAGGCGGGGGACGAGGAGACTTACAAAAAAATTGTTGAAATATTGAAGGATTATTCCATAAAGTATTTCTTTTTCAACGGCGGCAATGATTCTATGGACACGGTTCACAAGCTGTCGGAATACCTGAAACGGACGGGCGAGGACATCGTGGCGGTCGGCATTCCCAAGACCATCGACAACGATTTGGAGCTGACCGACCACACGCCGGGGTTTGGCAGCGCGGCGCGGTATGTGGGGACGTCCGTCGCGGAGCTGTACCTCGACACCTGCGTTTACCCTGTGCCGGCCTGCACAATCGTGGAGATAATGGGGCGCAACGCGGGGTGGCTGACGGCGGCGGCGGCGCTCGCGCGGGATTCGGGGGTGCCTGCGCCACACTTGATCTACCTGCCAGAGACGGTCTTTGACCCTGAAAAATTTATAAGCGATGTGAAAGCGGTGATGGCGAAGGACGATCAGATAGTGATAGCGGTCTCCGAGGGGCTGAGGTTCAAGGACGGCGTCTATGTGGCGGAGACGGGCGCGGCCGAGGACATGTTCGGGCACAAGACGCTCGGCGGGGTGGCGAACGCGCTTGAGGACCTTGTAAAGAAGCATCTTTCAGACGATTTTCCCAAGATCAAGACGCGGGCTATACAGTTTTCCACTTTGCAGCGGGCGGCGGCGCATTGTGCGAGCCTGACGGATTTGGAGGAGTCCTACCAATGCGGTTATCGCGCGGTCGAGGCGGCGGTCAACGGACGGTCGGGGGTGATGGTCACGCTGGCGAGGGTGAGCGACGAGCCTTACCTGATACGCTACGACGTGGGCGAGCTCGACCAGATCGCGAACAAGGAGAAGGTGGTGCCGGACTCGTGGATCACGAAGAACGGCACGGACGTGGGCGATAAGATGATGACGTATCTCAGGCCGCTCGTAAGGCGCGAGGCCAGCGAAAAGATGGTGGACGGGCTGCCGCGGTTCTTCCAGTTTGACCACGGGCGGATGGTGAGGCCGGGGGATGTGGGGTAAACGGAAAAGAAGAATGAAAGGTTTGGGCGGAAAACGGAGTTCGGGAATGATTAGGGGGCTGGGGATAGCTGTAGCCGTGTGTTTGGGTGTGGTGGTTTTGGCGGGGTGCGACGGGGTGACGGAGCCGCCAGTTGTGGAGGTTGCAGCGCCGGAAGTTGAGGCGCCGTCCGTTTCGGAGCCAAGCGAAGCACGCAGGGAAATGCTTTTCGCGGACGATAATGTTCGTCTTATCGATCTTCTTGCGGACGAGAACAGGGCGTATAGAGAGTGGCGGGATGAGCGGGTTTCGGACAGGAATTGGGATAATCGTGAGGCGAAGCATTATCTTACGGAGAGCATTTATATACTTGAGGAGGAGCGCAGCCTTTTTGTCGTGAATGAGCAAACAGGGGAAAAGAGGTTGGCTGTGGAAGGCGGGATATATCATGAGGACCCATCGGGGTGGAATGATGAAGAAGATAACTACGAGAATGTGTGGTTTGATGAAAAAATAGACGAGAATAGGTTTGTTTATAAAAGAAGCATGGGGCAATGGCGGCTCGGTGACGGAGTTTTTGATATTTCCGACTTTTCTTCGCATTCCTTTTCCGTCGATGGGGAAACTTGGCTAAGCAGGGGAGTTTTCTGGGAGTATATATATGGGGTAGGAAAACTGGATAAGAATGCTGACCATGCGGATTATCTAAGGACAAGTATCAACACTTACGAAACAGATGTGATATTGCCTGACTTGCCAAAGGAGTATAGGCATTTTTATAACTCAGGGTTTTCTACCGATGGGGCGATTTTCGCAGTGGTAGATTCAACACGGGGCTTGCATTATGATAGCGAGCTTGACTTGTCGGTGCGTTCTCAAGATGTCAGCATTTATAGCGTTGAAAGCCAAGAGCTTTTGGTAACCTATACCATAAAGACGCGTAACATACCACCCGAATTATCATACATTAATTTCATAGATGACCATACATTCTATATGGTGGAGGGCAATTTTCACAATTCGAGGTACCTGATAGAGGTAGATATCAGCGGGCTTGTATGGGAATAATGTGATTTTTGGGGTGAAAAAGCGTGTAAATGTGTGAATTTTTGCGGGGAAATGCTTGTAATTATGTGATTTTTGGTGTATGGTGGTCGCATGGAGGGTAGGTATATGCGACGGGCGATTATAGATGAATTGGCGAAGTGGAAAGGGTCACCGCATAGAAAGCCGTTGATTTTGATGGGTGCGCGCCAGGTCGGAAAGACTTGGGCGTTGAAGGAATTTGGCAGGCTGAGCTATGGGAACGTGGCGTATTTCAGCTTTGATGAGCAGGTGGAGCTGTGCCAGTTTTTCGACACCACCAAGAATGTGGACCGCATAGTGCAAAACCTTTCGGTGGTCAGCGGGGGGCCGATAGTCCCTGAAAAGACCTTGATTGTGTTCGACGAGATACAGGATTGCAACCCTGCGCTTAACGCGCTGAAATATTTTTGCGAAAATGCGCCCCAATACCATGTCGCTTGCGCGGGCTCGCTTCTCGGCACGAAAATCGAGGGGGCCTTCCCCGTCGGAAAGGTCGATTTTCTGAATATGTGGCCGCTCACGTTCCAGGAGTTTCTTGTGGCAAACGGCGACGAAAACCTTGCCGATTATATCGCCAGGATTGAGCGTATCGAGAGTGTTCCAGATGCGTTCTTCAACCCTCTTATGGAAAAGCTGAAGATATACTTTATCACCGGGGGGATGCCGGAGGCGGTCGCAGCGTGGGCGGGTGAAAGGGACATTTCCCGTGTGGAGATAATCCAGGACGCGATACTCGCCGCCTATGAGCGCGATTTTTCAAAGCACGCCGCGAAGAAGGACAGGCTAAAGGCGTCGCATATCTGGAACTCGATACCTTCGCAGCTTTCGCGCGAAAACAAGAAGTTTCTCTATGGGGCGGCGAAAGGCGGCGCTCGTGCCAGGGAGTACGAGGACGCGCTCGAATGGCTTGTCGGCGCGGGGCTTGCGTACAAGACCTACCGCATAGAGAAGCCGGGCCTGCCGCTGTCCGCTTATGACGATTTATCGGCGTTCAAGCTTTATGCGCTTGATGTGGGGCTGCTGCGTGCGAAGTCCGGCCTTGCGCCGTCGGCGTTTGCGGAAGGGAACCGCCTGTTCACCGAGTTTCGTGGGGCGCTTGCGGAAAACTATGTGCTCCAGTCGCTTATGCCCGGCCTTCGCCTGCCGCCTCGGTACTGGTCGAAGCTCCATCCGAGGCGCGAAGTCGATTTCATTATCCAACACGAAAATATCGTGGTCCCTATTGAGGTCAAGTCGGGGAAGCAGACGGAGAGCCCTGGCTTGAAAACGTACCAGGAGAATTATGCGGAGGACACGCCGCTGAGGGTAAGGTTTTCCGCCAGGAACCTCACGCTTGACGGCAACATTCTCAATATACCGCTCCCGCTTGCGGATGTGGCGGGGGCGTTGATAGGGATGGCGTTGGGGTAGGGGTAGGCCTCTCCCTCACAAAACGATTACGTTTTTTTGACAATTGGCAAGTGGGGCGGTTTCGATGTGGGGATTTATAGTAAAATGATACATTGGGCAGAGTGTGGTTTGCGCGTGAATGCGCAAGAATTGGTTTGAGGTGCCGTGGAACTAAGGGAGATTTTTGACGAATACTACGACCGGGTGTACGGGTTTGCGCTGTACCGCGTGGGGGATGTGCACGTCGCGGAGGATGTCGCGTCGGAGGTCTTCTACAAGGCGGCGAAGGGTTGGGACCGGTATCGGGGGGAGGCGTCGGTGTCGACGTGGCTGTTTGCCATCGCCCTAAACGAGGTGAAGATGTATTTTCGGGGGCGGCAGTACGTGGCGCCCATAGAGGAGGCGGAGAACGTGCCTGCGTGCGAGCGCACCGAGGGGGCTGTGCTGGCGAACGAGGCGGCGAGGGAGCTTTTTGCGGCGATGGGGGGGCTTGACGAGCGGCAGAAGGACGTGGTGGTGCTGCGGTATTTCGGCGGGCTGAGCGGCAGGGAAACGGCCAGGCTGCTGGGCATAAGCGAAACAAATGCGGAAACCATCCTTTCCCGCGCAAAAAAATTATTGAAAAATTACTTAGAAAATTCTCAGGGAAATGTGTGAGGTTTTTGCTATAGGCGCATCTAATAGGGTATGACGCAGAGGTATTGGTTGAAATGAGCGACAAAGAACTGAAAGAGATAATGGACAGGGTCGGGATTGTTCCGGACGAGGGCGCGAAGGAGCGGGCGAGGGCTCGTATGCTTGCGTCCATTGCGTGCGAGGGAGGCCAGGCGCAGGGTTCGGATGAGTCGCAGAGGGTAGTTAAGCAAAGTGTATCTAGTGGTAGTTCTAAGGAGGGTTTCAAAATGAAAGACAGCAATGCAAAGGGCAAGACCAGTCGCAAGAAGTGGGCGTCAGGGGTAGTTGTGGCGGTGGCCGCGGTCGCCATCGTCTGCATAATTATCGTGCAGCCGATGATCGACGGGCCGGGCTTTGGCGGAGGTTCGGGCGGCATGGACGGGGCGCAGCTTTTGGGGACGGCTTTTGAGGGGCCGACCGGCAGCTTCATCGTGGACATCACGGGCGAGGACACAGAGGGTATCAAGTCGCAGATTGAGAGCGTGCTTGCGGACAACGACGAGGTGAGCGTGTCGGGCAGCAAGGGCGGCGTTACAGGCTCGCTTGCCATTGAGATACCAGAGGGCAAGACGGTCAGGTGGGGCGCGGAGTATTCCGGCAGCCCGTCCGGCGCGGGCCAGGGGCTGATAACGCTTTCGGGCGGCGGCAAGTTCGTGGTGAACGGCGGCAAGGTGCAGCTTACGGGCGGCGGTCTGGCGGTAGTTGCCGAGGGCAGCGTCGTGGTGAACGGCGGAACGGTCTTTGGCTATGGCAGCAATGTGAGCGGCAGCAAGAACGACGTGGTATCGGCCGGGGCGCTTGACGTCAAGGGCGATGGGGCGCTTATCGCTTGGGACAGCGGTGCCGGCCATACGGAATATACCTCCGGCACGACGGAGGACCTTAAAGCCTGGCCTGAGGGCAGCGAAGTCTGGGGCAACAGCGGGAGCGACAGCGGCGTGGTCTACAGCAGCGGCGCAAACGCCGGCTTTATAAAGCTTGCGGTCGAGGTGACGGGGCCGCAGCCTGGCAGTTTTATGGTAACGGTGAACAGCGGCACGGGCAGCGGCGAGTACGCTGAGGGCGCGGAGGTCAGGATCGTGGCTGCCGAGGCGCCAGAGGGACAGCATTTCGTAGGATGGGAGACGAACCCAGAAGTGTCGTTCACTGGCGGGACGAGCGCGTCGAGCGCGGAGGCGACCTTTACGATGCCTGCCGCCAATGTGGAAGCGACTGCGGTGTATGAGTCGGAAGTGACGCCTACGGTGACGGGCGTGACGGTGGAGCCGGCGTCCGTGACGATAGGGGCAGGCGGTGAACACCAGTTCAGCGCGACAGTCGAGGGGACCAACAACCCGCCGCAGACCGTGACATGGACGGTGGCCGGCGGTGGCGGCGGCACGTCGATAAGCACGACGGGGCTGCTGACGGTGGCTGCGTCCGAGACGGACGGCACAAGGCTGACGGTGACGGCGGAATCTACATATGATACGTCTGTGTCGGGCACGGCGATTGCGACGGTGAGCGTAGCCCCGCCGCCTGCGCCGACGGTGACTTCGGTAACGGTGACGCCGGCTACGGCCAAGGTGAACAGCGGCAGCACGAAGAATTTCAGCGCGTCCGTGAAGGGGACGAACCATCCATCGCAGAAAGTGACTTGGACGGTGACAGGCGGCGGCGCAGGCACTTCGATAAGCTCATCGGGGGTGCTGACGGTGGCTAAGGCGGAGAAAGAAGGCGTGAAGCTGACGGTTAGGGCGACTTCGACCGTGGACACTACGAAGCGCGGCACTGCCGAGGTGACAGTTACGCATATCAAGGCGACGGTGTCTTCCGTGACGGTGTCACCTCATACGGTTACGATTAACGCGGGCGACGACCAGAAGTTCACGGATGTGGTGAAGGGCGCGAACAACCCATCGCAGGACGTGAAATGGACGGTGAATGGCGGCGTCAGCGGCACGAAGATTGACGAGCACGGCAACCTCCATATAGCGGACAACGAGACGGCGACGAAGTTAGAGGTAAAGGGAACTTCCGTGATCGACAGCAAGAAGCATGATACGGCGATAGTGACGGTGGTGCATCCTACGGCCAAGGAGTATGTGCTGACTGTGGAGCACGGCACGGGCGGCGGCAAGCATAAGGCGGGCGAGGCTGTGACGATAAAGGCCGACAAAGCTCCAGATTCCGAGCATAAGTTCGACAAATGGAGGCTTGTGAGCGGCGGGGGCAGGCTGGCCGACGCGGATGACGAGTCGACGGTGTTCGTGATGCCGGAGCATGACGCGACCATCACGGCGGTGTATGTGGACATAACGGCGCCTGTGACGCCGGATTCCCCTGCGACGCCTGTGGCGCCTATAGTGCCCGAGGACAATGGCGGTGGCGGCGGGTTCCCGCTTTGGATAATATTGGTGGCCGCAGTGGTTGTGGTGGCTGTGATATTGGTGAGGAAGTTTTCGGCTGAGAGCGGAACGGATAGTTAGAGGTAGGTGGCCGCTGACAATGACGGGCGGCGATGTGGGGATGCGATAATGAGTGGCAGGGGGCGGAATTGAGGCAGGTTTGCCGCAAGGCCGCCCCTTGTAGCAATGTTGATAATGAGGAACATGTGAAAATGGGCAATGAGGGCAAGGACGGGCAGAAGGGCATAAGTGTCAAGAAGTGGCAGATAGCGGGCGTGGCGGCAGCAGCCGTGGTGTTTGTGGTGCTGGCGGTGGCGTTTGCGCCTGTGCAGGGCGGGGCAGGTCTGCTTGGCACGGCCTTCAATCCTTTGGGTGCGGGTAGTGCGGAGGAAGGCGGACAGGGGGGTGAGTACGACCCCGCGAATCCTGGCGACCCTGAAAACTCTGACGATCCCGGCAGTCCTGATGACCCGATTCCTGGTCCTGACAACCCAACAGACCCCGACAATCCTGACGATCCGATTATCGACCCGGACGGACCGATTATTGATCCCGATGACCCGAACATCGACCCGGATGAACCGATTATTGACCCAGATGACCCCGAGGATCCGGACGACCCGGGGATAAAGCCGTTTGCGGACGGGCCAATCACTCTCGACCTCGACAATATCGACGAGACGGACGAGAGGATTGTGGTGTCGGAAGGGCTTGTGACCGTGCATGGCGAGGGCCCCGTTACCATAAAAGGAAACAGCGGGGGGCGGGCGGTCGAGATGAGGGACGCTTTGGCGGTCTTTATCGAGGGCGGCACGGCGTTGGTCGGCTCGGATGCGCCGGGCGTCAAGGGGGCGCTTATCGTGCCGGGCGGCTCTGTCGTTACTGGCATGGGCGGCGGTATTTCGATAAGGGGCGGCGAGGGCATGACGGGCATATGCGGCATGGGCTCGATTGAGCTCGCCGGGGAGTTTGGCGATATCGTGGGCGGCGATGGTACAGGCAACGGCGGCACGGGCATATATGTGGACGGCACGCTTGAGATAACCGGCACGGTGGGCGATGTGAGCGGCGGGGACGGCCAGGACGGGGGCAGCGGCATATGCGCCGACATGGTGCTTATATCCGGCTCTGTGGGCAATATCAGCGGCGGTGACGCGCTTGGCGGTCTCACCTTTCTTGGCCCCGGCGGGAACGGGGGCGACGGGGTGACCGGCATTTATGTCGATATATCAGGCAACGTGGGCGATATAACAGGCGGCAAAGGCGGGGAGGCTCGCGGGCGCTGGGCAGGCAGCGGAATAAGGGCGAATTATATAAATATCGGCGAGGGCGCAAATTTGGGGGATCTCAGCGGCGGCTCTGGCAGGCAGAGCGGGCGCGGAGTATGGGCGTACGATATATATGCAGATGAGGTCGCTGCTGCGGGCAGCGGGGTTGGGATACCTGCCGTGGACGGCGAGGCCGAGGATGTGGTTCATGGCATAGGGGGCTTGCCTGGGGTGCTAGGGAGCGACGCACCAGGGCGTTTGGGGGATGGCGATACGCCAGAGTTGTTGGGGGATGATGATGTTCCAGGGGTTCTGGGCATTTACGGCAAAGTTGGGGATATAAGGAGCGGCGAAGGCACTCAATACACGTCATCCGCCATATATGCCAATGTTGTCGAGATTGGCGGCGTGGCGGGCGATATAAGCGGCGGCCGCGGCGACAGCAACGGCGGGCATGGGTTGCTCTTGGGCGAAAGCCTTGAGATCTCCGGTACGGTGGGCAATATCGTCGGCGGCTACGGCAAGGTGGTAGGCGGCAACGGTGTACAATCATACAATACCATAACGGTTTCGGCTACTGGCGTCATCGGCGGCATAGAGGGCGGCTCCACCGAGCTTCTTGGCGGGTTTGGCGTGTTTTCCGGCTCTGGGCTGGTCGCGTTCGGCGATATCGCGATATTCGGCAGGACAGGCAGGATAATCGGCGGCGGAGGGTTCCTAGGCGGCAGCGGAATGGCGTCCAGCATCGGCATCGTCAGCATTGAGGCATCCGGCGAGACGGGCGACATCATAGGCGGCAGCGTGTCCGACGACATCGAACCGGACAGCGGCGGCGGTGGCGACGGCATATCTGGAGGGGGCGGCATCAGGATACTCGGCCGGACGGGGGCTATCACGGGCGGCACAGGCGGCACGGGCGAAGGCCTTGCGTCAGACGGCGACATCGAGATAATTGGGGTGGTGGACGGCGGCATCTCCGGCGGCGATGGAAGATATAGCGGAGAGGCCATCAGCGCCTCTTACGGCGGCAGCCTTTCTATATCGGGCGTCGTGAACGGCGACATCATCGGCGGCAGCGTGCCCGTCGATAGCGAGGGCGAGTCATACGCCGGCTACGGCATAAGGGTCTCTAGCTACAAGGAGGCCGTCAATATCTCGGGCACGGTGAACGGAAGCATCATAGGCGGCAGCGGCGGCGATTTTGCCGGCGGCGGCATATACGCCACGGAATACGACTGGCCCGACCCTGAGCAAGGACCGTTGGAACTGCCGGGAAAGGTGGTGATAGGCGGCAAGGTGGCGGGCGAGATAAGGGGCGGCAGCGGCCTCGACATAGACACGCTTGGCGGCTCTTATGCGATCCTCGATCGCACAGACGGCCAGCTTATTCGTGTGCAGAACAGCGACCCTGCGGGCGGCAATACCGTTGTGTTCGATTATTCCGGCACGGCGCCGACGGAGCGTGTGCGGGGCGCATATGTAACGGACGGCGGGCGGATACCCGCGTTCGCGGTGGCGAATACGGGCGGTAAGACCTTTGAGGGCTGGTATACGGCGGCTTCTGGCGGGCGGCTATGGGACTTCGGGGCGGACTCCGTAAGCTCGGATATGACGCTGTATGCGCGTTGGTCGAAGCAGACGACTGTGACAAGCGTGGAGGTCAACCCTTCATCCGTAACTGTGAAGCATGGCACGACATTCAAGTTCAGCGCAACGGTGAAAGGTGAGGGCAGCCCCTCGCAAAGCGTCAAGTGGACGGTGACGGGCGGTGGAGCGGGTACGTCGATAAGCACGTCGGGGGTATTGACTGTGGCGGCGGGCGAGACGGTGGGGGCACACTTGACGGTAAGGGCGGTCTCTACGCTCGATGCATCTAAATCTGGCACGTCCACGGTGACCGTGAGTGATGCGGACCAGCCTGCGGCTACTGTGGCTTCGGTTGACATAATACCTCGTACTGTAATCTTAAATAAGGGTGCCACATACACGTTCAGCGATGTGGTGAAAGGCACGAACAGCCCCTCGCAAGAGGTGGTCTGGACGGTGACGGGCGGCGGAGCGGGGACTTCCATAAGCGAGTCGGGCAGGCTGACCATTGGCGAGGACGAGACGGCGACAAGGCTTGAGATCAAAGGGGTGTCGAAGCTCGATAATTCCAAGTCCGACACCGCCATAGTGACGGTGGTGCAGGCGATTGGCGACCCCGTAGACCCGTTCCATGTGGATGTAGACATAGCATCTTTAGCTGATATTGAGATACTGCCCGCAGGCGGCGGCGATGTCGAGCCCCAAGGCGGGAGTGCAGGGCTGATGTGGCTGTGGATTGTGCTTGCCATCGCGGCGGCAGGTGCGGCGTTTGTGATGTATAGGAGGTATAAGGGAGAGGTGGCGGCGTAGGCGATGGAGTAAAGACACTTAGGGAGTGCATTGATGTATTTTTTTGGGCTTCAGAAGAGCCAAAAGAACGAATAATTTTGTTGCAAAACGCGAGAAAATATGTGAAAATTGTTTGGTGTTGGCATTGAATCGACATGGAGGTGGTTTGAAAATATGCGTTTTGCAACCGACAATAGAGAAAGGCATCGAGGCCGCCCCGAGAACATAGGTTCGGGGGGGGGGGCATTCCCAGAACAGGATAAAAATAGATACGGCATATAGACTTTGCGTAGGGCGTACCGCTATGGTGCGTCATTTTTGTGCAATGGCATGATTAATGAACTTATTTTGATACTGGGTGATTTGCAAGGAAAAGGAGGGCACTATGGTGAAGATATTGGATGATATCAAATATGAGGGAGACAATAAGACTTTTGTGTGGAAGCACCCTACGACGGATTTCAATACTGCCTCGTATTTGACTGTAAACGCGTCGCAGGAGGCATTGTTTTACATGAACGGACAAGCGCTCGATCTCTTCGGTCCTGGGCGGCACACGCTCAAGACGCAAAACATCCCGCTTATCAGGAACTTGATGAGCCTGCCGACAGGCGGGGTGACCCCGTTCCATTGCGAAGTCTACTTCATAAACAAGGTGGAGCAGCTTGCGATAAAATGGGGGACGAGCAGCAAAGTGCAATACATGGATCCAGAGTACGGCTTCCCTCTTTCCATAGGGGTGTCAGGGGAGATGAGCTTGCGGATAGAGGATTCGCGCAAGTTGCTTGTGAAGGTGGTAGGTACGGAGACGGAGCTCGGCCAAGAGCGTCTTGCGGAATACTTCCGGATGTTTCTGGACACAAGGGTAAAGTCGCATATAGCGCGGGTTATGCAGGATAAAGCCATCAGCATATTCGAGGTGGATGCCCGCCTTGAGGACTTTACGGTCGATCTGCACAGCCTCTTGAAGCCGGATTTTGCGGACTATGGCACATCGCTGGAGCGGTTTTTTGTCACGAACATAGTTAAGCCGGACGGCGATCCGCAATACGAGGAGTTCAAGGCCTTGCATTTCAGGCAATTTGCGGACGTAAAGGATGCGGAGATCCGGCAAAACGTCGGAGTGATAGAGCAGGAGACCGAAGCTAAAAAGACGGTTATAGAGGCGGGTGCGGCGGCTCAAAAGCGCCAGATCGAGGGGTATACCTACCAGCAGGAGCGTGGGTTCGACGTGGCGGAAAAGGTTGCAGAGAACGAGGGAGTCGGCGAGTTCAGCAATATGGGCATAGGGCTTGGCATGGTGGCAGGCGTAGGTGGTGGCGTGGGCACTGCGGTCGGCGGGGTTGTGAACACCGCTATGGGTGCCGTGGCACAGCCAGGTGGCATACTTGGCGGCGCGCTTGCAAGCACGGATGGGGCAGGAGGGCAAGCGATAACGGGAATGGAAGGAGCTGGACAGGCACGTTTTTGCGAGAATTGCGGGGAACAGCTGGCACTCGGCGCAGGGTTTTGCGAGGAATGCGGCACAGCGGTACCTGCAAACACTTGCTCCAATCCTGAGTGTGGGGCCGTATTCACGAGGCCAGGGAAATTCTGCCCTGGCTGCGGCGCGAAAAGGGAGGTGTAGGGAATGAACAAGAAAAGATCTCTAAGGATAATAGCGATAGGTATAGTTATCGCGGTATTCAATGTAGTGGTGTTCGCACCGGATTTCCGGCATACCTCCACGTTTTGGCTTGCATACGTTTTTGGGATGGTCGCACTAGCCTCCCAGATACTTGTATGGATAGTGGGGTGGGATAGGGCGAGCGCCTTAAAGAGCAAGGTCCTTGGCATCCCCATTTTGCAGATAGGCATGGTATACCTGATAGGGCAGATGGTTTTGTCGCTTGTGCTTATAGCGGGCACCCCCGTGGAGGCGGCGTTCAAGGCGCTTTTGTCTGGCACACCTTTGGATGAGGTGCTTAATTTGTTTTTGTCGGGCACCTCTTTGCACGAGGCGCTTGTAACACTCTTGCCCGGTATCCCATGGGAGGCTGCGCTTATTGCTTGCGTGGCTTGGCTTGCCATTTGCGCCTTGCTGATGATAGGCGCAGAGGTGGGCAGGGATGCGATAGAGGGTATGGATCGGCGGGTCGGCGCCAAAGTGATGTATATCAGAGCGCTGCAAAGCGAAGCGGAGCAGATGGCTGCCGCCACCACTGACGAGACTTTGAAAGGGCAGCTTGCGGGCTTGGCAGAGAGCATAAGGTATAGCGACCCCATGAGCGACCCTTCTCTTGAACAGATAGAAGTGAGGATGATAGGGCTTTTGGGCCAGATAAAGGCAAAATGCGAGGTTGGTGACACAGAGGGCGCCGCACCGCTTGTGACGGAGGCGAAGGCGTTGCTGAACGAGCGGAACGTGAAGACGAGGCTGCTCAAATAGCAGTTTCGATGAATCAGGGAGAATAAAGGACATGATACTCAAATGCAAGATGTGTGGAGGGGATCTGAGCGTGCAGGAAGGGGAAAACATCTCGAAATGCACGCATTGCGGGACGCAGCAGACCATCCCCAAAATGGATGACGAAAAGCGGGTTAACCTATACAACCGCGCCAACCATTTCAGACAGGCGAACGAATACGACAAGGCTTTGGGGGTGTATGAGACCATCCTGCATGAGGACGCCACGGATGCCGAGGCATATTGGCAGATCGTTTTGTGTAAATATGGCATACAATATGTGGAAGACCCAAAGACGCACGAGCGCATACCGACGATCAATAGGGTGCAGAGCAAGTCCGTGACGTCCGATCCAGACTACAAACAGGCCATAGAGCATGCCGCCGCAGGGCAGGCCGCTGAGTACGAAAAGGAGGCCAAGGCGATAGACGGCATACGGAAGAGCATCCTTGCGATTTCCAAAAAGGAGGAGCCGTTCGATGTCTTTATATGCTACAAAGACACGGACGACGTCGGCGAGAGGACGAAGGACAGCGTGCGTGCCCAAGAGCTCTACCAAGAATTGACGAAAGAGGGCATGAAAGTGTTTTTTTCACGCATAACACTCGAAAGCAGACTCGGGGCGGAGTATGAGCCATACATCTTCGCCGCGCTGCAGTCCGCAAAGGTGATGGTGGTGGTCGGAACGAATCCCACTTACCTCAATTCCCCATGGGTGAAGAACGAGTGGAGTCGCTACCTTGCCCTTATCGACCAAGGGGAAAATAAGAAGCTGATACCCGTGTACCAGGATATGGACGCCTACAGTCTGCCGGAGGAGTTGTTGGATTTGCAGGCGTATGACATGAGTAGGCTTGGCTTTGTGCAGGACTTAATCCTCGGCATCAAAAAGATAATGGGCGTCGATGGGAATGCGGGCGTTGCGGCGGACACAGGCACGCAAAAGGGCATTGAAGCACTATTCAAAAAGGGGCTGATTCACCTAGAATTCGGTGAATTTATTGAGGCGGACGAATGCTTTGACAGCGTGCTCGACATCGACCCTGAGTACGCGCCCGCATATGTCGGACGGCTGTGCGTGGAGCTCGAATGCAATAGCGAGGAGGAACTGGGCGAGCTTGAGTCGGTGTTCACCCAAAGCGTACATTATCAAAAGGCCAAGCGTTTTGGGGATGAGGGCATCGTTGCACGGCTTGAGGAATATGTATCGAAAGTGGCTGAAAGGATAGAGGAGGCGGAAGAGCTTGCACGAAAGCAAGAAGAGGAGGCGGAGGAGCTTGCGCGTAAGCAAAAGGCCTACGGCAGGGCAGATGAGGCCTATGATGCAGCCGTGGCCAGCCCAACCACCAACCCCCCCACAATCAAAGACTTAAGAGCTAAGACAATAACCAAAGATTTACGAAAGATAATGAAGGGTGTGCGTGCTTGTCAAGCAGTATCCGAACAGTACAAAAGCAAGGCGGCCGCTTTTCGCCAAGCGGTCGATATGTTCAATGAAAAAGACCTGAATGGGTTCGAAGACTCGGATAGGCGTGCGGAGCAATGCGAGGAAATGGCGAAAGAGGCCGATGCCAGCGTTCTGTTTTGGGAGGCGCGTGCGTCAAAGACGAGGAAAGTATCAAGAATCGCGGTGCTCGCCGTCTGTGTGGCCGTGGCTGTCGCCGTGCTTGCCATTTACGGCGCGATTGCTTCGGCGCAGCGGGCTGAAGGGGCGTACAATGACGCACAGGATTTGTACCATGTCGGCAACATGGATGCGGCGAGGGAGGCCTTTGCCGCGATGGCAGACTATAAGGACAGCCAAGAGATGGTCGATCGCATTGACGAGTTCGTCTCGGCGACCACAATGACTATAGGCGAAAGGTATAGCTCGCTGTCTGTCGGCGATATTGTCACATTCGGGAGTTATGGCTATGATAGAGATGCTCTTCAATGGCGCGTGCTGGCCGTTGATGGCGGGCGGGCGTTGATACTGTCAAACAGTATTCTTGGGCATAGCCGCTTCGATTCATTGCAAGAGGATGCCGATCCTGAGATTACATGGGAGAACAGCGAATTGCGGGAATTGCTCAACACATCCTTCTTGGGCGATGCAAACCTTTCACCAAGGCAGAAGGCGACCATACAGCGGACAGAGCTGCTTACCTCGACGTACCGCAAGGCTGGTGTCGATGCAGATTATGTGCTGGAAGAGGGGACTACAACCGACATGGTGTTTGCGCTGAGCATAGAGGAGGTGGATACATACTTCAAAAGCAACGAAGAGATGATTGCTGGTGGGGATTGGTGGCTTCGCACGGTCTATTTCGACGAAGCTGGCGAGACGTCAGCGGTGTACATCACGCATGAGGGGCGCGTATACTATGCCCCCAAAGACGACAGAATGGGTATACGGCCCGCCATGTGGGTAAGCACGGGTTGACAGGGTTTGGGTGTCCACCGGGGCATTTCCATGGAAACGCCCCGCTTATGCTCGCCCTGAAAGGCCAGGCACCGTGATTCGGTAACCAAGGGAGCGTTCCTGCATGAAAACAAAACACCTGTCGGATGTTTCCTGCGGGTGTTTTTTTCGGACAAAAGGGGGGTGCTTGGAGGGCTATGGGGGTTATAGGCGGCAGGGGGTTGCGTATGTGCCGTATATAGGGTATAAGGGAGAGGGGGAGTGATTAGCCGTAGCGGGTTTGATTTTGTGATGAAAAGGAGTATAGAAATGGATAATAACAAGAAATTATCGGGGGGGCAACCAGAGGTGTTGGGCGGCGAGGAGCTGCATGACTGGTTCGGGAATGCGGTGTCATCCAAGCCTATAGCTATGGGGCAGGTCGGTGCATCGGCAGGCGAAGACGACGTGGACCCCAACGAGACGTACGATATCAAATTCAGGGACATTCTGTACAACGACAAGCAGATTGGCCCCTATCCGACGGACAAGCTGAAACGTGTGGACAAGCCGACGAACAAGATAGTCGGGGAGATTCAGAGGCGGGACCAGAGGGACAATATCTTCGGGCAGGCCTTTCGGGGCGAGTACGGCGAGAAGGTGAAGGAGCTGGCGCCGATGATGTCCGTCACGGAGCCCATAGGCGCGGCGCTTATAAGTGTGCAAAGGCATATAAACTCTATCAAGCCCAACGATATCGCGCCCAAGAAGGCGCCTATTCCTCAGGACCCGCGGGTGCTGTCGAGGCATATCAAGAGCCTGGCGCATTTCCTAGGCGCCGACATGGTGGGGATATGCAAGCTGCCCCAGTCCGCGGTCTACACCACGCACCTCAACGGCGACCCTCTGGACGTCGATTACAAATTCGCGATTGTGCTATTGTGCAGAAAGACTTCGCATACGGCTGCGTGTTCGAGCGGCTATGACTGGATTTTCGATCCGGTAAGTTTCCAGACATATCAGCGGCTCGCGTGCCAGACCGAGGTTATGACCAATTATATCAAGCGGCTTGGGCATGACGCGGCGGCCTCGAATATGTGGAACTACCTGACGCTGATGCCGCAGCTTGTTTTGGAGGCGGGGCTTGGGGAAGTGAGCCGCATGGGGCTGATCGTGAACCCGTTTTTGGGCGGGCATTTCAAGGCGGCGGCTGTGCTGACGGACCTGCCTTTGGAGCCGGACAAGTATATCGACTTCGGTTTGCAGGATTATTGCGAGAAGTGCTCGATATGCGCGGAGCAATGCCCGGTCGGGGCCATTACGAAGGGCGGAAAGACGGTTTATAACGGCTATGAAACGTGGGAGCTGGACAAGCGTAAGTGTGCGAGTTTCGATATTTTGAACACGGAGGGCTGCGTTTGCGGCCGTTGCACGAAGCTGTGTCCGTGGAGCCTCGACAAGAACGACCCGAGGGATTTCGAGGACTGGGACGGCACCACGGAGGGGCTGATACGGCGGGTGGACGAGCAAGCGAAAAAACGCAGGGATGCGGGGTTCACGAGCCCGCTTGAAAAGACGGATAAGTGGTGGTTCGACCTGGAACGCAGGAGTTTGGACGACCATACGCTTGTGATACCTAAGACAACGCAGCGGCTGTAGGTGGCCTCGACGTCGCTGATGGCCCTTTCACCCCGCTTTTTGGCAAGGGCGGTGTCCCGAAGGAAATTGTGCATTCCTGATATTTACATATGCGCGACGTGGAGTTTTAGGTCCAAGGCGGTAAGCACCTTTTGAATGGTCGCAAAGGACGGGTTGCCGTCTGCGCTCAGGGCTTTGTAGAGCGATTCGCGTCCTAGGCCGGTTTCGCGAGCGATACTGGTCATGCCTCTTGCCCGCGCTATGTCCCCGAGGGCGGCGGCGAGTAGCGGAGCATTGTTTTCATCAAGTACGGCATCAAGGTAGGCGAGTATGTCTTCGTCCGATTTCAGGTATTCGGCGATGTCCCACTTCGTTATCTTTGTTTTCATTATGCATCTACCTCCACAAGTTCAGACCTTGCCATTTTTTCGGCTTTCCGAATGTCCCGGCTTTGCGATGACTTGTTTCCGCCTATAAGCAGAATCACGATTCGAGTGCCTTTCTTCGTAAGATATACCCTGTACCCGGGGCCGTAGTCGATGCGCAATTCCGTTACGTATTTCGATATGACCTCATAGTCGCCGAAGTTTCCGTCAATGGCTATTCTCTGGATTCTGACTCCGATAATCGCTCGCGTTTTCTTGTCCTTTATCCGGCCAAACCATTTGTCAAAAGTGCGTGTTTTGTATACTTCCATAACAATTGTATCCTATATCATACAGCGTGTCAATATCCAATATATGGATAGTAGCATAGAAGAATTGTGCTGTCAATATATATAATTTTAGGATAATATTAGGTGTTGCGAATAGTTTCACAAAAGGGGGTTTTATTGCGCCCTTTGCCAGTAGGCCTCGATGTCGCTGGCGGCTAGGACGAGCTTTTTTGTGCGGGGGTCTTGGGGGTTTTGCATTATGGTTTCGGCTTTGCCGGACTCTATGATTTTTCCGGCGTCCATTACTAGTAGGGTGTCGCATAGGGCGCAGGATATGGCTATGTCGTGGGTGACCATTAGCATGGCTGCGCCGGCCTGGGTCGTGGCGTTTGTGATGGCGTCGGCTACGCTGGCTTTTACTTCGTAATCTATCATGGACGTGGGCTCGTCTAGGGCGAGGAAGCCTGGGCGGTTTATCATGGCGCGGGCTATGCTGACCCTTTGGCGCTCCCCGCCGCTTATCTGGTGGGGGTAGCGGGCGGCGTAGGTGTCGTAGGGCAGGTTTACGAGGTTCATGGCCTGCTTTACTTCTTCGGCGCATTCGGCGGCGCGGCGGCGCTTTTTTGTGAATATAAGCGGCTCGGCGATGATTTCGTGGACGGTCAGGGCGTGGCATAGCGACGAGTAGGGGTCTTGCGCCACGAAGCCGGCGGCGGCGTTTTTTTCTATGCTTCCCGATGTGGGCGCGGCAAGGCCGAGAATCATCTTGAGCAGGGTGGTCTTGCCGCAGCCGCTGGCGCCTATGATGCCTACTTTTTCGCCGCGCCCTATGGAAAAAGACACGCCATCGACGGCGTTGACGGTGATTTTCCCGCGCCGGCGCCTGACTTTGTAGACTTTGCGCAGGTCGGTAAGGCGCAGAAGCTCATTGCTCACAGTGCTATCCTCGCTCACAGTTCTATCCTCCTGTCGCAGAATGAGTTTTGCAGCCTCAGATCGTGAGTTATGAATATTAGCGAGAGGTGCCGCTTCTCTTTTATCTGGCGTATGGTGTGGAGGATGTCCGCCTCGACGGTCACATCGAGGCCGGTGGTCGCTTCGTCCAGAATCAGAAGCTCCGGCGCGAGCGCGAGCGCGAGCGCTATGGATATCCTCTGACGCATGCCACCGCTAAGCTCGTGCGGGTAGCTCGAAAGCACGCGACGGTCAAGCTGTGCGAGGTCCAGCAATTCCTCGCACCGTTCCTGTAGCTCTTTGGTGGGCGTTTTTCTCCCCTCGTGCGCCCGAATTGTCTCAAACATGGTCTTTTTTATGGTGTAGACAGGGTTTAGGGCGTTCATCGACGACTGGGGTACCATGGCGATTTCGCGCCAACGTATCTTGTGCATTTCATTTTCGGGCAGGGACAGAAGCTCCCGCTCCTCGTAAATTATTTCGCCTGTAGCCGTTCCGCCTACGGCGTCAAGCATCCGCATAACCGCAAGGGCCACGCTGCTTTTGCCGCACCCGCTCTTGCCGAAAAGCCCCAGCGTCTCGCTTCGCACTATGTCAAAACATAGCCCATCCACGACGGGATTCGCGGCATTTCCATACATTATCGAGAGGTCTCTCACGGACAGCGCGTTTATTCCGCAGCTCATTTTCGTCCCTCCAATCTGGGGTCCATTTTCCCCTCTATGCTATAGCTTACAAAACTGAGACCAAGGGTCAGCAGCGTTATCATTATGCCGGGGGGGATGGCCCACCAGACCCATGCGCCGGTCAGGAATGCGTTGCTCGCCTGGGCATAATAGAGCATGGTGCCCCAACTTTTCACGATGCCGGGCGCGAATCCGAGGAAGCTCAGCGTGGATTCGGCGAGGACGGCGGTGCGGAACCGCGCGGTGATGCTGTACGCGATGAAGGGCAGAAGCTCCCGCGCGATGTGCTTTTTGAGTATGTATGTGCTGCCCGCGCCCATCGCGGCGATGCTCGTGATATATTCGCTGTGCTTGAGGGTCATGGTCTGGGTCCGTATGATGCGGGCCATTTCGGGCCACGCCGTAAGCCCCATAACGATGGCGAGCGACCATATGCTGCCTCGTGTAAGTGCTGAAATTACAAGGATAAGCGGGATATACGGTATGGCGAGCACGAAGGACGACACCTTCATCAAGACGCTGTCGACAAGCCCGCCCGCCCAACCTGCGGCCATGCCTATAAGCACGGCGAGCGACGCGGATATGGCCGTCGTTATAAGCCCCACGGCGAGGGAGTAGCGCGTGCCGACAAGCAGCTCGCTGAATATGTCCTGCCCGATGTCGTTCGTGCCGAGCATATGCTCGTCGGTGGGCGGCTCAAAGGGACTGCCGGATATGGCGGAGGGGTCGTAGGGCGCCAATATATCCGCGAATACCGCGATAAACACGAGAAAGAGCAGGATTGTCGCTCCTGCGGCAAAAAATCCCTTATTTACCATTGGCGTCCTCTGGGTTTTTCATCGATGCCCTCCGTGTTTTTCGCTACCGCCATCCGAGCCGAGCGCGGGGTCGAGTTTGTAATGCAACACGTCTGCGAGAAACATCGTTATCGCCACCATGATGGACGTCATAAGGAAGGCGTATTGCATAAGGGGGTAGTCCCGTGCGACGACGGCATCCGCGAGAAGAAGGCCAAGCCCTGGGTAGGTGAATATCTTCTCGATCACGAGCGAGCCGCTGAGTATGAAGCCCATCTGCGTCATTAGCACGACGAATACGGGGATAAAGCCGTTTCGCATGATGTAGAAGGTCTTGACGCGGGCATCGGGCACGCCGCGCATCCGAGCCATCCTGATATAGTCGTGTTCCATGGTGTTCAGCACGCCGTAGCGGGCGGTGGTGAAGAATGCGGCGAGCGAGGCGAGAACGCTTGTGGCAAGGGGCATCGCAAGGTGGCGCAGCACGTCGGCCACGTACGCCATACCTGTGTAATCGCCCCACATGGAGTACGCCCCGAACAGCGGGAACCACCCCAGACGCACCCCGAACACGGAGAGCAGCATCATTCCTATCCAAAACGCAGGCATGGCGCTCAGGGCCATCATGCCGATGACGAGCGGTTTGTCCCTGCCCCGTTTTCGCATAAACGCCGAGAGCGCGCCCAGAAAGGTGCCGATTACGCTTGCGATGGCGATGTTGCACACGGCAAGTAGCAGTGTCCACGGTAGGGCGGCCTTTATAAGGTCGAATATGGGCTGTTTTTTCGAGAAGGATCGCCCCCAGTCGAGGGTGACGAGGTCCTCTAGGAACATCGCAAATTGTTCGCCCATAGGCTTGTCGAGGTTGTAGAACCCAAGAATCTGTTCGCGTTCCTCGGCGGTGACGGCGTAGCCGCTGTCGCTTGCGAGGCGTGTGGCGGGGGAGCCAGGCATCATGCGAGGCAGAAAGAAGTTGAGCGCGACCATGGCCGCGATAAGGATAAGGTAGTGGGGGAGGCGGCGGAGCGCGCCAGTCAATTAGGGGCCCCTCCGTTATGGCAAAAACGAGAACACATTTACCGCCAGCCCGCCTTTCGGGAACACCCAACCGCTGTATTGTTGCGTGTTCACGGCGTTTATATTGTCCGCGAAATATAGCGTGACGAAGGGGAAATCGCCTGCCGCTGTCCGCTGCATCTGTTCATTGAGCATCGCACGCTCCGCTGGATCCACCGAGGCGAGAAAGGCCTCTGCCGCCGCGTCAAACTCTTTGCTATCATAGTGCGAAAGGTTTAGCCCGCCCACGCCGGCGTAGTCGCTTGAGCATACGCCGATGATGGCGCCGTTCCGTTGAACCACTGGCGCGGACCACCCGAACATGGCCATCTGGTAGTCGTGCGGCTGCGAGGTGTCGAAATCCGGCCATACGCGCATATCGAGGGCGTCAGGGTCAAGGGTGGTGACCCTTATACGCAGGCCGACGGACTCAAGCTGCATGGATATAAGCTCGGCGTCGCGGGCGCGTGTGCCGCTCGTCAATATCTCAAGCTCCATGGGGCTGCCGTCAAGACCGAGGCGCATACCGTCGGCGTCCTTGTTGGCGTAGCCTAGGGAGTCGAGCAGCGTATTTGCGGCGTTCTGGTCGTAGGTGTAGTCCAGTCCGGTGACGTGCTCATCTAGCCCGTCCCTCACATAGCCTGCCGTGCCCTTAGTCGCGTTGCCGAGCGTTATGATGTCGACAAGTTGGTCTAGGTCGAGCGCAAGCGATATGGCACGCCTGAAATCCGCATCGTCGAACGGCGGGCGGACGTTGCTCATAAGCAAGAGCGTGGATGCGTAGCCGTCGCTGCTGACAAGCTCGATATCGGGGCTGCCGCTGAAAATGTCTATCAATTCGACCGAAACCCCGCCGGTGTAGCCCGCAAGCTGCCCGGCAAGCATAGCCTGCTGAGCGGCGGACACATCCATTATGGGCATCCTTATGATTTTGACCGAGGGCGTCCCCCTGAAATAATCGTCCATGGCTTCGAGCGTATAGAACTCGCCGACCCTGTATTCCGCGAGCCTGTACGCGCCACTGCCGAGGCTCGGCAATTCCGTCGGGTCCTCCACGCCCTCGTACTGCGCCTTGGAGACGATTGGCATGTCGGCGAGCACCACGCGGATAAAGCCGGGGTTTGGGTTTTCGAGATTGAACACGAGTTCCCGGCCGTTCACGTCGATGGATTCGACCTGCCTCGCAATATTGGTCCAGCGGGTGTAGGCGGTGAACACGTTTTTGAAGTAGTCGAAGGTGAATGCCACGTCGTCCGCGGTGACGGGCGTCCCGTCGTGCCAGTAAAGGCCGTCCCGAAGGGTCACGGCGAAGGTCTGCATATCCGCGCCGACCGCATAATCGTCTTCGACCATCCAGGGCACGGCGACGTTGTCGGGCGAGATGGTGAACAGGCTGTCGTAGATAAACCGCATAACATCAAGGCCAGGGGTGCCCCTGACGTAGGTAACGGGCGTAATAGTGTTTTCGTCGTATGTGATGGCGACGGTCAGCGTGTCGAGGCGGTCTGGGGTTTGGTTTTGGTCTGGGGCTGCGGGGGCGGGGGGCTGTGCGGGGCTTGCAGGTGATGGGGCGGCTCCTGGGCTCGCGCAGGACGCGAACAAGCCGGCGATCAGGGCGACGGCGAGCAGCGTGCAAAGTCTTTTCGATAGTTTCAATGGTTTCATAAATGAAATACTAGATGAAGGGTATCGGGGGCGCAAGCCCCCAGGGGGGATGTTTTTGGCGTGAAGCGGCGGCTACAGACGGCAGGAACGGCGTTGGCGGATTGCAAGAATTGTTTGCAAAACCCCCAAACATGGTATAGAATAAACTTCGCCATGATAATGGCCCTATGGTCAAGCGGTTAAGACGCAGCCCTCTCACGGCTGAATCCGGGGTTCGATTCCCCGTAGGGTCACCAACATTGTAATTATTAGGAGGGAGAACTATGAAATACGAAATCTGGGGCGAGAATCTTCCGGCTGTGACGCTGCATCTTGAGGCGGGCGAGGGCATTTACACGCAATCGGGCGGCCTTAACTGGATGTCGAGCGATATCGCGATGGAGACGAACACGAAGGGCGGGGGGCTGAAGGCGCTCGGGCGCATGTTCACGGGCTCGTCTTTGTTTATGGCGACGTATACCGCGCAGTCTAATGGGCAGGCGATAACGCTGGGTTCGACCTTTCCTGGCTCCATCGTCGCGTTGGATGTGGCACAGGGGCCTTATGTGTGCCAGAAGAACGCTTTTTTGTGCGCGCAGCCCGATGTGACGCTTGGGGTGTACACCCCGCTCGGAATCAAGGCGGGGCTGTTTGGCGGCGAAGGCTTTTTGATGCAGGAGCTTACGGGGAGCGGCATGGTGTTCATCGAGATTGACGGGAGCCTGCAAGAAGTCGAGCTGAAAGCTGGCGAGAAGCTAAAAATAAGCACGGGAAACATAGCCGCGTTTGAAAAAAAGGTGAAGTATTCCGTGGAGACGGTGAAGGGTTTCAAGAATATCTTTTTCAGCGGAGAGGGTCTGTTCCTGACGACGGTGGAAGGGCCTGGCAAGGTCTGGCTGCAGTCGATGACCATGCCTGGGTTTGTCACGCGCATATCGCCGTACTTGCCCAACACGTCCAGCAGTTCGTAGTTTGTAGGTAACAGGCGGACAATGGTTGCGGCAATGCAAAATTTGTCTGCACGTTTCGCTTGACAACCGAGTTAGCTTAGGCTAACATACTGATTGTCAATACATACTATGAAGATGTGTTTGATGGAGAGATAAGTATGAGAAGAATTGTTTCGTTTATAGCGGTTGGTGCGTTGGCCGTCGTGTTTGGACTGTCTGGCTGCGGGCGGGGTGAATCTGCGGATCCGGAAGTGTACGCCCCAGACGAAGCCCTTGCAGCGGAAAGCCAGACACCCAAGCCTGACGCGGCCGCAGACGAAAACAGGATAAGCGTGGTCGCCACCATCTTTGCGCCTTTCGACTTCGCACGCGTGGTGGCAGGGGGCAGGGCGAACGTGGCGATGCTGCTTTCGCCAGGCATGGAAAGCCACTCCTACGAGCCTACGCCGCAAGACATCATCACCATCCAGAATGCGGATGTCTTTGTCTATATAGGCGGAGAATCGGACGCATGGGTCGATAGGATACTTGGCTCAATGGACACCGATAATATGGAAATCGTCGCTTTGGTTGACTGCGTGACGCTTGTCGAAGAAGAATTTGTCGAGGGCATGGAGGGCGGCGATAGCGATGACGGCCACGGTCATAGCCACGACCATGGGAATGACAGCCACGACGGTGACGATGGCGACGAGGTCGCATATGACGAGCATGTCTGGACATCGCCTAAAAACGCCATGCTTATCGTGCAGCGGATAGCGGACGCCCTAAGCGACGCCGAGAGCAGGAAAGCGGCTTCGGATCAAACAAACGCCGCCGCATACCAAGCAAACGCGACCACCTATATCGAGGGGCTTGGCGGTCTCGACGCGGCGTTCCGAACCGTAACCGACACCGCCGTGCGCCACACCATAGTGTTCGGCGACAGGTTCCCGTTCCGCTACCTAACGGACGAGTACGGGCTTGACTACTTCGCCGCTTTCTCCGGCTGCTCCACCGACACGGAGCCAAGCGCGAGGACCGTAGCGTTCCTAATCGACAAGATCATGCACGAGGAGATACCCGTGGTATTCCATATCGAGCTTTCAAACGAGCGCATGGCGGACACCATCAGCGCAGAGACCGGCACGAAAAAATTGTTGTTGCACGCCTGCCACAATATCACGAGGGACGATTTCGAGGCCGGGCTCGGCTATATGGACTTGATGATACGGAATGTGGACGCGCTTAGGGAAGCACTGCATTAGATGGAGGTGATTTGCCTGTCATGCCACAAATAATCTGCAAAAACGCGGCCTTTGCATACGACAACGCCATCGCGGTAAGCGGGCTTGACTTCGTGGTGCAAAGCGGCGATTACCTCTGCATCGTCGGTGAAAACGGCTCCGGCAAGAGCACGCTCGTCAAGGGGCTGCTTGGGCTGATGAAGCCTGCGGGGGGTAGCATCGAGTTCGGCGATGGGCTCGACAGCAACGAGATAGGCTATCTTCCGCAACAGACCGTGGTGCAGAAGGACTTCCCCGCAAGCGTGTATGAAGTCGTTCTGTCAGGGAGGCTTGCGAGCTGCGGAATCCGCCCGTTCTATTCTGCCGCAGACAAAGCGGAAGCGGAGGCGAACATGGCATTGCTCGGCATATCGGGGCTCAGGGACAGTTGCTACCGTGAGCTCTCAGGGGGTCAGCAGCAGCGGGTCCTGCTTGCACGCGCGCTCTGCGCCACCCGAAAGCTGCTTGTCCTCGACGAGCCGGTGGCGGGGCTCGACCCCGTCGCGACGCAGGACCTCTACGTGCAGATAGAAAAAATCAACAAGGAGACGGGCATTACCGTAGTAATGGTCTCCCACGACGTCAAGACGGCCGTTGCCTACGCCTCGCATATACTCCACCTGAAAAACAGACAGGCGTTCTTCGGGCCGGCGGGCGATTATGCGGAAACCGCCATCGGCAAGAGGTTTTTGGGAGGTGATAGCGATGTTTGAGACACTTTCTGAAATGTTTTCATACGGCTTTCTCGTCAGGGCCGTGGTCGTGGGGGTAATGGTCTCGCTCTGCGCCGCGCTGCTCGGAGTGAGCCTCGTGCTCAAGCGTTACTCCATGATTGGCTTCGGGCTCTCCAATGTCGGCTTCGGCACGCTTGCCATCGCCACTGCGCTGAACCTTGCCCCGCTTGCCGTCTCTATGCCCGTGGTGGTGCTCGCCGCCTTCCTGCTGCTCAGGATAAGCGAGAACAGCAAGATAAAAGGGGACGCGGCGATAGCCCTTATCTCGACCGCCTCGCTCGCCATAGGCATATCGGTGATAGCGATGACCACAGGCATGAACACCGACGTCTGCAACTACCTTTTTGGCAGCATTCTCGCCATGAGCCATGCGGACGTGCAGCTTTCGGTCACGCTGTCCATCGCCGTGATGGCGCTGTTCGTGCTGTTCTACAACAAGATATTCGCGGTCACTTTCGACGAGGGGTTCGCACGTGCCACAGGCGTCAAGGCAGGCGCATACAATATGCTGATAGCCCTGCTGACCGCCATGACCATCGTGCTCGGAATGCGGATGATGGGCGCGCTGCTGATATCGAGCCTGGTCATCTTCCCCGCGCTCACGTCCATGCGGCTGTGCAAGAAGTTCAAAACCGTCACCATATGCTCCGCCATCGTGTCTGTAGCATGCTTCTTCATCGGCGTGGTGATGTCGTATCTGCACGCGATACCCACGGGCGCGAGCGTAGTGCTCGTGAACGTCGTGGCGTTCTTCGGGTTCTGGCTGGCGGCGCTGCTCGTTTTGCGGAGGAAGGGCGCCCAGACAGCCGAGTTGGGAGCAGAGAGATTGGAGAGGATGGTTGAATAATGAATAATAATATGCGAATCGGTATCGTAATAGGGCTGCTGCTTGCGGGGCTTGTTTTGCTGTCGGCATGCGGGGGCGGGTCAGCCGCGCTCGAAGACGGCACAGCGGCAGCGGGCGAGGATGAAGCGGCGGCGGAGCCGTCCATAGCCGTCGATATAGAGATCGGAGAACGTATGTTTGCAGAGCAGGTAAACGACATATATCTCAACCCCGACGATTATATCGGCAAGACCATCAAGTACGAGGGCATCTACGAGGTGTTTGACTCCGAGGATGAGATGTATCGCTACGTTATACGTTACGGCCCCGGTTGTTGCGGGGACGACGGCGTCATCGGCTTCGGCGTGGACTGGAAGGAGGACACCCCTAAGAACAACGACTGGGTGGAGGTCATCGGGACACTGGAGCGGGTGACCGCCCCCACGGGGCTTGAGACCTTGCAGCTCGCGCCGCTGTCCATGACCGTCCTGGAGGAACGCGGCACTGAGTTCGTGGATGGGCAGGGAGGATGACGTTCCCAAACGTCTGCAAAATTTGGCTTGACGGGGTGGGGGGAATTGTGGTAAATTTCTTGTTTGTGAGCCGCGCAGAAAAGGCATGAACGGGTGCGGGTATGACGCACCGGCCTCGATGGTGAGCAAATCGTTGCTTTTTGGAGCAATGAGGAAGGAGATCACGAATTATGTATGCGATTTTTCAGACTGGCGGTAAGCAGTACAAGGTGGAAGCCGGCGATGTGCTCAGGATCGAGAAGATCAAGGGCGAAGTGGGCGAATTGGTCAGGTTCGAGAGCGTCATGGCGTTTTCGGGCGATGATGGGGTGCTAAAGACGGGGACGCCGTACCTCGATGCAGCGACTGTCAATGCAACCATCATGGCGGAGGGCAAGGGCGACAAAGTCATCGTCTACAAGTTCAAGTCCAAGAAGAACTACCGCAGGAAGAAGGGGCATAGGCAGCCGTTTACGGAGATTGAAATAGAGAACTTCACTGTCGGCGGCAAGGATTTCGGCGTGAAGCCGGAGAAGCCTGTGGTGGAAGAGCCTGAGGAAGCATCTGAGGCGGACGAGACAGAGGAAGAAAAGCCGATAAAGAGCAAGAAGAAAATCAGGAGAGAGGCTAAGGCCGAGGCTAAGGCTGAGAGGGCTGAGGCGAGGACTGAGAAGGCTGCGAAGATTGCGGCTGAAAAGGGCGCTGAGGCGGAAGAAGCGGCAGAGAACGAGGCGTCGGTCGAGGCTGTGACGATCGAGGCGAAAGCGGACGAAAAGCCGAAGAGGAAGGCAAGCAAGGCCAAGACTGAGGCTACTATGGACGAAAAAGCGGTCGAGTCGGCAGACGAGGCGAAGCCGAAGAAAGCCAAGAAAGCGGCGAAGGACGAGGCGGCTGAGGTTACTGAGGAAGCGGCGCCGGAAGCCGAAGAAAAACCGAAGAAAGCCAAGGAAGAAAAGGCTGAAGAAGCCGAAGTGCCGACTGAGGAAAAGCCGAAGAAGCCCAAGAAGGAAAAGGCTGAGGCGGCTGCGGACGCTCCCGCTGACAAACCCGAAGCGGCGGATGACAAGCCTGCTGCAAAGATGACCAAGGCGGACATAACGGCGAAGCTTGACGAACTCGGCATAGAGTACGCAAAGGCCGCAAAAAAAGAAGAATTGTTGGCGCTCCTTGACGGAGCCAAAGGCAAATAGCGTCGGACGATAAGGAGGACGGAAAAATGGCAAGTAAAAAAGGCGTAGGCAGTTCAAAGAACGGTCGCGAATCACAAGCTAAACGGCTAGGCGTAAAGACCGGCGACGGACAGTATGTAAGCGCGGGCTCCATCCTTGTGCGTCAGCGCGGCACGAAATTCCACCCCGGCGTGAATGTCGGGATAGGCGGCGACGACACATTGTTCTCGAAAATCGACGGGAATGTGAAGTTCGAGCGTTATGACAAGAAACGCAAGCAGGTGAGCGTCTATACGCCGGCAAGCGCGGTAAACTGAGGATATAGGTTCGGGTCGGGCGAAACAGGTCCGGCAACATTACGATTATGCAAACAAAAAAGGCCGCTCCGTGAAGGGGGCGGCTTTTGTGTGTTATAATTGCAGCACTATGTTTATCGACAAGGCAACGATTGTGATACGGTCGGGGAAGGGCGGCGATGGGGCCGTCTCTTTTCGGCGCGAGCCTTATGTGCCGAACGGCGGGCCGGATGGGGGGAACGGCGGCAAGGGCGGCGATGTGGTCTTTGTGGCGGACAGGGGGCTGCGGACGCTGATGGATCTCAAGTACATGAAGAAATACAAGGCGCAGCCCGGGCAGAACGGCATGACGTCCAATAAATACGGGCGGGGCGCGGATGATTTGGTGATAAAGGTGCCGGTGGGAAGCGTGGTGATAGACGAGGCTTCGGGGGCCTTTATGGCGGACCTTGCGGAGGACGGGGCGCGGTTTGTGGCGGCGCTCGGCGGCAAGGGGGGGCTAGGCAACAGCAGCTTCAAGAACTCTGTGCGGCAGGCGCCGAACTTTGCGGAGGCGGGGTCGCCTGGGCAGGAGCGGACGGTCGTAATCGAACTCAAGCTGATAGCCGATGTTGGGATAGTGGGGATGCCGAATGTCGGGAAGTCCACGTTGCTCGCGGCGGGGACGGGTGCGCGGCCTAAGATTGCGAACTATCATTTTACGACCATAGCGCCGAATTTGGGCGTGGTGGAGCTTGCGAACACGTCGTTTGTGCTTGCGGACATCCCTGGGCTAATCGAGGGGGCGGCGGAAGGCGCAGGGCTTGGGCACGACTTTTTGAAGCATATTGAGCGGACGAAGATGGTGATTCATGTGGTGGACGCGTCAGGTTCGGAGGGGCGAGGCCCGCTTGAGGATTTTTTGACGATACAGGGGGAAATGGGGGATTATTCGCCGCTTTTGGTGAAAAAGCCGCAGGTGGTGGCGCTGAATAAGATGGATTTGGTGGGGGGGGATGACAACACAAATGCATTTACTGAGCTTATACGGCATCTTGATGGCGAGGGCATCGATTATTATAAGATAAGCGCGGCGACGGGGCAGGGAGTGACGGAGCTGCTGAATGCGGCGGCGGGCAGGCTTGCTGCGGCGGAGCGTGACGAGGCGGAGGCAGGGGCGCCGGCCTGGGGCGACCAAAGCCTATGGATGAAGGTAACGCGGGTGGAGGACGACCCAGACTACCGCGACATAAAGATATCGGAGGGCGAGGACGGGGCGTGGGTGCTTGCCGGCAAGCAATTGCACAAGATATTCGACTCGACGAATTTCAGCGATCCTGGGTCCATCGGCTACCTGAACAAGTTCTTGGTGTCGAACAAGGTCATAAGCCGGCTGAAAGAGCGGGGATTGGCAGAGGGGGGCACGATACGAATCAAGAATTTCGACATGGAATGGTACGATGATGAGTGAGGGCGGCGACGGATTGGAGACTGGATTGCTTCGCGATGCTCGCAATGACAGGGTTATGATAGGGCGTAGCGATTTTTTGCGGATATTGGAGGCGCATGGGGCGCCGGAACATGTGAAGCGGCATTGCATGGCGGTCGGCGATGCGGCGGTGAATATCTGCGGGGCGTTGTTGGGGGCAGGGAGTGACCGGGGGCGGATTGATGCGGAGGCGGTACGGCTTGCGGGATATCTGCACGATATGGCGAGGGCGGGTCGCGACCATGATGTGGTGGGGGCGTCCATGCTGCGTGATATGGATTTTGAGGGGATTTTGGGGGCGAGGGTGTCGGATGGGCTGCGTGAGGCGGCGGCCGATATCATCGAGCGGCATATGAGGCTTGACTTCCCTGCGGGCATCGTGGGCGTGGACTCGGCGGTGGTGGTGGCATTGGCCGACCGCACGGTGAAAGAGGACGCATATGTGGGCTATAAGGCGCGTATGAAGGACTTGGTAAGGCGTTATGCGGACGTGCCGGAGGTGCTTGACCGCGTCCGCGAGAATATGGACAGGACGCTCGGCTTGATAAGGGAGATAGAGGCGTTGACAGGCCGCTCGTTCGAGGATATCGCGACCGGCGGGCACGTGAACATAGCGCCGCTTTTGCCATTGGTCGAACGGCCGGGGCGATATATCGGGGGCGAAATGGGCAGCACACGAAAGGAATGGGGCGACGCGGCGTTTCGGTTTTGCTTTGCGTTCCCCGACCTTTACGAAATCGGTATGTCGTATACAGGGATGCAGGTGCTTTATGGGTTGTTGAACGAGCGGCCTGATGTGGTTTGCGAGCGGGCTTTTGCGGTCGGCGCGGATATGGCGGGGCTGCTTGCGGAGCGGGGGCTTCCGCTGTTTTCACTGGAAAACCGTATGCCTGTAAGACGGTTCGATATGGTGGGGTTTACGCTGCAGCACGAGCTTTGCTATACGAATGTCTTGCGTATGCTTGGTCAGGCGGGGATACCGCTCTACGCCTCGGAACGCGGCGATGGCGATCCTATCGTGATCTCAGGGGGGCCGTGTACGGCGAACGCCGAGCCTATGGCGCCGTTTTTCGACCTTGTGTGCGTAGGGGACGGCGAGGAAGTCTTGGCGGCAATCGCCGATGTGTGGATTGAATGGAGTGTAAAGGACGATAGGGAGGCGTTTTTGCGGGCTTGCTCGCGGATACAGGGGGTGTATGCGCCAGGGTTTTACGAGCCAGTGTATGGTGGTGCGAGGTGCGACGCGTTCCCAAAATTCTCACAATATACGAAAAAATACCAAGACTTGCCCGATTATGCAGAACGCGCTGTTGTACCCGACCTCGAAACGGCGTTTTTCCCGGTGAAGCCGCTTGTATCGCATATCGAGAGCGTGCATGACAGGGTGGCGGTGGAGATAATGCGCGGCTGCTATCGCAAGTGCAGGTTTTGTCAGGCGGGCTATGCGTGCGCGGGCGTGCGGAAAAGGTCGGCGGAGCGCATAAAACAGCTGATTTTTGACGGGCTTGCGAACACGGGCTACGACGAGGTGACGCTGCTTTCGCTTTCCACGGGCGATTATCCGGGGATTGAAGGGCTTGTCACGGAGCTTATGGAAGAGCTTTCGGTGGTTGATGCGACGCTGTCCATGCCGTCGCTGCGGCTGGACACGCTTAAAGAGGACACATTGGCGAAAATAGCGGCGTACAAGCGCTCGGGGCTGACTTTCGCACCCGAGGCGGGCACTCAGCGGCTCCGCGACGCCATCGGCAAGCAGATTACGGAGGACGACATATTGCGGGCGCTTGATATATGCCTGCCATTGGGCTTTCAGAAGTTCAAGTTTTACTTTATGATTGGGCTGCCGGGCGAAACGGACGAGGATATAGACGGCATAGCGGAGCTTGCGGGCAGGGTGGTCAGGTATGTGAAAGAATTGGGCGTGGCAAGGGGCGAGAAGTACAGATTCAATCTGAATGTAAGCGTTTCGAATTTCGTGCCGAAGCCGGGGACGCCGTTTGAGCGCGTTCGCGGCAATAGCGAGGAGGAATTGATTGCGAAGGTCCACCGCCTGAAAGACGCCGTACGCAAGGTGAAGGGCGTGGGCTTCAAGTACCACGACACGAGAATGAGCAGGGTGGAGATGCTTTTGGCGAAGGGCGATAGGCGCGTTTCCGAGGCGATAAGGCTTGCGGCTGAACGCGGGACGGGGTTTGACAGCTGGCGCGAGCACTTTAGTTATGAGAACTGGCTTTCCGCGTTTGCGGATGCGGGGTTACCGGCTGAGGATATGTATTTTGACGATTGCGAATTTGGCGATACGGTTACGAAAAACGGTATTATGTCAACCTTGCCGTGGTCTATTATCGCACAGGGAAAGGCATACGAGTGACCTATGAAACTTGTGTTTGAGTTCACGAAAACAGGGAATATGATATATATTTCGCACCTCGACCTGGCACGGCTGTTTCTTCGCGTGCTTAGGATGTCGGGGCTTAGGCCGGCGTATTCGCAGGGGTTCAACCCGCACCCTAAGATGAGTTTTGCGTTGCCGTTGGCGGTGGGGGTGCATTCGACGTGTGAATTGCTTGAGTTCGAGGTGGACGGCGGGGGCTGTCACTCATATGCCTACATAGACGAGGCGGTGGGAATCATAAACGGACGGCTGCCGGAGGGGGTGCGTGTCACCACATGGCGGGAAAAGCCCGATGGCGTCACAAAATCGCTCGCATCGTATGCGGCAGCCGCCTCTTATGAGATTATGTGCGAGGGCATAACGGACGCGCCCACTAAGCTTGCGGCATTCTTCGCAAAAGAAAGCGTTATGGCGAAGAAACGCGACAAGAAAACAGGGGGGTATGCGGAAAAGGAGATACGTCCGCAGATGCTTGCGTACCGCATAATCAAGGATATGCGCGGCCGTATGCTCGCGGAGGCGACGCTTTCGGCAGCTTCTGAGGCCACACTTAGACCTGCGGCATTTTTCACCGCGTTTTGCGAGGCGTCGGGGCTTGACTCGAAGGAGCTTTCCCCTGTTATCACAAGGACCGCGATACTCGATGCAGGCAGCACCCCGATTATTGAGGTTGTAAAATGACGAACCGCGGGCTTGACGCAAACAATTCGCTTTCAACAAGCACGCTGAAATTGTGGGCGATTATTGCCATGTTCTGCGACCATTTCGGGTATCTGACGGAGGCATGGGATGCGGCGTATTATGAGTGGCCGTGGTTTTTGATGCACGCGTTCGGGCGGCTCGCGGCGCCCATATTCTTCTATCTGCTCGCGCTCGGCTACAGGCGGACTAGGGACGCAAACCGCTACACGCTACGGTTGCTTGCCTTCGCGCTGATATCGTACGTGCCGTACGTGTGGTATTTCTACGGTGCGCCGCCGAATGTGCAGAACTTCCTCGAATTGAACGTTATTTTCACAATGCTTTTCGGTTTGCTGCTGTTGCGGGCGATCCACGAGGTTCGCAATCCCTGGCTGAAAGTTTTGCTTATCGTGCTATGCTTGGTGTTCGGCTATTTCTGCGATTACGGGCTGTACGGGCTCGCGATGATATTGGTGTGCGATTTGACGCGGGACAGCCGCCGCGGGACGGTGCTGGGGATGGCCGCGATGATGATGGTGTACGTGTACTTGCGGACGTCAGGGTTTTTCCCCGCCGACGCCTCGCCGCTCGACTATATCCCGATACTTATCGAAAACCCGCTAAGGCTGCATAGAACAATTGTTTATTTGTGCCAATTGCTGTCGCTGATATTGATTGTGCGGCATAAGGTGTGGGCTAAGTGGGGCGGGGCGGAGCCAAAGCCGGGATTCCTTGCGAAATGGGGGTGCTATATATTCTATCCGGCTCATATCGCGGCGCTTTTGGTGGTGCGTTTGACGGTTTTTTAAGTGTGCGGAAGCCCATTATGGAGCGAATTTCGGGGCTATTTCAAATTATTTCACAAATTGTAAAATAATTCTTGACATTCCTATATAATCCCATTAACATAAGCATGCGGGGCGGCAACGCAATCCATAAGCAGAAAGGATTTGCGTTATGACATATGAAAATGTGACATTGCTCTTATTGCTCCGACAATTAAACACAGGGCATCTTGACGGCTATTTTGTCGCCCTGCTGTGTTGCAAAGCCTCGCCGTAGCCCCGCTACGCCTACGTTTTGCGCCTTGCAGGCCACCAAACTATCTCGCCAATTCAGCCCTATGTTCAACTGCCGAAGCAATAGAGTATCCAGACCGTTATTTCACTGCTTATGCTGTTGAGTTCTCGGCATAAGAAATAACCGCTCTCGCGGAAAGCGGCTATCTCTACAGTCTATAAAACTGAACCAGGGATTGCCGCCGATGCAACGGCGAGCCGTCCCGTGTACTGGTGGTAAGTATAGAGAAGGAAAAGAGGATTGTCAAATGAAAAAATTCAGTTTGAAAGAGCATCTAATGGAGACCTTTAGGGATGAAGGGAAGCGTAAGTCGTTTTTGGTCGGTGTGGTGGTGTTTGTCGTGGTGTTTGTGGGGCTGACGCTCTATAGGCAGGCTTCGGAGGTAAAGCAGGCGGGCGATTTGATAGTGACGAACGGTGGAAGCGTTGTGGAGCAGGGCGGTTACGGCTCTGGAAGCGAGGATGGCTCGGATGTGTTTTCCGGCGAGGGCGTGGACGGCTCAGATGGTTCGGCTCTTGCGCTGCCAGATGACGGCGGGGGCGCAGACCCCGCAATGGGCTATGCAAGCACGGAGCCGGCAACTATCTTTGTGGATGTCGGCGGCGCGGTGCAATTAAGCGGGTTGTTTGCCCTGCCTGCAGGGAGCCGCGTGGCGGACGCCATAGACGCGGCGGGCGGCCTGCGGGACGAGGCGGATGTGAAGTATATCAATAGGGCCGCTTTGTTGGGCGACGGCGACCGGCTGTATATACCGACCGAGGCGGAGGTACGCGACGGCACGGCGCCGCCGACGGCGGGACAGGTGTTGGCGGGCGGCGGCTCGGCGGCATCGTCATCGCAGGGCGGGAGTTCTGCGGCACCGTCCTCTGGAGGCAGCGACAACAGCCTTATAAACCTGAACACCGCCGACTCGGACGAATTGCAAAAGCTTTCGGGCGTAGGCCCCTCCACAGCACAGAAAATCATCGACTACCGCACAAAACGCGGCGAGTTCAAGCGCATAGAGGACTTAATGAACGTGAGCGGCATAGGCGCCAAGACCTTCGAGAAGCTGCGGGACCACATCACGGTGTAGGTCGAATAAAATGTATGGGATAAATATAGACAAAATTGGACAAATAACAGGGCGATTACCTCTTGCATTATCCGCACGGTTGTATTATGATATAACCGTGCGGATAAAGGAGGCGCAAACCATGCTGATTACTGCGAGCGAACTTAAAGGGAATATAGGAAAATACCTTGATACAGCATACCACGAGGATGTTTTCGTTACACGCAAGGGCAAGGTAATTGCAAAGATATCGAACCCGGCAAGCGATAAGGCTGCGCTTCTCGATTCACTTGTTGGCGTTGCTGCCGGTGTGGATATGACGCATGAAGAAATTCGTGCCGGAAGGTTGGCGAGAAAATGAGGGCAGTCATCAATACAAACGTCATTCTTGATATTTTGCTGAAGCGAGAGGAGTTTTTTTGCGATTCATACTCGGCAGTAAAATTTGCGACACAAGAAAAAAACACAGCGTTCATTTCTGCAGGCTGCGTGTCAGATGTCCATTATATCGTCATGCAAGCCGGAAAAGATGCCGGAAATGCACGGAACTTGATATGTACATTGCTACAGCTTGTCAAAGTATGCGACACGGCGGCTTCGGATATACTGACGGCGCTTCATCTTGACATATCGGATTTCGAGGACGCAATACTTGCAGCCACAGCAAAACGTGAAAAGGCCGACTTTATCATCACACGCAATGAACGTGATTTCTTGGACTCCCCTGTGCCGGCTGTCAGCCCGAAAGAATTTTTGAGCATTGTCAATGGGGATAGCGGGGCAAAATCGTGGTAAACTATGCCCTATGGAGCAGCAGACTTTATTTCAGGACAGGGCGTATATGCCGCTTGCGGCGCGGATAAGGCCGGATACGCTGGAGGGGTATTTCGGGCAGGGGCACCTGCTCGCGCCAGGAAAGGCGCTTAGGAACCTTATCGAGAGCGACCAGATACCGTCGATGGTGTTTTGGGGGCCGCCCGGCGTAGGCAAGACCACGCTTGCACGCATTATCGCGAAGCACACGAACGCGCAGTTCATCGACTTTTCGGCGGTGACGAGCGGCATCAAGGAGATACGCGCCGTGATGGAGAAGGCCGAGGGCAACCGCTTCCTCGGCCACAAGACCATATTGTTCGTGGACGAAATACACCGCTTCAACAAGGCACAACAGGACGCGTTCCTGCCATTTGTCGAGAAGGGCAGCATTGTCCTAATCGGGGCGACTACGGAAAACCCGTCGTTCGAGATAAACGCCTCGCTCCTGTCAAGATGCCGGGTGTTTGTCCTGTACGCGCTCTCGCAAGACGATATCGGGGCGCTACTCCGCCATGCGGTCGATTTTTTGAATAATGAGGCCGCAGAGGGTGCCCGCCTCGAAATAGAGGAGAAGTACCTCGATATGCTCGCGTCTTTTGCCAACGGCGATGCCCGCATCGCACTCAACACGCTTGAAATGATAGCGACGAACGCATCGGGCACTCCTATCACCGATGAGGTGATAGGCCAGTTTATAAGCCGCAAGTTTTTGCTTTACGACAAGGGCGGCGAGGAGCATTTTAACATCATATCGGCGCTGCACAAGTCCATGCGAAACTCTGACGCGCAGGCGGCCGTATACTGGCTCGCACGGATGCTTGAGGGGGGTGAGGACCCGCTTTACGTGGCACGGCGCGTGGTGCGGTTTGCGAGCGAGGACATAGGCATGGCCGACAGCGAGGCGCTGAAGATATCGGTGGCGGCGTACCAGGCCTGCCATTTCATCGGTATGCCTGAGTGCAGCGTGCATCTGACACATGCTGTGGTGCATTGCGCGCTTGCGCCAAAGTCAAACGCGCTCTACACGGCCTATGGCGCAGCATCGAGGGACGCCCAGGAGACGATGGCGGAGCCCGTGCCGCTCGTCATCCGCAATGCGCCCACAGGCCTTATGAAAGACCTCGGATACGGCAGCGGCTACCAGTATGCACACGACCACGACAGCAAGGTCACGGATATGCAATGCCTGCCGGACAATCTGGCAGGACGGACATACTACCGCCCGACCGACCAAGGGCGCGAAGCCCGCATACGCGAGTGGATGGGGAAGCTGGAGGAGCTTCGCAAGAAACCATAAGTTGAAACCACATCAGTTTAGGACGGGCACGTAGTTTGCGGATTTTAGCAGGGCGGCGCCTTCTTCTGTGAGCAGCCAGTCGCGCAGGATGCGGGCGGGGCTGTTTTTGGGTTCGTTTGTACGGATAACTACGTAGAAATCGTTGACGAAGGGGTATTCACCGCTTGCGATGGTGTCGAAGGACGGGGCGATGCCGTCTACTGACAGCAGTTTCAGGTCGGGGTTTGCGTACATCAGGTCCGCGTAATAGAAAACGGAGTAGCCTATCGCGCCGCCGGAGCCGTCGAAGCCCGCTACAGCCTCGATCAGGCCGCCCATGCTTCCAGGGACGAGCTCCGAGGGCGGGTCCATCGGTTCTTCGCCATCCATCAGCAGTTTTAGGAACAGCGTCTGGCTTCCGCTTTCTTGATTTCTCTGAAATGCTGCGATGGGGCCGGGGTCACCACCGACCTGCCGCCAGTCTGTTATCTTCCCTGTGTAGATGTCCTGAAGCTGCTCGGTGGTCAGGTTGTCCACGGGGTTTGATTTGTTCACGAGGAATACCAGGCCGTCCCTGCCTATGGGGTCGATTTCGAGCTTTGCCATGTCATCGCTGAACTGCTCTGCTACGCTGTCGGGTGCCTCATATATAATAAGCATATCGGCGTTGTCGTTTTGCCAAAAAAACGTACGCCAGGCAGCCCCTGTCCCCCCGCTTACGGTCACCATGGTTTCCGCCACTTCGATTGGCACCTCGCATATCTCGCTATATAATTTTGCCATAAGGGGCAGGTTTGCTGTGGAGCCGTCGATGTTCGGGTAGTTCTCTGCATTTATATCAGAGATAGTCATGTCCTTTTTTGCAGGCGGCTCAGTCGGCTGCGGCAAAGGCTCGCTTTGCTCTGGTGGCTCAGTTACCTCGCTTTCTTGTATGCCCCCACACGCTGAAAGGGCAAGCAATACCGCCAAAAACAATGCAAAAACAGCTTTCATAATTTCACCTCTAATCATTTTGAAACTCCGAGAAAAGCGAACGTTTTACTATCCAGTTTCCCTGCCAGTCCATCAGGCCCGCATCGAACCCCTTGCGGACAGCGAGGCGGTTTGGACCCACTCTACGAACACTGTTTAGCCCCTCCACCAAGACACGCCCTTGCGAGTCCACCAAATCCATAATTCGTATATTTTGACCAACATCTCGCGTGCAAATAAAAACGTCATAGAGATAACGGGAGATACTATCTCCATAATAATAAGTTGAACCATATTCAAAATTAGCTTGGTAAGAGGCTTGTCGCGATATACGGTTGTAAATCCCATTTGGAATGACTTCGTTAAGATCGCTGTCAAGTAGCATGCTTTCTGTTCCTCCAAAAGTTATGCTGAAATAGCCGTTCGGACTTGGCATAATGGTTGTGACCCTTGACACTTTCTTAGTGCCTGCAAGGCCATCTTTGTCGATCAAATGCAAAGTATCGTCCTTGTAGGCGAGCAGGGTTTCAAGCGGGTCTGCACCATCATAGCGGAAAGTTGAAACGTTTGTGGCATTTTCGACAACCACCTCTCCATTCTTTAGCGTTACTATATTGTAAGTATCAGAGCGATCAATAAAGCGGCTTAAAACAAGGTAGTTTCCATCAAAATACCTTACATCCAAATTATATAAATCGGGTGACATTCGGTACAGCTCTTTACCATCGGGAGTGATGATGCCTTTTCTGAAACGTGTTGCGGTGTGTTCATCCGTTCTATAGGTATATAACAAAAACTCGCCGACCGAGCTCCCTCTAAGGCTACGATACGCAAGTATTTCTTCAAAATCGGGAGTCAGCAAAAAATCCCTGCGATGCGTTTGGTCGTCCCTGGAATGTCGGGAGTGGGTGCTTGCGATGATATATCCGTTCCAAGCCTGTGTGTACGCATATTGTTCATCAACAGGAAATCCGCTGCGTTTCGCGCCGCTTTTGTTCATTACGCCCATTGGTTTGTATTCATCATACGACAACAAGGCTTCATTGTCGGACAGGCGGGATACCTCGTAGACATCTGCCATATGCCGTCTTTTTGTCTTGAAATTCAAAAGCTCGCTTGCTCCAGGTCGCGAGCCATAAGGTCCGTCATATTCAGGATGCCAACTCTCCTGACGGATGACAAAATCCCCAAACCCTGGACGGTAGTAGTATTCCCCCCAGTCATATATCATATTGCCCTCAAGATCGAACAGGGCGGAGATATCTCGTGCGACAATATAGGTGAACTCATTATACTCGTCTTTGTATAGTTCCTTGCCTCTCTCAACGGTTTTCGTAAGAAACTGGCATTGGGGCTCACCAGTAAGCACGTCATACAAGACCACAAATTGTTCGTCTTCCGGGATGGTGTTGCCGTCCCTGTCAACCACCCAAGCAGGTATCGAGGTTGCAAAGGAGTAGAAGTCCATGTACAACGGGATGGTGTATCTCTCCCCCAAAAACGGCTCGGGGATATTCAGTTCAGCATAGGCCGCGGCGTCGGCTTTTGGCAGGCCGGCAGCTGCATTCGGTGGGTCGGCAGGGAGCGTACTCTCGCCGTCGGTGTTCGCTCCGCCATTATCTTCGGACTGGGCGGCGTCAAGCTGGCTCTCGTCGCCCAGTTCCCCCATATCCGCGTCGCACGCTGAAAACGCCACCATTAAGACCAAGGCGACTACGATTGATATTATGCAAAATCTACGGCTCCCTCTTGGCACTGCAAAACCCTTTCACGTTACAGCCACAACGATTGTTGTTATATTACCATACATATTGCGCGCAACGGGCAATTATGCGATGGGGAAGTGTGCGTGAAAATTACCGGGCAAAATCTTGTATATGCGGCCGTATGGCTATATAATATGTCTCCTGTGAGGGCGTTTGCAAACTATGCTTGAAAAACACAAGATGGAGAGAATCAATGAGCTTGCGCGCGCGGCGAAGGTGCGGGAGCTGGACGAGGCCGAGAGGACGGAGCAGGCGGGGCTGCGGGCGGAGTACCTGGCGAAGTTCCGTGAGGGGTTTCGGGCGCAGCTTGAGCAGATAGAGATTGTGGACGGCGACGGGCGGCCGCAAGGGTGTGAAGGACGGAAGAATTGATTATGGGCGAGAAACGACAGGTGTATTTGGATTATTCGGCTACCACGCCGGTGAAAAAGGAAGTGGCAGCGGCGATGTTGCCGTATTTTACGGAGCATTTTGGGAATCCGTCAAGCCTCTATACATTCGGGCAGGAGGCCAAGACAGCGCTTAGGACGGCAAAGGAGCAGGTCGCGGGGCTTGTGGGGGCGCAGGCGTCGGAGATATATTTCACGGGCTCTGGGACCGAGGCCGACAATTGGGCGGTGGTAGGCGGGGCGATGTGGAAGCGCGGGAAGGGCAGGCACGTCATCACCACGGAGATAGAGCACCATGCGGTTTTGCACAGCGCGGAATACCTTGCGAAAGAGGGGTTTGAGGTGACTTATCTGCCGGTGGGCGCGGATGGGCTGGTGCGGGCGGAGGATTTGAAAGGCGCGCTACGTGAGGACACGACCATTGTGAGCGTCATGTTCGCCAATAATGAGATAGGGACGGTGCAGCCAATAGCCGAGCTTTGCCGTATAGCGCACGATGCGGGGGCTCTTTTCCATACGGACGCGGTGCAGGCCGCCGGAAGCCTGCCCATTGACGTGGGGGCTCTGGGCGTGGATATGATGAGCCTTTCGGCGCACAAGATATACGGGCCCAAGGGGGTCGGGGCGTTGTATATAAAAAAGGGCGTCAATCTGCCGACGTATATACATGGCGGGGCGCAGGAAAGCGGCAAGCGTGCGGGAACGGAGAACGTAGCGGGCATTGTCGGCTTCGGCAAGGCCGCTGAGCTCGCGGGCCAAGACTTCGAGACACGCACCAAAAAAATTGCGGGATTGCGGGATTATTTAGTCGAAAGGGTGCAGGGGGAGATACCTGACATCCGCATCAACGGCTGTCTTGAAGCCCGACTCCCTGGCAATATCAATATCACGTTTAAGTATATCGAGGGCGAGGCGATAATGCTGCTGCTAGACATGGCGGGGGTGTCGGTCTCGACGGGCAGCGCCTGCACTTCGGCGTCGCTCGCGCCGTCGCATGTGTTGAAGGCCATCGGGGTGCCGGTCGATGAGATACACGGTTCAATACGCATGACGGTAGGCGATTTCACCGTGAAGGAGGACGTGGACTACGCCGTGGACACGCTGAAAGCGGCGGTGGAGAAGCTAAGGAGCATATCCGCGCTGAACGGCCGGTAGGAACGCGGGGTTCCCGCTGATTTGGGAGCAATAAATAAGAAAGGGCTACACACTATGTCATCAATGTACAATGAAAAAGTTATCGAGCATTTTTCCAACCCGCACAATGCGGGGGATATGGAAAATCCGGACGGGGAGGGCGTCTACGGCAGCCCTGTCTGCGGTGACATGATGAAGATAATGATACGCGTCGACGAGAACGACGTTATCGTCGATGCGAAGTTCAAGACTTTTGGGTGCGGGTCGGCCATCGCGTCGTCGTCGGTCGCAACGGACATGATAATAGGCAAGACGGTAGACGAGGCGTTGGACATCACAAACAGGGACGTGCTCGACGAGCTCGGCGGGCTGCCTGCCATCAAGGTGCATTGCTCGGTGCTTGCGGACCATGCCATAAAGAGTGCCATTTATGACTACTCCCAAAAGAGCGGCAAGACGTATGCGGGGCTTGAAGGGTTTGACCCGAACGCGGATGCGGACGATACGCATCATGGGTGCGATATGGAGATTTCGCTGCCGGAGAAGTTTTCCGACCTATAGAACAACAAAGCAACGAAATATTTTTCGCAGATCAAGGCACACTGGAGTTTTTGCGACGCAGCGTACCTAAGCGTACGTGAGGAGCGGAAACGAGGAGCAACGCAGATATGCGGAAAATAGGCGTTGCTAGAGGAATATAAGGGCACGGGTGGGGCACACCGGCCCACAATACCCGCACAACACGCATTTAGAATTGTCGATAACGGCGCATTGTGTCTCGTCGAGGGCGATGGCGGCGGAAGCGCAGCGGGATACGCAGGCGCCGCAGCCTATGCAGTCACCGCGGTCGACGAACATACGTTTGTTCGATGTTTCGGGCGTGAAGCCATCGGGCAGGCAGCCCTCGAAATACGCCAAGGCGTCATCCACGTCCTTTTCGCGCCCCATGCCGATAAATACGCTGTCCATGCCAGGCAGGGCGCATACATAGTCCAGAGCCGCCTGATAGTCTTTTGCGAGGTGACCACCGCCTAGGGCTTTCATCGCAAACACGCCAATGCCCTGCCCAGAGGCGGCACGGATGGCCTCTGCCATATCTTCCTTCGTCCCCTTGCCGCCTCCGTCACGTATGCCGATGCCCTTATAGTTTATAAGCGGGAACAGGACGTCCACGCCCTGTATCTCCACGGCTTTTGCGGCGGCGTCCACATGATGCGTGGAGAAGCCTATGGCTTTGACGCTGCCGTCCGCCTTCGCGTCCGTCAGGCAGTCCCAGGCGGCTTTGCGGCTTTCAAAATCCCCGGCTTCCCATATCTCGTGCAAAAGGAATATGTCTATCTGGTCTAGGCCGAGCGCGGAGCGGCACTCGTCTATGGAGCGGCGCATGCCATTGTAGTCGCGTGCGAGCGACTTGCTTACGATGACAGGGCGGGGCAGGGCGTTCTGGTGGAACGAGGGCGCAAGCTCGTCCAAGGCGCGGCTGATATGCGGGTAGGTTCTATAATACTCGGCGGTGTCGAGGAAGTTGATCCCGCGTTCAAGGGCGTAACGAACGATATGGGCACCTTCCTCCACTGAAAGGTTTAGCTGTGTGGGGCCGATAGTCAGCACGCCCATCCCGATGGGCGTTACGCGTATGTCTGTGTTCCCTAGCTGCTTAATCTTCATCATATTCTTTCGCCTAATGTTACAGTATTGTAACAAAAACGATTGGTCTGTTTCAAATCGTGAAATTTGGGTATATAACCAACATGAAACGAATATAACCTCCTTTCTCACAACTCAAAACTATATCAGCGAAGGGAGCCGGCCCCAAACCGGCTCCCTTCGCGTCTAGGGTGTTTCTTTTTATATGTGGAGCGATAGGGAAATGTGGAATATAATAGCGGCATGAGTTTGGTTGGGCTGAAATATCCAGAGCTTCTGGCTGTGGCGGACGATAGCGGGACGTTGTCTGTGGGCGGAGACCAGCATTGGTACCCCGATGAGGGCTTTATACCGCGCGGGGCGTGCGGGGCTACAGTGGCATCGAGTGCGTTTGCGTACCTGCTCAGATTGCGGCCTAGGCTTTATGCCACGGCGGAAAGCGCAGGGCTGTGCGGGCTGGCGCCGCCGCTTTCAATTACGGAACCAATAAAGCCGAGCACAAAGACTGGATACCTTGGATTTATGAAACAGGTATATCGGTTTTTCTACCCGCGCATGGGCGGACTGATGGCCGACATGTTTGTGGAAGGGGCAGGGGGGCTTGTGCGGGAGTACGGGCTACCCATAGCCGCAGAGTTCCTTAAAATCCCCATAACGAGGGCAAAGCGACCGTCTTTCGACGAAGTGTCGGCATTTATCAAGACCTCGCTTGAAGTGGGCGCGCCAGCCGCTTTTCTGATACTTTCAAACGGATGCGTCGAAAACTTGGACACCTGGCATTGGGTGACAATCCTAGGAATCGACGAGGACGCAGGGGCAATAGAGCTTGCCGACAACCGTGAGGTCATGCAGGCACGGCTCGATACGTGGCTTGATACGAGCATAATGGGCGGCGCCTTGGTGCGGATAATTGAAAATTGAACGGCTTGTTCAGGCGGTGTTTTCGTCGGGGTTTGAAAGGGCTTTCGCGCTCTCGAACTTTCTTATAATGAACGAGAAAAAGACCACGCAGGCGAACAGTACAGCTAAGGCGATAAAGACTATCACCATTACAGACACAGCGATTTGAACATTTTCAAGCATAAAAACGGCCTCCTTATTTCCTGAGTTATTCTATCTTTGAATGCGATAGAAGGGGAGTGAGGAGGCTGTTTCTTAACGTGTTCTTAGCGGGTTTGTGGGTGGTTTTTTGCGGGATTTTTATATCCGGCTATTTTAGGTCACTAGCGAAAGTTGTGGGACACTTTGGGGGAGATTTTTGGTATACTTCTATTGCCAAACTTGTAGCCTCGTAGAGGCTGGTATTCATGCTGGGAAAGGACATCCTCTCTGCATCGAGTATGAATACCTCTATGCAAGTTTGGCGACTATGGAGCGGGTGTCCTTTTGTTATGTGCGGAAGTACAGACAACCGGAGCCTGCACGCAGATATATCACCAATGAGAGCGTACAGGAAAGGAAATAATTAAATGCTAACCGAAAAACAGGCAGAACGTATCCGTGATGAAAAAGTGTGCATTGGAAAAGACGGTTGTACAATCACAGCTGTATATCACAAAGACCCTTCCAAAATCGATGAAAAGATTAGAGTTCTTGAAAACTCATTTCTGACTTTTGTTGCGGAAATACAAAAAGCCTTAGAAGCAAAACAACCAATGCTCGAACGCGAATTTAGTATTATCAAATGTATAAAGCCATTTGCGGAAATCCTAAAAACAGCAGACCTGTTGCTACATGAAAAAAAGGCTGAAGCCATTGTAGACCGAAGCGGGTTATTTTTAGATTTCTTAGGCAAAATATCCGGAAAGCCCGTTGAAGAAATCAAACTTTCTATATCATTGCTTAGTGAATTCAATAAAAAAACAGACCCAGCTGAAATAAGAATTGTAGACCTTGAATTTTTTGAAAGAAAGTTTGTGGAGTTCATCGCAGATGAATACAATAAATCAAATGGGAAAGCTATTTTTAAAGAGATTATAGACCTCAAAACATCGGTTGTGGACTTCATTGCAAAAGCAGACAAGAGAGCCGACGGAAGGATTCAAGACCTTGAAAAACTATTTATACGTTTCATGGAGAAAGTACATGGGAAAACCGATAGAAAGATTGAAGCCGTCGAAAAATTGTTTGTAGCTTTCGTTAAAAAGGATTACAAGAAACCCGATGAAAAGACTGGAGACCTTGATAAGTATTTAGAAAACCTTGGGAAACCGCTGTTGGATTTCAGTGAAAAAATGGATCGGATGAAAATTAAAGACATAGAAACATCGTTCGGGAGCTTTATTGAAACAATATGCACGATAAAGAGTAAAGACCATAAAGACCTTGAAGTATCGTTTGTGGATTTCATGGTGGCGGTGAAGGAAAAGCTGGTCGATAGCAGTATATTTGTCGTTGAACACACTCCCCTCAAGATACCTCGATGCGAAGCACATGGCTGTCCGACATGGCTTAGAATTAAACAGGAGTATTACGGCACCGAATCTGACCTTTTAGAAGACAAAAGGATATTGGCGGGTATTCGCAAAAGCTTAAAGAGAAATAGGATTATAAATGAATCGGACAGCATTCGCAATATCATAGAAAGACGAGGAATAACTCAGCTTGTTCACTTTACGCGAAGTGAAAATCTCGAAAGTATTTTGAAACATGGATTGGTGCCGCTATCTGAGCATAAATCGCTTGGCATCTTGTCATCGACAAATGACACCTTGCGCCTTGACAACAAGCCCGAGTGTACGAGCCTGTCGGTTTCATTCCCGAATTATCAATTATTTTGTAAATTCCGCAATGAACATGGCTGCGAATGGACTATCATACAAATAAGCCCCGACGTCCTCACGCAAAATAGGGACGTATATTTTTACAAGTCCAATGCCGCAGGGCGAGCAAGTGGAGATAGTACCTCTAAAGCGTTTGAAAGCATGTTTGCCAAACCGCAACGACAAGAAATAGACGTTAGCCTGACGACAGACCCGCAGGCTGAAATATTAATATCAGGAATTATTGAACCGAATGATTTTGAGGGTATAATATTTGCGAGCGAAAAAGCCATGAAGGAATTCTCGGCGAACAACAAAAATATAGGACTTAAAATGTCTGTTGACGGGGACTTTTTCAGACCTCGAAAAGATTGGGAATACTGGCAAAAGAAAGGTGAGGCGTGATGGCTGAACGAATATGTTTCATTTCAAGACCTGAGAGCTTTCCGATTTATGAAGAAAGGGCAATTGAGTTCGAGTTCTTCACAGGGTTCGCATTGCAGCAAAAACAGAAATCCATTCTATCGTTCCACGAGAGCATACGCAAGGCTGACGCTTCATTGAATACCCTCGAAGTTTCAACGAAATCGACCATTCCTCTTGGTGCAGCGTTGAGTGCGTTCAATCTGCGTTTCAGTACTGGCGATGGGCAGACCTATCCGCTTGAAAACATATTTCAGTCCTCAAAAGTATTTGAGCAAGGCGGGCCGTTTCGCGACCTGCTCAATGTGGAGCCGAAAGACGCAAGGGGTGATGATAGGTTAAAAGCGTCGGGCAAGCTGACGCATTTTGAATACGGCGGGCAGATTTGGCCGCTTGAGCCGAAGTCGATGTTTTATGACTGGATATACATTCAGGCTCTTGTGGCGCATACGGAATTGGCCGACGCTGTAATGGAGTACAACACGTTTACCGATATAGAGTTCAACCATAAAAAATCCATCAACTGCCAAGCAAGGGCAGCCGCGATATTTGTCAGCCTGCGTAAAAACGATATGCTCGAAAAATCGTTGTCAGACCAAAGGGTTTTCAGAGAGATTTACAAGGTACACGAAAACCCGCAGCAGATATGCATGGAGGGATTATGAGTACTGGCGGGGGCGGCGAAGGCAGCGGGCTGGAAATGCAAAGGGAGTTGAGAAGCGGGCGTGAAGACGGTTCGTCGGGTGGTGGCGGAGAACTCTTTTTCAACCTCTTGTGCATAGGGGGCATCATAACCGGCATTGTCCTCGGCATTGTTTTATAGAACTATATTTTTGATATGACCGGAACGATAAGCAGACTGCCGTGACGTGAAAAACACCCGCTGGAGAAATCCGGCGGGTGTTTAGGTTTTGTTTGGTCAGTATTTTGGCCGTGGTGTGGTGCGGTCTAACCCGCGGCCTTAGCCCAGTATGGCCAGGAAGATGCCTGCGGCTACGGCGGAGCCTATGACGCCGGCCACATTGGGGCCCATGGCGTGCATTAGGAGGTAGTTGCCAGGGCGAGCCTTCTGGCCTTCGACCTGCGATACGCGCGCGGCCATCGGGACGGCCGAGACGCCTGCGGAGCCTATAAGCGGGTTTATCTTGCCGCCTGAAAGCACGGACATAAGCTTTCCGATAAGCAGGCCGCCTACGGTGCCGAAGGCAAACGCTATAAGCCCTATGGCTATGATTAAAAGGGTCTGCGGCCGGAGGAATGTCTCCGCTGCGGCCGTGGCGCCCACCGTGAGCCCAAGGAAGATGGTGACGATATTTATAAGAGCGTTCTGCGCCACATCTGACAGCCGCTCCACTACGCCGGACTCGCGGAAAAGGTTTCCGAGCATAAGCATTCCGACCAAGGGCGCGACGGTCGGGAGCAGAAGCAGCACGAGGACTGCGACTACGACGGCGAAGCATATCTTCTCCAGCTTTGATACAGGCCGCAATTGCTTCATAACGATTTCGCGTTCTCGTTTTGTGGTCAGAGCTCGCATAAAGGGCGGCTGTATGACAGGGACAAGCGCCATATATGAATAGGCTGCTATGGCTATGGCAGGCAGCAGTTCAGGCGCGAGCCTTGTCGTAAGGTAGATGGCCGTGGGGCCGTCTGCGCCTCCTATGATGCCTATGGAAGCCGCCTCGTTTACGTTGAAGACCCCAGAGCCGACCGCGATAAGGAACGCCACGGCTATGCCGACTTGCGCCCCTGCACCCATAAACAGGCTTGACGGCCTTGCTATCAGCGGGCCGAAGTCGGTCATGGCGCCTACGCCAAGGAAGATAAGCGAGGGGAATATGCCTAGCTTCACGCCTTGGTAGAGGTAGTAGAGCAGGCCGCCCGGCTCGCCTTCAGCGGCAGGGCCGGCCATAAGATCCGCCATCGGTATGTTCGCCAAGAGCATTCCGAACGCGATGGGGAGCAGCAGCAGCGGCTCGAATTTCTTCGCTATGGCTAGATAGATGAGTACGCCGGAAATAAGGAGCATGACCAAGTGCTGCCAAGTGAAGTTGGTAAAGCCCGATACTTCCATTATCCCTTTTAGTGCATCAATAAACATATTGTTCTATCCCTCCGTTGTGTTTGCTGCTGTGCTTACCGTGCTTTCAACCTTACCTACGACAAGCGAAAAGACCTTGACGGCGATAAATAAGACAACAAGCACGACAAATACTATTCCGATTACTGAAAGGGCTATTGAGATATTTTCCATAACAATGGCTTCCTCCTTTCCCATATCCAATGGGGTGTTCAAACAACCAATGCGAATTATAACATTAAAGGCACAGTATGTGTCAACGAAATCCGTAAAAAAGACAAGCATTTCATAGGACGGCACCCAAGAAAGACTTCAGCCGCTCGCTCTTTGGGGCACCGAACACGGCTTCGGGCAGGCCTTCCTCGGCGATAAGCCCGCCGTCGAGGAAGATGACATGGTCCGACACCTCCCTTGCGAAGCCCATTTCGTGCGTGACTATAATCATGGTCAGGTTTCGTTTTGCGAGGTCTTGTATGGCGAGCAGCACATCGCCGGATATCTCTGGGTCGAGGGAGCTGGTGGGTTCGTCGAAGCAGAGGATGTCCGGGTGCAGGGCGAGGGCTCGGGCTATGGCTACGCGCTGCTGCTGGCCGCCGGACAGTTCGTGGGGGTAGTTCTTGAACTTGTCCGAGAGGCCGACTTGGTCGAGCAGCGCGGAGGCTTCCTCAATAATGGATTTTTGTATCTGGGCTTTGTTTTCGCGGTAGTCCGGCTGCTCTTTTGCCAGAAGCTCTTTTGCGAGCATGACGTTTTTGAGCGCGGTGTATTGCGGAAAGAGGTTGAAATTCTGGAATACAAGTCCGAAGTGCAGGCGTTTTTTGCGTTTGTCGGCCTCGCGGTGGGTGGCGGGGTCCGCAGCGTCGAAAAGCACTTCTTCATCGACTATTATGCGGCCCCTGTCGGGCGTTTCCAAAAAGTTCAGGCAGCGGAGCAGGGTGGTCTTGCCGCTCCCCGACGAGCCTATCATCGAGAGGACGCGGCCGCGGTCAAGCGTGAAACCCACGCCTTTCAGCACATTTACGTTGCTGAAGCTCTTGTACAGATTTTCGGCTCTCAGTATCGGCATTCTCTCTCCATTACACTATATTGCACACATTGCAAATTATTATATATTATTATCGCACAACACTATTATTATGCGGTCACGAGCGGAAATACGACAGCTTCTTTTCGGCGGCGCCGAAGAGCAGGGTGAGGCCGCCGCAGAATATCATGTAGAACACGGCGCTGTAGAACAGCGGCCAGATAAGGGCGTGGGCGGAGATATACTCCTGCGACATCATGATGAGCTCCTTGACGGCGATGATGCGGGCGAGCGAGGTGTCCTTCACGAGGGTGATGACCTCGTTGCTCATGGGGGCGAGTATGCGCTTGACGACCTGGAGCAGCACGACCCTCATAAATATCTGCCGGTTTGTCATGCCGAGAACGTGGCCTGCCTCGTACTGGCCGACGGATATGCTCTGTATGCCGCCCCTGTATATCTCCGAGAAGTACGCCGCGTAGTTGATGATGAAAGCTATCAGCACGGCGGTCATCCGCTCGAAGAAGAATCCTGGCCCCCAGATAAGGCCTGGCCCGTAAAAGACCACAATGACCTGGAGCATAAGCGGGGTGGAGCGTATCATCCACACGAATGTCTTGGATATGGCGCGGACCGCTTTGTACCGGCTCATGGACGCAAACGATATGGCCAGCCCCAAGGGTAAGGCGAAGATAAGCGTCACAATAAAAATGACACAGGTGAGCGAGAAGCCTTCGAGCAGCCTCAATGTGACATCAACGAAACTCACCTGTGTCTATTCTCCATAATATCACGATTGTTGCACAATTGTTGATTGTGTACGGTTTTGGCTTCGTTGTTCCTTACTGGTTTGCGATCAGGGAGTCGTAGAGGTCGTATTTCTGGGCGATGGCGCCGAGGGTGCCGTCCGCTATCATTTCCGCCATGACCCTGTTGACCTCGGCCACAAAGTCGCTACCGAGGCGGAAGCCTATGGCGTAGTCCTCGATCTGGAGCGCGCTGTCCTCCATCATCATCAAGTCGTCGTAGCTTGTGCCGGGGCCGATCATGGCCCGGGCGAGCGTGTAGTCGAGGACGGCGGCATCTGCGGTGCCTGCCTTGACTTCCATAAGGGCGTCGGTCTGCTTGCCCACTTCCACTAAGCCTGCGCCGCCCTGGATCGGGTGGGCCATGATTGCGTCCGCGCCGGCGCTGCTTTTCTCAGCGGCGATAATCGAGTTGGCGAGGCTGGTTATGTCGGTCTTGATGTCCTTGTCGGCCTCGCGGATAACCACGACCTGCATGTTGCGGACATAGGGGTCCGAGAACAGCACGTTTTCGCGGCGTTCCTCGGTGACGGTGAAGCCGTTCCATATGGCGTCGATGCTCTTTGCCGCAAGCTCGATCTCCTTGGTGTCCCAGTTGATTTCTTCGAATATCGGGTCGATGCCAAGCCTTGAGCAAAGTTCTTCGGCGAACTCGGTGTCGAAGCCTATCAGGTTGCCGGTGCCTTCGTCCCAATAGTTCATGGGCTCGAATATGGTCATGCCTATGGTGATGCTGCCTTTGCCCATGATATAGTCCTTGTCGCTGTCGCCTGCGGAGCTGCTTCCGCCACCGCCGCCGCTGGTGCAGGCTGCGAGCATGGCTGCCATAAGCATGGCTGCGATCACGATGGCGATTCTTTTCATTGTCTTTGTACGCATTGTTTTTCCTCCAATTCCACTGTAAAGCATTCAATCAATAGAGAGATATTATACAATGTATGCGGGAGTCTTGCCAATCAAAAATTTTAGGAGCGGCATCTTTCCCGCGCAGTTTCCCGTGGGTTGATTTTTCTGGCGCAAATCCACTACGAACCCCTTTGAGTCCATTGTCCCAACATTTATAATTGTTATATATTGTGCGAGATTGTGCGGGTATTGCGGAAAGCTAGGAGTTGAATCGTTATATATTATGCGTGTAATGCGCGAAGCGAGGTGTTGAGATGAACGGGATCAATATTGCGAGGGTTATTGTGGACAAGAGGCGGGAGAAGGGGGTTACGCAGGACGAGCTGGCGAGCTTTGTCGGCGTTTCGAAGTCATCCGTGTCGAAGTGGGAGAACGGGCAGAGCTATCCCGACATCGTGTTCCTGCCGCAGCTTGCGGCGTATTTCAATATCAGCCTGGACGAGCTGATGGGGTATGCGCCGCAGATGACGGGCGGGGATATCGGCGATTTGTACAGGGATCTGGCGGAAGAGTTTGCCGCGAAGCCCTTTGACGAGGTGATGGATCGCTGCCGCGAGGTCGCCAAGAAGTATTTTTCGTGCTTTCTGCTGCTGTTTCGGTTGGGCGTGCTTTACGTCAACTACAGCCATAAGGCTGCAGGCGATGTTGCGGGTGACTCTGCGGGCGATGCGCAGAGGGCTGCCGTGATTGCGGAGGCTAAAGGGCTTTTTGAGCGGGTGAAGGAGCAGAGCGACGATACGGATCTGAAAAGGTACGCGTTGCACCTTGAGGCGGTTTGCGAGCTGATGCTCGGCAGGCCAAACGAAGTGATAGAGTTGTTGGCGGGGGTGAACGTGCCGCCGTCCAATGATGTGCTGCTCTCGCAGGCTTATCTAATGACAGGGAAGGCCGTGGAAGCGAAGATGGAGCTGCAGCGTAGCATCTGCGGCAATATTCTGGGGATTTTTGAGTCTTTGCCGGCGTATCTTTCCGTATATGCCGACGATGCGGAGCGGTTTGGGGAGATATGCAGGCGAGCGATGGAGCTGATCCAGACGTTCGAACTCAAGGCGCTTGCGCCGACGGCTATCTTGCCGTTCTATCTGGCCGCCGCGCAGGGGTATCTGGCGATGGGGACGGTGGGGGCAATGGGGGAGCGGGAAAAGGCGCTGTGCGTGCTTGAGGAATACACGGATATCGCGACGGGCGATATCTATCCGCTGAAGATGGTGCGGGCGGACGGATTCTTTGATTTGCTGGACGGTGTGGACGGTGTGATGGATAGGGCTACTTTCGGGGTGGCGGAGCTGCCGCGCGACGAGAGGACGATAAGGGAGAGCATGGCTGATGCGGTGGCGGGGAATGCGTTGTTTGATGTTTTGAAGGACGAGCCAAGGTTTAGGAGCTTGGTTGAGAAGTTGAGGGGGAATGTTTGAGGTGGGGGGCGGGGATGGAATTAGGATGATAGGAATAAGGCAGCGAATAATATTTGAGGTGAATGTTTTATGAATGAAAACATGGCAAAACGAGGGCTTGGGGACAATGCGAGATGGGGCACGATACTGGCTTTGGGTATGTTGGTTCTGATTTGGAGAATCATAATACCGACCAACGTAGAAATCACTACAGCCACCGTGGTTTTGACGGCGGGGCTGGACTTGGCGCTTACAGCGGCTGTGGTATTTCTGGCCAGAAAGGAGCTAAAAGAAGTTTTTGCAAGGAAGTTTGCGCTGAAAGACGTCCTCAAGACCATCGCGTTCTTTGCGGTTTCGTATATTGTCATGATGGTTTTCGGCGTGTTGCTGCTTGTCCTGACGGCTGACGGAGTTACGCTCGGCGGCTTTATGGCGAACGCGCAAGACCCGGCTTGGCTGGAAAGCATAATGGCGAATGCGCCAGTCCCGCCTTCCGAATGGGTGGCGGAGCAATATGCGGCAGTGTTTCCGCTAGGCGTAGTAATTTCCATGGTCATCTGCGCTCCTGTCTGGGAGGAGATCGCATTCAGGATGGCGGGGAGAAATCTGCTGAAAAACCCTGTGCTGTATGTGGCGGCGTCATCGTGCCTGTTCGCGTTTATTCATACGGTGAACTTCTCAATTGCTGAAAATTCAACGTTTTTGGTGTTCGGAGCGATATATGCGGTGGGATATCTGATACTCAAAGATGTGCGGATATTGATGATAACGCATTGCGTGAATAATATAATCGCAGTTTCAGGGCTGTTGCTTGCTTGAACGATGCGGAGGGGAGTTGTACGGTGCGGATTGGAGCGAGATTGTAGGAGTAGGGCGGGATAGAATAGCGGGGAATGTTTGAGGTGGGAGATTGAGTGCGTTGTTGTATAATGGTGTGGTGCGGGGAAATTGAAGAATAGTGTTTGTGTTGCGGGGTGCGAAGTTTAGTTTTGTGGAGTGTATTTAGGAGGTGGATCAAGTGTCAGGATTGGATATTTTTGTGATAATTGCGGTGAGCGTGGCTCTTACGGTTTTGGGGGTTGTGATGCTTACAGGCCGAGGCTCGTGGATGATAGCGGGGTTCAACACGATGCCCAAGGAAAAGAGGGCAGGGTACGACGCTGCCGCGTTGAGCAGGTTTATTGGCAAGATACTTACGCCCATAGGCGTCCTGACGGCGCTTTTTGTGATCGAGGACATTGCAATGTGGTATGTCTGGATCTATCTAGCTGTTGTTTTGGGGCTTTGCGTGTTTGCCGCTGTATATGCCAATACGGAGGGCAGGTTCAAGAGGTAGGGGGGGATTCAGCTCGTCGGGACGGCGTGATATGTGGCGATGGCGCAAACGGAATGTTGGGGATGGGTGATGCGGCACGGGCGTAGCCGGTGCCGCTTTTAGCTAGAGTGGCGGCTGGGCTTTGCCAAGGGGCTCTGAAAAGTGTAAAATATACTAAGCATTGCAAGTGTGACGCAATGCGAATATTATTGTTATTATTGGAATTATTGAAATAATGGTGTGAGTGAGAAGGGCAGGATATGAAGAGCATTGGATTGAATGAGCTGCGGCGGATGTTTCGGGAGTTTTATGAGGAGCGGGGGCACTTTGCGCGGCATAGTTTTTCGCTGGTGCCGGAGGGGGGCGACCGGTCGCTTTTGCTGATAAATTCGGGGATGGCGCCGCTGAAGCCGTATTTTTCGGGGGCGCAGGAGCCGCCGGCGGTGCGGATGACGACGTGCCAGAAGTGCATTCGGACGGGGGATTTGGACCATGTGGGGCATACGGCGCGGCATGGGACGTTTTTTGAAATGATGGGGAGTTTTTCGTTTGGGGATTATTTCAAGCGGGAGAGCTTGGTGTGGGGCTGGGAGTTTTTGCTCGATGTGCTGGGGATGCCGGTTGACAGGCTGTGGGCGAGCATCTACGAGGACGACGACGAGGCGTATGATATCTGGGTGAACGATGTGGGGATCGACCCAGAGCGTGTGGTGCGGCTCGGAAAGTCGGAGAATTTTTGGGAGATAGGGCTAGGGCCGTGCGGGCCGTGCTCGGAGGTGTATTTTGACCGGGGCGAGAGGTACGGGTGCGACTCGGAGGATTGCAAGCCGGGGTGCGAGTGCGACCGCTATGTGGAGTTCTGGAACCATGTGTTTACGCAGTTCAGCCGGGACGAGGAGGGGAATTATACTCCTTTGGCGCAGAAGAACATAGACACGGGGCTTGGGCTTGAGCGGCTTGCTTGCATTATGCAGGGGACGGACTCGATATTCGATGTGGATACTATACGGGTGATTTTGGACGAAGTGTGCCGGGTGTCGGGGGTGGCGTACGAGGGGGGTTCGTCGGACACGGATGTGAGCATACGGGTGGTGACGGACCATATACGTTCGGTGGTGTTTTTGATAGGGGATGGGGTGGCGCCGTCTAATGAGAACAGGGGGTATGTGCTGCGGCGGCTGCTGCGGCGGGCTGTGGTGCATGCGAGGAAGCTAGGCATCACGGATATGTTTTTGCATGAATTGGCAGACAAGGTGATAGAGGTCTCTGGACATGAGTATACGGAAATAGCGGAGCAGCGGGACTATATCAAGAAGATGATAAAGCTGGAGGAGGAGCGGTTTGCGGCGACGATAGACCAGGGGCTTGAGCTGCTTGCGGGGCATGTTAAGAAGCTGAAAGGGATGCAGGGGGCGATGCTGCCTGGCGAGAATGTGTTCACGCTGTACGATACGTATGGGATGAACCCTGAATTGACGCGGGAGGTGCTGTCGGACTTCGGCATCGGGGTCGACGAGGAAGGGTTTGCGGCGGCGTTGAAAGCGCAACAGGAGAAATCGCGGCGGTCGCAGAAGATGGGCGCGGGCGACGAAGGTTGGGGCGATGATGATGAGGTGTTTCGGGGGTTGGCCGCGACCGAGTTTTATGGGTATGGGAGGTTTTGGGAGCGAGAGGAGTTTTTGGGAAACAGGGAAAATCTGAACGTATTGGAAGATTTTAAGGGGACTGGTTTACCGGAAAATGTTACGGTAAACCTAATTATCGTAGACGGGAAATCAGTGGAAGAAATTGGAGAAGGGGAGAGCGGGGCGGTGGTCCTGGACAGGACGCCTTTCTATGCGGAGGGCGGTGGCCAGGCATCGGATATAGGTGAGCTGCGGGGGGTCGATGACGGTGCAGGGGGCGCAGACACTGGGATTTCAGCGGGCGCAGGCGTTTTCGCGGAGGTCAATTCCGTGGCACGAGCAGGGCAGAACGGATCCATATTCGTCCACAATATTGAAGTGAAAAGCGGGCGAATACGGGTCGGCGACCGGCTTGTGCCAAACATCGACAGGGCGGTGCGAAACAAGACGGCACGAAACCACACCGCCACACACCTATTGCACAAGGCCTTGATACAGGCGCTCGGAACCCATGTGCGGCAAGCAGGCTCTAGCGTGGACGCAAATGTGCTGAGATTCGACTTCGCGCATTTTGAGGGGCTTAGCGCAAGCAAGCTTCACGAGGTAGAGCGGGCTGTGAACGAAGCCATCGACAGGTTCTTGCCGGTCGCGACGAGCGAGACCACCCTTGACGAGGCGAAAGCACGGGGGGCGTTGGCGTTTTTCGACGAAAAATACGGTGACAAGGTGCGTTTGGTCGAGATAGGAGGCTATAGCGCGGAGCTTTGCGGCGGCACGCATGTCATGAACACGGGCGAGATAGGGGGCTTCAAGATAGCCTCCGAGACCTCTGTGGGCTCTGGGACACGACGTATAGAGGCCATCACAGGCTCGAACCTGCTCACACCGCTTATGAGGGCGGAAAACATACTGAAGGTGCTGTCGAAGCTGTTCGAGGCGCAGGAGGACACCTTGGTTGACCGAATCTCCGCCATGCTTGAGGATATGCGCGAGGCGAAACGTGCGCTTAAAGCGGCGAAAAAGGCTCAGGCAGGCGATATCGCGGCAGAATTGATTGAGAAGGCGCAGGATTTCGGCGGCTCGCGGCTTGTGACGGGCGTTTTCGACGATATGGACGCGGACGGGCTGCGTACGCTCTCGGATGACCTGAAAACGGCCTCAGGCGGCCTTGTGAACGTCCTTATATCAACGGCCGAGAGCAAGGTGACCATCATCACCTCTGTGACGGATGACTTGCTCGACAAGGGCATCCACGCAGGCAATCTCGTCAAGGAGCTTGCGGCGGCAGGCGGCGGTGGCGGCGGCGGCAAAGCGGACATGGCCCAAGCGGGAACAAAAGACCCCGAAAAGATACCCGCTATTCTCAAAGCAGCAACGGAGTATATGGGCGGCATGACTTGATTGTTGTTATTGTCGCAAATGCGACTTTTTGGTGATTTTGCGGAAATCAGCGAAAAATTAGCGAGAAATTAACCAAAAAAAACATACGGGAACTTGTACTATAAGCCATAACCTGATAAAATTACCTGATTGTGCTGTTTTCATGCAGGAAGGAGGTGCGCGATGGAAAACCGTAACACTGTAGTATACGACGGCTCCGACAGGGGCGAGCAGAAAACGACCTACGACATCCTGAAGGCCGTATACGACGCACTTGACGAGAAGGGCTACAACGCGATAGACCAGATGGTCGGGTATATCCTGTCGGGCGACCCGTCCTATATCACGGGGCACAACAATGCGCGGAACCTGATACGGCATATCGAGCGCGACGACCTGGTGGAGGAGCTGCTGAAGAAGTATTTGGACAAGTAAGTCGACCGTTGTGGGACGCATACTGGCTTTGGATGTCGGGGACAAACGCATCGGCATCGCAATCAGCGACAAGCTTGGAATCACGGCGAGGGGGCTGCCTACGCTCTTTCGCACCAATATAAAGGATGATACCCGGAAAATTTTGGAAATAATTGGTGAGAATGGCTGCTCTTGTGTCGTTGTCGGCCTGCCCCTGAACCTGTCCGGCGACGACAGCGTTCAGACAGGCAAGGTTCGTGCGTTCGCGCATAAGCTGGAAAACAAACTGGCGAGCAACGCCATGGGCGATGTAAGGGTGGAACTTTACGACGAAAGATATACGACGGTCGCTGCGGAGCAGTCCATGGCCGAGGTCGGCATGAGCCGTGCCAGGATACGCGAAGCAAAAGCACGCGGGGATGTGGATCGGCAGGCGGCCGTGGTGATGCTGATGGAGTGGCTGTCGGCGAACGGTGCAGGGGACGGTTCGGGGAATGGCGTTTCCAGGATTGATGGAAACTGACAGCCTTAACGAGAGTTTTGTTTTCCGCACATCCAACTATTCCTAAAATCTATGTTTTCGGAATAGTTGCTATAATAGCTTTTGAATAGCAATTAGCATTGATAATTCAAAATGGGAAGTAACTCGGCACTATATTATGCCCCCCTAAACCTCTCGTGCACGGCCTCGATATACGCAAATATCTTCTTCCGCTTGAAGAATATCAGCACTAGGCACGCCGCCACGGTCGCCACGACCGCGCCCATGCCTATATAATCGCCCTGGCGGGCGAACTCCGCCAGCAGCAGCGTCGCGAATATTGCGGGACTCCGCGCCACCGCCGCCGTCAGCACGAACAGCAGGACGCGCACATTCGAGAGCCCGGCCGCATAGGTGAAGATGTCCTTCGGGAAACCCGGTATCAGGAAGATGACGACGGTGACCACGTACGCCTTGCTCGTGTTCATCATGGATGTGAATTTTCCAACGTTTTTCTCCTTGAAAACCATCGTTACGAAGTCTTTTCCGAGGTATCGCGCAATGAAAAACGCCACAAACATTCCTATAATTATCCCAACAATCGAGAGCAGATACGTCACCGCTATGCCGAAGATAAACACGCCCGCGAAATTGACCACCTGCCCTATCGGCACCCCGATAACCACAATCACGACCATAATAATTATGTAAAATATGGAATTTTGCCCCTCGTTTGCCTCCAAAAAAGCCGTGAGCGCGGCTTGGTCGGTGAGCAGCAGCCCGATATCCGGGTAGCTCACAAAGAGCGTCAGCGGTATGCCCGCCAAAATGCCGATGAAAATGACGATTTTCAGGATTTTGAGGCCCTTTCGGACCCGTGCGCCCTTTTCTTCCCTTATATGCTCTTTTGTATGCGTGTCATCCATGCCGCCATTCTACCACATTTCGCAGGCTCCGGCCTATGCGCAAAGCTCAGCTGCTCTCCACCGCCCCGAAGTCCGCGGGCACCTGGAACCATGTCTGGCCGGGCTTGAAGTACAAGGTGTCGCCGTTTTTGTCCTTTAATATGGGCGGGTGCGTCCCATCCGTATGCCATGTGGCCTCGACGCGCATTCCGTCCTGGAACAGTATCGCGTCCCCTTCCCCGTTTAGGTTTAGAATAAATGTGCCGTTGCCGCCGCCCGCAAGGTAGGCCGCCGAGAGGATTACGACGTTTTCCGCCCGAACCTGCTTCGTGGCATCCGATTCGTCCACCTGCTCCACGCCGTCAATATACCTGAAATATGCGCCCTCCTCCTCCTCGTACAGCCATGTAACGTTGAAAATCGGGGCGCTGAACGGCACATACAACTCATGCGCCCTGCTCCCGCCGAGACCCGCAAGGTCGTTCTCGCCGAACAGCAGCTCCCGCACCGTCCCGTCGGTCTCGATCTCGTGCCCAAGCTCCTCAAACCTCTCATACCCCAGTTCGGGGCTGAAATACAGGTTGTGCGGCGCCACTTTCTGCTGAACCCGGTAAAAGGCCGGCCCCGCGTTGCCCTCCGATAGATGGCTGCGTATGGTAGACCTCACCAACTGCCAGACCACGGAGTTCGTGCCGCTGAACACAAACAATCCGTCGTATTGCGGAACAATCGAGATATCGGAGTTTCGCGCGCTCCTTGTGGAGCCTGTCTCGTTTGGGAGGAAGCTGTGGAATATGGCGCAAAACCGCGTAATTCCGCCCTCGGTAATGGTTTCGTATACGACGTCCGCATAGGACAGCCCCATGGACGGGCGCGAGGACGGCGAGTTTTCGATCTTGACCGCCAGAGGCCGCAAGGTCAGGCGCGGGTCGTCCTCGTCGACGCCCTCCCCGTTAAAGGGCAGCCACGCCGTAAACTCCGGCTCCGGCTCAGGTTCAGGTTCGGGAATGGGTTCCGGCGCCACCACCACAGGAGGCGGCAGTGGTTCGGCCGGCGCAGGCGCGGAACAGCCCGCTATCGCAACACTCGCCCCAAGCGAAATAGCCAGAAGCAATGCTGGCAATGCCCTTGGTCTGTGCCTGTCCGGTTGCGTTTTCATTGCAATTCTTGTAATAATTCTCATTGTCGTAATTCTCCATATCGTGCTTCACACGGTTATTCGCAATCTCTCACAATTATGCAGCTATTCTACCATAACCATCTTGCAAAAAGGTCCGTTCTCGTCCACTACCCCTATTGTGCCCGCCCCGAACGCCACCACCAGCATTACCGCGACCAAAGCCCCAAGTTTCCCCTGTCTCATCGCACCGGCCCTCGCATCCCTCAAAACTCCTTCGAGAGCAGGAAGTCCGCGACGTGCATGGTGCGGATGCCCTCGTGGTTTCCGCCCGCAAACTCATCCGTGCGGAGAACGTACTTGGGGTAATTGTCCCGGATGGACAGCAGCCGCCCGTATTCGCGCCCTTCCGTGCTGTCGGAGTCGATTTGCAGCGTGACCTGGATATATAGCCGGTTTTCCTGTTTGGTCGCCACAAAGTCGATCTCGCCGCCAGGCAGCTCCCCCACATAGACATCGTAACCACGGCGGCACAGCTCCAAATATACGACATTTTCCAACATAGCCGCAACGCTGTCCGGCGAGTAGCCGATTGTGCTATAGCGCATCGCGGGGTCGCATACGAAAAATTTCTCCTGCGTTTTCAATATTTCCTTGCCCTGCAGATCGTAGCGAGGGCAGCGGTGCAGTATATACGCGCTCTCAAGCTTGCTCAGATAGCCCATAACTGTCTCGTTGTCGATGGCTCGGTTTTCGCTTTTGAGATATTTTGATATCGACGCCGCCGAAAACGTCTTGCCCACGTTTTGGAAGGCGAAACGCACGATACGCTCAAACTGGTCGACTTTGCGAATCTGGCCGCGCTTCACAATATCCGTGAAAATGGTGGAGTTGTAGATGTCCCTCACTATGTTGTACGCTTCATCTACGTGGTAATCTCGCAGATGGATGGCCGGAAACCCGCCATAACGCAGATAGCGCGCAAATTCGTCGCTTATGCGATAATTTTCGGAATGCCCGCGGAAACTCAGATACTCTTTGAATGACAGCGGCAATATGCGGAAAGAGATATACCGCCCAGTCAGGTATGTGGAAATCTCGCTCGACATCATGCGGGAGTTTGAGCCGGTGACGTAGATATCCACGTCGAAGTCGGCCATAAGGGAATTGACGGCCTTCTCCCAGTCCTCGACCTCTTGGATTTCATCTAGGAAAAGGTATGTCCTGCCCCCCTCGGCAAGCCTTCCCTTCATTTCGTCATATAGGCGTTTTGCGGTCTTGAGCCCGTCATTCGCAAGGGAATCGAAACTGTATTCGATGATTTTTTCATCTGGTACGCCACGCTCACGGAGCTTTGCCGCCACCATCCGCAAAATGGTCGACTTGCCGCACCGCCTTACGCCGGTCAGAACCTTCACAAACGGCGTGTCGACATATGCAAATATTTTCTCAATATAGTCAGGCCGTAAAATCATATCGTTCATCACCTCGGCATGAGCATACCGCAAAATTTTGCGGGTGTCAAGAGTTTTGCGGTTACTAATCGCAAAACTCTATATTTTATGAATGTTTTGCGGTTACTAATCGCAAAATCTTATTGTTCGCTCGTGTTTTGCGGGCATACCACCAGAATGCAGACGTAGGCGTCTACCTGATATTCACCCTGACGTTTACGACCCTGGGTTTTGTGACGTTCCTTCCGCTGCCTATGCCCACGGGGACGAGTGTCCCCTTCCCATCGTCGGCGAGGCGGTAGGTTCCCTCCGCCCAAAGCTCTATCTTAACTGTGTAGCTCGATTTCAGAGGGGTGCGTATGGACGGTCTGGAGTTCGTGGCTCTTGTCATGGTCGGGTTGCCATTGCGGTCCACAAGTACGGGCACCTTGCCGTCCTTGAAGCCGAGCGTCCAGTCGTTCGGGCCGTTCTGCAGCAACTCAAAACCGCCGTCTTGGAAGTTCCTTACACTGGTGGGCTGGATACGGACGGCGCCGAGGCTCACATTTGCAGGCGTAGTGAGGTCAAACCCGATGGGAGCACCGCCAAACGGGGCGTCCTTATACAAAGTGACGGCCCTCGCGCTCTGCCATGCCCTGCCTATGGTCTGCACAGGGGTGATGGAGAGCGGACGGTCCGTGCCGACAAACCATCGGTATCTAACGACTCTCCTCTCTTTATACCCCCATGATCGGACTTTCAAGCCATTTGTCAGCGTGACCTCCACGCTAAGGTTCTGCCTGACCCTTGGCGCGACTGCGCCGTGCTTCAGACCTACAGTAAATCTGTTTCCATTTAAGCTCGTCACCTCGAAATCCCTGCTTTCGTTCCCTCTCCCAGCGGACAATAGCCTTTTGCCCTCAAAAATCTCAAACTCCTGCTCCAACAACCTTACGGATGCAACCTCCCCAGTGACATTCCTCAGCCTCAAAGTATTCGCAATCTCGGAGTTCGGGTTTGCGATATCAATCCTTCCCTTGGAAGTGACGCTGACTGAGGCCTCCTTGCCCGTGATGACAAGATTGACTGCAAAGGTCCTTGGCTTTCCGTTCTTCCCTAAAATGTTCTCAGAGCCGATATTCAGCCTGTATGTGCCTCTCCAAGGATCATCTTCGTCTATCAAGTCATAATATGCGGTCAAACTGTTTATGCTCAACTCAATCATATTGCCGTAAGATCTCACATAAGTCACATCTCCAAGAAGCCTGCCCTGATACCTCCTGCCTCTAAAGTCAACGCTCATAATATCCCAAGAAGTTTCAATACGGTTTGTCACACCGCCAAGATTTATAGGTATTGTTGCATAGACAAGATTCACCGCCGCATAGTTTGCGTTCAGCGTGACGGACTTCACAGGCGAGGACGGCACAATACTGTTCGGGTCTGCCATTGCGATGTTCAGCCGCAGTATCACGGGAGTTTCGCAGTCGTTAAGCTTTACGCCTATCCATGCTATTCCTGTCAGATTGTCCGCCGTAGCCGCCGCTTGCGGCGTAAGCGTGATGCTGCCGAATGCATCGCCGTCGACATGAGCGTATGGAAGTTTGTTGTCCGCATCCCGCTCGAAAGCAGGCAATGACCCTGGCACGTCTGCACCTTTGTCGTTTTTGCCGCTTAGATAGACATATTCCACCTCATAACCCGCAATAAACGGCACTTTTCTGTCGCCCGAGCCCAGGGTGAGCGTGACGGGCGCGCTTTCGTTGAAAAGCCGTATCGAGTTTGGCGTCAACGCAAGCCTTGGCATGGTCTTTATGACCTTTACGCTCAGGCTCGGCGTTGATGGCATTGTCCTATAGCCCTCGACCTGAACGGTGGCTGTAGTCCTTATGGTCGCGGCCGCCGTCTGCACCGGATCCAGCTTCAAAAACTGTTCATCGTAGGGGGCGGACGGCTCTAGAGTAAGCCTGCCCGCAGCAGTGGGAGCAAGCGACAGCACCGTGACCCGGGAGCCGTCGTTTGACGTAGCCGTCAGAGGCGCAAGCCGTTCAGGGAAGTTCGCGTTCAGCTCGCCTGCCCGCAGCGTGACCTTCGGAAACCTCTCTGTCACGGTTATGTCGATCGTGCCCGCCTCGACCCAATCGGACGCGGAGGCGGTGTTCGGGTCGTATTGAGACGGCAGAATTGCCACCATAACGCTTCTTACGGTTTTTACATCCCCCAGGTTTGCTTCGTCGGGCCGTATCTCGATATAGCGCGCATCTTCGCCCGCAGTTGCCGTAAAAGTGGTAAGAGGCACCGTCCAGTCCGCCGCCTTGCTGTCCGCTTTGACGCGTAGCTCGACGGTCGCCACTATGCCTGAACCAGTCGCGAGGGGCTGCAATTTCGTGCCTGAGCCATCCCCGCCGTTTCCGTCCGCCGACATTGAGCGGATGCCTATATTGCCCGGCGTCTGCCTTGTGATAAGCACGGGCAGGAGCGCCGGCTCGGTCTTTGCCTTGTTCAATGCCACTTTGTTTTCAAGCACCTTCGCCGTCGTGATTACGGCAGGGTCGGCGGACGGGTCGTTCACTATGCCGCCCGGCAATATCTCCACGGTGGCAGTAGCCACCACCACATCGTCACATACGGCCTTTATCTGCACGGTCTGGGGTTTTTCTATGCCTTGGGCTGTCGCTTTCACCGTTGCCGTACGGCTGTCCGGGCCGGGCGCGTCGATAGTGATATCGCCTTCCACGCCGTCGGCTATGGTGCTTCCGCCCCACACCCAGTCCACTTTGTTCGGCACCGTGCCGGCAGGAAGCGTACTTAGCGTAAACTCTGCTTCGTCGCTTGTATTTGCAAGCTTGGCATGTGATGGCGAAATCGACACCGTGTATGTCGGCACAGGCCTAACAGTCAGCATTGCAGGGTTGCTAAACCATTTAACGGAATCCGCACCCATATTACTCACACTCACAAGGCATCGGTAGTTGCTACGGTTTTGGCTTATATCTATATCTTTGAGGTTCAACGATGACGATATGCCCATAGGAATATCAACCCATGTGATGCCGCCGTTCACCCTCACCTGCCATTGATATGACAGTATTACTTCGTCGTACACACGATCGCCTATGTAATCCGCAAGATCGCTCCACGGCGTAGACTCCGTAGAAATGCTAAAAACGGCACTACTTCCTTCGTTTGCGGTCTGCGAAGCGGGATGGCGCGTAATGTTGAACCCATAGCTCTTATTGGCGACTGACGCGCCGAAGTCGCCTCTGGCCCTGACGACGTTCCCTCCATCGATTTCGACGGAGATATTGCCGGAATTATAGCCGCTCCCGATGCCTGTGCTGTCGCTGCCGACACCGATGGCGGTGATATCGCCCCCTGTAATCCTGACAGAGCCGCCCGAACCGGCAAAACCGAGGCCAATGCCCGCAGCAGAGGTGCCGCCTGTGGCGTTGATGGTGCCGCCGCTGATGCTTATCTCTCCTACCCAGGCGTTGAACCCAGAGCCGATGCCTGCCCCGCCGAGGTTGATATTGGAGTAGCGCGGGAAATCCCAGGACTCATGCCAAATTTGAACCCGTACTTTCCCAGTGCCGCCCTTTGCCGTGACCGTGCCGCCGCTGATGCCTATTCTGCTTACATACGAATCGGCCGTGCCGCCTCCGATTCCGGCGGCAAGCTGGCCGCCGGTCGCTGTCACATTGCCGCCCGTAATAGTGATATCAACCGCCCCGCCCCCGGATTCCTCCCAAGCGCCGCCAGAGCCGATTCCTGCCCCGCCTTGGGCTTCTCTTGACCCTCTTGTGGATGATGCCCCGCGAGCGACTACCGTCCCTCCGTTTATCTCGATTGAACCGCCAAGCCCATAATGTGAACCGAAATCAAACCCGCCGCCAATTCCGGCGCCGCCTGCTCCTCCAGTAGCAGTCACCATGCCGCCGTTGACGATGATTTTTCCAAATTTGGTATCTAATCCGCCGCCGACGCCTGCTGCGTCGATGCCGCCGTTCGCCGTCAGGCTGCCTGTGCTGGCCGCAGTTATCGTCAATGCCGAGTCTATCGAAGTTTGCAGCCCTGCACTATCTTCTCCGCTTCTCAGCGTGTTTGTGCCCACAAGGGTAAGGTTCACGGTCGCGCCAGTCGTATCAAAGGCGCAGACAGCAGAGCCACTTTGATTTTTCACATTTCTATTGATTCTGACTCCATCCAGCACGATGTTCGCAGTCACACCGCTTAGCACAACTATGCGGTCTCTGGTAGTGGTATGCCCTGCTGTGGTCATTGCAATAGTATAGTCGCCGTCCTCTGTGATTGCCAGCACGTCGCTTGCGCTTACATAGATGACCCCATCCGATTTCGCTGTAGCTACACGGAAATGGCTGTCCGACAACGGAACCGCAAATTGTAAGGGTATCTCGATACGGGCATCTGCGTCGCACTCGATTTTCAATTTGTCGTAAAGTCCGGGGGATGTTAGGGTGAGTCCAGCGTTCGGCTGCACGCTGACCGTCACGCTCTTGCCGGGTGCGACGCTGGCAGCCGACAATGCCGTGCTGATCCTATATGCCGTGCCTGTTTCCAAGACAGCATCAAGGCCGGTAATGGTGTTTTTGCCGACATTTGTAATCGTGAACCGCTGTGCGTTCGTGCTTTTGAACAAGAAGGCCTCACCGAACGCAGGGGCGATGGTAACTACCGCTTCCAAATCGTCCGCCGTCGGCGTGTATATCAAGTTGAGCGTACTGCTGAACCCGCTATCGCTTGTCACGACCAACGAGCCTGTATAGGTCTTTATCACAGCCCAATTGACATTGGGGCGGATCGCCACCGAAATCTGTCCGACAAGCGGATCCAGTCTGTTGCCGCCAGATTGTTCGACTACCTCAAAAGGAGCATCGTTGCCTTGCTCCAAAGCCACCACTATGCCTTCAAGCGGCTCCATGCCTATATTCTCAATCGCAAATACCACTTCTTCCTTGCCTTGAAATACATATGTCCCCACCGCGCCGGGCGAAAAACCGATGGCATATCCCGGCCTAAGGGTCACTGTGAGCAACGCAGGTCTTGATGCCCAAAGGATGTTCGGGGTAGACACTTTGCAGCGATACTGGTTGCCGCTATGGGATATGTCCAAGGAAGTGATGTTCAGGGTACGTGCTGTATTGCCGGGCAGCTCCTCCCATGCGACCCCGCCGGCAGGCAAGACCTCCCATTGATATGAAAGCATCGCTTCGCCTGACGCAACCGCTGTGACATTGAACTCTGCGACATTGCTTTCCGAAATTGCTTCCCTCTGCGCTTCGGGATGCATCGCGATATTGAACCCTGTGCCGCTGTCTGTGCCGCTGCCCGGCGCGCCGTCGCCTACGTGCGCGGCGCGGTTCCCGCCGATGGCGGTGACATCGCCGCCAAGGATTGTGATAGTTCCAGCGTTGCTTCTATAGGCACCACCTATTCCCGCAGCACTGCTACCGGCCGTTGCATTTACCGTGCCGCCGCTGATTGTGACGGTTCCGCCTCCGCCGTATGAGCCGCCGCCTATGCCTGCACCTGCTGTTCCGCCTGCCGCATTTACCTCGCCTCCCCTTATCTCCACAGTGCCGCCTGTGCTTATGGAGTTGTTGGGGGTCGATACGTCTGCGCTGCCGCCGCCTATGCCTGCAGCACTAGAACCCCCTATGGCTGTGATTGCCCCGCCCTCTATGACAAGCGTCGCACCTGTCGTGTTGATTGCCGCGCCGTTGCCGCTCTCACTGCTTGTGGATTGGTTCGCCACATTGAGTGCCCCTGTACTTGGGTTGCTGCTGTCTGTTATCGTAAGAGTCACGCCTCTGCTGATTTTTATGCCGTTTGAGCTTCGCCCGCCCGGAATGGAGTCCGGCAAGTCGATTGTCAGCTCATGCCCTGAAAGGTCAAGGGTCAGGTCGCGCCTTACCATCAGAAGCGTGTCGCCGGATATGTCTTTGTCGAGCGTGACCGTATCGATGCCGCTCGATATGGCGCATTCTAATTGCAAGAGCTCATAATCCGTTGGCGGGGCTGATGATGGTTCAAGCCTGATATATCTATAGCTACTGTCATAAGGGAACCAGCCCGTACCTGTTTGCGTAGTCGGTGCAGTAGCAGTAGCGCTTATCCAATAGTCGTAGAGTCCGAGGATATCGACATTTACGACTGCGGAACCATTGCTGCCCCTGCCTATGGCCGAGCCGCCCCAGCCCGCAATGGCGGTTATCACGCCGCCGGTGATGCTTATCGCGCCGCTGTCGCCCCAGTATCCACCGCCAATCCCTGTACCGTCCACACCTCCAGTAGCAGTCACCATGCCGCCGGTGATGATTATTGTGCCGCCATCGTCCCATCGCCCACCGCCTATTCCTGCGCCGCCAGAACCTCCTATGGCTGTAACTGTTCCGCTTTGCATAACGAGCGTTGCGCCTGTAGTGTTGATTGCAGCGCCGTTGCCATTAGTCGTGCTTTCCGAAGCCCTGTTTGTAACATTGAGCTTGCCTGTTTCCAGAGTGCTGCTGTCGATTATGGTCAGTGTCATGCCGCTGCTGACTTTTATGCCGTTTGAGCTTCGTCCGCCCGGATTGAAGTCCGGCAATTCGATTTCCAGCGTATGCCCGGCAAGGTCAAGGGTGAGGTCGCGCCCTATTGTAAGCTGTGAAGGGCCAGATAAATCCTCGGTAAGCACAATCGTATCGTCGCCATCTGCATCCGCAAACTCCAATTGCAAGAGCGCGTACTCTGTGAGCGGCGCTGGCACAAGCCTGATATATCTATAGACGGCCGAATAAGTAAACCAGTCTGTCCCGGTCTGCGTAGCCGGCTCAGAGGTGATGGTGTTCACCCAGTAGTCGTAAAACCCATCAATGGTGACATTTGTGTATGAGGAGGGTATGTAGGCTCCTGAGCCGATAGCCGGGGTGGCGTTGGCCAGATTCCCGGCAATAGCGGTTATTTCTCCACCAGTGATGCTTATGGTGCCGCCGCTACGGTAGTATCTGCCGCCTATGCCTGCACCGCCTCTCGTTCCTTGCGCTGTGACCGTGCCGCCGCTTATGGTGACCGTGCCGTTTTCGCTACCTATGCCTGCGCCGTCAGTTCCGCCTGTAGCAGTGACCGTGCCACCGTTTATGACGATTGTGGTGACCGTCCCGTTATAGCCCCCGCCTATGCCTGCGGCTTCAATTCCGCCTGCGGCTGTGACTGTGCCACCGCTTATGGTGATTGTGTCATCTGTGCCTCTACCCCAGTATCCCCCGCCTATGCCTGCGGCTTCGGTTCCGCCTGTGGCAGTGACCGTGCCGCCGCTTATGGCGATTGTGCCGGTCGCACCGCTACGGCCGCCACCTATGCCTGCACCGTAGTACCCACCTGTGGCAGTGACCGTGCCACCCTGAATAATAAACATCGCATCTGTCGTGTTTATCGCCGCACCGTTGCCTGCAGTTGTGCCAGTCGAGGCTCGGTTCAATACCGTGAGTGCGCCAGTGCTAGGGCTGCTGCTGTCTTTTATAGTAAGCGTCACACCGCTGCTGATACTTATGCCGTTGTTGGCTCTGCCGCCTGCTGCTGTGTCAGGCAGGTTGATCGACAACGTACGGCCATTTAGGTCAAGCGTCAGGTTGCGTCCTATCGTAAGCTGGGTAGTGCCGCTTATGTTTGCGCCTAGCGTGACTTCCCCTGTGCCTGCCGCAGAGCAGGCGGTCTGCAATGCGGCATAGGTGGTGATGTCGTCCGACATCGCTGCGAGCTGGCCGTCACCGGCTGTATCGTCTGCCGTATCTTCGTCAGAAGTACCGCCTTGGGGCTTCAGAGTCACATCCTCGGGCATCTCAGGCTCCGGCACACCACTGTCCTTATCCGAACCGTCATCGTCCGTGGGTGCGCCGCTTTCGTTGTCCGAGCCGTCATCGTTTTCCGGCACGCCGCCTTCTGACGAACCGTTACCGCCGTTCGTGGGCGGGCGATCAGGGTCCGTTGTCTCTGTGCGGTGGTCACCACCCTCCGACATCGGCATCAGCAAGCCCGTGCCGGTGGTGTCCATAGCCGATGACCCTGTGCCCGCAGCCCCTTCCTCCGCATAAGCGGGCAATGGAGCCGGAACCATTGTGCATACCAAGACCGCCGTCAATAGCCACGCAATAAACATATGCGCCCTGTTACCTTTGTTTTCCGTATTCATCATCATTCTCCGTTTCACTGCACCTGGCTCCTATTGCTTCTATCGCTTATTCCTGGATGGCTTCATTTTCCGTACCTAATTGCATCGCTGCGTGCAAAAAGACGCACCATCAAACGGCACGTCTACATATAGTATCATTGGTAGCTGTGCAATGGCGTCTACTATAAACGCCCTTAAACAATTACCCCCCCCCCGAACATACGTTCGCAAACTGGGGTTTTGCCGCGACGGTATGCATATCGATTGTTTTTGCAGATTTTCCCAACATCCATCTATACCTCTGATTACATTATATCACACATTCGTGAAATGTAACGCATATTATCTCATCTCAAACTGTTTTCTTCTGATTTCGGCGACATAAGTCTTTTCTTAGTGTTTTATGGTTTTTCAACACTGACCTGCCTTATACAAAAAGGCGGGGAATATCCCCGCGAATCGGTGGACCAGGGTCTTTCGACCAGCCCAAGCAACAACATGATTGTTGCCTTATGTGTGTATTTTAGCGGTACAGCCCCGTTGTGTCAATAGTAATTGTATTATATATTTTGCTGTCACACCGTCGCCAGGCCTTTGTCTACAAGCCGTTGGGCGGCGGACATGACGCCGAGCTTGGCGTGTTCGTAGGTGAGGCCGCCTTGGAAGTAGGCGTTGTAGGGGGGGCGCAGAGGGCCGTCGGCGGAGAGCTCGATGGACGAGCCGCTTACGAAGGCGCCGGAGGCCATGATGACGGGGTCTGCGTAGCCGGGCATGTCGCCAGGCACGGGCGAGACGAAGGCGTCGACGGGCGAGGCGGCCTGTATGCCCTCGCAGAAGGCTATAAGGGCTTCGGGGCTGCCGAGCCGTATGGTTTCGATGATATCGCTGCGAGCCTCGCCCGCAGCCGGAAAGACGGGGAAGCCGAGGCGGGAAAACACCTCGCCGCATAGAATGGCGCCTTTGAGCGCGTCCGTCACGGTGCGGGGGGCGAGGAACAGCCCCTGGAGAATGGTGCGGGTCTGACCGAAGGTAAGGCCGCACTCGCCCCCTATGCCGGGGCAAGTGAGGCGGTATGATGCCTGCTCGACGAGGTCTGCGCGGCCTGCCACATAGCCGCCTGAGAGCGCGAGGCCGCCGCCGGGGTTCTTTATAAGGGAGCCTGCCATGATGTCCACGCCTACGTCCGTGGGCTCCTGAAGCTCAAGGAACTCGCCGTAGCAATTGTCGGCCATAAGGATGACGTCTGGGCGGCGCTCTTTTACGAACGAAGCCCATTGTGCGATTTTCTCTATGGTAAGGGCCGGGCGCTCGCTATAGCCTGTGGCACGTTGCACGGCGGCCATGCGAACGGATGGGTCTTTGAGCACGTCGGCAAGCGCATCGTAGTCTATGTCGCCGGTGGGGGTGAGGGCCACCTCGCCGTAGGATATGCCAAAGTCGGCAAGCGAACCTTGGCTTGGGGCGTGCGAGCGAGCGGGGTCTACCGCCCCTACGTCCACGCTGCTATCGCCGTAGGTCATCCCTGCAGGCGGGTCACCATCGCTAGTGGCTGCGGGCGGGCGTCCCCCCTGCCCTATACCAACCGTAGCCCAGAGGGAGTCGTACGGCGCCCCTGTGCAGTACAGCAGCTTATCGCCTGGACGGAGCAGCCCTTGGAACACGATGGCGATCGCGTGGGTGCCACTTACGATCTGGGTACGTACCAAGGCGGCCTCCGCACCGAACACGTCCGCAAACACGCGCTCCGTAACTTCGCGTCCCGCATCGTCGTACCCATAGCCCGTCGTAAAGCCGAAGTGCGTGTCGGAAAGCCTGTTTTTCGCAAATGCGTGCAAGACCTTGTGCAGGTTTGCCTCGCAGACGGCAGAGAGCGGCGCAAAGGCATCGGCAAGCCTCGCCTCGCACTCGTCCGCAAGCGCCGCCACTCTCTCGCCTATATTTAGTTTACATAAATAACTTTCCGTCAACCAATCTCGCTCCCCACCATCCACTCTCCACTCTCAACATCCCGCGTCCCACTCCAAATCCTTTATCAACTCCCGCTTCGCGCCCTTCCGATGCGCGGCGTACAGTTGCGTCGTCGTTATATTATCATGGTTCAAAAGCTCTTGCACGTCAAAGATGGAGTTTCCGCGCTCTATCAGGCTTGTGGCGGTCGTCGCCCTGAGCTTGTGCGGGCTATACCCCTCGGACCGCCCTGTGCCGAGCGCTATGCTCGTGTACTTCTTCACAAGCTCGCGTATCTGGCGCTCGGTCAGCCGCCCGCCTTGCAGCGACAGAAACAGCGCGTCGGCGTCCGGCCCCTCCGCCGACTTAGGCATGGGCCGCTCGCCGTCCAGATATGCCCTGAGCGCCCGTAGCACCGTCTCCGAGAGCGGCATTATGGCTTCCTTGCCCCGCTTGCGAAATATCTTAAATTCCTCGCGCCCGAAGTTGAACGAGCCGACGTCTAGTTGTTGCAGCTCCGACAGCCGCAGCCCATAAGTCAAAAACAACAACAGCATCGCCCTGTCCCGCAGCTTGGTCTTTTCCCAATACTGCCTTTCTTTGGCACTTAGCCCTTCCGCGCTCGCTACGGCGTCGAGCATTACCATTATTTCGTCCTCTTCGAGGTGCTTTATCTCCTTGTCGCCGGCCTTGGGCAGCCGGATAGGGTCGAACCCGTCGGTGATGTTCTTCTCGACCATCTCGTCGCGGTACAGGTATTTGAACAGCGTCGATATGGAGCTCCGCTTGCGCGCGAGGCTCTTGTTGTCGTTGTGGTAGACGTAGACGCCGCCCCCGTCCCGCTCGACCTTGTACTTCCGAAGATAATCCAAATAGATGTTGATATCGACCGCCCGCACCCTTGCGAGGTCACGTTGCTTGATATCACGCGGGGTTTCCGCCTCGGTCAAATCCGTCTCTTTTATTATATAATTCAGGAAAAACCTTATGTCCTGCAAATAGGCGAGCCTCGACAGCGGCAGCAAGTTCGACTTTTGGTACAGGAAGAACCCCCGCAGAAACGACGGCAGCTCCGCCTCGATCTCCGCGCACCTATCCTCGGTCAGCGTCTCTTTGTATAATATATTGTCGGGCTTGCCGCTCTTGTTGTGTATATGTATCTCGCGCATGTCCACCGTCCCTGTCCCGCTTCAATACCGCAATCGGTCTAGCAATAATTCCAACAATCTCGCATAATTCCAACGATTTCGCTGTCTAGCAATTATTCCGCAATCCCACAATCCTACAATTACTTCATCAGCAATTCCACCGCCCGCCGCAGATCGTCCAGGGTCTCGGTGTCGCCCGTCTGCATGGCGTCGACGATGCAATGCTCCAGATGGTCTTTGAGAATCACCTCGCAGGTCTTGTTTATGGCGGCGCGGACGGCGGCGAGTTGTATCAGCACTTCGGAGCAGTCCCTGCCCTGCTCCACCATGGTGCGAACGGACGTCAGGTGCCCGACAGCGCGCGAAAGGCGGTTCAGGACGGATTTTGTATGAGCGTGCGAGTGGGTGTGGTCGTGGGTCTCATGACCGTGCCCATGACCCTCGTGGCTCCCGTGTGTATGCCCGTGCTCGTGCGTATGCTTGTGCCCATCACTGCCCATTTTGCCCTCCTAATCAGTTCCCTGCACCGCTTTCCATCTATTTCCAGTCTGCGTCCATGCCCATCACAAATCACTCCCCGACGTCGCCGAAGTCGGTGGCGAGCGCCTCCCTATATGCGGCCTCGGCTGCCGCCTCGGCCTCCGCATCGACCTCCGCGGGCGGATCGTCGTACTGGGACAGCCCTGTGGTGACCCTCGTCTCGAAGATGTCACGCGGCACCTGGAACCATGTCTTGCCAGGCTTGAGGTAGATCACATTGCCGGCAAGATCCTCCAAAATGGGCGGGTGCGTCCCGTCCGTACGCCATTTTGCGTCTATCCGCATACCGTCACGGAACACTATTGCGTCACCGTAGCCATTTAGATTGAGATTATAGGTCTGGCCCTTGCCCGGCACTGGCGGCGCGGGTATGTACGGGGCGGATATCAAAACGACGTTCTCCGCCTGTATCTGCTTGCTGCTGTCCGCTTCCTCGGTCTGCGCCACGCCTGCTATATAGCGGCGGTACGCGCCTGTTTCAGGGTCGTACACCCAGTTCACGTCGAACATGGAGCCGCTGAACGGCACAAACACCTCTATCGCCCTGTCGCTGTCGCCAAGGCTCTCCAGGTCGTATACATTTTCCTCGTCTGTCTCAAACGCCAATCCCTTGGGCCAGAACGTCGTAAGCGAATGCCCCAAGTCCTCAAACCTTTCGTATCCTAATGCGGTGTCGTAGTAGAGGTCGTGCGGCCCCGACTTGTGGCCGACCCTGTAAAACGACCGCCCCGCGCTCCCCTCCGCGATAAGGCTGTGTATGGTGCCCACTATGTCTTGCCAGACTTGCGAGTTCGTACCGCTGAACACGAACAGCCCGTCATATTGCGGGACTATCGAGACGTCCGAGTTGCGGGCGCTTCGCACCGAGCCTATCGCAGGCGGCACATCGCTCTGGAATAAGGCGCAAAACCGCGTAATCCCGCCCTCCGTGATGGTTTCGTACACTACGTCTGCGTGCGTGATGCCCAGCGACGGGCGCGACGCCGTGGTGTTTTCGATCTTGACCGCTATCGGCCGCTCCCACAGGCGCGGGTCGTATTCGTCCACGATCTCGCCCGTAAGGGGCAGGCTGTACACCGGCTCTGGCTCTGGTTCGGGCTCCGGTTCGGGCTCTGGCGCTATGATGACCGGCGCCGGCAATGGCTCCGGTTCGGGCTCCGAGCAGCCCCCTATGACAGAGGCGCCGAACACCACCGCCACCAACAGCGCGAGCAAAGACCTTGATTTTCCTTTTTTCATAATCATTTTCTCCGTTTCACCTGCAAACTGCCTCATAAATCCTATCACGGACGCGTTGTAAAAAGTATTACAATACGGTATATTCTAATAGACAGTTTAAGGGCAGAATTGTTTTTAGGAAGGGTTTGGCATTGACGACAACGGTTTCGCACAATAATTTTCGTATTTGCACAATTGTTTTCTGGATTGTGGCTGTGGCTCTTGTCGTGGTCCGGCTTTTGCTGTCGCTCGGCAATCCCGTATGGCTCGACCCCTATGCATTGGCGGACGATATTTTGATGTTCAACTACGCGGACGTTTTCAAACATTTTGCGGAGTGGAACCCCCTTTCCATGGCAAAGACCATGAGCTACCCTGCGTTTCTGGGCTTTGTCTATGTGTCCGGCGTGCCCTATACCCTTGCGGTGGGGCTGCTGTGGGTGGTGGCCGCCTTGGTTTCGCTGTGGTTTTTCGCCCATTTTGTGAAGAATATGTACGGGCGGCTCGCTATTTTCGCCTTTTTCCTGTTCTGCCCTGTCGCGTTCGACATCTGGACAGGGCTTAGGATATATCGGCAGGCGATAATAGCGCCGTCCGCGCTGATAGCCATAATGCTTATGTTTTTGCTTGTGGTGAAGCTGTATCTGTATTGTATGGAGAGCCGCACCGAGCCGAACGACGGGACTGTGACAAACAAATTCGCAATTCGCAAAATTGTTGTTGTGGGCGTGCTTGCGGGGCTGTCGTTCTTCTTTTTCTATTATATAAAAGAGGACGGGGCGTGGCTGATGCCGCTTGTCGGGATAGCGGCCGCGGCAGGAGTTTACATCGCTATCAGGGCAGCGATGCCGGCCGCATTGCGAGCGAAACTGGCCGTGTTCGCGCTTATCCCGATTATCGTGTTCGTCGCGGGGACGAACGTCTACAAAGCCGTCAACCACCATTATTTCGGGGTTTTCGAGATTACCACGCGGACGGGCGGCGAATTTGGAAAGTTTTCGGGGAAATTGATAGACATAGCGGACGAGAACAAAAGCCTGGAGGTCTGGGTGCCCTACTCCGCATTGGAAAAGGCGTGGGCGGCGTCGGAGACCTTGGCGGGGGCGCCCGAATTGCTTGAGTCCATGCGGTGGCAGGAGGTGTACGCGGACGGGGACATGGTGGCGAACCCCATCCCCGGCGATTTGGTGTTCTGGGCGCTGAAGGCGTCGTTGGAGGACGTGGGGCTGTACGGGAGCGAGGCGCAGGCGGAGGCGTTTTTCCGCGATGCGGGGCGGGAGCTAGACGCAGCGTTCAAGGACGGGCGGCTCGAAAAGGCAGGCGGCATCTCGATCTCGGCGAACCTTCCGTCGCGGACGCCCCAGGAGATAGCCGGTCTATGGCCGCTTGTGGAAGAAATGTTTCTGTACCAGGCGGCATGGCTGTGGTCATCCGCAAAGGTGGATTTCCGGCCGCACGAGCGACTAGCCACGGTCGAGGAGGTGCTGCACGTCGACATCCCGACCAAATGGGGAGATCTGAGCTATGCGAACAGCCTGGCGTTGCAGGCCTCCGACGATATCGTCGGGGTTTACCGCGGGACTGCGCCCGTGGTGCTAGGGCTTGCCGTCGCAGGGTTTGTATGTTGGGTGATAGATATGGTAAGGCGGCGCCACAATTTACACAATTTAATCGAGGGAATCCATAGGCTTACGCCTGTATTTGCCGTCGCTACGGCATTGTCGTGCCTTATATTGTTTGCGGGCGTAGCGTGGTTCAGCGAATGGCTGTACATCGGCTACCGCAGCGAGGGCCTGCCCTACGTGGCAAGCACCATCCTCAATTACTACTCCTGCGGCGTAGCCCCACTCATAATGATTTTGGAAGTGATAGGTATCTCGTACCTGCTCCGTGGCATAACCGCATCGGTCAAAGGGATACGCCAAACACTGGCGAAGGGCTAGAGGGGCGAGCTGACAAAACCATGAAATTTTTCAGAGGATATATTCCGTGCAGGCTACCCCTCTCTGAACTCTAGCGTTTTCTTCCGCTTCGCACAGTCCGTCAGATATAGGTTTATCAAGGTCTGGTAAGGAATGCCCACATCCTCCGCCAGCTCCTTGAAGTAAGCAAGGGTGTTGCTCCCAAGGCGAATCGTTATCTGCTGCCTGCCTAGCTCCGAAAACCTGCCAGGCCTCGCATCTGTGAAATCATATTCTTTTCGCATTTGTCTTTTCTCCATATTGCCGTTCCTCAGTAGTTGTCGCCTGCCTTGCAGAGATGATACGAACTGTAGCCCCATCCCCAAGAATGGTGTGGCACACGACAAGCAAGCGACATCGGCTGCTCAATCCGAGAGCCACGTAACGTTCTTCATCCTTTGAATGCACTTCGTCCGCAATCTCTATGTACAGCCTGTCCGAAAACACAGTGGCAGCCTCCTCGAAGCTCACACCATGCTTCTTTTGGTTCGAGACGCTTTTCGCCGTGTCCCATTCAAAATGTACACCTTTTATAACTACAATATAATTACAATTTCTATGTCTGTCAAGTACCATTTGCTGCTCCTTTGCATTTTTTGCTCAGTGTTCAAGGCATCTATACATCATCGCGTAAATAGATGCCTCATACAGCATAATGGTAATATATTACAACTCGCATGTCAAGCAATTATTTCTATAATTGAGAAATAAAGTATTATTGTCGCATAGCCTGCTCTGTCAAACGCTCAGGGTTTCGGCGGCATCGTAACGTTTGAACCACGTTTCCTGCCTTTTTGCATAGCGTCTGGTGTTCTGCTTGACCAAGCGAAGCGCCTCGGCCTCGTCGTACTCGCCTGCGAGCATGGCGGCCACTTCTTTGTAGCCTATGCCCTGCATGGCCGTACCGGCACGCGGGACGCCGCTTTCGAGCAGCCTTTGGACCTCATCTGCGAGGCCGGCCTTGAAAAAGCCCTCGGCGCGACGCTCGATTCGCTCGTATAGCTCGGTGCGGGGAGCCGTCAGGCGGATGATGCGCGCCGCGTAACGCTGCTTTGCGGCGTCGAATGTCCCGCCGAAGTCCCGCAGCCCGTCGCTTTCAACGCTGCCGGCGGCGCGCTCAAGCGCCCTTATCACCCGCTTTATATTGTGCGGGTGGACATGGGCGGCGGCGTCCGGGTCGGCCTCAAGCAGCCTTGCGAACAGATAATCCCCGCCCTTTTCCTCCGCTTCCTTGGCAAGCTCGGCACGCAGGCCCTCGTCCCGATCCCGCCCCGAAAAGTCAAGTTCGTATAGAAGCGCATGGATATACAGGCCGCTGCCCCCGCAGACTATGGGCGTCTTGCCCCGCTCAAGAATATCGGCGATGGCCGCTTGTGCGGCCTGCGAATAGGCAGCGGCCGAGTAGTCCTCCCTTGGGTTTGCCACGTCTATCATATGGTGCGGCACGCCCCGCCGTTCGTCCATGGACGGCTTGGCCGTGCCGAGGTCGAGCCCCGTATAGACCTGCATACTGTCCGCCGAGACCACCTCGCCGCCCTCTTTCAGCGCCAAATCCACGGCGAACTCGCTCTTGCCCACCGCCGTCGGCCCCACTATGAAAATTACACCATTATTGTTCATATTCAAAAATGCTTGCGGAATCAATGGCTCCAATCCTCTACGAGTAGCCCATCCACCCGCTCGAACTCGCGCGTGTTCGCGGTAACGACCGTCAGCTTCGCGGCTTTGGCATGGGCGGCGATCAAAGTGTCCATCGTCCCGATAGGTCTACCCTTTTTACGCAAGGCGCTGCATATTTCCCCATAGCATGCGGCGGCAGTGCCATCAAATGGCAAGATTTCCACATTCGGCAAAAAAGAGAGCAGTGCCGTTCTGTTCTTTTCGACCGCCCCGCTGTTGCATACCCCAAATTCAAGCTCCGCCAATGTGATGGCGGAAATAGCGGCCCCTTTGTCCCTTTTCGCGGCAAACGCCGACAAAACCGCCGAATCACGCTTGAGAATGAATATGCAGACATTCGTATCGAGCATGTATTTCATAACGTTTCCCGCGCGGGTAGCCCGTCCTCGCGCCTTGCGGCCAGGATTGCATCCCCAAAATCATCGCTTGCAGGCGGGCTTGCCAAAAATCCGGCCCATGCGTTGTCTTTCGGGAACAGCAACACGACCTCACCCACCTTTTGTATTCCGACCTCGTCGCTCGCAAAGCGGTACTTCTTTGGCAGACGCACCGCCTGGCTTTGCCCATTTGCAAAAACTTTCACTGTATCCATTTTCGTCACCTCGCCATAAGTATATACTAAGATATATACTTATGCAATGGGAGTTTTGCATAAGCAAATCCCCTTGCCCGCCCCCAAGCGCTTTTGCCTATATCTCAGTATGAACAGGATTGAACTCCTTCTCTAACTTTAGGACGATATATTTACACAACGTATTTTCATCAAACCCTGTTGTTAATACAATGAATTTGCCGCCATGCTCGTACATCCCGCCAGCGTGTATGCGAGGGTCGTAATACTCTGGAACCTCTATCTCCAGTTTGTTTTTCAGGTCGGGGTTGCTGTTGATTTCATCCAACGTCTTGCCGACGCTGATGCCCTTGTAGACATCCACTTCTTGAAAAATCGTGATTACTAATATCTCCGCATCAGGGTTTACCTGAGCTTCTTTGCCTTCCGCTGCGCTGCCTGAATAAGCAACTATGCATGACCCAGGATATTCTATCTGGGTACCCCCTTCAAAAAAGCTTGGCTCGGTATGATTCGGTCCAAGAAGCTCTATTACTTCTCCGAGGTTCATGGAAAACAAATCGTTTACTATTATGCCGTCCAATACATAGGATTCATTATTGCTAAGTGTTTTCTCACTTTTGCTAGAACCATTGTTTTCTTCACCTACGCTTTCGCTTTCCAGTATCCCATCTGTGCCAATTGTTTTCGGTGTTTCTGGCGGTTCGTCAATTGCGGGATAGTCCGCCAAACCTTGCCCGCAGCCTGCCAGAGTCAACAGGACGCCTACTAAAATTGTTATTCTTTTCATGTAAGCCCCCTTGCCCGCCCCGCTTGCGCCGTCAGCCCCGCTCACGCGCCCAAGTGGTCAATTGGTATCACGTACACCCCATCCTCGCGCTTCTTTGAAAACGCCCCAACCCCTATTATTACAGCAAGAAAAGCCGGTGGGCTCTGGTTTGCGCCCGCCAGTTTGTCTCTCAGCCTGACAAGCGAGGCAGCGGCCTCGTCCTCCTGGTGGTAGCCGAGCTTGATTTCGATGCCGCCCCAGGAGCCGTCGCGCCTTTCAATAATGGCGTCGATTTCGAGGCCGGAGCTGTCCTGATAGTGTCTTACTTCTCCCTTGATATCGCTCGCGTAGACGATGAGGTCGTGCAATGCCTGGTTTTCAAACACCGACCCGAAAAGCTTGAGGTCCTCGCCGAGCGATTTTGCGTTCGCGCCCAAAGCGCTGACGGCCAAAGAGGCGTCGGCCAAGATGCGCTTAGGGGTGGTGCGTAGCCGGACCGTAGACTTCAGCGCGGGCTCCCATGCGGGGATATCTCGCAAAACGAAAAGCCGCTTCAGCAGCCCCATATATTCGCTTACCGTTTCGTTTGACACGTCGACGCTGCTGTATTCGGATATATCCTTGGAAATTGTCGCGTATTTTACGGTCGAAGCGATGTTTCGCGACAGCGACCTAAGCAATGCCTTGACCTTGTCCGGGTCGCGCTTCACGCCGTCTATTCTGGAAATGTCGATTTCGGCGATATCGTTGATATAATTGTCGATAACCTCTGCCGCATCGCGGGGCTGCACGTCAATCAGGCTTGGCCAGCCGCCTTTGCATGCATAATCGAGCAATGCCGGCAATGAGAGAGTTCCTACATGCTCGCCATCGACAATGTTTGCGCTTCCGTCAAAAAGCCCTGCAAGGGAAATGCTTGGTTTTGAGACGCCTATTTCACTCATTGTCATGGTTTCGAGCCGTATGCGCCCAAAGCGTCCGGCTCCGCTGTGGATAGTCTTTGTGTCATCGGGAGTGGACGAGCCGGTAAGGATAAACTGCCCCTTTTGGCCAGAGCGGTCTATTTCATGCCGAACCGCATCCCAAAGCGATGGCGCTTCCTGCCATTCGTCAATCAAATGCGGCCGTGCCCCATCGAGCGCTGCCTTGGGGTTTAGGCGGGCTATCTCACGGTTGCGGAAATTTCCCTCAGGGTCGGCGACTGCAAACTCGCTTTTTGCGGCATGCCTTGAAGCCCAAGTCTTTCCGCTCCATCTGGGGCCCTCGACAAGCACCGCTCCAAAAAGGCTCAGATACCTTGATATTTGCCTGTCTGCAATTCTTTCTATATAGTCCATAACAACAAGTCTAACAGGGTATTCCGTGAAATGCAAGTATTTTAACCCGAGGTTTGCAAGTGTTTCAACCCGATGTTTGCAAAAATCTCATTCATGCCAGATATACAAAGTTCTTGATATCTTCCATGGATTCAAAGAGCAAAAACTCCGCTTTGCCATGATAATTTCTCCCCTTGCATCTTTCCATCTCCGCTCTTGTTTCGCTTTTTTTGATGCATACGCCTCAATAAAATGCCATCTTTGATTGGGTTCTGCTTTTTTATAATCAACCTCCAACTCCTCGGATTTTGCAGTACTGATGTATCCGCCTTTTTTTTGCTGATATCCTGCTTTCATAAACCTATAAGATATGCAATAATGTTCTTTCTTCGATTCGCAAAATTCAATTAGCTCTTGAAAAGTCATGTATTCTTCCTCCTCACGTTTTGTATAATATAAATTTCTCAACCTATTTGGCTTTGAACTTGCGGGGGCGTGACTTTTGTGCCATCAGCCTTCTCGGGTTGCCACAGGCTCGAAACACACGATGGTGCTCCTTTTTCGATACAAGTGCCATAAGTCGCATTTCGCCCCGCCCCCTTACGCCCGCTTGAACAACCGCTCGATATCCCCGCGCGTCAGCTTCAGGAACACTGGCCGACCGTGCGGGCAGGTATAGGGGTTTGCACACTCCGAAAGCGCAGCAAGAAGCGCCGCGCACTCCTCGTCCGCAAGCGTGCGGTTGGCTTTGACGGCGGCTTTGCACGCCCGCATCATGATTCGCTCCATCGCCGCCGCACTGATATCTTCCGGCCCTTCGTCCTCACCGCCAAGCGCCTCCAAACATTCGAGCAGAAACGCTTCGCCCTCCGCATGGCTTATAAATGCCGGAAAAGTCCTCGCAGCCCACGTATTGTCGCCAAACTCGTCGACCTCATACCCAATCCGCCCCAAAACCGCGACATAAGACGTCAAATCCCGCAATGTTGCAGGCGGCGTGAATAGATAAGGCGTCAAAAGCTCCTGCATCTCCACCTCGCTGCGTGCGTACGCCCACCTAAAACGCTCGAAATTGACGCGCTCATGTGCCGCATGTTGGTCGATGATATAGAACGCCTCCCCGTCAGACGCCAATATATACGTCGCGAAAAGCACCGCCAAGACACGTAGTCCATTGATATCCAAAGTCGCAAGATACCCATCACTGACACTTTCTGCCACATTCAGCCCTTGAACAGGAAGATTTTGGTCGCTATATACGGTTGACATAATACTATTACAGTCAATCAATCCCTTGAAATTTACCCCTTCTTGTACAATATCCTGCTTATTGGGGATTTTGTTTGACAGTAATCGATTTATGTCAACTAAATCTACCTTATCTCCGTCCCCTCCAAATGTGGAAACAAGCGGTTGTTTACCCTTGTTATTCCCTGCAATTCCTGTATTCCCCTCATCCCCATTTTCGATATGAAAAGTACCATCCTTGCTCCCCCGCCCGGGAACCCTCAGCTTAGGGATAGCCTGCCCAGACCGCAAGACCGCCCGTATCGCCTCATAGACAAAATCTGCCACTTCCCCTGGAGCGACAAACGATATCTCGCTTTTCGCCGGATGCACATTCACGTCGACCATGCCTGGCTCCACATCAAGCAGCAGCACCACCACAGGAAACCGCCCCGGCTCCGCAAACTCCCTGTAAGCGCGCCCGATGGCACCCTCAATCGCAGCGTTTGTCACAGGCCGTCCGTTCACAAACACATGCTGACCCTTGCGGTTTGAGCGCAGACCAAGCACGTCCGAAATATAGCCCTCCAGCCTCATGCCCTGCCCCTCGGCAGAACCAGACGCACGATGCCCGAAAGCAACTCCACTCTCGTCAGCCTTACCTCCATATCCAGCAGACTCAGACACACGATGCCCAATGACCTTACCCTCGGCCTCGCTCCCGCCTCCATCAGCCTTACCCTCACCCCCACGGACGTCAGAGCCAGACACACACACCTCACCGCTTCCGCCCCCACTTACAGCCGAAACAGGCACCAGATGCTCCGCCGTCTTGCTCCCATAGACCGCCGCGATAGCCGCTAACCTATCTCCATTTCCAAGCGTCGCAAACACCAACGCCCCATCCATAATCAGCCGAAACGCTATATCCGGCCGGCTCACAGCCGCCTTCGACATATACTCCGTGACCTTCCGCCCCTCGGCACGCGCATCCCCCATATGCTTCTTCCGTGCAGGAAGGTTGAAAAACAGCCGTTCCACACAAATATCCGTGCCAACATCCGCACCGGCAGGCGACAAACTCACAGCCAATCCCCCCTCCGTCTCCGCACGCACGCCCATCTCATCCCCCGCCGCCTTAGTCACAAGCACCACCCGCGACACCGCCGCTATCGACGCCAACGCCTCCCCCCGAAACCCCAGAGTTTCAACGCTCGAAAGCTCCTCCGCGCTCCCCAGCTTGCTCGTCGCATGAGGCGCGAACGCCAACTCCACGTCCCCGCGCGCTATCCCGTGCCCATTGTCCGCGACCCTGACGCGCTCGATACCGCCCGCCGCCGCCTCGACCGTGACGCGCCCCGCCCCCGCATCTATCGAGTTCTCCACGAGCTCCTTCACCACCGACGCCGGCCCCAGCACCACCTCGCCCGCCGCGATCAAGTCGTAAACTTCCTTCGGCAATCTCCTGATTTTCGCCATAATTTCTACCTTTTTCTGATTGGAGGGAGAAGTCTCTCCCTACGCCAGAGCCGGCCTCCGCTTCGCTCCGGCCGTCTACGCCTACCCTCTCTTTCGCTGCGCTACTCCGCCGGCACAGCCCCCCAAAACCTAGCGGAGCCCCCGGCAATCAACGGCTTGCTAACTACCATATGTATTATACCTTCTACGCCCCCTCGCCGCCAACATAATTCTCCCAAACCGGTCAAAACTTTTGACCAGTCCCGCCTACCTCTCCGCATCTTTCCCCTACACTCCCCTGGCTTTAACAATTCTCACTCCCCCTGCTCATCCTCATCCAACCGCTTCCGAATCCTCGCCTGCCTCCTGCTATTCAAAAACCCAAACCCCGAAATCACCACAAAAGTGACTATCGCAGCGCTGACAAAAGTAATCCCAAGCACGGCGACAAAAAACCCTACCCCACTTTCCTGATATATCCCTGCGTACCGCGCATAATTCAAAACCCCGTTAACCGCCGTCACCGCACCCCCAACGACCAAACTGCACACCAAAGGCACGAGCCTCGCCCCTTTCCCCTCGCCAAAAAGATTGTTGCCGGCAACTATGTTCCGCACAATCATATAAACCGTCATTCCCAGGAAACAAATCAGTTCAACCGCATATTGTTCAAACGGCGCGTCCAAAAAAACCTGCTGCACCACCACGGCCACGGCCAACACCGCGAGCAGTATGCGAAAACCGTCGCTTTGGATTTTCCGCCCCTGCGCCACAACTCTTTCATCCTGCACTGCTTGATTTTTCATCTCGATTCCTCCCAAAATAAGTCATTCAACGTCTTGCCCAGCGCATCGCAAATCGCCACACAAAGATTCAGCGTCGGATTGTAATCCCCCGACTCGATCAGCCCGATGGTCTGCCGCGTCACGCCCACGGCCCGCGCCAAATCCTCCTGCTTCATATCAGCCTCCATCCGGGCAATCTTCATCCGCTTATTCTTCATACAATGCCACCTTTCATAGTCATAATATACATAATACATTACACCATGTCAAGTATATATTGCATTTCCCCGTAAATATTTTACGGAAGGCTTTCCTCGCGTTTGCGAAAACTCAAGATTCTAATCCTTGACACTCCTGGCTAGAAAATTATAGGCTAACCCCGCCCCGCCTCCATATGCCTTTTCAGCCTCTCCGCAAGCGCTATCGCCGCAGCCGGCGTCAGCTCCAGTACATTCACCATATCAAGTTCCGCCCCCACCTTGTTCGCAGCGTCCAAAAGCCGCCTCTCGGCCTCGCCCCGCAAACGCTCCGCCTCGCTTTCAGCCACAACGCCACCACCTGCTCCGCCCCCCGTCACCCCAAAATCCACAAACGCAAGCTGCGCCCCCACCGACCCCGGATCCGCCACCCGTATCTCTTTCGCGTCCCGCTCCAACGCCGCCAGCTTCTCGTTCGCGTCCTCAATAAGCTCCTCCGGCAGCCCCGCCATCCGCGCCACATGTATCCCGTAGCTCTGCCCCATCGCGCCCGCCACCACCTTATGCATATAGACCACGCTCCCGCCCCCGTCGTCTATCAGCGTCGATAGGTTCACAAACCCCGGCAGCACCCCCTCCAAAGCCGTCAGCTCATGGTAATGCGTCGCAAACATCGTCCGTGCCCGCCGCCCCTCGCCGCACAGATAGTCCACCGTCGCCCACGCTATCGCAAGCCCGTCGTACGTGCTCGTCCCCCGCCCTATCTCGTCCAAAATTATCAAGCTCTTTTCCGTATACTCCGAAACAATCTCGGAAAGCTCGTTCATCTCCACCAAAAACGTGCTCTGCTCGCGCGCGATATTGTCCGACGCCCCGATCCGCGTGAAAATCCGGTCACAAATCCCTATCTCCGCGCTGTCCGCCGGCACGAACGACCCCATCTGCGCCATCAGCACAATAAGCGCAGTTTGCCGCATATACGTTGATTTTCCGCCCATATTCGGCCCCGTAATCAACAACATGCTCCGCGAATCGAGGTCGAGGTCCGCATCGTTTGGCACAAACGCGCCCCCCGACGCAAACGAAATCCGCTCCAAAACAGGATGCCGCCCCCGCACTATCAAAATCCTGTCCCCATCCGTCACGACCGGCCGCGCATACCCGTTCTCCTGTGCCGCATGTGCCAGCGACTGCAGCACATCCAGCCGCGCCACCGACCCAGCCGCTTCCCTTATAGAGCCCAGCGACTTCGCCACCTCCCCGCACAAAGCCTCAAAAAGCTCCGCCTCAAGCGCGTTTATCGTCGCCTTGGCCGACAGCACCGTCTCCTCAATCCGCTTCAGCTCAGGCGTCACAAACCGCTCGCCCCCCGTCAGCGTCTGCCTGCGCTGATAATCCTCCGGCACCTGCGAGAGATTCGCGTTCGTCACCTCTATATAATACCCCTGCACGCGGTTGTACCGCACTTTCAGGCTCCGTATCCCCGTCCGCGCCTGCTCCGCGCCCTCAAGCTCCTTAAGCCACTTCTCTCCGTCCGAAATCCCCGACTTCAACCCGTCGAGCTCCGCGCTATAGCCCTCCTTGAAAAGCTCGCCCCCCTGCGTCGAAAGCGGCTGCTCGTCAAGCAAAGCCCCCTCTATCAGCCCGCACAGCTCCCCATAATCTTTTATTCCCCCCAATAATTCGCATAATAATTCCGCCTTTGTCTCCGCGAGCGCGTCTTTCGCTTCCGGCAGCGCGGCAAGGCTCGTCTTAAGGGCAAGAAGATCGCGCCCGTTCGCCGTTCCCGCCTCGATTCGCCCGCAGAGCCGCTCAAGGTCATACACAGACCGCAAGACCTCCCGCAAGTCATTCCGCGCCAAAAACGCCCCAAGCAAATAGTCCACCGCCTCAAGCCGCGCGTCAATCTCAGGCTTACGCACAAGCGGCTCGCGTATCCACCGTTTCAGCATCCGTGCCCCCATAGCCGTCCTAGTCCTGTCAAGCACCCCAAGCAAAGTAGTGTTCGCAACGCCGCCACGCCCACCGTTTCCCGCAACGCCCCCCCGCGTACCCCCATCATACATCGGCTCCGTCAACTCCAGATTCCGTGCCGCTGTCCTGTCCACAAGCATCCGCCCCGAAGCCGCCCCATTCACCTTTCCGCCCGCATTATACGCCACCGCCGCACCTGCCCCCGCCCCAAGAGGCCCGCAGACCGCCTTCACGGACACCAGATACGCCGAAAGCCCCGAAACAGCCGCATCCATCAGCGTCGCCCCCGAAAACACCCCCCCGTCAAGCACCCCCACCAGCACCCCCAGCTCCTTCCTCAGCCACTGGGCCTTGAGTTCAGCTTCCCCATCTGTCATTGCGAGAAGCCCGCCATCGCCAGCACCCCTGCGGACGCGGCGCAAAGCCTCCTCGTCTGCTTCAAGAGATATGGCCTCGCCACTTAGCCCTTCGAGCCGATTCGCACCAAAATCGAGAGCGCCGCATAACGCTCCTTCTTCAGCCACTTGTGCCTCACACCCCGCAACCCCCATCACCAATTCGGCCGCCTCAATCCGCGCCAACTCATGCAACGCCGCCCGCTCATTCCCCCGTGCCGTATCCCCATCAAACCCCATCGCCTCAAGCTCGCCCGTCGTGATATCCGTATACGCCAGCCCTATCCCCCCATTCTCGTCAAAATAAACCGCCGCCAGATAATTGCTCCGCCTCGCCTCAAGCATCAGCTCGCTCGTCACCGTCCCAGGCGTCAGCACCCGCACCACCTCGCGCCGCACCAGACCCTTCGCCATCGCAGGGTCCTCCACCTGGTCGCATATCGCCACCTTCCGCCCCGCCGCCAACAGCCGCGGCAAATACCCCTCCGCCGCATGGTACGGCACCCCGCACAACGGCGCCGGCTCCATATCCGTCCCCAGCTTCTTCTTCGTCAGCGTGATATCGAGGATCGCCGCCGCATCCGCCGCGTCCTCAAAAAACATCTCATAAAAATCCCCCACACGATAAAACAAAATGCAGTCCGGATATCGCTCCTTTATCCCAAAATACTGCTCCACCATCGGTGTCATCTTACTCAACCCCCGTGCCCCCTTTCCCTACTCCCGCGCCAATACATCCAACTTCCGCGTTTCCGTTTTTCTGCATAATCAATAAATACTCCTTGTTTCCTTTCGTGCCCAGTATCGGGCTTTCGAGGACAGACAGCACCCTCATCCCCTGATTCTCCGCGACACCCTTTACCTTTTCCACCACCGCCTTATGGACTGCAGGGTCCCGCACGATACCGCCCTTGCCCACCTGCTCCCGCCCCGCCTCAAACTGCGGCTTCACAAGCGCCACAATCCTTGCCGAAGGCTTATCCCCCAACAACCTCACCGCCACCGGCAGCACCAGCCCCAGCGAAATAAAGCTCACATCTATCGCGATAAACCCCGCCCGCTCCGGAAACCCATCCACATCAAGCAAACGAATATTCGTCCGCTCCATATTCACCACCCGTGGGTCGTTCCGCAGCTTATAATCAAGCTGCCCATAACCCACATCTATAGCATAGACCCTCGCTGCCCCCCGTTCAAGCATCAGATCCGTGAATCCCCCCGTAGACGCCCCTATATCAATGCACACAGCCCCGGCAAGGTCCACGCCCCAATGATCCAGCGCAGCCCTAAGCTTCAGCCCCCCCCGGCTCACATAAGGCACAGGGTCCTCCGCCAGCGCTATCTCCGCATCGACCGACACCCTTGTCCCCGCCTTCATCTCGCGCATCCCGTCCACGCTCACAGACCCCGCCATCAAAAAAGCCTGTGCCCGCTCACGCGACGCCACAAGCCCACGCTCCACCATCAGCACATCAATCCGCTCCTTCACCTACAAACCCCCTCACCTTCTCCGCCACCCCTGCCGCGTCAAGCCCGTACAGCCCCATCAGCTCGCTCACTCCTCCATGCGGTACGAATCCGTCCGGCCAGCCTATGCAAAGCACCGGTGCCGAAAGCCCTTCCCTTGCCAATAGCGCGCACACGCCCTCACCGACGCCCCCTTTCAGCACATTGTCCTCCAACGTCACGATCGCCGCCCCCTGCCGTGCCGCCTTAAGCACCGCATCCTCGTCAATTGGCGAGACGAACCGCATGTTCACCACCCCCACGCGGATGTCCGCTCCGCCTTGACTGGCATCCCCGCCCCCCGCCTCAAGAACCTGTGCCGCCTCAGCCGCAATCCCCACCATCTTCCCAATCGCAAAGATGGTCACGTCCTCGCCGCCACCCCCGTCAATCACCCGCTCCGACCTGCCAAGCACAATCGGCACGGAGCCACTCGGCACAGCGCATTGCGAGGCCACCATGTCTCCGCCCCCCTCCGGCGCCTCACCCCTCGGATACCGTATCGCCACCGGCCCCCCATGCTCCATCGCAAACCCCGCCATCGCCGCAAGCTCCGCACCGTCCTTAGGCGCCATCACCACCAGACCTGGCATATGCCTCAGATACGACAGGTCAAACACCCCATGGTGCGTCTCCCCGTCCCTCCCGACATTCCCCGCTCGGTCCACCATAAACACCACAGGCAGTCCCTGTGCGCAGACATCAAGCAGAATCTGGTCGTACGACCGCTGCAAAAACGTCGAATATGCGAAAACAAACGGCCTCAGCCCCCCAGCCGCTAACCCCGCAGCAAAAGTCACAGCATGCCCCTCAGCCATGCCCACATCAAAAAAGTGGTTGTAGTACGACTCCGCGAACTTCGAAAGCCCCACCGCCTTCGTCATTGCCGCGCTTATGCACACCACACGCGGGTCTCTCTCCGCCAAGGCCATCATCGCCTCGCCCGCCACAACCGACCAGCTCCGCCTCTTTTTCTCAAGTGCCGCCCCAGTCTCAGGATCAAACGCCCCGACCCTATGAAACCGCCCCGGATTCCTCTCCGCATTAAGATACCCCTTGCCCTTTTTCGTCAGAATATGCACAAGCACAGGCCCGTCCATATGCTTCACCGCCTCAAAAAGCTCTATCAACTCCCCAAGATTGTGCCCGTCCACAGGCCCATAATAGCTAAAACCAAGCTCCTCGAACAAAGTCCCCGGCACCGTCGCATAACGCATCAAATTCCGCATCCGCTCCGCCCCCTGCACCACCTTTTCCCCCACCCGCGGAATCCGCGCCATCCTCTCCCTCAACACATTCTTAGCGCTCCGATACGCAGGCGACGTCCGCAACTTCGAAAGATACTGCGCCACGCTACCCGTACTCTCCGAAATCGACATCTCATTGTCGTTCAGCACCACAACCATCCGCGTCTGCCGGTTCCCCGCGTTGTTCAGCCCCTCATACGCAAGCCCCCCCGTAAGCGCCCCATCGCCTATCACAGCCACCACATGATGCCCCTCGCCGCGTATATCGCGGGCCTCCGCCAGCCCCATAGCCGCCGAGATCGACGTGCTCCCATGCCCCGTGTTGAAAACGTCCGCCGCATCCTCCCCCGTCTTAGGAAACCCGCTCAGCCCCCCATACTGCCGCAGCCCCGCAAACCCCTCGGCCCGCCCCGTCAAAATCTTATGCACATACACCTGATGCCCCACATCCCACACAATCCTGTCCCGATCCACATCAAAAACCCGGTGCAACGCCACCGTCAGCTCCACCACCCCCAAATTCGACGCCAAATGCCCCCCCGTCCGGCTCACCCGCGAAATCAAAAAATCCCGCACCTCATAAGTAAGGAGCTCCAGATTCCGCAAACTCATCGTCTTTATCTTCCGCCTCAAATTCCCGTCAATCAATCCGCCCATACCTTCTATTTCGCCCTACGCTCCAGCCCCCGTGCCATCTCCGCAAGCATTTCTATATACGCTACATCCGCTCCCTCAGCGCCCGCCAAAGCCTCCGCAGCCCCTTCGGTAAGCCCCGCCAGCCGTTCTCGCGCCGCATCCACGCCATAAAGCCCCGCATACGTCAGCTTCCCCGCCTTAGCGTCCTTGCCCGCCGTCTTGCCGAGTACCGCCGTGTCAGCGCAAACGTCCAATATATCGTCCGCCACCTGAAACGCCAATCCCAGATTCTCCCCATACTCCGCAAACGCACGCACGCACGCATCGCCCGCGCCGCCAAGCCAAGCCCCCGCCTCCACGGCAGCCCGTATCAACGCCGCCGTCTTATTCTCGTGTATGAACTCCAATAAGCCTGCGTCATCACAAGAAACAACGCCCCCCTCCGCCTCAATATCCGCCGCCTGCCCCTTCACCATCAAAAAGCTCCCCCGTGCAATCGCCGCCCCCGCACGCACCCGCCGCGCCAACAAATCCGCCCCCCCACTCTCCACTCTCAACTCTCCACTATCCACTACACCGCCACACTCCCCATGCATCGCCTCGAACGCCGCCGACAGCAGCCCGCCCCCCGCCAATATCGCCATCGCTTCCCCAAAGACCTTATGGTTCGTCGGCTGCCCCCGCCTCAAATCATCATCATCCATCGCCGGTAGATCGTCATGTATCAGCGAATAATTGTGAATATACTCCACAGCGCACGCATACGGCAACGCCTCCCCCTCATCGCCGCCACCCGCCGCCTCGTACGCCAAAAGCAGCAACACTGGCCTTACCCGCTTGCCTGGCAACGCCAAAGTATACCTCATAGCATCCCCAAGAGTAACAGCTGGCCTCTCGCACGCAGGCAAAAACCCAGGCAACGCCTCCTCGACAAGCCCCCTCAGCCTTTCAATCTCAGCGTCAAAATTCATCATTCCAGACATCCTCAGCCCTTACGCCTTTCCTCCCGCCAACTCAGCGTCAAAATTCCTCGCCGTCAACACTCTCAGCCACCCCTGCCTTTGCGACCTCCTCAATCACCCGTATGCGGCGGTTCGCGTCCTCAAGCCGCGCCTTGCACACATCGTAATACGCCACCCCTTCCTCATACAAGGCAATCGCCTCGTCGAGCGGCACATTCTCCCCCGAAAGCCGGGCGGCCACCGCCTCCAGCTTCTCCATCGCATCCTCAAACGCCAGATTCTCAACCTTTCCCTTACCCATATTACCACTCCTTACTATTACGGTATTATTCCTCGCCATTCGTCAGACCAAGTGCCGCCTCGACCTCATCCGTAGAAAGCAAACGCTTTTCAAATCACGCCCTTGCTCTCGTCACCACTCATCATTTTACACCATTAACCCTCAATATATCAAAAAGCTACACCTCTGCCTGCACTTCCCCCACCACCGCCGTCGCGCTGCCGTCAAAGAACCGCGCCCGGACGCTCTGCCCCTCCGTCAATGCGGATGCCCGGCTTACCGCCCGGCCGTCCTCGTCCTCCACGATGGCATAGCCCCGCCTAAGCACGGCAAGCGGGTCAAGCGCCCAAAGCTTTTCTGCCTGCGCCCCCGCGCGGTACTCCGACCGTTCCATCTTGTGCATAATTGCGCTGAACATCGCCGTCCGCAAGCCCACAAGCTCCGCCCCCCTGTCGGCTTTCGCACGTGCCTCGCCACCTATCCTGCCCATAAGCGCGGAGGCGTGCGTCCTACGTTCCAAATGACCGCTCTTGAGCCGCGACAGCAGAGCGTCCATATTGTTCGCCCGCACCCTCAGCTCCATGCGGGACAAAAGGTTTCCAAGGCCGCTGCGAGCCTGCCACATCAAGGCGTCGACATCCTCCATAAGCTCCCCCGTGTCTGGCGCAGCCATCACCGCCGCGGCCGTCGGCGTCGCCGCCCTCGCGTCAGCCACAAAATCTGCGATGGTGAAGTCCGTCTCGTGCCCCACCGCCGATATCACCGGCACCCTTGACTCAAAAATGGCGTCCGCCACCGTCTCCTCATTGAACGCGGCAAGGTCCTCCGCGCTGCCGCCACCGCGCCCCACTATCATCACGTCCACATCGGGATAGCCCGCATTCACCTGCCGTATCCGCGAGGCTATCATATCCGCAGCCCCCGCCCCCTGCACCAAAGTCGGGAAAATCAGAATATCCGCAGCCGAGTTCCGCAGAGTTATCGTCCTTTGCATATCCGAGACCGCCGCCCCCGTCGCAGAGGTCACAATGGCGATGGCACGCGGAAAGCCCGGCAGTGTCCGCTTCCGCTCCTCTGCAAAATACCCCTTTTCTGAGAGTTTTTTCTTCAACTCCTCGTACGCCAGAGCCATGTCCCCGCGCCCCGACGCAGAAAGCCCCCTTATCGTCAGCGAGTACCGCCCCCCCGCCTCATACACGCTCACGTAGCCCTCGGCTATCACCTCGCCACCCTCGACCGGCTCAAACCCAAGCCCCTTGTACACCCCCGCTGGCAAGAAGCAGTCTATCTTGGAACCCTCGTCCTTTAGCGAAAAATACACATGCCCCGACCCATGCACCTTGAAATTGCTTATCTCGCCCACCACCGAGACGTCCGAAAGCACCCCGTCCGCCGCAAGCAGCCGCGCGATATACGCATTCACCTGGCCGACCCGTATCGGCTTCCTCGCCACCTTAGTCACCATACTCAGACACGCTCCTTGCCCTCAATTATCGCAATTCCTCCACGCCTTCCTCGTCGTTATTATACCAAAAATCACGCACCCCCCCCCGCCTATCCTGCCATTCACGCCCCGCAAACCCTGCCAAGCTTTTTCAGCAAAAGCACCACGGCCATCAGCGTCCCCCGCGAAACGATTCGCCTATTTACGCCGCGAAGATACTCATCGAGCTCGCCTGCCCCTGGTATCAGCGATCTTCTGTCCCTTGGCAGCACCGCCTCGTTTCCGCACAGACAATCCTCGTGGCATCCGCAGAGCGAAGCTATCCTGTACTTCTCAAACGGCAGCTCTTGACTGAACCCATCGATATAGTCAAAATGGTAAAAAGCGTCGACGTATTCGCCAAGCGCCTCCTTGCCGTAAGCGTCCTCCATCAGCTTCAGGGACATATCCCAAAAATCCATCACACTCCTGGCTCTGTAGACGTTGAACGGCTTTTTTTCATAATAATAGGGTATCAGTGTGAAATTGCCCAGTGAATGGGTCAGGTTTGCAAAATCGTGGATGTGCTTGCTTATTCCCTCTATCCTGCCCTTGCTTCCATCCGAGTCGAGATAATCTAGCAACCCTTGAGGGTCTTTCCTCAAACTGGCGCCCCGCTCACCTCGGGTGTAGTTTTTCAATTCGTCGTCATACTGCAATGCGTTCGCAAGCACCAATGCACAGGAGTTCATCGTGTCTGCGCCAAGCTCCGCCCAATGAAGGTCCCGGAAGATGCTTTGCGAGGGCACATACAGCCTGCCCCTCATTGCCTGTTCGCAGCCCCACAAAGCCTTGTAGACCTGCTTTGACAGATCGCAGCCGTCACAGTCAAACCAATCCCCGCTTTCCCTGTACAATATGAATTTTTTGACGGAATTGGCTTCGAGACGGCAGGCTTCGTCAGGGCTTTCGTCCTTGAAATCGTACGTCGCAAAAGAGTACAGCGCTCGCAGACCGTCCTGCACGTCCTCAATGTGCCTGCATCTACCATCCTCCGCAAAAAACATCGGCACGATCTTTGCGTTCACCTCTGCCCAAAGCGCCTTTATGCAGGCACTGTCGTCCAAATCAAGCCCTCTAAGACCCTTGAGACCTGTCAGCCCCTCCAACTCGCCGACAATGCCGTCCACATCCGCGATGCTTCCAGAAGCCTCGTCGCGGACTATATATTCAAGCAATTTTCTCATGTCGTTCTTTTTGCCCATTTTGCTGTCTATGATCTTACTTGCCATCGCCTGCTCCAAATAAGTATCACGCAACCCCATGACCGCAAGGGACAGATCCTCGCGAAGCTCCTTAGGGCTAAGCACCACCACCTCATCATAATTCTGCAACGCCCAGCAAAGCATATCCTTTTTGTTCATCCGAGCCCGCACCTTCACCGTGCAGTCGGTTTCTTCAAAAAAAGTCACGTCCATTCCGAAACGGTCCAGTATCTCCCCGATGATATCGCCCTTGTTCGCCTGAAAAACCACCGATATAGGGGCGCTCTTGCCTGCACGCAGATTGATATGCTCGTTCATATAGCCTGCCACATCCAACTTGCTGCCGCCCCCCAGGACCTCCTTCAGCGGCCTTGCATTTTCGTCCAGCATTTCGATCCCCGTTATCCTGTCGATTCGATAATTCGACAAAACACCGTCGGGCTCGCAATTGCACACCAAATAATAGCGCCCATTTGAATTGACCATATGGTACGGGCTGGCTTTGTGCAGCTTTGGCGTGCCATCCTTTTCCTTTGCCTCGTGCCGCTTCTTGTCCGTTCCGTACCCTGTGATATAGAACATCACCTTCTTGCCGTCCCCTATCGCCTTGTCAAGCACATCGATCACATCGAACAGATTGTCGCTTTTCGGCCTGTTTCCAGAAAGGCTGTGCAAATGCTTCACCTTCGCATGGAAATGCGTGCTGGCAAGCCCCGACAGCTTTTCGATTATCTCATTGCTTTGATGGTAAGGTATGTACACCGAGGACAATACGGCGTCTATCAGATACCGCAGCTCCATGTCGGTAAAATCGCCGCTCATATACCAGTCGGTGCAGACAGTGGTTTCCTCGCCATTCTTTGTCCTGCGCACAGCCATTTTGCAATCAATTCTGGCATCGTGCTCGTACAGATTCAAAAGGTTGCGCTTTACGGCCTTCCTGTCGACCGGCATGGAATAATCTTTACGCAGCCGTTCCTCGATCTCCTTTTGCGACATCCTGTTGTCTTCATTGGAATGCAGCCTAAGAATCTCAAGTATGTACACTATCAGCATTTTCTTCGGCGACTCAGAATACACCCTACATCCCTTTCCTCAATTCCATGCTTACACTATCTCCCAACGCCCGGCCTTGGGGGAGCCGACATATCTTATTTTGTTTTGCTTCTTTAGATTTGCCATATGCCGCTCCGCCGTTCTTTTCGTAAGGCCAAGCTTCTCGGCAATGGCGAGAATAGTTATGCCGCCATCGTTTTCGATCAAAGACAGTATTTCGGTTTCGGGGCTGTTTATACCGCCACATACATCGTTTATACCGCCATTTATACCGCCATTATCGTCATTTATACCGCCATTATCGTCATTTATACCGCCATTATCGTCATTTATACCGCCATTATCGTCATTTATACCGCCATTATCGTCATTTATACCGCCACTTATAGCGCCATCATCCATCGCCTGTCTCGCAAAAATCACTTTGAAAAACGCATCATTCTCAAATGTTGGCATCGCCACCCCCGCTTTCAAGGCAGCTTCCCTGATGCGGCCGATCCCTGTGCCCATCTTCTCTACATAGTTGATTCTGTGAAGAATGCTTGCAATTATAGGATTTCTGCGTATGCTTACTTTACCGAAGTTCTTTTCGTCGATCCCGCTTGGCATACCGCCAGGGCTTGTAATCTCGACCCTGTCGTCAAAGATTTCCACCATTATGTTTGCGCCCTTCTCGTAATAATTCCGATGAACGACCGCATTTATCACCGCTTCTTTCAAAGCCACCAACGGCAATTCGAGTATCTCGTCCCGCCTGACCGCCTTGATTTCATAGCGAGTGCGGAGGTTTTTCTCCAAGAACAGAATCGCATTGTCTATATTGCCGACAATACCCTCGTTGTACTTTTGGGCATCGAGGATATGAACCTTTGTCAAACCCTTGTACAAAGCGCACACAATAGCGCTATGCTCGAAAACGATATCATCCTCGTTATGCCGGAAAAACAACGCCCCCGCATTTGTGAATACATGCTCTCCCTGCTCCAAAGAAGCGCAGCCCAGATTCACAAGGATGGCCTTACGATCTAGCACATTGCTGATTCCGGCAGTTTCAAGAAACTTCGCATATGCCGCTTCATTGAATTTCCTTGCCAACGGCAGGTCGCTACGAACTATTTCATCATAGCGGATGTTTCCCTCACGCTGAATAAATTCAAGCAATTGATCCCTTGTAAGCTTGGTCTTTCCTGCGCCGACGCGCAAATAATATCCCGACGGCGCAGAGTACGGCTTGTTTCGGCCCTCTGGAACGGACACGACAAGCAACTTGTTCTCTAGATCAACCTCGATGGCAGAGTCTATCTTAGGCTCCACTTTTGCGATGGTGTCGCTCAGGACAGCGCGGGCACGGTTGCTGATATCTGTTCCCGCAAGGACATTATCGTCCGTAATTCCGACATATATCTTCCCGCCGGAAGCGTTTGCGAAAGCGGACACCTCATCAGCCAAAGTCTTGTCGGCACTCGCCTTGAATTCGACCGTATATGACTCGCCCTGGCTCAATATAATGTCTAAGTTCTCAACCATCACGTCTCCTCGTCATCATTTTCCTTGAATCATAACACAGACGATGTACCATTTACAACCCATACCGACAATAGGAAGTGTCTTGCGGATTTCACCGAACCTGTTCGCTCAAAACCTCTTTGACCAACGCATACGCCCGGATGTTTGCAATCAAGCCCCAGTCCATAATCTCACCTCTTTTTGCACAAATACCCTATACGTTGATTTTAGTGCCTTGCCGAATGGGTGTCAACTCAATCATGCGACAGCCTGCACCCCGTCCCCTCACCCACGCTCTTTCACAACCCCCTCCACATACGCAAGCACAGCGTCGGCCACCTCTCTGCGATAAGGCTGGCTCTCCGAGACCGTGCCCTCATACACAGGAGGCAACCCCGCCTTGACAGCCATACGGTTAAGGACGTTGACGTTTGACAGCACGCTGTTGTGACAGAGCGTCCTGCTTTTGTCGGCAGCCTGCATTTCGTCCTGATAGTCCTCCAACCCTTGCTGATGGCTACCTTTAGCCATCCTCTTAATCTCCGCCGAAAAGATGGCAGCATGATAGTCCTCAAACGATTTCAAAGACAGCAAAATCATATCGACAGCCTTGGAATCGTCCTTATAGAAGCCGAAAAGCCCCCTCAGGCTTTGCTCCGAAAACGCATGCTGCATACCATTTCCCTCCAACATCTATTCCCTCCTATTTCCTCTTAAATCCTGTGTACAAGTCAAAGCGCTCAACATCAGCACAATTCCCGGAAATCATCCTGCAAAAACCACACCTTGCGGTCGAGCTTGTCCGTATGAAAATGCCCGCAGTACCAGGCATCATAGTCGAGCCTTTGCTCTATCTGGCCTAGCCATAGCTCTGTGCTGTCATCGACATACTCCTGGTTAAATTCCGACAGAAACGCCTCCCTCGGCATATAGTCGTATGGGCAGGTATGCGACAGCACCACGTCCACGCGCCAACCTTCCGCCTCAAGACGCTCCTCCACCAAATCCTTGGTCTCGTCCGACGGCTGCTCGTCCGGCCACCAGTCCACATTCTTTGTACGCATATATTTGTCTATGCTATATGCCCCGCCGATGGCGATGCAGCGCCTGCCCGCAAGCTCGTATATCTCCCCGTCCTTGGCAAACAACAGGTTCGGGAAGTCCGGCTCATGCCACACAATGCCGCCAAAACGCTCGGTCTCCTCGTACGTATAGATGTTTTCGGGGCGTATCTCATGGTTGCCGTGTATGCAGAGCAATGTTATCGGAAGTTCGGCAAGCTGCTCTTTCAGCTCCCTGTCCTCACGCCAACCGAAGTAATTGATGCCCGCATCCCCAAGAATGACGAGGATATCGTCCGGCTCCGTGTCGTATCCATAGCAAAACTCCTCAACCCTGTCAAAAATCCCGTGCGTATCGCCTGTCAAATGTACCATAATATTTCACCGTCTCCTTTCATCCATAAGCATTTGTCAGATAGAACTAATTGGCGTCTCCGTTGCTTGGCTTCTTGCCATTAAGCTCATCCCACTTTTTCAGCATCAGGATAAGAACCATCAGCGTGCCGCGGGAAATGATTTTTTCGTTGACGTTGCTTAAGAATCTTTCCATTTCGTCTGAATCTGCGGGATAAAGATGCCCAACATCAAAATGCTCCGTAAACAATTCTTCGACATCATAATTCTTATCCACGTAGCAATTAAGGTAGAATGTATCTATATAGTCTTCAAAATGCTTGCCATCACCCTCGCCGAAATTCCATGGCTCTTTTAGAAGTTTAAGGGACAGATCCCAGTAATCTTTAATGTCATGTTTACTTCCCCTATACTGAAAACACTCAGGGTCTTTATTTTTTCCAAATTTAATTTTGTGGGGTATCAACGTGAAATTGCCTATCGAATGTGTCAATTGTGCAAATTTTTGTATGTCATTGTTTTCACAAATCTTCGTAAGAACATCTGGGTTCTTCAACACTAATTTCTCAATATCAATCCTACCCCCCTTAACCGTATAACTTTCCAAGGGTATTTTTTCTTCTCCTGCTTTAATCTCTAACGCTTTATTGTACGTTGTTTTGAAAGAATTCATCGTGTCGCTGTTCAGGCCAGACATTATGGATATAAGCTTTCCATGCTTATTTTCATACTCGCCAAGCTTATTTCTCCTCCAGAAATCCCATAAATCCTTACACTCCTTGGGAATTTCATATGACTTGGCTTCTTCGTCATTAAGAACCGACCAATAGTGTTTCTTATTATACCAACTCTCATTATTTTCACTGTTTATGTACATCCACCCCCACAGCTTGTCGTAAATCTTGCTTGCCAGCGCACAAGAGCCGTCATGGCTATCACAATCGAAGCGTTTCCTGCACAAGCCCTCTTTATAGTCACGCTTCGGATTAAGTTGCTCAAAGTTTTCAAAGAGCCTATACCTCATATATTTTTCCAGATTAGGACTTTCGTGACAATGCTTAAGTGAAGATATCATTTCTTTGCAAGTGCATCTATTTTTTGTATTTACGCAGGCCTCATCTAAAAACACATCGAGATTCATATCGCTATCAATATCAATCGCCTCATACAGTTTTCTTGCGTTCTCATCGTTTTCATCCTTAAAATCATACGTCACAAGGTTCTTTAATTCTTTCGGCAAAGACCTAAACTTTTTTTCTTTCACAAGCATATATAGCTCTTTTGCATTGTTGTTCTCAATATAACCTACATACTCCTTTACAATATCTCTAAAGGTTTTCTTCCCGTCTTCCAACTCATCAGCGAAAATCACCTCCAAAACCTTGCGGGTTTTCTTTCCGTACTTTTTCTGCAAGTCATAGCTCCCACAGCAAATTAGATATCTGAAAAACTCATTACTGATTCCACTTACACAACTTTCTGCCGCCATTGTCCATATTCCTCCTATTAATCCCTAAGCAACAACTTCTTACTCGTTCTCGTTTCTACTGGTCGCCCTTACCCCGACCCTTACAATGGCTATCACATCACGCGCCAGGGGTCATTTTTGACCCACGCCTACAGCCCTCATTGCTCAGCACCACATCACCACCGCCCACACTCCTTTTTAATCAAATACTCCTCCCACTCACTGCCATCACCATCATCCTTGCCGTCACCCCCACCGACGCCGCCGCAGCCATTGTCCTTGCCCTTTCCACCACCGCAGCAGCCGCCCCCACCACCTCGCACCTTGCGAAAACCCGTATACACGCCGCTCTCTGTGTCGTACTTCAGCAAAGGTATGCACTTGCTCACTTTCACCGTCCCGTCTATATAGTAGTGGCTTTTCCCGTCCCAATAGATATCGCGGAACGACGGATCGCCCGCGATGCCGGATGTGCCGACGTGCCCCGCTATGATGTCCTTGTAGAACCCCCCCGTAGTGGCAGGGAACTTGCCCGCAAACCAATGCTCCGGCGTGCCGTGCTTCCACAGCTCCCCCGCCTCCTCGTCGATGCCCGCATGGACAAAAATCTGCTTCTCCGTCTCATAATGGTATGGCAGCTTCCGTAGCCACGCAAACAGCTCCTTGTGGCTGCCCTTTACGGCATTTTTGCACAAACGGCTTATGGCGGCAGTCACTTCGCCATGATCCCTGAACTCCCCGGCCTTGAATCTGCAAGCCACCTTTTCCTGTATCTCCTCAAAGTCCTGCTTTGACATAAAGCTTTTGACGGAGCTAAGGTCTTGGTCGAACAAAATCCACTCGTCCCCCTCGCCGAAAAGATACTCCAAAAACATCTCCTCGTGGTTGCCCATCAGCACAATGGTCTGCGAGGGCTTGCTCTTTTGGAAATCCTTGATGAAATAAAGCGTCTCGCACGATGCCGGCCCGCCGTCTATATAATCTCCGCAGAAAACGACCTTGTTTCGCTTGTCCGTCAAATCGACATTTTTCAGCGTTTCCTTCGCCTCGTCCAAAAACCCGTGTATATCGCTTATCGCGTACAAAACCATTATGCCAAACCTCCTTTGCCAAACGCATCCCGCAAGTCAACTCCCGCATATCATCTTGCATCTTACCATCACTTACTGCCCTCTGCCATAGCCCATGCGGATGTCACATCCTCTTTGCCATCCCCGCCCTCTGCCATAGCCCATGCGGATGTCACGCCCTCTTTGCCACCCTCATCCTCTTTCCAGCTATGCCATATGTCATGGCCTCATAAAGAGCGCCATGCTCGCGTCCGCCCGCGCAATTATCTCGTCGATGCTCACAGGCCGAAAGCCCATAGCGTCAACGCCTATATCGTATGCCAACTCACCGACAGCGAAGTGCTTTTCCGACCCATGCGGCACATGCAAACGCCCTAACGGACCAGGCGTGCCATTGTGGACATGCCCATGCAAGTGTATCGAGCCCCGAAAATACCCGTCCCACTCAGCGATGGGATAATGGAACAGCACAAACATCCTGCCCTCGTGCCTGAGCACATGGTAGTCCTTCACCCACTCAAAATGGTCACCGTACATGTCTATCCGCTTCAGGAACCTGTCATGGTTGCCCCGTATGTAATACTTCCGCCCGTTCAGCATAGACAGATAATTGTGCGCGATCTCGGCGGGCTTCAATGTGAAGTCGCCCAAAATATATACCTCGTCATCGGCGGAGACGGTTTCATTCCAGTTTTGTATCAATGCAGCGTCCATCTCCTCGATCGACTCGAATGGCCTGCGGGAATGCCTTATCGCATTCTCATGGCCAAAATGCAGGTCCGCCGTGAAGTATATTGTGCTCTTGCGATGTGTTCCGCTCATAAATGCTCCTTTCTACCCCTTTCCTTAACCGTTTCGCCGCCCATCCCCTTACCCTGCGAACCCTATCCTTTCAACCTCTCTTTTCTTTGCCTGCAATTCCTCAAAATCATCCGCCACAAGCAGCTTTAGCTTCTCGTCCGTGATTTTCCCCGCATCCATCCTGAGCAGACGGCTCGCCTGCTTCATACGGGCGTTTTCAAGCATATTCCTCACATAGCGCCCGTTCCCGAAATCGGGATGCCGAATGGCCCTTCCGAGGATGCCCCGGACCTTCCTGTCCACGTCTTTGCCTAGCGTCATCGACTGCTTCTTTGCCATCAGCTCCATTATTGCCAAAAGCTCGTCCGTGTCGTAGTCGGCAAACGGGACATGGAAAGCTATCCTTGAGCGAAGCCCTGGATTCTTCTGCAAAAACCCCTCCATCTTGTCCGTATACCCCGCAAATATCACCACCAAATCCTCGCGCCTGTTCTCCATTTCCTGCACTATGGCATTGATGGCCTCGTCGCCATACAGGCCGCTGCGTTCCTCCGCAAGCGAATACGCCTCATCTATGAACAGCACAGACCCCATGGCCTCCTTGAATTTCCGCCTTACGTCCGGCGCCGTACCCCCAAGGTATCTGCTGACCAAATCGGCCCGCCCGCATTCCACCAGATTCCCGACGGACAGCACCTGGTTGTCTCTCATTATCTGCGCGAACAGACGCGCGACGCTGGTTTTTGCCGTGCCCGGCGAGCCCGTGAACACCATATGCATAGCCGGCCTGTCTGCGGCCATGCCTCGGTCCTTGAAAAGCTTCTGTGCCTTGTAGAAATCGACCGCCTGATTTATCACGGATTTTGCCTCCGAAAGCCCTATCATTTTTTCCAATTCTACATAGGCGGCACCCTTGGGCTTGCTCTCTTTCGCAGAAATGCCAAGGCTTGAATCAAAGCAGGCGTACTGCGTATAGCAGCGTGTCTTTAGCTGGTTGTCGTACCACTGCCGAAACTCTTTGTTCAGGTCGGAGACCGAATATGTCTTTATTGGATCCCCTACGCATTTATACAACGCTTTATCCCCTTTCACATCATGCACTCGCGCACTCCCTTGCAGATACGCCTTTGCCGTCTCCGCGGAGACTATGTCCTCGGTAAGGTCTATCACCGTCATCGTGCCCAGATGCTCGCGCATCACTTTCTTCAGGCGGTCGGCGGCGCGTGGCAGCCGAAAAACGGTCAGCGCGCTGTTTCTGTGTTCGCATGATATCTGGCATATCTTTGCGACCTTTTCGTTTTCATTGCTAAGATACTCGTCGTCCTCTTTTGAAATGCTGGCGCTCAGATCGACCACCACTGCCCCGCCTGCCGACATCATGTACAATTCCTCGAACTCATCATAGCCGTCGTAGCGGCTCCATTTCTTTTTTGTGTCAACCACGCTGAATCTCCGGCTTTTGAGCCGCCCGTTCGCAAGCAGGGCGGACATCAGTATCTCCGCTATGTCCACCGCCACGCCGTCATCGTCGGTCTGGAGAAAATAGTGGACAGGATGCCCATCCGCTTGATGTTTTGGCGGCTGGTAGATACGCTCGATCTCAGGAAGAATGCTTTGGAACAAAAGCCGCGTGGCCCTCTTTGTCAGCTCGCCCTTGCTTATTTCCTCAAGAGGCGGCAACAGATAGTCCTTGTATTTCAGGTCGGAATGCCCCCGAAAAAGCGACCCCTCCAAATCGAAGCTGTCAAAAATATCGCTGGCGCTCCTTAGAAAATTGTTGTTCGACCCTAGCTCCGCCAATGCCCTCAAAGCCGAACACCGTATTTCCTCTATGCGAATATCGCGGCATTCAAGTGCCGTGGCCGCTCCAAACGCCGACATTTTTTCTTCCAGTGACGCAATGCAGTCCGCGACCGCCCCCGCCACCAATTCATTGTTGCGGATCGAGCAAAGGAATATGGCGCATTTGGGCACCCCAAAATCCTCTGCGTTCATCAAGTTCAATTGCATACGCATCAGGTTTGCATAATCATAGTTTTGGCAATGCTCCTTGTTCTGCTTCTTGGTCATATTCGTTATCTTGCCCTCGATTTTGAAAAACAGCATATCACCATCCTTTCGCCTCACGCAGCTTGCCGGCATCGCTACCGACCCTTATATGGCGATTATATAAAAATGCATGGGCTATTTTTGACCCATGCAAGCCATAGTTGAATAATTGTGTAATTGCATAATTGAATAATTGCGTAATTTTGGAGCCGTGCGTCCCTCTCCCCCTACTCCTCCACTGGCCAGCCCTCGCTCCACTCCGCGAAAAGCGTCTCACCATTGTCGAAAGTCAAACGCCCCCAACCATCAAACAACCCGTGCAGGAAGTTCCCCTCATAGCTCCATCTGTCCTTGTCCTTGTAGATGCCGTAGCCCGAAGCCACGCCGTCCACGAACGCGCCGCTATACACCGAGCCGTCCGCATAGATGAACACGCCTTCGCCCATCTGCCGGCCTTGGTCCCACATGCCGTCAAAACTCCAACCGTCAGGCTGCACAAAGGCGCCTTCCCCTGTTATTCTGCCTTCCTCGAAACTCCCCGTGAACACGCCGCCGTTCTCGTCGGTGAACACGCCTTCGCCCTCCGGCAGCCCATGCCGAAACTCCCCCTCATACATCCAGCCCGCCGCCGAGACATAGACGCCGTCCCCATGATATTCGCCATGCACGAAGTCCCCCTTATACCAGTCGCCGTTCCCATAGACTATCTCGCCCACGCCGTCATAGACGCCGTTCGCCATCGCCCCCGTATAGAAGCTGCCAAAGGCTCCCGGCTCGTTCACCGCTTCCGTCCGCTCCGCAAAGCCTATCACGCCCAAGGCGAACAGCGCGCATGCCGCCATCGCCGCCGCGATCACGACGCCTGCCACAGCCATTCCAAAGCTTCGTTTCCTGCTCCTAGCCATTATCTACCCTGCCATTCCTTTGCCAACACCGCAAACGCCCTCATATGCCCTACTCCTCCCCCTTCGCCGGCTTCATGCCCGCTTGCTCTATCGCCTGCGCGATAAGGTTTGCGTAAAGCTGCCTTGAGTCACGTCCGCCCATATGTATGTTGTCCGACGCCAGAAGGTTCCTGTTGTCGCGGATGGCCGCGTTCCAGTCCGCCACCGTCACATAGTCGTACCACAGTGGCAGGCGCCGCACCATCTCCGCCGTCTCCTCCATATACGCCTTGCCGTACGGCGTCACCACGATCACCCTATGCCCCTCCGGTATGGCCGCCATCGCGTTGTTCGTCGCGCTCTCCATGTTGTTTATCGGGTTCGTGAACAACGCAAGCACCACGTACTCCCCAAGCTCGCCGCGTTCGTCATACTCAGTGACAAGCCCTGCGCCCGCATTCATATTTCGCGAGACCTCCGCATCCACGATTATTGAGCCTATCGTCTCGTGAAGCACCTCCACCGCGCCTAACGGCACGGAATCGCCTATAAGCGTCACCTCAGACCCGCCCGGAGGCGATATAGGCGTAATCGGGCCGGCGGGGTTTTCTCGCTGCAATGCCCGCATAGCCGCCTCACGCGTCATCATCGCATCGGTCTCCGCATCGAGCCACATTCCATCCTCGATCTCCGACGGCTTGGGCGGCAGGTGTTCCGTCATGCCGTGGTGCGCCACAGGGTTCATCTGCAGGTTCGCCAAAAACTCGTTGTACTGCCCCATCCTGAATGAGTTCGCCATAACTTGCTGATGCAGGTATTCTTCCTCGATGCTTGTTTTTTCGGGGACGGTCGCCAGGGTGTAGCCCGATAGCGCTATGCATATGCAGAATATGACGGCAACAAGCCGCGCAGGTCGCCGCCCCTTCCGCCTAGCAGCCAGTCCTGCCTTGCCCACCGACCGGCCAGGATCGCTGTCGCCCTTGACGGCAGCAAGGGCATCGTTGTAATCCGAGTTTTGCGAGCCTGTGCCGGTATCTTGCGCCAAAGGCCCCGCTTCGTGGCTGAGAGCACTCCCCTCGGGCTCCGCCGCACCCCCGACTACGGCCTGCCCTACCTCGGCCACCACCGCATCCTTCACCGCAGCAGGCGCAGGCTTCCGCCCACGCTCAAACGCCCTGTACGAAAGCTCCGCCACAAGCGCCGTCGCCGCGATGGACCACCCCGCATACTCATAATGCTCCATTCCCGCAAACGGCTCCAGCCCCTCTATCGCCATCTGCTCGAAGATATTGTACAGCGGCCAATGGAAAAGGTAGATGCTATATGACCTCTTGCCTATCACCGCGAGCGGCGGAATATCCTTGAAAAACTTCGTCGGCTGCAGCGAAAGCACGCAGTACACAAGCAACGCCGCAAGCAGCGCCGCCACAAGTATCCCATAATGATATGTCGCCTCGTCGGAAAACGTGAAGTTCCGCCCCATCCACACCAAGGCGCCCAGAATTATCACGAAAAGCGGGAACGCTATCGGCGCGGGCAGGCGTACCTTAGGCACACGCATACCCGTCAGCAACCCCACCGCCGACCCTATCATCAGCGGGTAGATACGCGTGACCGTCGCAAAATAGACCGGCGACGGGTCCTCAAGCCCCGCAAGCCCCCATTGCATCCGCTCATACGAAAAGTAGACAAAGACGAAGCAAATCATAAAGAGCACTAGTTTTTCCGACCCCATAGGCCGGCTCGCCTCAAGACGCCCAACGCGTTGCCGCACATGATGCCCCGAAGTTATGCTCAGCGTCGCACAGACGATGGCGACTATCGCCCCCCATATGATGTAATAGTGCATTTCGATGGCAAGCGTCCACGTATGGACAAAGAAAGACGGCAACAATTGTTCCTCGTACGAGCCGCCCACGGAAATTTCATAATAATTCGTAACCCAGCCAAATACCGCAGCCACCTGTTCGCGCATCCCCACCCGCAAGTCCGGCGAGACCAGCAGCGCCAGCGCCAGAGTGAGGACCACCATAAAAGCGGCAGCCGGCAAAAGCCTTTGCACTCGCTTTACATAAAACCGTATTATGTCCACTCTGCCTGTCTTAGCAAACTCCTCCATCAGCAAGGCCGTTACCAAGAATCCCGATATCACAAAGAACACATCCACGCCAAAGAACCCGCCCGGCAGATACGGCGTAAACAGATGATAAACAAGCACCATCACGACGCCGACGGCCCTTACAGTGTCAAACCCCCGCACGTGCGTCAGCTTCACGCCCCCACCTCGTCGCCTTCAGGCCGACCCGCGTCCAAATCGAGAACTCCAGGCTGCCCCGCTTCGTGGTCTAAGACCGCACCCTTGCCCCGCGCTATCGCCCCAAGCACCCCATTGACAAACGCCCCCGACCCCTCGCCCCCATACTTCTTCGCCAGCTCCACGGCCTCGTTCACCGCCACGCCGTCATCTATCCCGTCCATATAAAGCATCTCCGCCGCCGCCACTCTCAGCGCCGCCAGGTCCGCCGCGTTCATGCGCCCTATCGACCAGCCCTCGCTGGCCTCCTCTATAGCCCTGTCGATTACAGAAAGATTGTCCCGAATGCAAGCGAACGCCCATTCAAGATACGGCATCTCCGGCTTCTCCCCGCCCGCCGCGTCGAAAATGCACCCCATCGGCGAATCCCCCCGCACATCCCCCATATACAGCGATTCATCAGCCAAAAACGTCTCCTTCGCAGCATCCGAAAAATCTCCGGTCGCACCCATCTGAAACACAAGCCGCATCAGCAGCTCCCGCGTCTTTATGCGATATGCGGGCTTCCCCGTTTTCCTTCCATTTTTTCCCATTAAAACCACATTCCCATCAAACCCCATCAAACCCCCCATCACGCCCCTGCGTGGACGCCCTGGACATGGATGTTTATGTCCTCCGGCTCGATGCCGAAATCATCTCTCAGCCCCTCAGAGACGCTTTTCTGCACATTCCACGCGGTTTCCGGGATATTCGCCCCAAACGCCGCTATTATATACACATCGACCGTGTACCCACGCTCCTCGTCGTACTTCACCCGCACGCCGCGCATCCTTTTGTCGTCCCTATGCAGGCTTTTCGCGACCGCCGCCGCCGAAAGGCCTACCCCCATCCCGCACACACCGCTTACGGCAAAGGCCTTGTCGTAGACAACGCCCCCAATCATCAACTCCGTGCTACGGCTAATCTGATCCAAGGATGCCTTCTTCCGGCCACTCGCCCCCCTCGGCCACGCCGCCCTCCGGCTCTTCGCCGACAAGCTCAAGCCGCACGGTCTCGATCCGCCTGTCCTTCCAAGCCTCTATTGTAAATCTGCACCCGTCTACCAGCACCACATTCCTCTCGTCGGCGCCATCCTCGTCGTCGTCGAAAATCTCCCCCAGCAAGTCGATAAGCAGCCCTCCCACAGTCTCATAATCCTCGGATTCGAGCTTTAGCCCGAGCTCCTCGTTCAGATCCTCCAAATAATACGCCCCTTCGAGAATCCATGTATTTTCCGCGACTTTTTCGAGTTTTGGCTCGTCGTCGTCGTATTCGTCGCTGATGTCGCCCATGACCTCCTCGACCAAGTCCTCCGTCGTCACAAGCCCCGACAGCCCCCCATACTCGTCCACCAAGAACGCCATATGCTGCTTGCTCTCCTTCATTTCCTCGAAAAGGTCTGCGATATTCTTGCTTTCCGGCACAAAAAACGGCTTTTTCAATAATTTCTCTATATTTACCTTGCCAAATCCGACCTTTTTTGCCTCAATAAAGAAATCTTTCATGTAAAGCACGCCCACGATGTCGTCGTTGTCCTTGTCAAAGTAGGGGATCCGTGAAAACCGCGTCCCTATCATTTCGTCTATATACTCCGCCAGCGGGTCTTTGATGTCCTGCATATAGATGTCCGTCCGCGGCGTCATTATCTCGTAGGCGAGCTTGTCGTCGAACCTGAATATGTTGTCGATCATTTCCTTGCCCGTTTCGTCGATATGGCCAGACTCCTGCCCCACCTCAAGGATGGAGAGTATCTCTTCCTCGCTGTAAATTTCCTCGACCCTGTCGTCCTTCACCCCGAACAATCGCAATATAGCCCCCACGCTCTTGGAAAGCAGCCATACGAACGGGGCTGTGACTGTCTCTGCTGCACGCACGCCAGGCGCCGTGAACAACGCTATGCGCTCGCTGTGCTGCAATGCCAGCCGCTTAGGCACAAGCTCGCCAAAGACAAGGTTCACAAACGCCAAGGCGATGGTCACAAGGACTATCGCCAGCTGCTGCGCATAGGGGAATCCCGTCCCCTCAAGCTCGGCGGAAAACGCCTTGGCAATGCCCGTGGCCGCTATCGCGCTCTGCAAAAAACCCGCAAAAGTGATGCAGACCTGGATAACGGAAAGGAAGCGGTTTGGCCGCTCCATCAGCTCTATAAGAAGCTTCGCGCTTTTGGCCTGCTTGCCCCCTGCCTCCGCCAAAGACCGTATCCGCGACTTATTGGCGGAAACCGTCGCAAGTTCCGCCATCGCAAAAAAAGCGTTTATCGCTATAAGAACAACCAGAATAATTATTTGCGGCGCTAACGACCCGCCGGGGTCGGGGTCTACCATAGCCCTACACCTCTTTGTCTATCTTCATCCATACCGTACAGAAGTATATCACGCTTTCAATGCGGCTTCAACCGCTACCGCCACAGCAACCGTCGCGCCTACCATCGGGTTGTTGCCCATGCCCAGAAAGCCCATCATTTCAACGTGGGCCGGCACTGAGCTAGACCCCGCAAACTGTGCGTCGCTGTGCATGCGCCCCATAGTGTCCGTCATCCCGTAGGATGCCGGCCCCGCCGCCATATTGTCCGGGTGGAGCGTCCGCCCCGTCCCGCCGCCCGAAGCCACCGAGAAATAGCTCTTTCCGCGTTCCGTGCATTCCTTCTTGTAAGTCCCTGCGACAGGGTGCTGGAAACGCGTCGGGTTCGTGGAATTGCCCGTGATCGAGACATCAACGCCCTCGTGGTGCATCACCGCCACCCCCTCGCGCACATCGTCCGCGCCATAACATCGCACCGCCGCCCGCTCGCCGTCAGAATAGGCCGTCTCGCCTGTAATTTCAAGCTCGCCCGTGTCGTAGTCAAACTTTGTCTCCACATAGGTAAAGCCGTTGATCCGTGAGATTATCTGGGCCGCGTCCTTGCCGAGCCCGTTCAATATCACGCGCAAGGGCTTCTTGCGGCTCTTGTTCGCGCTGCGTACGATGCCGATGGCGCCCTCCGCCGCCGCAAAGCTCTCATGCCCCGCCAAAAACGCGAAGCACTCGGTATCGTCCCTAAGAAGCATCGCCCCAAGGTTGCCATGGCCGATGCCCACTTTCCTGTCCTCAGCCACAGACCCTGCTATGCAGAACGCCTGAAGCCCTATGCCTATGGCCTCCGCAGCCTCGGCCGCGCCCTTTGTGCCTTTCTTTATGGCGATGGCCGCGCCCGCCGTATACGCCCAGCCCGCATTCTCGAAAGCGATGGGCTGTATGCCCTTCACTAGCTCATACGGCGATACCCCCTTCGCCTCGCATATCTTCTGCGCTTCCTCCAGCGAGCCGATCCCATGCTCGCCCAGAACGCCGTTTATCTTGTCTATCCGTCTATCATAACTTTCAAACATAGTGTCTCTCCTTCGTCACACCCTACTCCGCCCGTGGGTCGATATACTTCGCCGCGTCCGCAAACCGCCCGTAAGTCCCCGTCGCCTTCGCAAGCGCCTCGCCTGCGTCCTCGCCCGCCCGCACAGCCTTCATCAGCTTTCCGAGGTTCACAAACTCATAGCCTATGACCAAATCGTCCTTGTCAAGCGCCAGGCGCGTCACATACCCCTCCGCCATTTCAAGATAACGCGGCCCTTTCGCCGTCGTGCCGTACATGGTCCCCACCTGGCTTCTGAGCGTCCCCCCAAGGTCTTCAAGCGCCGCCCCCACAGGCAGCCCCCCCTCGGAAAACGCCGTCTGCGTCCGCCCATAGGCTATCTGCAAGAAAAGCTCACGCATCGCTGTGTTTATCGCGTCGCACACCAAATCCGTGTTCAGCGCCTCAAGTATCGTCTTGCCCGGCAGTATCTCCGTGCTCATGGCAGCGCTGTGCGTCATTCCCGAGCAGCCTATCACCTCGACCAACGCTTCCTCTATCACGCCGCCCTTCACATTAAGCGTCAGCTTGCAAGCCCCTTGCTGCGGCGCGCACCAGCCGACCCCGTGCGTCAGCCCGCTTATATCCGAAACTTCCTTGGCCTTTACCCAGCCCCCCTCGACAGGTATGGGCGCCGCCCCATGGGTCCTGACGCACCCAACCCGACACATCTCCTCAACTTCTTTGCTATACTCCATATCCCTTATTTCCCTCCATTCACGCCACACCTAAACAGGGAGCACTGCAAGCTCCGAGGACTAGCGAGCGGCAGGTGTCTGGCGCTCACAGCCGCATGCGTTTTGTCGCTCACAGCCGCCCAAGATTTGCCCTAAGATTCTCGATCCCCTCAAAGATGATCCCGTCGCAATACTCCTTCGCGCGCTCAATATCCTCCCTCGTCTTTATAGTCCACCCGATTATCGGCACCTTCAGCTCCTCGCGGAACCTCTTGACGCGGTCATTCGGAAAACTGTTTATCTCAAACGCCACAAAATCCGGCTTCGCCATAAAGAACAGCCGCGCGTTCTTCACCGCCGCCTTCTTCAGGAACATAAGCTTCATCTCCGTAAGCTTCGACGAAAGCAGCCCGCAATACAAAGACGGGTCTATCTTCCGCACCTTCCTTATGGCTATCGGATGGAAAGACTGTATCGCAAACTCGCCCTTGTACTTCTTCAGCGAATCCACCACAAGCTGCTCTATCCCGCGCGAACCTTTGTTCTTCTTCACCTCGACCAGCACAGGGACGCGCCCCGCCACAAAGTCCAGAAACTCGCCGAACGTCGGTATCGTATGCTCCGTGCCGAAAAGCCGCAGACGCTTCAAATCCGCAAACCTCACCCGCGTCAAACGCTTCTTGAACCCCGTCAGACGCTCTAGATTGTCATCGTGGAAAACGACCGGAACCTTGTCCTTCGTCAATTGCACATCTATCTCGATGGCGCACCCCGCTTCGATAGCCGCCTCAAACGCCGGCAACGAGTTCTCGGGCAATACCTCGCAATGCAACCCCCTGTGCGCAATCGGCCTTGTCAATATCCAGTCATACTTTTTCATAAACTCTCATTCATCCTCTAAAAGCATTCCATAAATACAGCACCGTAACAAATACTAGCACTTACCCCCGCAAAAAACAATTACATCTTTGTTAAAATTTCTGCAACCCCCTCTTCGCCGTACAGCTCCCGTTGCGCCCCATCACTTCCAATCCACCAGCCGCCTGAGCCGTGCCGCCGCCGCCGACTTTGACACTGGCGGGTCGAGCATCGCCCCTATCTCCGCAATGCTCGCTTCCGGGTTTGCCTTGCGAGCCGCAGCCGCCTCGCGCAAGCCCTCCGGCAATGCCGCAAGCCCTCCCGGGGCTGCCTCTATTGCCGCTATCGCCATCATCTGCTCCGCTCCCGCCGTAGCCTGCCGGTCGAGATTTGCATTGTCGCAATTGCTGAACCTATTGACACGGCCGCGAAGCTCGTGGCGCGCCCGCGCGTCCTCATAGGCAAGCAGATGTACATTGGCATCCATGATGCCGAGCATATCCTTTACCTGCTCGGCCGCCTTGAGATAGACCACATATTTGCCGCTACGCTCCGTCACCCCTGCGTGTATGTCCGTAAAGCTGTTCATAAGGCGGCGCACCTCTCCCGCAAACGCTCTGTCCGCCGTGATTATCTCGAAATGGTAGCGCTTGGCGGGGTCTGCCACTGAGCCGCTTCCGAGAAACAGCCCCTTCAGCAGGCTCTTGCGGCAGCATTTCGTGGCGGTCATCGAGGCCGGTATGGCCTTTTCCGCCGTAAGCAGCCCTTCTTTGCGGCTTATGACGCCCGCCCGCGCCAACAGCTCTGCGCCAGCCTGCGACGGCGGCAGGTTAAGCTCAAGCCACCGCGGCGGCACGCACCCGGCCCTATGTGCCACAGAAATGAACATCTGCTCGCCGATCAGCCCCTCGAAAAGCTGCTTGAAATGCCGCGCCACCACAGGGCTGCCCGTCCCCATCACAAGCCCTATCTCGCCGCCGCCCGCAGGCTTCAGCGACCCTGCCACGCGGAAAAACCCCGCCGCCTCCGCAAGCTCGCAGCAAACCTTCGCCAGGCGCCCATGCGCTATCTCCTTCTTCACCTCAGACGAAAACGACATTCACCTACACCAAAATCAACCGGTCTTTCTCAATTCCAAACCCTCCACATTATGCATTAGTCATTATGCATTATGCACCCCCCTACACCTCCCGATGCCTAAGCACCACGTTCTCCCCCGCCTCACGTAGCCTGTCCGCCACATATACTGCCATCGCCACGGATCTGTGCTGCCCGCCCGTGCATCCGAACGCCACGTTCACGCTCGGCTTGCCCTCGCGCTCAAACGACGGCTTCAGCCGCCCAAGCATCATCAACACCTCGTCCGCGAAAAACCGCGCCTCGGACCCCTCGTCCCCAAACACAAACTCCCGCACCGCCTCGTCCTTGCCATTCAGCTCGCGCATCCCCTCCACATAGAAAGGGTTCGGGATGAACCGCACATCGAAGACAAAGTCCGCCTCGGCCGGCATCCCGTATTTGTGCCCGAAAGACTGCACAATGAAGCGAAACGGCTTCGCCTGCCCGCTGTCCTGGATGAAATCTCGCAGAACGTGTGCAAGCTCGGTGTTTTTCAGGTCGCTAGTGTCTATGACGATGTCGCTCATCTCCTTGATGGGCGCAAGCCGCTCTATCTCGTCGTCTATCGCCTCAGCGTTCGTCCGGCCTGCCGCAAGCGGGTGCTGCCGCCTCGTCTCCGCATAACGCTTGAGAAGCGCGATCTTCGAAGCCTCAAGGAAAATAAGCTTGTGGTCGATATTGCGGTCGCCGAGCGCCTTTTCGTAAAGCACGAAATCGTCGAGGAAATCGCCCCCCCGTATGTCGATTACGAACGCCACCTTGTCGAGCTTGTTCTTGTCGCCCTTGATAAGCGTGATGAAATCCTTGATAAGCGGCGGCGGAAGGTTGTCGATGCAATAATAGCCCATGTCCTCAAACGCATCGACGGCCAGGCTCTTGCCTGCGCCCGACAGCCCCGAAATAATGACGATCTGCATAGCGGCCATCCTTCCTATATCCTTGCCAGATTTACCACGCGCGCCGGATCCAGCCCCGACTCCTCGATAAGCCAGGCGGCCTCGGCAAAGTCGCCCACCCGCTTTGGCGTATGCGCGTCGCTGTTTATTACGAAATGCACACCCGTATCCATGATTTTTTTAATAATTTCCGCGGTAATCGACATATAGCTTGTGTTGATTTCAAGCAGAGTGCCGGTTTTCGCCGCCGCTTCGGCAACCTCCATCATATCCACCGGCGCGTTGACGCCGGGGTGCGTCAGGAATTTCATGCCCCCACCGAGAATTGCGCCCACAATCATGTCGGTATTGCGGCGTATTTGTTGCGATTTCGCCTTTTTAGCCGTCTTTCTTGCCATATTGCCGAGCGTGCTGCCTATCCCCGCAGGCGTCATGCCGCCGACCGCGCCGAAGTGCCACCCCGCGCATATATAGTCAAAATAATCGTATTCGTTCGGCTTTACGTCGAGCCGTCCGTCAGGCACGAGGATGTTCGCCTCGACGCCGAAAAGTATCTCTATCTCGGGGTGCTCCCGCCTCAGCCTTATTATTTCCGCTTTCATTTCCGCAAGCCTTTTGCGCGGGACGCCGAAGCCAATATGCCCTGGCCCATGGTCCGCGATTCCCACCTGTTTCAGCCCCAGAGCTATCGCAGCCCTCACATTTGCCTCGATGGTCCCGACCCCATGCGAGAATCTGGTATGCGTGTGCAGATCGCTCACGACCGCATACCTCGCGCCGTTGATTTTCAGCTCCACACCCATCATACGTCCACCCCTATCACCACAGGCTCCTCCTCCAAACGCACCCCCGATGCCTCAAACACCCGCGCCTTGACCATATCCGCAAGCGCAAGCACGTCGCTTGCCGTCGCCCCGCCAGCGTTCACGATAAACCCCGCATGCTTCTCCGAGACCTGTGCCCCGCCGACGCGCAAGCCTTTCAGACCCGCCGCCTCTATAAGCCGCCCTGCGAAATCCCCCTCCGGCCGCTTGAAGAAACTGCCCGCCGACGGCAGCTCCACTGGCTGCTTTTCGTTGCGCCGCCGAGTGTAATCTGCCATCTTCGCCTCTATTTCCTCGCGGTTTCCCGGCCTAAGCGCAAGCTCCGCCGACAAAATCACCATGTCCCGCGCCTTGAACACGCTCACCCTGTAACCGAACCCGCATTCATTCAGACTTAACATAATACAGTTTTCTGTTATTCTATCATATGCACGCACCGCCACCACCAAATCCGCGATCTCACTCCCATATGCCCCTGCATTCATATATATCGCGCCACCCACCGTGCCAGGTATCCCCGACAGCGCCTCCATTCCCGAAAGCCCTCGCTCCGCCGCCGCTCGGCACACCCGTGCCAGGCTCTCCCCCGCCCCGCAGACCACCGAGGATACCCCCCCCTTCATGATAACATTAGGAATCTGAACCCCTTTGGACCCATGCGCTTTGAAGGGACTCTGTGCCGAGCGCCCCAACGCCTTCACCGTCGACACCACTGCCCCCCGATACCCCCCGTCGCGCACCACCACGTTCGTCCCGTTCCCCAGCAAAAAATAAGGTTGGCCGGAAGCCTCAAACCCCCGCACCAGCCCAATCAGCCCATCCTCGCTTTCAGGCTCGAAAAACGCCCCTGCCGGCCCTCCGACCCGCATCGACGTATGAGCGCTCAACATCACATCATGCCGTTCCATGCCATACATTATACACCATAAACACAGCTTGACACAAAGTGCGGCAACTTGTGCTATACTGCTGTCGGGTGAATGAAAATGATCGAGACAAATCTTGAAACACTGCAAGAGCGGGCACGGCACGCCAAATTGGTCGCCATGGACCTGGACGGCACCCTGCTCACATCGAAACGCGAGCTTACGGACGCCAACAGCCGTGCCCTGAGAACGCTCGCGGACAGGGGCGTCGTATTGGCGATCGCCACTGGCCGCTCACGCTCGTCCATACCGGACACCATAAGCTCTTTGTACGGCGTGCGATACCTTATCACCGCCAACGGGTCGAAGATATTCGCAACAGAGCCAGAGGAATTGGTTTACGAAAAATATATTATGGTAAAAGCGATAGAGTATATCGCCCCCTTCTTCTCGGACGATGAAGTGATGTGCGAAGTCTTTTGGGACGGCGCCCCGCACGTCGAGGAAAGCCGCTTTGAGGCCGCCCGCGACTATGGCGTCCCCCGTTGGTTCAGCGACTATTTCTTCAGCTCGCGAAAGCCATTGAAAGATTTCGAGGCCGCCGTCTACGCAAACATAGACCGGCTCGAAAACATAAACTTCGTGTTCGGTCGCGATGACGTGCAGGAGCGGGTGCGCGCTTTCCTTTCAGAACGCACGGATTTGTACGAGCTGACCTCGTCGTTCCCGTTCAACTACGAGATAGGCGGCCTGGGCGTCAGCAAAGGCGCCGCTGTGGACTTTATCGCGAAGCGCGAAGGGCTGTTGCCCTCGGAGACGCTTTGCATCGGCGACAACCACAACGACGTAAAGATGATTGAGTACGCAGGCATAGGCATCGCTGTAGAGAACGCCGTACCTGCAGCCCTGGCCGCCGCCGACCTTATCACCGAGGACTGCGACAACTCCGGCGTCGCCGCCGCATTGAAGGCCCTCGGCATGGTCAGCTAAATCAAAAATCCCTAGTCCTCGACTATCGCGATCGCCTCGATCTCAACCAGAAACTCAGGCCGCGCCAGCTCAGCAGCCGCGAACACCGTGCTTGCCGGCGGAGCGGTCATCAGCCCAGGCGCATTCTTTTTCCAGTATTCGATCTCTGTCGCCCGCACCACGGGATAGTCCTTCATATCCTTGAATATCACCAAGGTCCGGACAAGGTTCTCAAGGCTAGACCCTGCTTCCTCCAATACCTGCTTCAGCTTGTCGTAGCATACTACGAGCTGGTCTTTCGCGGTGTAGGTCAGGCACGCGCCGGTCTCGAACGACTGTGCCGTCATCCCGGAAACAAACAGCAGGTTTCCAACCCTTACGCAGCCCGCATAAATCGGGGTGCCGGGTGCCACATTTGCCGGGACCTGCTCAATGCCGCGGATATAGCACGGATACTTTTTCATAGACATTTTCCACTTCCTTTCTGTAAAAACCCTACATCTTATTGTTGCCGTATATCATACCACATTTCCAAGCAAAAATCGCATATTATTTCCGGAAAAATCCGTGAAATTTTTCCTCACACAGCCTCCATTGAACACGCCCCTAAACCACGGTATCATACAAGGGAAAACGGAGGTGAAAGCTTATGAAATCTTGCGTCGAATACCATCTTTTGAGGCCCCGCGCCATGACAGAAAGACGCGACGCCATGCCCGTCGCCTATATCGGGCTTGGGATACTTGAGTGGCACGGCCTGCAAAACCCGCTAGGTCTGGACGCCATAAAGTCGCACGGCATAGCCTGCCATCTAGCCGAGAAATTTGGCGGGGTCGTGATGCCGCCCATGTACTGGGGAGACCATAGAAGCGATATCGCCGAACTGGACTTCGACGGCTCCTTCCCCATCCCTTTCGCTGAGCCCGAGAACGACTTCGACCACACCGTTCCTATATGCGAGCATTATGGTGTCGAAAAGGAAAGGCTTGTAAAGGACGGCGAACATAGTGGCTCCTACGGCGGATGGGAGTTCTGGGAAAAACTTCTGGTGCGGGCCATGTTCCAGACCGAAGCCATGGGCTTCAAGTCCATAGTGCTTATACCAGGGCACTTCCATCAGATAGATGCAAGCAAAAGGGCCATCGAACGCTACAATGGCGAGGGCGGGAAGTGCAGGACCTTGGTTTTGTCGGAATTTGCGTTCGAGAATGTAGGCAAAGACCTTGTCGGTGACCACGCAGCCTCGTTCGAGACCTCCCTTATGCTCGCCCTCTGCCCTGAGCTTGTGGACATAAGCGAGCTCGACGCAAATATGGCAGTCCCGAACATAGGCGTCATCGGGCTTGACCCACGCAAACACGCCTCAAAGGAGGTCGGCGAAAAAATACTCGCGAAATTCGCCGAGACCGCAGAAGCATTTATTCTCCAAAAATAGAAAACTTTATTATACGAAAATAGAGGAAGGGCGGGAGCTGGGCAGCTCCCGCCCTTTAGGAGGAGGCAAACTGAGCTTCCTCTTTGCCTTGCTTATATAGCGCCCATATCGTGCTTAGCGCTTATTGCCTGTCGGCAAATGCACGGTCACGTTCGAGCTCCTCTTTCGTCATTTCGCTTTTGCCCTTGTCTTTCAACGTTATTCGCATGGCGACAAAAACCATTATGAAGAAAACCGCAAACGCGACAGGCAAGACTATGTTCGGGTCTGCCGAAGCGCTTTCGCCGAACATCGCCTGGATGGGGCCTATTTCGCTCCTTAGCATATCAACCATGTCAATTACTCGCCGCCCTCGGTCGCGCCGCGCTTTCTTTTGTCGGCTCTATAGCCCCCGTAAAGGGCAAGGCCGCACATGACAACCATAAGGATTGTCAGATAAAGAGCCACTGCTGCATTTGCATCCATGTATCTATCCCTTTCCGCCGTCTACCAAGGCTTCTTGCCAGGGTTCATTATCCGCCATGCGACATAGACCCCAAATGTGACAACATATCCGATAACAAGCTGAAAAACAATCAATTGAACTGCCCACATTTTCTACACCTCCTATCCCGCAAGACGATCTGCACTGCCTTCAAACCCTTTGCCCTTCAAGAAAGCGGGCTTGCCGCCCGGAATGACAAACGGAAGGATGACCCCTAGGACGATAGATACGATCGTCACTGGATACATATTGAGCGAAAACGCCCCGCCAAGCAGATCCGCACCGGGAATCATGTGCGGGGGTGCAAACGTCCACCAAAAGTTGACGGCATATGCGGCTATTATCGTTATCCATGCCGCCGTCGTGTTGCGCCGCACTTTCAGCCCCATGATATATATGACAAACACGGGTATGCCAAAAGAGAAGCACCACAGGAACACAGGGAAGATGACCGCATTCAAGAGAGCGGGGACCGCAAAGAACGCTGCACAGATGATGATGGATATGCGTATCAGCTTGAAGCGCGTTTCTTCGCTCATATCCGGGTTGAACCCCTTCTTGAAAATCTCGTTGACCAAGATATTGGCGTTGCCCATCGCCATCGGCCCGCCTGTCGAGAGCGTAGCGCAGAGCAGCGATATCATCAGCAGACCTATTATCGGAGCTGGAAGGGCCTCAAGCGCAAGCTCTATCGGTCCGAGCTTGGCCGCATCCGGGTTGTCGATGAGATTTGGCAGCAGGTTCTGGAACTTCGCGGACTGCGAAATGCCGAAAGCGGTCAAAGCTAGTATGATCCACGGCACCGAGCTCATAACGTTCCAGAACGGTGCAAGGAACACGCCCTTTCTGCACTCCTCATCGGACCTCGCCGCAAAGAACGGCTGATTCATCATCTGCGATATGCCGCAGGCCGTCATATGCAGCACCACGACAGGTATTATGACTTGCAGCCACAAAGCGCTGTTGCCGAAGTCAAAGGCAGTGAGCATATGGGACTGCCCCATCTCGTCGAATATCGCCTGCACTCCAGACCAGCCGCCGATATTGGCGGCAAGCCATACACCGAGCATGCCCACGGCGACATAGGAGCATACAATCATCACCACGGCATTGACCATGTTGAGCATGGCCATCTGCAATATGCCGCCAAATATGACGTAAAGCACGACCAGGCACAGAGCGATCAGCGTACACCATACAAACGCGCTGCCCGGCAGCACGCCCTCTAGCCTGTGACCGCCAAGGCCGTATACCGCCGCCGCAGTTGCAAGCGTCTCGGCGGAGCCGATGCCCGTCCAGCACGCGATGTTGATGCCTGCGTTCAGCCTGCCGAACTTCACGTCGATGACATGCTCAAGAATCTCTGGCATATTGTTGCAGCCGGACTGCCTTACGATCGGCCCGAGGAACATCATCATCACGGGTATGAAAAGCCCGCCTGCGACGATCGCCCACCACAAGACCGAGGCGCCAAGCACAGGCGCGCTCTCCCAAAGAGAGAGCGTGTTGCCTGCACCGAGCGGAAGGAGCGAGAAAGCGAACGCCATCATTATCCATCCAAATCCCTGACCGGATTTCAGAAAGTCCTTCGCGCTCCTAGTCTTTTTTCTGGCGATCATGCCGAATATGATCGTTATCGCCAAAAAGTAAATCATTGCCATAAAAAGCGGTAAATAATCCAAGGGAAATCACCTCCTTTGTCAAATGGCTATATTGCCGATATTGAGCGATTTGTCTAGAGTGCCGCTCCATATCTCCTTGCCGTCCGCCACGACCGTGTAAGCGCCCGGCTCAAGCCCGTCGAAACGGAAATCGCCGAAGTAGTTCGTGACCTGGTCGGGAGCGTCGGCGCCCTTCAAAGACACGGTCACGCCCTCCGCGCAGTCGCCGTCCTTTATAAGCCCGCCTGCGATGAAGCTGCTCGTGAAGCGGTAAAGGTTCTTGTACCACACAAGGCCGTCTGCGCTTATGTCGCACTTGTAACGTTTCAAGCCCTCCGCCGCAACCTTCTTCGCAAACTCGGCGGCGTCCATTTCGACATAAGCCATCGCGCCCGTCGGGCAGCCGTGCGTGCAGCGCGGCATACAGATGGACGCACACGCCTTGCCGTCGAGGATATGCGCGCACATAATACATTTCTGTGCGACATCTTTCTCGTCGTTGTACCATATGGCGCCGTAGGGGCAGGCGTCCACAAGGCCTTTCTTGCCTTTGGCCTTCTCCGCGTCAAGCATCACTATGCCGTCATCACGTTTTGACACCACATCCTCAAAGCCTTTCGCGCACGGCATTTCTGCGCAGTGCTGGCAGGGCTTAGGCAGGAAGTTGACGTCTATCCGTGGGTATTGCCCCCTCTCCAGACGCTCGATGTTCATCCAACGCGGGCCGTGCCTAGGCTGCTCGTCCGTGTACGGAAGCCAGCTGTTCATTACGAACTCGTCTTTGCAAGCGATAAAGCAATTGTTGCAATCGTGGCAAAGAGCGACGTCTATGACCATGTATTTTTGCTTTGCCATTGTTAGTTCCCTCCTTCCCACTTCTCGATCTCGACACGGAAGTGCTCAGTCGCAAGCCCGGAGGTATGCTTCCCGATGAACTTCGACGAGCTCAGGATATTGACGCAGCCGCCGGCGTCGGGCGATTCGCCCGGCTTGCCTATAGGCTGGTACTCGGCCGACGACTCATAGGAGTGCACGGTGCCTGCAGGCACGCGCTCCGTGAGCTGGGCGGCAAGAAGCACCGCCCCTCGATCGTTGTAGGCCTTTACCACGTCGCCTTCCTTGATGCCGCGGGCGTTAGCGTCCTTGGTGTTGATGCGGACTATCCAGTAATCGTGCCCATTCACGGTGACGCGGTGGTCCTTGATGTCGTTCATAAACGCATCCTTGCCGTCACCCATCGTATGGAACGAGAACCGCGGGTGCGGGGAAAGCACCGAAAGCGGATATTTACCGGTGTCCTCATAGTGCCACCCTGTCCACGGCTTGATGTATTGCGTGAGCGGCGGCCGGGTCTCGTCCGCGCCAAGCCCCTGCTCCTCAAGCGCCTTGTCGAAGCGGGCGAGGCTCTGCGAGTATAGCTCTATCTTGCCGCTCTGCGTCTGGAGCGTCTTGCGCTGAATCGTGTCCCCTGGGCGGAACTGCCCTTGGAACGGGACATCCTGCTCGCGGTCTTCGGCAAACCAACGGAACGCCGGAGTGCGCGGGCGGTTAGGATTGTCGGGAACGACCGCATAGCCCTTCTCAAGAAATTCCTCCCAAGTGATTATCTTGGGCATATCGGAGGCGTGGAAAAGCTGCTTCACCCATCCAAGCTCGTCCTTGCCCTCGGCGAAAGGCCCGTCGATGCCTAGGCGCTTCGCAAGCCCGTGGAAAATCTCGTAGTCGGACATCGACTCGCCCTCGGGCTCGATGCACTTCATCTGGAGGCTTATCATACGGTGGTTTGCCTGCGAGAAGCAGCCAGGTATATAGCCTGAGCAGTTTGCGAACTCGGAAATGTCCCACCGCTCGAAGTTCGTGCAGGCAGGCAGTATGATGTCGCCGAACGGCGTCTCGCCCTCGAACCAGATGGACTGGAACACCACCATCGGCATCAGCTCGGACTGGTACATCTTGGCGTAGCGGTTCGTCTCGCCCATGGTGCCGATATGCGGCCCGCCGTACTTGTAATACATCTGCACGCGCGGATAGCCGTCCGCTGGGTACTTGTATTGGTGGAACTGCTGTTCGATAGCGGCGCCTACAAAGCCTTTGCCGCGCCACTCCACCTTGCCGTCGCCCATAAAGCACTCCGGTATCTTGAACCTCGGAATGAACGAGCCTGGCGGGACGTTGAGGTTTGACGATGAGTGCCTGCTCGTGATGCCGTCGAACATGCGGTTGATAAGCACGAGCCCTGCAGCCGTGTTGTCCGCATCGCCGGATATGCCGCCCTCGGCGTAGCCGGGGAAGTAGAAATAATAATCGGTCGGGGCACCCTGCGTCGTAGAGTACATATTGATGCCTGGCTTGCCGAGTCCTTGAAGCGCCGCCAAAGCTATCATCATACGCGCCCATTCCATTCCTGTCGGGCCGCGGCACGCGCCGCCCCATCCGCCAAGCCCGCCGGCCGCAAGCTGCACCTTGTTCTTCGCCCACTCACGTGCCAGAGCGCGGATATCATGCGCCGGTATGCCCGTCTCCGCCTCGGCCCATTCAGCGGTCTTTGCGACGCCGTCCTCGCCCTTGCCAGTCAGGTAGTCGCGAAATTCTTCAAAGCCGAACACCTTGTTCGCCACATACTCTTTGTCGTAAAGGCCCTCGGTGACCCAGACATAGGCTATGCCCGCCGCAAGCGCAGCGTCCGTACCTATCTTGGGCGAAAACCACTTGTCGGAGTAAAGCACCGCGGAGTGGTTGTAATAAGGGTCTACAAAGACCATCTTTATTCCCAGCTCTTTCATCCACTGCCTGCGTACCGTGCTCTCGTAGGCTGAGTATATGCCGTTGTTGGTCTCGGGGTCGGACGACCAGAACACTATCATGGTCGAATTTTTCATGGTGTCCTCAAAGAGGTCCCATTGCTCAGGGTTGCCGAGCCCGCCCGTAAAGCCCCATGAATGCGTACCGCCCCAATGCCAGCCTTCCCAGCTGTCGGGGTTGTGGTCTCCGTAGCTTATGCCCGCGAAGTTCATAAAGCGGAACAGCGTGCTGTGGCGGTAGCCTACATTGCCCCAGAGGTGGTGCGACGACGGCTCTGCCACGATTGCGGCGGGGCCGTATTCACGTTTGATTCGCATCATTTCATTTGCGACGGTGTCGAACGCCTCGTCCCAGCTTATGCGCTCATAGCCGGGATAGAGCGGATCGCCGGCCGCCATAGGCTCTCCGCGCTTGTCGATATTGCGTTCCCCGTTGACATCGAACCCAATGCGTTTGAGCGGGTACAACACCCTGCGATTTGTATGCACCATCGCCTTGTAGCCCGCAGTGTAGGCGGTGTAAGTGGTCTTTCTCGGCGGGGAATATTTTTTGCCCCTCGCCTCAAGCACCCACGACTTGGGATCGTCGTCCGTCAAGTCCATCGGGTAGACCCTTACGATCTTGCCTTTCCCGCCATTGGCCTCAATGTCTACATCGACATAGACAGGGCCGCCGGTGGTTGAATTGGTTTTTCTAACTATTTTTCCCAATTTAATCTCCTTTCCGCCTATGAGCCGTATTTCTGTGCAATAATTTCGTTGACCCTCGCGTAGATGGCATCGGCCACATTGTCGCCGCGCAGCTCGTTGATGGTGTCGAGCACCGCCCTATGCTGCGGAAGCATGGCATCTCTCCAGACGGCGTATTCCTCGTCGGTAAGCAGCACCATGGTGTCGCCCTTGGCTTCGCTGTTCGCCTTCTCTGCATTGTTCAGGACAAGGCTGTCGTTCCACATCTCTTGGTAGCCGCCCTCGTTCCAGAGCACGTCATGCCAGAGCTGCTGCAAATCGGCAGGCAGCGAATTGTAAAAATCGGCGCTCAGGCAAAGGAGGTTGAACTCCTGGAATGCCCCCCACTCGCCAAAGTCGGTATGCGAGTTCAGCAATTCCGTGAGGCCGAAGAACGCCTGGAACGGCCAGCCGTTGATATAGCCGTCAGCACGGTTCCTCTCCAGAGCTTCGTAAATCTCACCCGGCGGCACGAACGACCCCGCCGCATTGTTGGCTTCGAGCAATGGCAGGAACGTGATGTTGTAAGGCACGACCCTCTTGCCGTTCAGGTCTGACGGGACGCGGACCGGCGCGGGGTCGGTGAAGTGCATATTGTACCCGCCAAGAGGCGCCGCCCCCACTGGGATGATGTTAAACTCCGCAAGCTCCGCCCTCATTTCCGGGAACTCGTCCAGAAGCTGCATATATATCTGTGCGCTCTCCACGGGGTCCTGAAGCCCGTTGAACGGCAATTGCAATATGCGCGTGTTCAGCGGGAGCACGTCAGGATAGTTGGGCGTAGGCAGGTTTGAGAAGGATGCGGCGCCCGTGGCAAGGCCTCTGGGTATCTCAGGTATGGGCAGCAGCGAGCCCGACCAGTAAAGCGTCACGTTGAACCTGCCGTTGCTCCGTTCCTCAAGGGTCTTGAACACATTCGCCCAGCCCGGCATAACTGTCTCGCCGTGCGTCATGCTCACGATGACCTCGTACACCGTGTCGTCCACAGGGTCTGCAGGCGCCGGCGCGGGTGCGGGCGCAGGCGCGGGGGCAGCCGGTTCGGGCGCAGGCGCAGGGCTGCCGCAAGCAGCAAACACCATGGCGAACGCGATTGCCGCCGCAAGCACAATTGTCATTCTTTTCTTCATAATTCTTTCCTCCTTGATTTCATCTTCTTGCTTTTTCGATTATTGAATATTTTCCAAAACCAATCTCTATGCGGACTGGTTCGACGGACATGTTTTGCAGCCTTGCACCGATACGCCGGTGCCCCGTCACATCAGCGAGGGTATATAGGTCGCCATGGCAGGGAATATGCAAAGCAGGACTATGACGACCAAGTCGCCGGCTATAAACGGGACCACCGCCTTGAACAGCTTGGGCACGCTTACCCCCGAAAGCCCCGAAACGATGAACACCACCATGCCTATCGGCGGGGTCACCGCCCCGAGCGCCATCATAAGCACTATGTAAATGCCTATCCAGACGGGGTCGAAGCCTAGCGTCATAAGCGCCGGGAAGATGATGGGTATGGTGAGAAGCATCATCGGAATCTCAGGTATAAGCATCCCTAGCACGATATAGATGAGCGCCAGCGCAATAAGTATCACGGGCAACGGCGCGTCAAGGCTCACCAAAAAGTTCGAGAACGCGAACGGCACCCTCGAATACGCGATAAGCCTTATGAATATATAGGTCCCCAGGAGCAGCGCGTACAGCATCCCCAGCACCATCGCCGTCTCTTTGAGGGCAAGCATGAACTTCTTGCCGTTCAGCGACTTATGCACCAGCGCGATGACAATGGCGCCGGCCGTGCCCATTGCCCCCGACTCCGTGGTGGTGAACACGTTCGTGTAGATGCCGCCGAGCACAATTGCGAAAAGCACGACAACGGGAACGACGCCGAGTGATGCCTTGGCTACTGCGCGAGGCTCCATCCTGTCCCCTCTGGGGCCAAGCTCCGGCTTGCGCGTGCACATGAAGATTACAATGACGATAAACACTGCAATCATCGTGATGCCAGGAATGACGCCCGACATAAAGAGCCGCCCTATATTCTGCTCTGTAAGTATGCCGTACATTATAAGCGGCAGGCTCGGCGGAATAATGATGGAAAGCGGCGCCCCGGCGCACACCGCCGCGGCCGCGAAGCTGTCATCATACTTGTAGCGTTTCATTTCGGGCAGGGCTATCTTGGACATTATGACCGTGCCGACCATATGAGAGCCGCAGACGGCGCCAAGCAGCCCCGATGTAGCTATGGTGGCTGCGGCAAGACCGCCCCTCACCCGCCCAAGCCAAGCATAACAGGCGCCGAACAAATCGGCCCCAAGCCGCGACTCGGATATTATCATGCCCATAAGGGCAAACATCGGGATGACCGTAAGCGTGTACTGGTTCACGTTCGAGAATATGACCTCCGCCGACATGGACAGCGCCTGGGGCAGGTCGCGCATGACCATTATGCCCACGAAGCCCACAAGCCCCATGGCAACGCCTATCCACATACGCATCGCTATCAGCGCCACCACTACGGCTATCGCTATAAAACCTATCGCTTCTGGGGTCATTTCGCATCGCCTCCCTTCTCACCGTCTTTGCCGTTTGCCATGGCGAGGATGGCCAGCTCAGGATCGTCCAGAATGTCCCGCTCGCTCGGCGGTTTGTAGTTCTTTATCCGTTTGTGCATATGGACCAGCGTCGCCGGTATGCAGGCGAGGAAAGATATACCTAAGATCATATACATAGGCCATCTGGGCACGTTGAGGACAAAATAGGCCTCGTTGAACCTGATGGACGTCTCCACCGCGACGAGCAGCTGCGATCCGACTATAAGGAAGAACACTATGGCCGCCACACCCATGATGATCTCGATGGCGAAATTGGCTTTCTTGGGCCATCGCTCCACAAACGCCCCCACCGCCACGTACCTGCCTTCGACGCATGCATGGGCCATCGCGGTCAGGCAGATGATAAGGAGCATCTGGCTCCACTCCGTAACGCCTGTCATGGGGGTGTTGAAGATATGGCGCGCCACTACGTCCGATATGGTCAGCACCAGCATGACAAGCATGGCTCCATAGCAGACAAACATCAACGCTTTGGTGAATATAGAAATGGCTTTTGTGGCTCTATCCATGCAGGTTATTCTCCTTTCTTTTCAAGAGAAATCCGCAGTTAACGATAGCAGAATAATATAGCACGCTTGCGGACGTGTCAATAGGTTTTGGCAATTTTACTGAATTATATTCGGTAAACGTATTCGGTATTACGTTCGGTAAGTGAATTAGGTAATGTGTTAGGTAATGTGTTAGGTAATATATTAGGTAATTGCATTCGGCGAAATATCAAGGCCTTTTGAGCCTTCTGACCAGAGATTTTTGACGACTTTTGTGACTATTTTTCGAGCGCCGCAAGAATGGTCTCGACGATTTTGTCGAGCGGCACGCTCTCCCCGCGCGCGCCCTTCTCGAAGAACACCCCCCCATCCGCACCGCACGCCACGCCGAAGTCAGCGCCTGAAGCCTCGCCGGGGCCGTTGACCGCACAGCCCATCAAAGCGACTGTTATTGGGGCGGCTGCCCTTATCCTCCCCCGCTCTGCTTCCGCCAGCGCCGCCGACACCTCCTCGCACAATGCTGCAAGGTCTACGCGGCAACGCCCGCATGTCGGACATGACACCAAGGTTATGCCCCCTGGAAGCAAGTTCACGGCCCGCAGGATGTCGCGTGCCGCCGCCACTTCCTGCACAGGGTCGCCCGTCAACGACACCCGTATGGTGTCCCCTATGCCCATGGCAAGCAACGCCCCTATGCCCACGGCGGACTTGGCGAGCCCTGCCGAGCCGTACCCCGCCTCCGTGATGCCTATATGCAGAGGCACGTCCGTAGCCGCCGCAAGCAGCTTGTGCGCCTCGGTGTTCACCATCACGTCAGATGACTTTATCGAAACGACCAAGGCGTCAAACCCCATGCCTCGCACCAAATCTATATTCCTGAGCGCGCTCTCCGCCAAGGCCTCAGCCGGGCGGCCTACGTCGTGAAGCCCCTTTAGGTCATCTTCCAGCGAGCCCCCATTCACCCCGATGCGTATAGGAACGCCGGCCGCCCCCGCCGCATCCACGACCGCCTTCACCCGCTCCGCGCCCCCGATATTCCCAGGGTTTATCCTCACCTTGTCCGCGCCCGCCTCTATCGCCGCAATCGCAAGCTTGTAGTCGAAATGTATATCCGCCACAAGCGCAGTGCGGCGGTCCGTCCCTTGCGAATCGGAGCCAGGACTTCGCGTCGAGCGCCGTAGGCGCGAGGCGGAGCAAGGGGTCTCCGAAAGCGAGGCGGAGGCGGAGCTTTGCGAAGCCGCAGCGAGCCTTTCGGTAGCACCCCTGCGGACGCGTCGCAAGTCCTGGCTCGCATCAAAATCGAGAGCGCCGCACTGCGCCCCCGCATCGTCACGGCCGCCGCCCGCCTCAAGCCGCGCCCTTATCTCCGGTATCGCCCGCGCCGCCTCCATGCTAGGCACGGCAATCCGCACGATATCCGCGCCCGCGTCATAAAGCGCCCTCGCCTGTGCCGCCGTCGCCGCCGCATCCTCCGTAAAAGTGTTCGTCATGGACTGGATGGCCACGGGCGCCCCCCCGCCTATGGCCACGCCCCCGCAGATGACCTGCCGCGTCTCCGCCCTCGTCGTAAGCCTACCCACCTAGGAAAAACCTGTCTATATCCTGGAATGTTATTATCGCCATAAACGCAAACAGCGCGATGATGCCTATCAAGTGGACGCGCCCCTCTATCTCGTTCGTTATCTTCTTGCCCGTCACCTTGCGTATCAGCAAGAATATCAGCCGCCCTCCGTCCAGCGCCGGGAACGGCAGCAGGTTCACTATCCCAAGATTCAGGCTGATAAGCGCCGTGAGCTGCACTATGAAGATAAACCCATGCCGCGCCGCATCGCCTACCACCACCACTATGCCGACCGGCCCTGTCAGTTGGTCCATCCCCGCCTGCCCAGTTACGAGGTCGCCAAGCACCTTATACATCATCTGCCCCATAGAAACCGTCGCCCGGACGCCATACCCAAAAGATTTAAAGAAGTGCTCCGCCGTCCGTGCATACGCAGGCGATATCCCAAGCCGGAACGCGCCCCTGTCATCTTCAAAAAGACGAGTCGATATCGTCACTTCCGTGCCATCCCTAAGCACCCTGAGCGTCACAGGCACGCCCGCGCCTGAACTCGCCCCCCCATCGGAACCTGCGCCCCCCGCGCCCTCCGCCTCCGCGACAGCCCTAAGCAACGGGGATATCTCCGCCCATTCGTTCACTTCCACGCCATTTATCGCAATTATCTCGTCGCCGTCCCTAAGCCCGTCCACGTAGGCCGGCGCTGCCATCTCGACCTCGCCCACCACCCGCGTCGGCACGCCTATCGAAAAAATCATAAGCCACAATAGCACCACCGCGAGCAATATGTTCATAAGCGACCCCGCGAACAGTATGAACGCCCGCGCCTTCGCCGATTTGTTGTTGAACGCCCGAGGGTCGTCCGAGTCCTCGTCAGCCCCTTCCATGGCGCAATACCCCCCTACAGGGATCGCCCTGAACGAGTACTGCGTTTCGCCCCGCACAAAGCCGAACAGCTTGGGTCCCATGCCCAGCGCAAACTCGTTGACCTTCACCTTCATCAGCTTGGCAGAAAGCAAATGCCCCGTTTCATGCACGAAAATCAATATCAATAATATAATAATTGCGTATACGATTGTCATAATACCGTTTTATGTTACCTCGCCCACATCAAGTAGCATCATATCATTCCCTATCGCCATCGCTCCCTTACTGCCGCCCTAGCCTCAAGGTCTATGTCCATTATGTCCTCGATGCTCTCGATTTTTCTCGGTATGTGCTTGTCCAGCACCTCGCTCATGGTGTCTAGGATCGCCACAAACGGTATCTTCCCCGCCAGAAACAGCTCCACCAGCTCCTCGTCCGCGCTGTTCAGCACCACGGCGCTGCTGTCCCCCTCAGACTCCTCTATCTCCCGCACCACGCGATAAGCCATATCGAGGCTTCGCCGTGCCTCGCCCACCGGCTCCTCAAAGTATAGCGAGCGCATCGCGATAATGTCAACGCTCCGTGAGTCTATCGCCCAGCGGTCAGGCCATGAAAACGCGTACGATATCGGCACCCTCATATCGGAGTCGCCAAGCTGCGCCAATAATGCCCCATCCTCAAATTCCACCAATGAATGCACAATTCCCTGAGGATGGATAGCGACCTCGATGCTGCTTGCGTCCACGTCAAAGAGCCACTTTGCCTCAATAACCTCAAAGCCCTTGTTTATCAACGTTGCCGAGTCTATCGTGATCTTGCGCCCCATCCGCCACACAGGGTGGATAAGCGCGTCCGAAAGCGTCACAGCCTCGAGCCGTGCCCTGTCGTAGCCACGGAACGGCCCGCCGGAAGCCGTCAGAAGTATGCGCCGTATCGGATTGTCGAGGTTTCCGACAAGGCATTGGAAAATCGCGCTGTGTTCGCTGTCCACAGGGACTATAGGCACATCCGCCTCCGATGCCGCGCCCATCACGATCCGCCCCCCCGTAACCAAAGTCTCTTTGTTTGCAAGCGCGATAGTGACCCCGCCACGTTTTATAGCCGCAAGCGTGGGACGAAGCCCCGCGATGCCCACAAGCGCGTTCAGCAGCACATCGTAGTCGACCGCCCCTGCCGCTTCCTCAAGCCCCTCAGGGCCGTAATAGACTTTCAGGTCCCTGTATTCACGGCGCAGCTCAAGCGCGTCCTGCCTGCGCTCCACCACCACAGCCTCTGGCCGAAAGCGCTTTATCTGGCTGCGCAGCACGTCCACCCTGCTCTTGCAGGTAAGCACGGCCGCCTTCACCCGCCTCGGGTTCGAGGATATCACCGAAAGCGCCTGCAGGCCTATGGACCCTGTCGAGCCTAGTATCGCGACCTTCTTCATAGCGAGCCAAAAGCCTCCGTAAACGCCAGCACATAGAATACCAGCGGAGCAGTGAACAATACGCTGTCGATGCGATCGAGTATGCCGCCGTGCCCCGGAATGGCCGCTCCCCAGTCCTTTATCCCGATTTTGCGCTTCATCACCGAAGCCGAAAGATCCCCAAGCTGGGACACAATGCCGCCCAAGACCCCTATTATTATGCAGGTCGCCAAACCTCCTGGTATAAAGAAATACCCGAAAAGCCCGCAAAGCAGGACGCTCCCAAGCACCCCGCCGATAGCCCCTTCCACGGTCTTCTTAGGGCTTATGGACGGGCAGAGCTTGTGCGAGCCTATAGCCTTGCCCGTAAAATACGCGAAAATGTCCGTCCCGAAAGCCGCCAGCGCTATCAGCCACACATAGCTGTCCAAGCCAGAAAACCTGAACACGCCTACCACAATGTCCGACCCCCCGTAAGCATTGTCGACAAGCACGATATGAAACGAGAGAAATATTATGTAAACCACGCCCAAGATCGTCGTCATACCTTGAGCCAGGTCGCGCTTTTCCACCGCGAACATCGACAGGAAGCAAAGCACGAGCGACGCAAACAGCCAAAATCCAAACAAAACAAAACTGTCGAACCCAGGGATGAAAAAGCAGGCATAGAGTATGCAAAGGCTCGTCCACAGCACCCACCGTGCAGGCTTCTTTTCGCCAAAGGCCGTGCAAAACTCACGCAAGGCGAACACCGTCAGCAAAACCACGCCAGCAACCAAAAAATACCCGCCCAAAAACACTATCACCAGAAGCGGCGCCATTATCAATGCGGATTTTGCCCGGGTCTTCATTAGCGCCCTCCAAACCTGCGCTTCCGCACGGCGTACTCCGCAAGCGCCTCGTCCAGCTCGGCGGGTCCGTAGTCAGGCCACAGCGCGTCTGAAAAGACGAGTTCGCTGTACGCCGCCTGCCATAGCAGAAAGTTCGATATGCGCTTCTCCCCGCCCGGCCTTATAAGCAGGTCCGGGTCCGGCACGCCCGCCGAGTACAGGCATGCGGAAAACCCTTCTTCCGTGTACGCCCCAGCGGATGCCATCTTCTCCGCCGCCCTGAGTATCTCCGCTCGGCTTCCGTAATTCAGGCATATATGGAATCTCAGCCCCGTATTCCCCTCAGTCCTCTTTATGGTCTTGTTCAACGCGTCCCGCACCGGCTTTGAAAACGGCTCCCAGTCCCCAAAGACGTCCACTTTCACATTGTTGCGGTGAAGCTCCTCCAGCTCCCTGCTCACATAGATCAAAAGAAGCTGGAATATGCCCTTGACCTCGTCTTCGCTTCGTTTCCAATTTTCGGTTGAAAAGGCATACACTGTTAAATGCCCCACGCCAAGGTCGGACGCATGGCGCACCACCTTTATCATGGCGTCCATGCCCGCCTCGTGCCCCTTGTATTTCGGAAGCCCGCGCCGCTCAGCCCATCGGCCGTTGCCGTCCATTATTATCGCTATATGCTCCGGCAGGCCCTCTCGCCCGCCGCCGCCAACACTTGCAGCCGCCATCATACCTCCATGATTTCGGCTTCTTTTTTCTCGATTATCTTGTCGATTTCCGTTATAGCCTCATCCGTAGCCTTTTGCACCAGCTTTTCCTCGTCCTTGAGATCGTCCTCCGTCAGATCACCGTCCTTCTCCTGCTTCTTCAGGCGCTCGTTTGCGTCGCGCCGCTCATTGCGGACAGCAACCTTCGCGTCCTCGCCGTACTTTTTCACAAGCTTCGTGAGATCCTTGCGCCGGTCTTCCGTAAGCGACGGTATCTGCAGCCTTATTATCTTGCCGTCGTTCGCCGGGTTTATGCCTATATTCGCGACATTTATCGCCTTCTCGATGTCGCTCACCGCTTTCGGGTCAAACGGAGCTATCACCAGCGATCTCGGGTCTGGCACAGAGACGTTCGCCATAGCCTTCAGCGGCGTTGGCGTCCCATAATAATCCACCATCACCTTGTCGAGAAGCGCGGGGTTTGCACGTCCCGCCCGCACCGTGTTCAAGTTGTCCTTGAGGAATGTGAGGCTTTTCTCGATTTTTTCGTTAAATACTTCTCTGATATCCCTGTCTTCCATTTCGTTCTCCCTTCCTAAGTGATCAGCGTCCCTATCTCTTCCCCAAGCACAGCCCTTAGCACATTGCCCTTCTCGCTTATCGCAAAAACATGCACCGGCAGACCATTGTCCCTGCACAGCGACGCCGCCGTGCTGTCCATTACTTTAAGATCCTTTTCCAGTATCTCCTGATGGGTGATTTTTGTATAACGCTCCGCGCCCGGATTTTTTTCGGGGTCATCCGAGTACACAGCATCTATGCGCTTGGCCAATAATATCACATCCGCCTCTATCTCGGCAGCCCGCAACGCTGCCGTAGTGTCCGTGGAGAAGAATGGGTTGCCTGTCCCCGCCGCAAATATCACGACGTCCCCCCTGTCCATCTCCGCTATCGCCTTGCGGCGTATATACGGCTCCGCGATCTCCCTCATCTCTATGGCCGTCTGCACTCGAGTGGGCACGCCCGCCGTTTCAAGCGCAGACTGCAGGGCGAGAGCGTTTATGACCGTCGCGAGCATCCCCATATAGTCCGCCGTCGCGCGGTCCATATGCTTGCTCGTGCGCCCGCGCCAGAAGTTGCCGCCGCCTACCACGACGCCTATCTGCACGCCAAGCTCAAACACCTCCCGTATCTCCTGCGCAACCATACCGAGCATGGCGTCATCAAGCCCGAACCTCCCCTCGCCTGCAAGCGCCTCACCGCTTATTTTCAGTATCACCCTCTTGTATTTTGGCGTCATTTATTACCTCCCGAAGCTTCCCATCGCGTTGCCGCAAGCGGCGGCAAACGCTTCCGCGTATGTCGGGTGCGCGTGAACGATTTCGCCCACCACCTCGTGCAATGTCACTTCCATGCGCATCAACGCGGCAGGCTCGGCAATCAGCTCTGACGCGTTCGCGCCCACGATATGCACGCCAAGCAGCTCGCCGTGCCTGCGTGAAGCCAACACTTTGACAAAGCCTTCGGGCGTGCCTGAGATTATCGCGTTGATGTTTTCCGAAAGCGGGCAGAAGCCCACGACAAATCCGTCCTTGAACCTACCCCTCGCCGCTTCTTCGCTCATGCCGGCGGAGGCCGCCTCAGGCCTTGTGTAAATAACCTCGGGCGTGGCGAAAAGATCTATCTGCTTCTTCCCGCCCATCGCGTTCACCGCGGCGGTCTCGGCCATTCTGTACGCGGCATGCGTATGCCCGCCAAGCCCTGTTATATCGCCGGCCGCGTAGATGTCCGGCACGCTGGTCTCAAGATATTCATTTACGGCGATGGCTCCGTTCTCTATCCTGAAGTCGCCCGCCAACGACCCGAAAAAAGACCCCTCCGGCCGGCGCCTCGTCGCGAGCAGCACTTTGTCGCAAAGCACGCCGCCACGCTCCGTAATGACATAAGGCTTGCCGTGCCGGTCTGATATCTCGTCTATCGTCACACCTGTGTAGACCTTGACCCCCGCGTCAGAAAGAGACCTATGGATGGCATCTGCCACCTGGGCGTCCCAGCCGGGCAGAAGCCTGGACTGGGTCTCGACCAGGATCACATTGCTTCCAAAGGCCGCAAAAGCCGCCGCAAGCTCGCAGCCCTCGCTGCCCCCGCCGAGTATCATAAGCCTTTTAGGCAGGTCTGACGTCCTGAAAATCGCATCCGTGGCGCAGACCTCGGGATGGGAAGCTCCGGGGATATGCGAGCCGTCGGCCTTTGTGCCGCCGCAGACGATGATTTTCGCGGCGGTATAGGCCCTGCCCCTGCAGACTATCTCATTGGGGGTTTTCAGGACGGCCTCGCCCGCCTCCACGCGCACCCTGGTCGATCGCAGCATCCGAGCGGCGTTCGATGTAAGCTTCGTGACTATGTTATTTTTGAAAGAGAGCGCGCCTTGCAAGTCGGGAGCCTCGCTCCCGCTCGCCTTCAGGTACACTTTGGCCGGTATGCAGCCCGCGCTCAGCCACAGCCCGCCAAGGGCCTCTTTCTCAAACATGATGACCTTGCCGCCGAGCTTTGCCGCGCGTATCGCTGCGGTATAGCCTGCCGGCCCGCTGCCTATGACCGCGACATCGTACTCATATGCGCTCGTCGTATAGATATTCGGGGTTATGCTGCCTCCAATGTCATCGTCAGGCAGCAGATCCGTCTCCGTCGGCGGCTCCACGTCGCCAAAGGAGAACGCACCCGGAAAATCGTCCGCCTTGTCCGGTTGCGAATAGTGGTAGGCAAAACGCTGAAACCCTTCTCTTGTGTCCGGCCCGTCCGCTGCCGTGATGTACTCGTTTGACATCATTCCCTCCTGATATCAGCTATACGACAAGCGACAGCGGATCCTCCAAAACGGCCTTAAGGCGCCGCTGAAAGCTGTCCGCCTCCGAGCCGTTCAATATGCGATGGTCGAATGTAAGCGATTGCATGATGAACTGCCTGTTCTCAATGCCTTTTTCCGTCATCACAAGCTTCTTGTATATGGTGCCTATCCCGAGAATCGCCGCCTCGGGCTGGTTGATGATTGGGGTGAAGGCGTAAACATCGCTGTCGCCTTTGTCAAGCAGCGTAATGGCGCCGCCGCTGAGGTCACGCTCAGTCAGGTCGCCGCGCCTCGCCTTTTCTGCAAGGGCTGTTATGTCAGCCGCAAGCTCTGAAAGCGTCTTTAGGTCAGCATCCCTTACGACAGGTGTCACTACGCGGTCGCCCGCGTCCACCTGAAGGCCTATATTCGCGCCCTCCATCATCAGGAAGGCATCCTGGGTTTCGGCAAGCCGCAGGCGAAGCCGCCCTGCGTCCTTTATGCTTATGCCCATGGCTTTCAGATAAAACGCCGCCAGCGGGAGCGTTACGGGCTTCTCCCTGTTCTCGTTCATGCGCTTATGAAGCGCCAGCATCTCTGTGATGTCCATCTCCATATGCTGTGTGACAGATGCCGTCTCGCGCGAGCTCCTTGACGCCTGCGCCGCTACGGACTGCCTTGCCTCGTTCATCCTAAGCACGCCCGCCACCTCGTCATCGGCAGACCTTACAGCGGCTACCATGGCTTCGGTCGACATCGCCGGCGCCGGCGCCGGCATCCGTGCCTGGGCCTGAACAGGAGCCTGCTCCTGAGCTGGAATCTGGATCTTAACCGGAGCCGGAGCCATTTGCGCTGCGCCATCGCTTATCATGCCACTGCCATGAGCCGCATCCACCACGACAGGCGCCCCACATGCCTGAGGCCGCCCCCCGACAGCCGCCCCCTCGTTGCCGTGAGCCGCCCTAGGCCTAGGAAACTCTATAAGCTTCTCCCTGCACGGCACCGGCGAGACCTCAAACGCGTCCAAAGAAAGAGGCTCTGTATCGGCATAAGCCCCCAAAACCTGTCCCATAGGATTGACATCCGCCGGAAAAGAAGCCGAGGACGGCACAGATGCCGGGGCATCCCTCAAATCATATGAATACACACGCCCCCCATAGCCGCTGCCCTGCATGGCACGGGCATCAAGCCCCTTCTCTGCGGCGATGCGCCTTGCAAGCGGCGTCAGCCTTCCTGGTTGTTGCGGATCGTTCAAAATTGGTCTTTACCTTTCAATAGCATGATTTACGCGCACTGTGGAACATTTTATCCCAGTGCGCGCCTTGCGTCAATATTTTACAATTATATTACGAAAATTATTTTCCGCCGGAAATCTAGCCCTTGAGCTGTTTCGCCACCTCTTCTGCGAAGTCCTCTTCCTTCTTTTCGATTCCTTCGCCGACCTCGTAGCGCGCCATTGCCGCGACCTTTATGTCCTTGCCGAGCGCCTTTGCGCCGTCGCTCACATACTGGGCGACCGTCAGCTCGCTGTCCTTGACGAACTTCTGTTCGAGCAGGCATGTCTCCTTCAGCTCCTTCTTCAGGCGGCCAAGCACCATCTTCTCGACTATATCTGCGGGCTTACCCTCGGAGAGCGCCTGCTTCACAAGGATTTCCTTTTCCTTTTCTATATAATCGGGATCGACGCCGCTTTCGTCTATAAAGAGCGGGTTCATCGACGCGACCTGCATCGCCACGTCCCTGCCCATAGCCTCGACCTCGGCCAAAGACGCATCGGTCTTGAGCCCTATGACAACGCCTATCTTGCCGCCGAGGTGCAAGTAGGAGATATAGACCGTACCCGCCTCGCCAAACGTCTGAAAACGCCTCACCGTGACGTTCTCGCCGATGGTTGCGATAAAGTTTGTCAGCTTGTCCTGCACGGTCTCGCCCGTGCCGCCGTACGGCTCTCCAAGAAACGCCTCCACGTCCGTGGCGCCCGTCGTAAGGGTCTGTGCCGCAAGCGTGTCGACGAAATCCACGAAGTCCGCATTTTTGGACGCGAAATCCGTTTCGATGTTCACCTCGATGATTCCGGCCTTGCTTCCGCCGTCGCCTATCGCTATGCGCACAAGCCCCTCGGCTGCGATCCTGCCGGACTTCTTGGCGGCCTTCGCAAGCCCTTTCTCTCTCAAGACATCGATGGCTTTTTCTATATCGCCGCCCGTTTCTGTCAATACATTCTTGCAGTCGAGCATCCCTGCTCCCGTGCGTTCTCTAAGCTCTTTTACAGCGCTTGCTGTGATTTCCATCTTACATTTCCTCCTTCTTCTCCTATGGGGTGTCCCTAAAACTCTTCCTCTTCGGATTTTTCTTCTTCGGCAGCGGGCTCTTCTTCGGCGACCGCTTCTTCTTCCTCAACGATAGGCTCCTCAGCAACAGACGCCTCTTCCTCGGCGGCGGGCTCTTCCTCAGCCTCCTGCGTCTCGGCATCGACCGCATCATTGGCCGCAAACTCCTCCTCTGTCACCTCCGGAAGCCCTTCCGTGGCAGCGGCTTTCTCCTCGTCCGCGTCCTCGCCATCAACAGGGGCTGTCGGCGCTTCCGCTGCCGGCGGCGTCCCTTCCGCACCCTCAGCGTCCTCTACATAAACAGACCTGTCATCGTAGCTCTCGCCTTGATTGGCCTCTATGATGGCATCCGCGACAGCCGCCGTGATCAGCCGTATCGAGCGTATTGCGTCGTCATTGGCAGGGATTATATAATCGACGTCGTCCGGGTCGCAGTTCGTGTCCACTATGCCGACTATCGGGATTCCCAAAATCCTCGCTTCTTTGACCGCAATCCTCTCTTTCTTGGGGTCTACCACGAACATCGCCCCCGGCATACGGTGCATATCCCTGATGCCGCCGAGGAACTTCTCAAGCTTTTCAGCCTCGTGCCTCAGCTTGCCTACCTCTTTCTTGGTAAGCTGCTCAAACACGCCGTCCTCCTCCATCTTCTCGATCTCGATCAAACGGTCTATCCTTGCCGAAATCGTTTTGAAGTTCGTCAGCATTCCGCCGAGCCAGCGCTCGTTCACGTAATACTGCCCTGCCCTCAACGACTCGTCCTTCACCGCCTGCTGCGCCTGCTTCTTCGTGCCGACGAAAAGCACGGGCTTGCCCGTCTTTACGACGCTTTGGATGAATGCGTAGGCGTCGTCGATAAGCCCGACCGTCAGCTGCAGGTCGATGATGTAGATCCCGTTGCGCTCCGCAAAAATATAAGGAGCCATTTTCGGGTTCCAGCGCCTAGTCTGGTGACCGAAATGGACTCCTGCCTCGAGCAATTGCTTCATAGAAATAACCGACATGTTCTACCTCCTTGGTTCCACTTCCACCGAACGCCTTGCCCTCTCTCGAAAACCACGGGCGACCGCCGGGGCATGTCCACCCCTATGCGGCACCGGCCCGCTGCCGTCCGGTGTGCTTATTATAACTCCATGCCCGCAAAACAGGCACGAGGCTGATTATACCGCTTCCCCCACCCCAACACAAGCACTTTTTTGACCGCTTTCCATGAATTGATTATTATGGTTCCCCTATTGTGATAGAATATCCGCGGAGGCAGATTATTATGATAAAAAGCATGACAGGCTACGGTCGCGGCGAAGCGGCGATGGACGGCCGCTCGGCCACAGCGGAGATAAGGTCCGTCAACCACAGATATTGCGAGGTGTCGGCGCGTCTGCCCGGACGCTACGGGTTCGCCGAGGACGCAGTGAAGCAGCTTGCGAAAAAATGCGCCGGCAGGGGCAAGGTGGACATCCTTATAGGCTTCACAAGCACAAACGAGGAGGATGCCCTGGTCACGCTCAACACCGCAGTGGCAAGGCAGTATTTCTCCGGGCTTCGCGAGCTCCAGAAATCCTTCGACACGACGGGCGAAATCTCATTGGAGCTATTGGCCTCGATGCCGGACATCCTCAGACAGGAACGCCCCCAGGCAGACGAGGAAACCATCGAAGCCCTTATTCTTGAAGCCACCGAGGCAGCCCTGATACGGTTTGACCATATGCGTATAGCCGAAGGCGCTGAACTGAAAGCCGATATGGAGATACGCCTCGACAGGCTGAAATCAATAGCCAAGACCATCGAAAAGCGTGCGCCGGAAGTCCGGGACGCCTATATCGCAAAGCTCCAAGACCGCATAGCCGCGCTCTCCGACATTCACGAGGGCGACGCCCTTTTGGAGCAGAGGCTGGCAATCGAGATAGCCATATTCGCCGACAAAGCCAGCATCGACGAAGAATTGGTGCGTCTCGCCAGCCATATCGACCAATTCAAAAATGCCATAAAGGATGACGGCGACGGCGAGCCCGTCGGCAAGAAACTCGACTTCATCGTCCAGGAAATGAACCGCGAGGCAAACACCATCGGCTCGAAGGCCAACGATCTGCATATCACAGACCTGATGATAGCCCTAAAAACGGATATCGAAAACATCCGCGAGCAGATACAGAACATCGCCTGATTTTTTGATTTTTCCGGCGGACCCGACTGCCGTCACTGCCAGATCGCGCTGACTGGAGCGGCAAACATCTTGTCGCCAAAGGGCTGTGCTTCCATTCCGGTATACAGCAAGATTCCGCAATAGAAGCGGGAGCCCGCAACGTCCCTGAACGCTTTCATGCCGCTGAAGTCTTTTCGCGAAAACGAGCTCGCGGCCTTTACCTCGATCGCTATAAGCCGCCCATCATCCAGCTCAAGCACTATGTCGACTTCTTTGTTGTCGCGGTCTCTGTAGTGGTGCAAAGAGTAGTCGGTTTCAGACCATGACCGCTGCTTGTTTATTTCCGCAATCACAAAAGTCTCCAGCAATGGCCCCATCTCATTCCCGTTCTCGATGTTTGAAAGGAACTCGTGGCTTATCCCTTTGAGCGAACACGCAAGCCCTGTGTCCGAAACTATTATCTTGGGCTTGCCGATGGCCCTTCTCGAATAGTTTTTCCCCCAGGCGGGCAAGGCATGAATCAAGCACAAATCCTTCAGCAGGCGTATATACCCGTTCATGCTGCTTTCTGGTATGTTTATGAGCCGTGACACATTCGCCCTGACGTATATCCCGGATGTCCCACCAATAATGATATCGTAGAGCTTCCTCAGCCTGTCTAGATGGGCAAGCCCCGACAGCTCGTTCGCATCGTGGTCAAGGACTCTCGAGATATAATTTCTGAAATACGCCCTGCGGCGTCGCCCTTCGCGGTCGATTGCGTCTGGATATCCGCCGTCCACGATAAGCCCTGCATATCCCGTACGCGATGTGGGCTCTGCTTTCTGAAGGATGCCGGCAATATCATCTTGCAAAATCCTCGTCACAAAATCCTCTTTGATGCCTTTTATTTCGCCGACGCTGAACGGTTCAAGCCATATTGTCTCTGCGCGCCCTGCCAAGGATTCATTCGCGCCTTTTACGCGGAGGATATCCGCCGAGCCGGTGATCAAAAACCGTCCGGGCCTGCGGTCCCTGTCGACCGACAGCTTTATAGCGGGGAGCAAGTCCGGGCACTTCTGCACTTCGTCTATAATCAAAAGCCCCTCTTGATACTGCGAAACGAACTCAAAGGGGTTTTCCGTTGCGGACAGCAAAGCCTCACCCGAATCCAAAGTGACTTCCCTGTGCTTCATGCCTTTAGACACCATCATGGCAAGCGTGGACTTCCCGACTTGCCGCGCTCCCTGTATGATAGCGACGGGCGTATCTTTCAACGTGTCTTTTACGACATTTTCAATGTTTCTTCTTAGCAAGCTTATATCCATTGTGCGTCTCCTTTGAGGGGATTATAGCACAATTCCTTAAAAATGTCGCTGTTTTGCCAAGGTGATTTCGCTGTTTTTACGAGCAAATCTCGCTGTTTTCACAAACCAATCTCGCTGTTTTGCCGAGCAAATGTCGCTGTTTTGCCGAGCAAATGTCGCTGTTTTGCCGAACAAATTTCACTGTTTTTACGAAGTTTTGATAGCCTATTTCAGATGCCTTCGTGCCCGCTATACCCGCCGGCGGTTCTTGTACTTCGTATGCAACAACTTGTGCGCCTTCTTCTCGTCCAGACCCTCGCTATATATCTTCTGGACGAAGGGGTTTTCGCTCGACACGTGGAGCTGACGCCTGCGGTCATTGTCGAACAGCCCCTGCGCACGTTCCTTGTTCACGTCGCGCCCGTAGTTTATGGGCTGCCCGCCCCCGTTGACGCAGCCCCCGCTGCAGGCCATGACTTCTACAAGGTCAAAACGTTCCTCGCCGTTCTTTATTTTCTCGATAAGCTTTCTGGCGTTTGCGAGTCCGCTTACCACGCCGAGCCTAAGCGTCTTGCCGCCTATCTCTATCTCGCCGATCTTGATGCCGTCGCTACCCCTGAATTGCTTGAACTCACGATGCTTGCCGCCGCCCTCCAGAGTGTCTGCCGCAAAGCGGAGCACCGCCTCGCAGAGACCGCCAGACGAGCCGAATATTATTGCGCCCCCCGTCGAAAAGCTAAGCGGCATATCTAGCGAGCCAAATTCCAGATTGACGAAATCTATGCCCTGTGCCTTTATCATCCGCGCCAGCTCCTCGGTCGTAAGCACATGGTCTACATCGGGGTTCCCGTTCACACGAAACTCCTCGCGTGCGGCCTCGAACTTCTTCGCCGTGCAAGGCAGGATGCCCACCACGACTATTTTTTCGCGCGGCAGTCCAAGCTCCTTTGAAAGCTGTTCCTTGCACAGCGACCCAAACATCTGCATTGGGCTCTTTGCCGTGGAAAGGTTGTCGAGCAGCATCTCGGGGTAGTATTGCTCCACGAACTTGACCCACGCCGGGCAGCACGAGGTAAAGAGCGGAAGCCTCTCGCCCTTTTCATAGCGCTCCAAAAATTCCTTGCCTTCCTCGACCACCGTGAAATCCGCCGCAAAACACGTATCATATACGCGGTCAAAGCCGAGAAGCCTGAGGGCGGTCGCTATCTTGCCCATATTCGAGACTCCAGGCTTTTCGCCAAAGTATTCGCCAAGCGAGACGCGCACGGCGGGCGCCACCTGAGCGACGACTATTTTTTCAGGGTCGTAGATCTCCTCCCATACGTCCGTCACGTTCGTCTTTATGGTCAGGGCGCCGACGGGGCACGCCTTGATGCACTGCCCGCAAGACACGCAATCGACCTCGCCCATGTCCTTGTCAAAACTGGTCACCACGCGTGCCTGCGCGCCCCTGTATGCGAAGTCGAGCACGCCGATGGATTGCAGCTCGCTGCAGACCCGCACGCAGTCGCCGCAGAGTATGCACTTGTCAGGCCTTCGCACCACACCGGTGCCAGTGACGTCCAGCCTGCTGTCCAGCTCTGTCGTTTTGAAACGCGTCTCCTTGACTCCAAGCTGCTGTGCCACGGTCTGCAGGCGGCATGATCCGCTCTTGGGGCAGACCGTGCAGGTCTGGTCGTGGCTTGCGAGCATAAGCTCTATTATCATCTTTCGCAGTGCGTGAACCTGCTTGGTGTTTGTATGCACCACCATGCCATCCTCCGCGGCAGTCGAGCAGGCGGCGAGTATGCCGCGCCCCTCCACCTCGACCATGCACATGCGGCAGGCGCCATAGACGCTTATTTCAGAATGGTAGCAAAACGTGGGGAGCTCGATGCCTGCCTTGCGTATGACCTCAAGCAGGTTCTTCTCCCCTTCTATAGGTACGGGTATCTTGTCCACGATGACGATAGTATTGCTCATTGCTGCTCTCTCCCTATTCCTTGTTTTGACAGAAAAGTGCTGGCACACTCCCGATTCTTAGCCCACTTCCTACTGTTGCACGCAGGCATTTTCAAGCCGCCGTTCTCGCTTTCTTCTCTTACGACACCAGTATAACACTCCAGAGCGATTGGCGCATGGTCTTTGTGTAAGTGTGAAACACTAGTGTTTGCATGCCTCTATCATCAGCCACTCGCCAGCCTTTACGACCTCGGCCACCCTGAGTCCGTTGCAGCCAAATGCCTTGACCGCCCGGCCCTCATCCACGTCGAGCAGGCCGGAGATTATCAGCGCCCCGCCGTCCGCAAGCAAGCCCTTGAACACGGGTAGCAGACGCTCTATCAGCACGAACGACAGATTCGCCGTTATAAGCTCGTACCTCGCCCCCTCTGGCAGCGTTCCTGGCTCGGTGATGTCGCCGATAATAAGAGCGACTCTGCCCCCTACGCCGTTGGCGGCGATATTGCCCTGGGCAGAGGCGGCGGCGTCCTCGTCCATCTCCACCGCATGGACTTCCCCCGCGCCCATCAGCGCCGCTGCTATGGCGAGAATCCCAGAGCCCGTCCCCGCGTCAAGCACCCTGTCACCAGACTTTATAAGCCCCCTCAGCCTCGCCAAACACATCGCCGTAGTCTCGTGCGACCCCGTCCCAAAAGCCATCCCCGGGTCGATAATAAGCCGTATATATTCTTCATTTTCTAAAATATCCTCGGCCTCCCAGGGCGGTGCCACCACCACCCCCTCGCACGGCGAAAACGTCCTAAAGCTCTCCTTATAGCTATCCTTCCAATCATCCCTCACAACCTCTGCCCCAAACGCAAGCCGGCCAAAATCCGCCCCCTTGCCATACGCCCCATCCCGCACGTCATCCTTGAGTCTGCATAGCCCCTCACGCACCCCCTCGATCAAAGCCCTCTCAGCCTCGCCATTCTCCACCCAAAAGGTGACAACCACCTCCCCCTCATATCCATTGTCCTCAATATAATCCCATGCAAGCCGCCCCCTTTCCGCCACAATAAACTCCAGATCCGCCGCATCCTCGACGCTGCACCCCTCCACCCCAAGCGCAGGCAAGACCCCCGCAAGCGCCTCAGCCCCCTGCGTGGTCGTATGCACCGTCCCCTTTATATATTCCTTGGACACCTTACCCCGAACCCGACGTCTCCACTCTCAACTCCCCAATGCGCCGCCCTTAGGCCTATACGCAAACACGTACGCGCACGCGATAAACGCCGCCGCCCCCACTATATTCCCAAGCGTCACAGGTATAAGGTTCACCACAAAAAATCCATGCAGATTCAGCCCCGCAAGCGCCTCCGCGCTCACACCGACCTCCGCCGCCTTCGCCACGTACTCCGGCACCCCCTTCGCCATCATCCCCGCGGGGATATAATACATATTTGCGATGCTATGCTCGAATCCAGAAGTTATGAACAGCAATATCGGGAAGAACGCCGCCGCCATCTTGCCCCCCACGCTCTCGGCCGACCACGCCATCCAAACCCCCAGGCACACGAGCCAGTTGCACAATATCCCAAGCACGAACGCGCTCTGGAAGCCGAGCGCCGTCTTGCCCGCCGCCATCTTTATCACCATCGCCCCAAGCAAATCCTCCGATGACCCCCACAGCCCCGAAGCATGTATCAGCATGGCGATAAGCACCGCCCCCCCCATATTCGCGGCATAGACTATCCCCCAGTTCCTGAGCAAAGACGGCCTCGAAATACGTTTACATAATACACCCGTAGTCATCAGCACATTGCCCGTAAAAAGCTCCGCGCCCGCCACTATCACCAGTATAAGCCCCACCGTGAACAACGCCCCCTTGAGTGCCCTGCCCAATCCGAAAGTCGCGGGGTCGGCAAGCAGATTGTACGCCGCCATCGTCGATCCCTGCGCCGCAAAAGCGATAAACGCACCCCCCAATATTCCCAATATCACTAATTTATACCACGGAGCCGTCGCCTTCGCAACAGCCATATTATTCGATATCTCGATTAATTCCGGTCCGGTTTTCGCCTTGCTCATACTCTCTCTCCTGTTCTATTTCCGCAGTTTCTTGTACATTTCCCACGCATAGCGGTCCGTCATCCCCGCCACATGGTCCTTCACGATCTCCGCCAGCCCATACTCACCAATAAGCCCTTGGTACTCCAGGGAGATTTTTTCGGGATTTTTTGAATAATAATCGTATAACGCAGGGATGGCGTTGCCGATTTCGTATCGCTCCGCGTCGGACTCGACAAGGTCCGATCTGTATACGGCGGCGAACAGAAAATCCCGTAGCTCGTTCATCGCCTCAAGGCAGGCCTCCGACTGTTTTATGTCACCCGTTCCGTCCGAAGCCTCCACCATGTCGCGCGTAAGCGTGTTGATCCGCCTGCTTATGGTTTCACCCAGAAAAGATATCGCGGACTTCGGGAGGTCGCCCTCGGTGATAATCCCGTTTCTAAGCGCGTCGTCCGTATCATGGTTCACATAGGCTATGCGGTCCGCGGTCTTGACTATGCGCCCCTCAAGGGTGGTCGGCACGCCCGCCCCCGTATGGTTCAATATGCCGTCGCGGACTTCTTCCGTAAGGTTCATCCCCCGCCCTGCGCTGCTTTTCTCAAGCACGTCGCAAACCCGTATGCTCTGTACATTGTGGCGGAAGCCGCCAGGATGCACCTGCCCTAGCGCCGTTTCCCCCGCATGGCCGAACGGCGTATGGCCAAGGTCGTGCCCCATCGCTATGGCCTCCGTCAAGTCCTCGTTGAGCCTGAGCGCCCTCGCTATGGTGCGTGCGATCTGCGCCACCTCAAGCGTGTGCGTCAACCGCGTGCGGAAGTGGTCCTCCTCTGGCGCTATATAAACCTGCGTCTTGTGCATCAGACGCCTCAGCGCCTTGGAATGAATTATGCGGTCGCGGTCGCGCTGAAAATCCGTGCGGAACTCGCACTTGCCCTCATCCCGCCTGCGCCCCTTCGACTCCGCAGCCTTGGCCGCATCAGGCGAAAGAATCTCATATTCGCGCCGCTCCACATCCTCTCTCGTCAACATAATCTAGTCACTTCACCTCACAAACACAACAGGACAGGGATACTCGGCAATCTTTTCATCGGCTGTTATAAAGTCCATTCCCTCCGACAACGCCTGCGAAAGCATTATGCGGTCAAAAGGGTCTTTGTGGATTTCCGGCAGGGATTCAAGCAAAAGAGCGTGCCGCACCGTGACTGGAAGCTCTTTGTAGCCCGCTTCAAGCAGCCGTGAGCAGAAGGTCTTAGGGTCGATAAGGAAATCATCTTTGTTTCGCATACGCTTGATCACGACCTCCCATACGCTTGCAGAGCTGAAATATAGCTCGTTTTTCTCCTCAAAGAACTTCCGTGCCATTTTTGGCAGATTTCCGGCCGCCGCCCACAACAGTATATGCGTGTCCAAAAGGTATTTCATTGCAGGCTTCCCTCAAACATCGCAGCTATCTCGACCTCGTCCAATCGGTCGAAATTGTCGGGAATAACTATCTCCCCCTCCATAAAGCCTATGCGCGGAAGCGGGGCCTTGCCCACAAACGGAACGACCTTCACCATCGGCTTGCCGTTTATGGCTATGGCAAAAGGTTCGCCTCCGGCTGCTTCCTTTACAAGCGCAGAAAGATGTGTTTTTGCCGCATGCATATTTATCTGTTTCACCTAAAACACCTCCTAGCCTTTGCAAGATCGGGTTAGTTCACATCATTAGTTTATAACGATCCGCATCGCCTGTCAAGAGGAAATGCCCCCTACCCCTGCACCCCCGTATGCCCGAACCCGCCTGCACCACGCTCCGTGTCCGAAAGCCCGTCCACGGCCTCGATCTCGGCCTGCACGTACTTCGCGATCACAAGTTGTGCCACGCGGTCGCCGTCATTCACCGTAAAAGGCTCGTCGCCCCAGTTTATAAGGCAAATCTTTATCTCGCCCCTATAGTCGCTGTCTATCGTGCCGATGCCGTTCACAAGCCCTATGCCATGCTTGGCGGCAAGCCCGCTCCGCGCCCGCACCTGAGCCTCATACCCCCTCGGAAGCTCTATCCTGAGCCCCGTCGACACCAAAGCCCGTCCCCCCGGCGCAAGCTCTACAGGGGTGTCCACTCTGGCCTGCAGGTCCATCCCGGCCGCCCCATCCGTCTCATACCTCGGAAGCTCGCCCTCAGCCGTCACCCTTACGCATATCTTTTCCATACAGACCCTTTCCTTTCTGCCAGCATATGCCTATGGCTATGGCTATGGCTATGGCAAGAACAACATTATAGCAAAATCTATCACGCTCGTGCCAACTTTCCTGACACCACCCTATCCCTCGCTCTCAAGCAAATCCTCCACATTGCATCCAAGCGTACGGGCGATCTTGGCCAAGGTGACCGCCTGCGCCTTGTTGATGTCCTTTTTCCGCTGTTCGTACATCTGTATAGAACGCAGTGCGACCCCCGCTTCCTTGGCCAGCCCTGACTGAGACAGACCTGCTACCCCCCTGATGCGTTTCAAATTCGTTTCGGGGCTTTCGCGTTCAAAAATTCCGCTTGCCACATCGAAAAACTTCGTGATGTCCGCCTCGTGCAATGTCGGGTACAGATTCACAATCTCGCTGAACGGCAGCACCCGCAAAATTGAAGCGAATGTCTTGGCTGTGAACCATTGATACTGCGCCAAAGCCCATCCCGCCCAATAATCCGCCGTACGATAGTCGCGATAATTGCTTGCCGAAGTTTCGACATCGAATGCCCCCTTTTGAACTACATCAAAAAACAGCTCCGCCCCGCTTTTCCCCGCAATATATTTTGGGTTGCCACGTTCAAACTGCCCTGCCACCCCAGAGACGACAAACATATGCGCGAAAACATCGCCGTCCAACCCGCAATCGTTGACAGCAAAAGCCATCATGGTGCCAAGCGTGTCTGCCGCATGGCTAAGATACGTCTCATTGTAAGCGCGCATCGCCCTGCCTCATCCCCTGTCTAAGAATGTCAATCATGTATATGTCGCTGTCAATGCGGGCTGTGTGACGCTCCCTGTCCAGATAGTCCGCCCTTGCGTCCATATCGCGCTTGCGCCTTTTTGCATAATAGACCTCGCCATCGACCGCTTCGCTTTCCACGAACTCAATCAGCCTGAACGCTTTTTCGCTTTTGAGGACAAATTGCTTGCCGAGCAGCCCAAGCAGCATTGCACGGCCAAGTTGTCTCACCGAAATGGTGTTGTTGAGGAAATCCTGCGCGAATGTAAAATACGAATCATCGGCGCGATATCCCACAATCGCATCAAAGGCGCTTACATCCGGCAAGAACCAAGCTGCAAGATATTCTTTCGCTTCTGACGCTATGGGATTGTCTATCAAAAAGGTGCGGTTGTCAATCAACACCGCAAGCCAATTCAGAATGCCGTACGCCCCGTCTGACAGATTTAGAACGTATAGCGAGGAAGCGTCTAGCGAATAGGTATTTGCGTATCCGCCGGCACGGTCGCTGGATGCCCACTCCCTTGCCAACTCGATGCTTTCCGTGCAATAAAACCCAAGGCCATAATCATTGCGGGGATTTCCCTTCCCAAATTTAGGCCTTTCTATTATGCTGCTTGAGCCATGATAGAGCGTGACGATGTTTTCCATATGCCTTCCTCCAATATTCCAAACTATATCACCACAGCGATATAGTTGTCAAGAATAGAATATATTTCGTCCGTCAAAAATAGCCCGTCGTCCTTTATTCGACCTTGAGGTTTTTCAAGTCCCGTATATGCATGCCGACAAAGGTGTTTTCCTCGCGGGCGTCGTACCAATTGAAGATATCGCATAGCGATGACAGGGTGTATCGGTCGATGGAGCCGCGCCTTGTGAAGTGTCCGTGCGCCATGGCTATGCGGTCTCGGATCTGCGCGATGTGCAGCTTCTCCGCTTCTGCGTCGTGTTCTTGCAGCCTACCGATGGCCGCCTTGATCTCCGCGATGTCTTCGAGAAGCTTGGCGAGCCATTCTGACCTCCCCCCTACCCCATCATCCCATCCAAATCATGCTCGCAGCCGCTTATCGCCACCGCCGAATACTTGGAAAAATCTGCATACCTCTCGGCCAGCCGCACGATATCATCCACCGTCACCGCATCCACCCGCGAAAGTATCTCCTCCTCCGTGTACACCCGTCCGAGCAGCAGCATATTCCGCCCCATCGCAAACATTCGCGATGCGTTGCTCTCGCGCCGGAACACAAACGACGCCTTGTACTGTTCCTTCACCTTGGAAAGCTCCGCCGCATCCATCCCGTTCTCGGCAAGCCCCTTCACCACCCCCATAATGGCGCCCACAGCCTCGGCGGCCTTCTCGTCCGCCACCCCCGCGTATATAGTGAATTGCCCGTCATCCACATACGGACAGTCGCTCGCATATACCGAATACGCAAGCCCTAGCTCCTCACGCACGGTCATAAACAGCCGTGAGCTCATGCCGCCGCCCAGTATCGACGCATATAGATTCAATGCATAGACGTCATCGTCCGTAAAGCTTACCCCCTTCGTCCCCAAAAACAAATGGGTCTGCTCGATATCCTTCACCACGGAGTTCCTTATCCGCGCCGACCCCGACGCTGCCTTATAAACCCGCGCAGGCGGCCCCACCGCCCCTATGCCGCCAAATCCCTTCTCAAGCGCCGCCATCAACGCCCCTTCGTCAAACATCCCAGAGCACGAAAGCACCATCCCTGGCGCCGCATACCGCCCGCCCACATAGGCGAGCACATCGTCCCTCGTGATATTCCCCACGCTCGCAGGCGTCCCTATTATGCGGTTCGCCAAAGGTGTGCCGGCAAAGATGGCCTCTTGGATAAGGTCGCCGCCAAAATCGTCCGGCACGTCCTCTATCATCTTCATTTCTTCGTAGATGACGTCCTTTTCCTTCTCCATTTCGGCCGCGTCGAAAAGCGACCCCGTCATCATGTCCGCGATCACATCCACGCTGTCCACAAGGTTCGCGGAAAGCGACTTGACATAGAAGCAAGTCGCCTCCTTGGTGGTGAACGCGTTCACCGACGTTCCAAGCTTTTCTAAATCTTCCGATATTTTCCGATAGTCCCGTGAAGCCGTGCCCTTGAACATCATATGCTCGATGAAGTGCGAGATACCGCCGACATCCGCCGCCTCGTCTACAGCCCCCGCACGCACCCACGCCCCGACCGAAGCCGAGGGCGCGTGTGCAAGGTTTTCCAAAACGACCGTCAGGCCGTTCGAAAGCTTTTCTATCTTCATTTTTACAGCAGGGCTTTTCTCGAAAGGCTTATCTTGCCGTTCTTTTCATCGACGCCCTTTACCTTGACCCTTACCTTGTCGCCCATATCGAGTACGTCCTCGACGCGCGCCACGCGGTGGTTGTCCATCTCAGAAATATGCAACAGCCCTTCCTTGCCCGGCAGTATCTCGACAAACGCGCCAAACTCCTTGATGCCCGTCACCGTGCCCTCGTAGATTTCGCCGATCTCAGGCTCCTTGAGCAGCATCTCTATCATATGGATGGCCTGCTTCATGCCCTCCGGCTCGGTGGACGCGATGGAGATAAGGCCCGTGTCGTCTATGTCTATCTTGACGCCCGTTTCTGCAATAATGCCGTTGATGGTCTTGCCGCCCTTGCCGACGATGGTCCCAATGTCCTCTGGGTCTATCTGTATGGACTCGATACGCGGCGCGTAAGGCGAGAGCTCCGCCCTGGGCTCGCTTATTTCTTCAAGCATCTGCGAAAGGATAAAGGCGCGGCCTTCCTTTGCCTGCATAATCGCCTTTTCCATTATCTCGCGCGACAGCCCGTGTACCTTTATGTCCATCTGGAGCGCCGTGATGCCATTAGGCGTCCCCGCGACCTTGAAGTCCATATCGCCGTAGTGGTCCTCAAGCCCCTGGATGTCCGTCAGGATGGCCACCTTGCCGCTACCGTCCGTGATAAGCCCCATCGCTACGCCTGAAACCGGCGCCTTTATGCCCACGCCCGCGTCCATCAGCGACATTGACGAGCCGCAGACCGACGCCATCGAGGACGAGCCGTTGGACGACAGAGTTTCCGACACCACGCGTATCGCATAGGGAAATTCCTCTTCCGTCGGCAACACCGGCAGCAACGCCCTCTCCGCCAAGGCGCCATGCCCTATCTCGCGGCGGCCAGGGCTGCGCATCGGCCTGGTTTCGCCCACCGAGAACGGCGGGAAGTTGTAATGGTGCATATAGCGTTTTTCCGTCTCGTCGCCTATGCCGTCTATCATCTGCGCTTCACGAAGCGGCGCAAGCGTGGCGACCGAAAGCACTTGCGTCTGGCCGCGCTTGAAAAGCCCCGAGCCGTGCGTGCGAGGCAAAAAGCCCGTTTCGCACCAAACTTGGCGGGTTTCCGTCGGCGCGCGGCCGTCCGGCCTCACCCCTTCTTCGAGTATCATGCGGCGGAACCTAGCCTCAAGCTGCTCCTCAAACACGCGAGCCACGTACTTGCCGTACTTCTCCACGTCCGCGTACTTCTCGGCAAACTCGGCCTTCGCCTCAGTTTCTATCTCCTTGATCCGCGCCTGCTGGTCGCTGCGCACAAAGATATGCAGCGCTTCGTCAAGCTTCGGCACGATATAGCCGCAGACGTCCGCCAAAAGATCCTCCGGCACCTGCTCCGCCTCGGGCTCGAACTTCGGCTTGCCGATGTCCGCCACTATCTCGTCGATAAACTCTATTATGGTCTTTATCTCGTCGTGCGCCGTAAAGAGCGCGTCGAGTATATACTCTTCCTCAAGTTCGCTCGCGCCGGCCTCCACCATCATGATGGCTTCCCGCGTCCCAGAAACCACTAGCGAAAGCTCGCTCACCTCGCGCTGGGCATGCGTCGGGTTGACCACCGGCTTGCCGTCTATCCAGCCCATCACGACCGAAGCCGTAGGCCCGTAAAACGGGATGTCCGATATCGACAGCGATACGGACGACCCTATCATCGCCGCCACCTCAGGCGGACAGTCCGGGTCTACGCAAAGCACCGACGCCACCACCTGCACATCGTGGAAAAACCCCGACGGAAACAGCGGCCTAAGCGGCCTGTCCATCAAGCGCGCAAAAAGCGTCGCCTTCTCAGACGGACGGCCCTCGCGCCGTATAAACCCACCCGGTATCTTCCCTGCCGCATACATCTTCTCTTCGTACTCGCAAGACAACGGGAAAAAGTCCTGGTTTTCCCTGGGCTGCTTCGACATGCACGCCGTCACGTTTACGACCGTCTCCCCGTAGCGCACCGTCACCGCCCCGTTCGCCTGTTCCGCGACCTTGCCCACTTCAATCTGGAGCAGCCTGCCGCCGAGCGCCGTCTTATACACCTTAAAATCTGTAAATCTCATCTTCTTCTTACCTTCTTTCTACCTCTTGCTTCTTTCAATTCCGACTTCTTTCCGACGTTTTATTCAAAAAACAAAGGCGAGGTCAGTCGTTCGACCTCGCCCTGTAATTTGCGATTGCTACTTCCTAAGCCCAAGACGCGCGATAAGCGACCTATACCGCTCAATGTCCTTAGCCTTAAGATAGTTCAGCAGATTGCGCCGCTGCCCGACCATTTTCAGCAGCCCGCGCCGCGAATGGTGGTCCTTGTGGTGCGCCTTCAGATGCTCGTTGAGGTCGTTGATCCTGAACGTCAGGATGGCCACCTGCACCTCCGGCGAGCCGGTGTCGCCCGGCGCCAGCTGATAGTCCGCAATGATCTGCGTCTTTTGCTTATGCGTAATCATATTCCTTCTCCTTTACTGCTTACCATATTTCTATAATAATCCTCACCGCCGGCCGGGTATGCGTTGGAGTGTCGCTATACGCAGCCGAGGCGCAACCGTGCTATTGTACCATCTGCACAATCACAATACAAGCCCTATCGATATGCGTACCCGTTGCCCGCCACGTACTTGGGCGGGATGAACGGAACGAGCAGATAGGAATCGTATTTGCCGCCCGTATGGATGACATGGTTTCCGGCATTGTCCGTATTCCACGCAAAGGGCTCAAACCAGTCGATTCGCTCGTAATGCCCCATTATCTCGACGCGCAGCTGCTCGCCCGGATGGAATATCTTGCTCTGCGGCCATATCTCTATATCGACGGGCACTATCTCGCCGGGCTTCAATTTCTTGGGGTTGTCGTATGTATAATAGGGCTGCCACTCGTGCTCAGTCCGCGCGGGATCGGTTTCGCGGAGCGACACGCGCAGGCGGCCGGGGGCACCGGGGTGCGGCACGCCGAACACATTGGTCGGCAGCCACTTGCCCTTTTCGTCAAGCTTTTGCACCGCCACAAATATGTCCATATCGTCGTGCCTGTCCGCCTCGACCCAGAGGTGCAGGAGCATATGCCCGGTAATCTCCGTGGTTTCGTTGAACGTGATGTCAAACGTCGCCTTGCCAAGGTTGCCGTCGTAGTGCAGCTTCGACTCGACGGTCTGCGGCTCGAAGCACATCGAGCGGCTTCTTGCGTCGAGGTAAAGGCGCTTGTACTCCGTCCTAGGTATCGGCCAAGCCGTTTCCGCCCTCAGAGTCTGATAGTCGAAGTCGTATGCGTCCATAACGTCGATACGCACGCGCGGCGTGTCCTCCCAGCCGTTGCGGATACCCTTGAGGTACCTGTCGAAGAAACGCTTGAGGTCGTCGATCCCAAACCTTGAATAAAAGTCCGGCCACTCAAAATCCCTGTGCGCGCGGAACCATTTCTGCGTGGAGCTTATCTTCATAAAGCCCCTAGTCGCGCCCCTGAGATGGAAATGGCTCCACCCGCCTGTGATATACGCCGGCACCTCAATCTTCTCCCATTCGGGAATTTTGGACTCCCAATAAGCGTTGTTGAGGGGGTAGTCGAGCGACGTCTGATAGATGTCCTCTATATAGCCGTTCCCCACGAAGTCCACCGTAAGAAATTGGTTGAAGCCGTACTCTGTGAAGCCGCCCTTGTTCAGAAATTCCCTGTACGCCTCCGCAGTACCTTCCCACGGCGCTATGCACGCGAGGTGCGGAGGCTGCTCCGCCGCAATCCTCCACTGGCACATGGCGAGCCCTGAGTTTCCGGCCATACCTACCTTGCCGCTGCACCAGTCTTGGACGCCAAGCCACTCCACGAGGTCGTAGCCGTCGCTCCCTTCCTGCTTGCCCCAAATATTGCAATCGCCCTCCGAGTTGCCGACGCCACGCATATCGTAATTTATGATGGCGTAGCCTTGATGGCACCAATATAGCGGATCCGGCCCTTCGAACTTTGTAAATTTGGAATGGGAGCCGTAGGGCACGCCCTTGGTCTGCCATTCAATATCCGAGTCGGCGCACGGCCTCTTGCCGAAAAAGCTCCATGCGATGATAGCCGGCACCTTCACGCTGTCGTCCTTGGGCCTGTAGATATCCGCATAGGTGATGATGCCGTCCCGCATGGGTATAGCGACATCCTGCTCGCATATGATGCCAGGCGCCACCTCGTATGTCCTCGGGTTCAGCTCCGGCCAATCGCCCCACCCGTTAACGCAATACGTTGGTCGCCCGTTCTCATCCAACTCGCCCCTGTCGATATTGTTCTTCGGGGGCCTTTCCTTCATTTTGCGAAAAGACACATCGAAGGTCTCTCCGCCAAATTCCATCTTTTTCTTGATAATCTCTCCTGCCATCACGCCCTCCTTTGAATGATTTCCACCAGTTTTACTTAGTCAAATAGGGGTTGCCGGAAAGCAACCCCCATTGAATTGACAAACTATCGTTTCACGAAACAAAAACTATGCGCCGTAATTCTCTGCCAGAATCTCCTGAATCCTTTGATAGATGGCATCGGCAACATTGTCGCCGCGCTGCGCGTTGATTTCGTCAAGCACTACCCTGTGCTGCGGAAGCAATGCCTGCCTCCAGACATCGATCTCCTCCGGGGTAAGGTCAACAATGACATCGCCTTTCGCCGTGCCCTTCTCCATTTCGCCGTAGTACAATGTAGCGGTGTCATCCCACATTTCCAGATAGCCGCCATCGTTCCACATAACGTCGTGCCACAATTGCTGAAGGTCGGCAGGCAACGAGTTGTAGAACTCAAGGTTGACCGCAAGGATGTTGAACTCCTGATATGCGCCGTACTCGCCGAAGTTGACGTGCGAATTCATAAGCTCAGTAAGCCCGAACCAGCCCTGGAACGCCCAGCTATTGATATAGCCGTCGATGATGTTGTTGTTGAGGGCCTCAAACATCTCGCCCGGCGGGATGTAGTTGACGCCAACGCCGTTGGCTTCGAGCAATGGCAGGAACACGACGTTGAACGGAACCATCTGCTTGCCCCTGAGGTCTTCAGGACGGCGGACTTCCGAACCGTCTCTGAAGTGCATGGCGTACATGCCAAGCGGGGTGGCGCCCACCGGAATGATGTTGAAATCCGCAAGCTCAGCCTTCATCTCCGGGAACTCTTCGAGCAATTGCATATATATCGCCGCGCTTTCAACCGGATTCTGCAGACCCATGAACGGAAGCTGCAGTATGCGGCAGTTCAGCGGCCATACATCGGGATAGTTTGGCGTCGGCAGGTTTGAGAATGTCGCCGCGCCGCTTGCCATGCCCCTGGGTATCTCCGGTATCGGCAGAAGCGAACCCGACCAGAACAGCGTAGTGTCGAGCCTGCCGCCGCTCCGCTCCTCAAGCTGATTGAACGCGCTGGCCCAGCCCGGTGAAACAGGCTCGCCGTGCGTCATGCTTACCAGCACTTCGTACACCTCGTCCGAATCGGCCGGAGCCGGGGCGGGGGTGTCCGAGGGTGCGGACGGAGCGGGCGCGGGCGCAGGGTCGCTACTGCCGCCGCCTCCGCAAGCCGCGAAAACCAACGCAAACGCGACGGCCAACGCAACAACTATCATAAGCTTTTTCTTCATGTAAGTATTCCTCCTTTAATCCTAAATCAACTTAACTTAAACAGGCAATTTTCCATAAGCGGCAAAATGCCAGCATAATATTGAAATTTTAGACCTTATTTCTATGCGTGTCAACACGAAGTTTTTGTGTGGTTTTTGTGAAATGTCTTACAACCGCCGGCATTGGCTATCGATGCGTCCACAGCGTCCGCCGTGCCCCCGTGTATAGGCCTTGCTGCAAGGGTTCTATGCGACAGTCCGTATCTTGCGACTCGGAGCGTGCAGCCTCGCGCTCCACATCCTCCCGCACGATCCGCCCCCCCGGCCCGGACCCCTTCAGCCCCGCATAATCCACCCCATACTTCCTCGCAAGCGCCCTCGCCGCCGGCGACGCCTTGACCCGGCCAGTTGAAGAAATGCCATCCGCCCCTTGCGTGTCGTAATCGGAGCTTTGCGTCGAGTGCCGAAGGCACGAGGCGGAGCAAGGGGTCTCAGAAAGCGAGGCGGAGGCGGAGCTTTGCGAAGCCGTAGCGAGCCTTTCGGTAGCACCCCTGCGGACGCGGCGCAAAGCCCCACCCTCGTCCCCAACGTACCCTAGCACCGCCGCTATCGGGTACACCTCCCCCACCTTCGCCTCCACCCGCACAAGCACCCCATCCACCGGCGCCTCCACCGTGTTCGTCAGCTTCTCCGTCTCAATCTCAAAAACGCCCTCGCCCTTCTTGACCGCGTCCCCCTCATTCTTCAACAGCCCGACAACAAGCCCTTCCGTCATCGTCAGCCCAAGCTTGGGCATCACCACTTCCGTAACCATTACAGCCTCCGCGCCCCCCATTATTATGCAAACAAACTGCGGACGGCTTCCACGATCCGCGCCTCGTTCGGCTGATAATTCCGCTCCAGAGCGGCGGCGAAAGGCACAGGCGTAAACGGTGCCCCCACCCTCTTTACCGGCGCGTCGAGATAGTCAAACCCCTCGTCCGCAAGCCGCGCTGCTATCTCCGCGCCGAACCCGCCCGTCTCCACCGCCTCATGAGCTATGACTATGCGGCCGGTCTTTTCCACCGACCCCAGTATGGTATCCATGTCCAATGGGTAGAGCGAGACGAGGTCTATCACCTCGGCGTCCACGCTGCCCGCAAGCTCGTTCGCCGCGTTCACGCACTTATGCGCCATCTTCGACCACGAAACAAGCGTCACGTCGCCGCCGCCCCGCATTATCTCCGCCTTGCCGAACGGCACCGCGTACTCCCCGTCGGGCACTTCTTCCTTCATGCCGTTGAGGCCTTTGTGCTCAAACACCATCACGGGATTGTTGTCGCGTATCGCCTGCGACAGCAGCCCCTTGGCTAGGCGCGGCCCTGAGCTCGCCACCACCTTCAGCCCCGGCAGGTGCGTAAACAGCGCTTCAAGGCATTGCGAGTGCTGCGCCGCCGCGTTTATCTCCCCGCCCAGGTTCGCCCTTATCACAAGCGGCATGCTCGTCTGCCCGTTGAGCATATAGGTCATCTTTGCCGCCTGATTCAATATCTCGTCGAAGCAACAGCCCAAAAAATCACAGAAATCGAGCGACAGTACAGGCCGTAGCCCCATCGCCGCCGCCCCGACCCCAAGGCTTACAATCTGTCCCTCGCTTATCGGCGTGTCAAGCACCCGCATAGGCCCGAACTCGTCATAGAGCCCGGCGGTCTGCCCGAATGAGCTGCCCATAAGCGCCACGTCCTCGCCCGCCACAAACACATCGGGGTCACGCAGCATCTCCTGCCTTTGCGCATCCCTTATAGCGTCCACATATGTCATTACCGCCATGCTATTCTCTCGCTCCTTGCTGCCCTGCTCGTAAAACCCATCTCTCTGCTTGTAAAATTTCCTATTATTGTAAAATTATTCAGAATACACATTCTCGTACATCGAATCTGGCGGCGGCTCCGGGCTATCTGCGGCGAAAGCGACGGCCGCCTCGATCTCCGCGTGCACCCGCCCCCTTATTTCCTCAAGCTCCGCCTCGCTCGCATGGCCCTCGCTGAGCAGACGTTTCTCGAAACGAGGGATGGGGTCCACCTCCGGCGCGAGCCACTTCTTCTGGAGCTCGGGGTCTTTGTACAGCGCCGGGTCCCCTATATAGTGCCCATGATGCCGCCATGTCACGCATTCCAGCAATGTAGGGCCGTCCCCTTTTTTGGCCCGTGCCGCAGCGACCGCCATGGCCCTTTTCACCGCCACGGGGTCGTTGCCGTCCACCGTGATGCCTGGTATGTTGTAAGCGGTCGCCCGCTCTGAAAGGTACTTGTTGTTCGTGGCACGGGACGGCGGGGTGGACATGCCGAACCCGTTGTTCTCGCAGACAAAGACCGTCGGCAGCTTCCATGCGGCGGCGAGGTTCAGTGCCTCGTGGAAGGTCCCCCTGTTTGTGGCGCCATCGCCGAAAAACGCCACCGAGACGGCGTCCTTGTTCTTATATCTAAGCGCAAACGCAACTCCGTTCGCGATGGGTATGCAAGCGCCGACGATGCCGTTCGCCCCCACGATGCCTATGTCCATGTCGGCGATGTGCATGGATCCGCTCTTGCCCTGCGAATAGCCCGTGTCCTTGCCGAAAAGCTCCGCCATCATCTTGGGTATGCTTCCGCCCTTCGCGATGATATGCCCGTGCCCCCTATGCGTGCTGCATATGCAGTCCTCGTCCGAAAGCTCGCTGCACACGCCGGCCGCGACGGCTTCCTCCCCTGAGTAAAGGTGCAGAAAACCGCACAGCCTCCCCTCAAGCATCAGCTCGCGGGAACGCTCCTCGAAGCCCCTTATCCGCAACATCGTCTCGTACAGCGAAAGATATTCCTGTTTTGCAAGTTCCACTTAAACGACTACCTCCAGACTCTTTCCAAACATTATTAACGTACATTACCATAGTGTACGCCCTTGTGCAATCCGCCCCAATAATGTATTATAAAAACCGATACGCATCCATAGCTCAGCTGGATAGAGTGCTGCCCTCCGAAGGCAGAGGTCGCGCGTTCGAATCGCGCTGGATGTACCACTAAAACCCCTGCGACCGCCTGTCGCTCCAATCAGCGATGCCGCACCACCTCAAACCGCTCCAGATCCACGAGCGAGCGGTCTCTTTCCGCGATGCCGGCCTTTTTCATCGCTATGCCCACTTGCGTCTCGGCATCCTCTATCCCCTCAAGGTTCGGCAGCAAAAGCCCGCGCTTACGACCTAGGTTCACTATGACGCCGTAACGGAACGGGTCAAGCTCATCCGCTCCCATAATCGGCTCCGCAGGCGCAAGCACGTCCACCGAATACTCCAGATACGGAAGCTCCTCTTCGTCAATGGCAGGGAAACGCGGATCGCGGGCAGCCGCGCTCACTGCGTTCGCGCGTATCTCCTCTCCGACGTTCTCGGTCACAGGCGTTATCGTGCCGATGCAGCCTCGCAACGCCCCCTGCTTCTTGATGGTCACGAACACCCCCGCCCTGCCGGCCGTCAGTTCCTCTGCCAAAGACTCAGGGCTTTCATACACACGCCCCGTCCGCACGTAGGATTCTACCGTTCTCCGTGCAAGCTCTACATGCGGGCTTTCGGAGGCCATGCGCTCCGACGCCCGCTCAAGCTCCGCACGAAGAAAATCATCCAAAAATGTCCGTCCCCCGTCCTCGCCGCACACGACAAAGGACGCGATGCCATAGCCCACGCCAAAAGGCCCCTCATAACTGTACAATTCGCTCTCGACGGCCTTGCGGTCAAGCGCCCCCGCCATCACGAGAAGCGGCCTGTGCCCGCATTCGGCGGCTTTCTCCAAAAACCCTGCGTCCATGTCAAAGAGCCGAGAAAAATCCCCGTCCTCTGCCACCTCGCATACAACTCTGTCAAACTCAGGCCCCTCGGGAGCATAGCCGTACGGCCCGTCATCCACAAGCTTGTGGGACAGATCCCCGCTTGCGATGACCACGGTCTTTCGCCCAAGCCGTTCAGCTACGCTCGCAATCAACCCGCCAAAAACATAGTGGTCCTCCACCGAAAGCCCCGAAACGCCCACGCGCACATAGCGGGGCGGCTCCGCCGCCCCCGAAGCGCCAGACACCGCACCCCCTGCCCCCTTATACGCTTCATTGATAAACCTAACAGGTATTGCCACCCCATGGTCAAGCGCAGCCGGCCGCTCCCGACCGCCCTCGTCCTCGCCAAGCGTACCCGCCGGAAAGCCCTCATCTTCGCACAGCCTCGACAGCGCCCCTACGAACTCCTCGTCGTACTCGGCACGCACACACACGCCCGGCGCACCGAAGGCACGCATATCCCCCTCCGCGCCCTCGCCCGACGAGATATGGAAATAGTCCGAATATACCACCGAATGCGGCGATATTATCACTATGGTTTCGGGCGCCGTCTCAGCAATCAGCACAGCCGCGGCCTTGAAAGCCGCCACGGTCGCGCCGATCTCATTTTGCTTGCCACGCCCTACTTCCGGAAAAATCAGCGGCGGATGCGGCATCAGCCACCCGGAATGTATAGACATCTTGCTACTCCTTGCTACTCCTCGCTACTCCTAGCCCGACTCCTCGTGCCAGCCCCTTGCTCCAGAACCCCTAGCTCCACCCCCTAAACCCTAGCATAATACTCCGAAGAATAAATATACAGTTCCTCATATGCCGCGTCACAAATCTCAGGAGGCACCTCAAAAAGCTTGCCCGCCACGATACGCCCGCGTGGCGCATACTTATCCACGAAACAACGCACCAGCCTGCGGGCTTCATCAGCGCTCTTCGCCGTTTCGACCCCCTCCATAGGCACAGTCAACGTTATTTTGTCGCCGTACTTCTCTGTCAGCATATCGAGGTCGTTGTTCGTCTGCGGCGTCCACGCATCGCAACCCATCTCGATTATCTCCTCTATATATTGCTGTGTCAACCCGCACGAATGGAGTTCGACAAATTTGCCCTGCTCATGCACCCAGTCCCAGATGCGCTTCGTATTCGGCATCAGCGTCTCCCTGAACATCTCATTGCTGAAAAAACCTGCACGTTGCGTACCCCAATCGTCCCCGTAGATAATATAGTCCACAGGGTCGTAGTGCTTGAATACATGGCCTAAAAGCTCTATCTTGTAATCGACCATAGCGTCAAACCATTCTTGCAAGAGGTCCGGATCGTCATAAAAAGCCAGCAACGACTCGTCGAACGGCATCAACTCATGAAGCCGCTCAAAAAGCCCTTCGGCCGTATGGAACACGTGCATACGGTCCGGGTCATAACGCTGCGTCTGGATAGCGGCGTCCCCTGCCCAGTCGACCTCGGCAAGATCTGGGAATTTTACCTCCTCTTTCCATTTGCGAAAATCGCTTATCACCCTTGTCCCGGTCTTTGGCATCTGGCCGCCTGCAATATCGACCATCACCCATTCCGTTCCGAACCAGTCAAGGCCGTCCTCGTCATACGGCGGATGCTCCCACACTACATCGGGGTACACAGTCTGCGCATCCACATTCCAGACAGGCAGCCATAGTGGCTTCTCCCCCGCAAAGACGCGCCTCAGATTCTCTCTTGCCGTCACCGGGCGACTCCCCGGAAGCGGCGGCGGTAATTGTTGCATCAACCACGGCATTGAGCCGTGCTTTTGACGTGAAGGTATGTCTTTCATAAAAACCCCTCGTTTCTATTTTTTCGTCATGTTCGTTCCAAATGTGGCATAATCAACATTTTTCAAAAAATCCGCACCGAAATAATCTATGATGCGGTATGAGAGCAAAAACTTGAAGCGGATATGATATTCCCGCATATCTATCCCAAGTATCCGCTCGATGCGGTTCATGCGGTAAATCACATTGTTTCTGTGCATATGCATGACTGCCGCAGTCTTGGATGCCGACCTCTCATTGATGAGGTAGCAATAAAGAAGGCTCAGATTGTCCGTCTTGTTCTCGCAATCGACCGCATAGAGTTTTGCCAGTGCGCGCATGCAGAGGCTGCTTTCGAGCGTCGCACGGTTTTCTGCATTTACCACGTCTATAAGATGGTATACGTAGTAGGTTTCGTAAAGATAAATGTCGTACCCTGTGTACCTGTCGATATCTTCCAGACATCCTTCTTTCGCCATCCGCCTTTGATGGACCCGCCGGCCATATTCGATTGCCATTATTGCGCGTTTGTATGAAAGGTGCAGTTTGGCGAGCGACTCCTCGGGAGCCGATACCCCCAGTTCCGCACGCGCTTCTTTGAGCGCGTCGCTTATATGGGCGATCCATTCCTCGGTCTCATCCCTGTTGGTAGCCTCCTTGTAATAATTGAGCATCATGATGTTGCCGTTGTACAACAGCATCCTTGCCTGTGGAAGCTCTTTCTTGAGTTTTTTCAACAATTGCTTTGCTTCATTGTCACGAAACCCGTCTTTGAACCGTGCCACGAACAGGCAATAATACTTGTTGGTCGGAATTCCGCAATAGTCCGCACGGTTGCTGATCGATACTGGGTCTGTGCTACGGTTTTCGACAAGGTCAATCAAAAACGCCTCAATGTTTTTCGAGCTTTCGACATTGGGCGCCTCCCGGTCAAAAAATATCTGGAGCCAATTCAGCATTATCTCAAACAAAGCGATTCGTCCAGGCGTGGCTGTGTCCGGGTCGCAGAGCATACAGATTTGCCCTTTGGGATAGTCTTGCACAAAAAGCGTGCGTGCGACAAATACGCCGCCTACCCGCTCGGCCGCCTTTTCAAAACCCGAATCCGTATCCATCTGCGGGTCAGATCTTGCTGCAAAATCCGGCTTCTCATGCTCAGATAGAGTATTGGCTTTTATCAGATCGCTGTAATACTCGTCGTCATCCGGGTTGTCTGCATAGTAAGTGAGCAAGCGGAAATTCTCATTATAGACAAGTAACGTATTGCCGATGATGGCGCCGCTTGCCTTGAGCAAGCCGTGGAGGTCTTTTTCAATCACATAGGCCATCATGGCTTTCTCCCAACCCTGCAGCTTCTCTATATAGTCTTTGACAGCCCTGACAAGCACACCTGCCTTGGCAGGGTCGCCGGCCATTACGCAGAAAAACCCCTCGGGGACTTTGACATCCTTGGGAAGCGCGTGCGGGGCTATATATATAGTATCCTTGCTGTCAAACCCTATTTCGGGCGAGAGCAATTCGACCCATCTATAGGCCGTGCTCTCGCCCGGTTCAGAATCCGCTGCAAGCCCGAAAGAGCCAAGGAGCTCCACTATTGTATGATACGGAGCAAGCATATCGCTCAATGCCGCCGGATCACGCCAAGCGGGCTTCCGACGGCGGGTGGACCAAGTGGTGAGCTATATGTATCTCCTTGAACTTCCCGTTCTCGTCGAGGAAATACAGGACGAAATTCGTGCACACAAAGACATCGCCCTTTTTCATGGGGCCGGCCGAAAAGTCCGGATTGTCCTTCGTGAAATGAAATTCCGTCCAAAGCTCGCAAAAGATGTTCTCATCGGTAGCGACATACTTGCCCAATTCCAGCTTCTCGATAAGCGTAGAATGCAGCTGCTTGTAGTTCGCGACAAAAGCCGCAGGCCCGTCAGCTATGTCACCGCGCGGCGCGCCTCGCTTCATGTCCGTAAAATACTTCACCTGGATGTCATCCGTAAAATACTTCACAAGCTCGTCATAGCGCATGTTGTTGAAATGGTCCATGTAGACTAAAAAATCTTCTCTTGTCATCTAACTCTCCTTTCCGCGCCTCTTACACAATATCATAGTAACGCTCATCGGGGTAGTCCTGGGAATCAAATTGCGCTATGCGGATGCGCGTGAACTTGCCCTCAGCATCTACGTCGTAGTCTATGTATTGATTGCAGTAAAAGGTCTCGCCCTCTTTCAGCGTCCCTGCACGGAATGTGACGTCTTTCCTAGCAGTGAAGGAAGTGAAGAGCTCCACAAAAATCGTGTCCTCAGTCGACATATATACGCCGAGGCGCAGCCGCTCATGGAAGTTTTCATACATATTCGTATAATTCGCCTTAAAAGCGTCCTTGCCGGTCAAAGTTGCATATTCTTGCGGCTCACGCGTCCAATCGGTCATGTAGTGCAACACACAATCGTCCGCAAAATGGCTCAGTATCCCATCGAAATCCTGCCTGTTGAAGTAGTCCAGATATCTCTGGAACGCTTCTCTCGTCATAGGTTTTGCCATATCCGTCTCCTTTTCAATGCCAAGCCTTAGCTCTCTATGCGCTCACCGTCTTTGTCCTGCCACGGCGAGGAGTGCGTGCCGTCAAGATTTATGACCATGAACCCATAAGGCCTCTGCACCCATCGCGTGATGGAAGGCAGATGGAAAAAGTTCTTCGGGCAAATCCACACGGATGGAACGTTCATGTAATAACGCTCGTCTTCCTCGCCAAGGGCAGTCTCTATCTCAGCGCCCATGTTCAAGGGGTCGTCAGCGTCCATGCCTACATAAATGAGGACTTCCTCATTTGGATGGGTATGCGCCTCGCCGCCCCTATGCCATATGCCGCAGCCAGTATAATGGCCCCAGAGCGTATTCAGCTCAAAGCCTTGCAATTGGTCGCCGAACACCCATATCAATTCATCTGCGTTGCCTGGCCCCATGCCGCCAGGCCCCGCGTTCTGAAGCGGGTGCATAACGCCGCGGTCGTCAGTAAGCTTCGTATAGCCCATGCCGCTGCCGTCGTAGTCTATTGCGCCGCCGTCATGCTGCACCTCGCCCGTATCCGGGTCGACAGCCCATGCGTATAGCCTAGCATAGCCCTTGTACTTCGTGCCAGGTACAGGGTCTTTCAATTCGGACGATGGAATCTCGATTGCCGAATACTCTGGCGCAAGGTATATGGGATAAAAAGCGAACGATTTTTTGAAATTGCTCACTGTGACGTTGCCATATTGCGTGCCCTTGGGTATGGCGACTACTTGGCTCTGGTCAAAGGTATAGACTTCGCGCTCCTCGCCGATCTCGACGGACACAGTGGCCCCGAGGTCGAGGATATCCCCATGCGTCGTTCCGACAAAGCATAGCACCGTGTCGAACGGATGGATCAAATGCCCGTCCTGCGGCATCAGCTTCCCGTTCTCTTTTACAAATCCATAGGCAAACGACCCTTGGAAGCCTTCCATGTCCTTTGCCCCTTCCATCCAAAACAGCGGTGACGCGAACAGCCCCTTGGGGCCTTCTCTCCAAGCCAGCGGCTTTACGAGGTGTTTGTGCAGTTTAGGTCTCATAATTTAATCCTTTCCGAACGTAAAGTTCACTACCATTGCCCGGATGCCTCATACGCATCCAAGTCCATCTCCACCCATGGCGAGCCATGATGCCCGTCAAGGCAGACTACCATAAAGCCAAACGCCGAGGCGTCGCACCACCGTGTAAACATAGGCAGGTGCGGGAAGCCTTTAGGCGCTATATAAAGGCCGGGCTTGTTGAGCACATACATATCCACTTCCGGCCCAAGCCCCATCTCTACCTCTGCGCCGAGGTTCATGGGATTGTCAGGATCCCAGCCGACACAGATAAGTATCTCTTCCTCGGGGTGCGTATGGACTTCGCCGCCCACATGCCATTTGCCGACATTGCCATATATGCCCCAAGTGAAATTGACATCAAAGCCCAGAAGGTCCTCGCCGTAGAGCCAGACGCATTCGGTGGCGTTGCCTGGGCCTATGCCGCGCTCGGCCGGCCTGAGGACGCCACGCTCGTCCATCACCTCTTCGTAGCCCATGCCGGAGCCTTCGTCCTGCGATATCTCCTTCATCCGGCTTTCGAGGTTGCCTGTCATCTTTGCGATATTCGCCTTGTACTTTGTGCCGCCCGTCTTTGCCTCGCCTGTCGGCACGACCGCCTCGGCCTTGTAGTCGCTTGCAAGGCTGATGGTGTAGTGGACGATGGGCGACCCGACCCTCTTGACTCGTACAGGCCCGTGTACCGTGCCTTTCGGAATCAACACAACAGACGGTTCCGTAAAAGTATGTATCTCACGGTCGTCGCCATCGCCTATCTCTACCGAAATCTCGGCATCGAACGACAATATATCGTCCTTGTTCAGCGTCTCAAAGACGAGCAGCTCGTCATAGGGGTGTACAAGTGCCCCTTCCATCGGGTGGAAAGTCTGCGGAGCCTTGACATACATAAACGAGAAGCAGGCGTTGAAGCCTTCCATATGCTTTGAGCCTTCCATCCAGAACAATTGCTCTGGATACAGCCCTTCGGGGCCGTTCCTAAATTCAAATTCCTTTACTAAATGTTTGTACTTTTCGTGCGGTTTCATAGTCGACTCCTTTGGTATACACATCTGCAATAACTTATGAATTTCCAAACAAAGCCTGGGCTTCCTGCACAACGTCCATCAACTTGTACTTTCTGGGACAGTGTTTTGAGCATACCCCACAGGCCTTGCATTCTATCTTGTCAAATCCGCGAATGCCGTAAAGGAAACGTGGCACGTCTGCGTTGCCGTACATAAGATAGTCGTTGTACAGCGCCGCTATGCCCGGAGAGTCCATGTCTATCGGACATGGCATACAGCACCGGCATTCCGTACACGCGAACACACGTTTCTTTTTGTAGACATCTATCACCTTGTTTATCGCTATTTCATCAAGCATCACAATAGGCTCCTGGCGGTCTGCATATTCAATAAACCGCTTTGCCTCGTCCTTGTTTTCAAAAGAGGTGAACACCGACGATATCTCCGGATGATTCCACACCCAAAGCAGCGCCCACTCCTCGGCATCGCGCTGTACGCGGCCGCCGCCCCAAAGCTCCTGTGCAGCTTCGGGTATATTGGCCAAAAGCCTTCGCGTCTTGAACGGCTCCGTCGTGACCAAGCCCGCCTTCGCGTTCACCACATACTCGATTCCGGAAAAGCCAGGGTGAAGGGTGCTGTCCATGAAGCTGTAGCGAAACTGCGCCACCCCCCATTCGTATGCGTCAAAGATGTTCTTCAAGAAAAAGCAATCGTCCCTGAAGTCAAACCCGAACTCCCTGACGCGGCCCGCCTTCACCTGCCCTTTCACCCAATCGACCACGCCAAGCTGCTCCACTCGCTTCCATGCGAAACGGTCGATGTCTTCGACAAGGCAATAATCGAAGCACTCAACGCCAAACCATTCATGCAAAAGGCCGAGCCTGTTGTCGAGGTCTGCAATCGTGAGGTCGCCCGTCATCGACATATTGGCAAAAAGCCTCACCTTGCCTTTGACGCCATCCTCAGCAAGAAGTGCCTTTATCTTGCCCGTATATCTTTCCGGCTCGTCGAGGTAGAACGGAAGCCCGAGATTGAGCGCATTGACGCCCTCCCCAAACGCATACCGCACTGCCTCGATTTGCTCGTCAAAATCTTCCCGCTTAAGCCCGTCTGCGACAAAATCAAGCCCGAGCAATTCCGCGGAAAGTATCGAAATGTCAAAATCGCTCGTTCCAAGTTTTCTATATTTCACTTATCTCTCCTGCCTGCGGTAGAGGAGCGGCTGATGAAGCCGCTCCTCTAGCCGTAGCTGCCAACAACAAATCCGTTATTTGTTATTCAATTAATTGCCTTGAACCATGTTCCAGGCTACATCTCCTTGTTCTGTATCGCCCGTATAAATCTCTCGTACAGATCTACCGCTTCCGCCTCGGAAAGGCCGCCTGAGCTCGTCGCCTGTGCAAGCCAGTTCTGATAGCAGACATCCGCTGCGTCAAAGAACTTCTGGGCTTCATCGGGCGGCAGGAAGATAAGTTCATTGCCAATCTCTTCCATGTACTTGACGCCAGTCTGAATCATGTTGTCGTTGTTGTATGCCTGCGCATCCGCCGCCCACCAAAGCTCTTCCCTGACGACTGCCTGGTACTCAGGCGGAATCGAATCCCATACGGGCTTGTTGATCAGATAGCCCTGCATCAGTGAGCCGATGCCCGAATATACGCTGTCGCCCATAAAGGTATGGTAGCCGAGCACATCGGTCATCCTGAACTCGTGGGTGATCGGGATATGCGTGATGATGCCGCCCGCAACGCCTCTTTCAAGCGAGGTATAATAGTCCGCAATGCCCTGAACCACGCCTGTGCCGCCCATGGCCTGCAGATACGGGACCTGGAGGTTCGAGGTGATGAGCGTCTGTCCCCTCACATCCTCCACAGAGCGGATCGGGGTGTTGACCGTCGAGATGATGTTCGGCGCGAACGCCCAGACCGAGAGCCACTCCACGTTCGCCTTGGCGTTCTCCTGGAAGAATACATCATTGCCGAACACGAAGTTGCGGTAAATCTTTGTCATCGTCTGAGTGTCATGGCTTTCCGTCGTAGGCGGAATCTGGAACATATCCGCAATCGGCTGCGTGCCTTCTTGGAAGTTCGCCAGATAGACGGTGATATCACAGATGCCCTGCGACACGGATGCAAACTGGGCTTCAAATGGGACGAGCGTGCTCGAATCATAAAGCGTGATATCGACCTGCCCGTTCGTACGCACCTTGATATGCTCAAAGGCATCACGTGCAAACTTCAACATGGGCATGTCCGGGAAGCCCTGCTCATTCGCCGAAAGGTTCCACTGCGAATCCTCGTGGCCTGCCGGCACGGGGACTATGATTGGATCCGGCGACAGCGGCGCGCCTTGGGATTCGGGGTCTCCGTCGCGGACAGACGTGCCCTCGCGCGGATAGTCCGCACGCACCGCATCGCCGCTTGCATCAGGGGCGGCGGGGGCAGGGGCAGCGGGAGCGGGCGCAGGGGCAGGCTCTGCTGGCGCAGGGGTGCTGCACGCACCCAAGACAAAGGTGAACACCAACACCAGCGCGATTACGATAGCTAATTTTTTCCTCTTCCTTATCATTTGTTTTCCTCCTATTCCTCTTGCATTTTCACTAACTAATACAAATCTTTATCCTAAACCGACAATATGCCGGAACGAACCTATCCTGCTTGCGAGGTGTTCACCAAAAGCATCGGCAATTCAGGCCAGATGCAGATGATCGCAACAATCACCAAATCCGATATGATAAACGGTATGATGCCTTTGAACGCGGTTTCCGGCCTCACCTTGCACGTTCTTGCCAAAACATATGTATTGATGCCGACCGGCGGCGTTATCTCGCCAAGCTCAATCAGCTTCACAAGTAGCACCCCATACCAAATCATGTCGTACCCGAGCGCTTTCATCAGTGGGTAAGTGATTGGCAGCGTCAGCACTATTACGCTGTAGATGTCCATGATGCAACCGAGTCCGAGGTAGAGCACGATGATGAAGATAAGCACTACCCAGCGCCTGTCCTGCAGGCTGTTCGCAAAGCCGCTCAGCACCGATGGGAGCCCGGACAAGGTCAGGAACCGCATAAACACATATGCGCCGACGATGAGTATGAGTATCATGCCCGTTGTCGAAGCCGCCTCGCGTATCGATCCTACAAAGCCCTTCTTCGTGAGCTTGCGGAAAGCAAGGGCGATGATGATGGCGCAGCACGCCCCTATGGCACCCGCCTCCGTGGCTGTGAAAACGCCGCCATATATCCCGCCGAGCACGAGAATGATCAATATGATTATGGGCACGGTCTGTGGCAGCGAGGACGCACGTTCCTTCCATGTGGCACGCGGCGCCGCCGGGCCGAGCTTGGGGTTGAACTTGCACATAATCGTTATAAGAATCGCATAAAAAACGGCTTGCATCACGCCGGGCACGATGCCTGCCATAAACAGCCTGCCTATGGATTCCTGCGTGATAAGCCCATAAAGTATGAACGCAAGGCTCGGCGGTATCATGATCCCTATGGACCCTCCCGCCGCAATGGCGCCAATCGCCATCGACTCGTCATAATTGTGCCTTTTCATCTCCGGGAAGGCGACCTTCCCCATGGTCACCGCTGTAGCCATGGAAGAGCCGCAGACGGCAGAGAACACCGCGCAGGCGCCGACGGTCGCTATCGCAAGCCCCCCTCGGACCTGGCCGACAAACTTCGCTGCCATGTCGAAAAGGTTCCTGCCCATGCCCGTGTTTGAGATTATTATGCCCATCAATATAAAGAGCGGCACGGCAGAGAACGTGTATTGCAGCATCTGTGCGAAAGGCTCGATCCCGACCATTTTGCGCGCCATATCGAAATCCGTGAGCAGGGCGATGCCGACAAGCCCTGTGAACGCCATCGCGACGCCAAGCCAGACCTTCAGAAAGAGAAGGACAAGGAGCAGCGCTATAAGGATCAGACCGAGTGTTACAGGCTCCATCTACTTCACCCCCCTTCCGAGGTTTATCATTTTGACCACCACTATCCCGAGCATACAGGCAAAGCCTATCGATATGAAATAGAAGAACGGGTATGTCGGCCACGGCACCCCGACGCTCGTCTGCCCTATCGATGCATTGAACGTGCCCTGCTCCCAGCTTTGGGATACATAGATGCTCAGCACCAAGACCGCCAAGGCGTAACCAAACCACGCAAGCCCCGTCTGTATCCGGTCGGGCAGCCTACGCACAAGAAAGTCTATGCAGACGTGCTCGTCGTTCATCGTGCAGAGCGGCATGCCGAACGAAGCAATCAGCACCATAAGGTAACGAGTCCAGTCATAGGTGCCGGGAAATGGCGCAGAAAACAAAGCGCGCAGGATTACATCGAGGAAGGTCATGCCAAGCAGGAATATTATAGCCCCCATTGAGATCCAGCTTGACCAAGACGCCACCCTCGCCGCCACATTTTCGTATATGGGCACTTCCTTTACGCGGGGCGTCAGAAACACCCCCGGATAGTATTCAAACCTCGGATTTATTTCATCCTCGTCCACTACGGCTTCTTCGTCTGCGGCTACAGCCACTGCCATGTCTTTATCCTCGCCCATAACGACTCCTTTCGGTTTTTCATCATCTGCAAGTTGCAAACCAGCCTATGCCTTCCTGTCTAATGCTATATCGCCAAGATTCACGCACTCATCGGTGCGCAAATTGTAAAAATGCTTGTGTTCGTACCCTTCCTTCGTGATGGTGATGTCCCATGCGCCGACTGCGAGGTCTCGTAGCCAAAAATCGCCGAAGTCGTCGGACAGCACATTTATGATTTTGCCTCCCGATACCGCCATCACCCGTGCGTATTCTATTATCTCGTCCTCTATGGGGTCAAAGAGCGTGCCGGCTATGAACTGGCCTGGTATATTGCGGTAATACACCTTCGGGCCTATGCCCGTCTCGGGCTTGAGGACATCCGCGCCCTTGATCAAATCCGCAAGCTCGCTTTCGTCGCCAAATTGGAACGCGCCCGTCGGGCAAACCTCCGTACACCTCGGTTCATTGTACCCGCTGTCCAGGAGGTGGGCGCAGCCCGTACACTTCTGGCAGAGCTTTGAGTCCTCATTTTTGTAAATGCTTTCATACGGGCAGGCATCCATGCACTTGCCACAGCCTGTGCATATCTCAGGGTCGATAAGCACCAGCCCGTCGTCGCGCTTCTTTATCGCTTCCTTGCCGCAAGCCGCGATACACGCCGGCCTCTCGCAATGGTTACAGAGCTTAGGGGTGTAGGTGACCCTTACTTTCGGTATGGTCCCGTCCGGCTTCTCGCAGATTTTGAGCCAAAACTGCCCCGTGTCGGGCTGCGGCTTCGCATACGGCGACCAGTCATTGCCGCAATGTTCGTCCTTGCAGGCGACCTGGCAGCAATAGCATCCACTGCACAGCGCCACGTCTATCACAAATGCCTTCGCCATATCGTTTCTCCTTTTCCTCTACGCTATGCCCGTCAAACGAGCCAGCCGTCCAGGCAGACGCCGCAGTCAGGGTCTACCTTGCGCGCAAACGCTTCAGGGTATTTTTTCATCCAGGCACCCATTTCCTCGTCCATGACCTTCTCCACCGCCACAAGGAAGCCTGAGACGACCATGCCTGTCGCGTTCTTCGAGCTGATGGCGTGCGGCGTAATCAGGTTGACCGCGCCGCCCCTGTCGAGCCAGAGGGGGTCTATCGGGTCGAACCGTGCCCCGTGGTCGACATAGACTGTCTGCGGCACGACCCTTTCCGTCACATAAGCCCCGCAAAGCACCACGCCGCGCTCATTGTAGACTTTGACAATATCGCCGTGCTGTATGCCAAGCTCCGCCGCAGTTTTCGTATTGAGCCAGGCAGGTTCGTATTGGTAGCCGTCCTTCCCGCGTATCTTCATAGTCTCGATCTCGCGATGCCAGGTGATGTCGTCAAGGTTGGCATGGAACCGCCAACGCCCATGGTTGGACATGCACAGGAGCGGATAATCCTTCGCACGTTCGGAGGACAGGCTCTCATCGTGGAACTCGCCCTTCTCTATCCATATCGGGTACGGTGGGCGCTCCTTGTCATCCGGGAAATGCTTCTGTAGCCCCGTGGACGTAAATTCGAGCTTCCCCGTGGGCGTTTTGAGAGGATTGTTCTCCGGGTCGTCCGCAAACGGCCTGTAGCCAGGCGGAATCGTCTCTTGCATGTCAGGTTTGCAAGGCACAAAGAAAATCCCCTTGTTTTTGAAGCTGTCCTCTGTATCAAGGTGCGCCACTCCCGAACCCTGCCAGAAAAGGTCGACGCAGTCCGCCGAAGTGGTTTCATTCGCTGTATAGCGCATATATATGTCGTGCCCTATCTTCCGCGCCACTTCCGCCACGCAGTCGAAGTCGTTCAGCGACTCGCCCACTGGCGGACACGCGGCCATTTCATGGAATACGCTAGTGATGCCGCCGCTGGTCGCATCGTCGCATATGTCCTCCATCTCAAATTTTGTCTGAACTGGCAGAATCAGATCCGCCAGGTAACAATCGTTTTCGAGCCAAGGGTGCTGTGCGACCACAAACTCGATTTCGTCGGACTGCAACGCCTTCACAAAATTGTAGCCGTCGTTCCAACAAGTCACCATGCATGGCGAATCCGTCCATATCATGTGTATGCGTGAACAATTCTTCTCTGGGAACTTGAACTTGTCCCATTGTTCCTTCACCGGGCCGCAGAACGAGTACAGCCCGTACCACTCAATCTCGTCGTTCAATATCGCGTCATGCACCATGCACTTAGGAACAGCCTGGGCGGGAGGGGTCGGTATCGGGTTCGTGATTTCGACAAGGCGCCCTACTTTCTTTTGTGCATCGGACATCGAGAGGACCTCCGCAAAGCCGAAGTCTTTTTCCGTGAGGCGCCGCACCATCTCCTCTGCGTCTATGGCGCCTACATCGGACATGCCGCGCTTGTTCATCTCCTTTATCATGTCCTCGTCAAACAAGGCTCCGGCAGGCCTTACCAATTCCGCACGGTGCGGTATATTCATTTCCTCAATGCCTTGGAACGGCATGGCATAGTCCTTCGACATAAGAGCCCATTCGAGCCATTTCGCAAGATGCCGCCCTGGCTTTGCCAAGCCCTGCATCGAAAGCAGGATTGACTGGATGCGGCAATGTTCATGGCTGTAGGGGCCTCTGATGCCCGGGCCGCCGTTTCCGATGGTCAGGCTCGTCACATTCTTAGCCCAATGACGCGCAAGCGCCTTGATCGTGTAGCTAGGAACGCTGGTCTTTTCGCTTGCCCATTTTGGCGTCTTTGGAATCCCGTCCTCCGTCTTGCCTAGCACATAGTCGAAGAACGGCTCCGCGCCGACTACGTGCGTCTTGACATATTCCTTGTCGTAGCAGCCTTCGGTCAGCCATACATAGCATATGGCAAGCCCCAGAGCAGCATCCGTATTTGGCAGGACGGGTATCCACTTGTCCGCTTGGTTGACACCCGTGAAGTTGAGTGCCGGGTCTATAAATATGAACTTTTGGCCGAGGCTGTGAAGCCAATATGACAGCTTGCTCGGGACATAGCCCTCGAAGCCGGCCGCTGTCACCTCAGGGTCTGCGGCCCAGAACAGAAGCGTATCGGCATGCTTCGCTATATCAGGCCAGACATTGCCCGAGGGCTGAGGCTGACCGACAGGCTCGCCGCCCCATACATGCTTGGAGCCCCAATACCAGCCTTCCCAACTGTCCTCGTTCCTCATCTGCACCGTATAGCCGCCGAGAAGCGCAAGCAAACGGTTCATACACCCATGGCTCGGGGCTACGTGCTTGCCCTCGCCGTGCATATCGGCTTCCGCGAGCACGGCGCTCATGCCGTACTTTTCTTTTATGCGCATGGTCTCCTTCGCGATGATGTCCGTCGCCTCGTCCCAAGATATGCGCTCGTACTTGGACTTGCCGCGGTTTTGCGGGTTGCGCTCGCCTTCCAGGTTCCAGTCGACGCGTTTGAGAGGCCATTTGACGCGGTTGTTTGAATAGACACGCTTTTTATACGAAAGATAGTATACGGCTGGAAGAGATTTCTTAGGCGGCGTAAACTCCTTTCCCTTGGCTATGATTTTATACGGGTTCAGGCTTTCCCAATTTGCATAGTCCTCATAATACATAGGGCGTATCCGGGTGATTTTTTCGCCGTCGGAATCGACGACGGTAGGCAGGCCGCTCCTCGGCCCCATAAGACTGGCGGCCTTGAAGGTCTTTTGTCTGTCCTTTACATCAATGCTCATGACGATGCATTGCTCCTTTCGTTCATTACCACATTTGCACTATCTATCAGATGCTATAACGATAAGACGCTTTGTTTTGCTGACGAACTACTCAATGGACAACAAGCTTTATATTTAATATAAATTTAACAAGAGCAAAAAAATGTGTCAATTTCACTTTGCCTAATAGTTTTGCCGTGAGTCGCACACTTTGCACAATTGACAAAAAATGCAGTCGGCGCGTGACATTTCCGCGCCGACCGTATTTGATTTAGTTTGATTTGACTTTGGTTGATTCAGAGCCGCCCCAGCACTACTCCAGCGGCACCACCGGCAGCATCAGCACCGAATGGTGGTCTGCGTCGCGGTAGACCTTATGCAGCGTCGTCTTTGCCGAGCAGACATGCCAGTAGATGTCGTAGGTCTCGATATCCGTCGGGACGTCGAAGCAGCTTATCTCCAGCTGTATCCTGTCGCCCTTGTCGAACATATGCGACATCGGCCGCATCTGTATCTCGTACTCGTAAATCTCGCCAGGCGTAGGGTTGTCGAACTTCGTATAATCATGCTCTATCTCCCACGGCACGTCGCGGTCATAGTCACGCTTTCTAAGCGAGGCCTTGAGCCAGCCCTGCGCCAGGGGATAGATGTCGTCCGACCCGTAGGTGCGTACGTTCACGCGCCAGTTCGTGTCCTTTTGGTCGATGGACGCATAGAACTTTATGCGCGGCGCGCCCGTGCATTGCAGCGGCTCGTGCAGCGGCGGCGACACATAAATAATCCTTGCCCGCTCCTCTGTCACGAACAGCGGCGCCTGCACAAAGCTGTCCGGCTCGTCGTTGTAAAGCTCCGGCTCAGGCTTCAGCTGCTCCAGGCTGTTCAGGTAGAACGGCTTGTACTCCATGTTCTCGATCGGGAACTCCTTGGCTGTACGCCACTTGTTGAGACCCGTCACGCTGTAGCGGACCGGCTCCTCGTCCATTATGCCAGTCTCGATGCCCTTTAGCCAATAGTCGTACCAACGCAGAAGCTCGTCATGGTCGGTGTACCACGGACGCACGCCCATATCCGTGTAGAACCGCAGCTTCTTGGGCACATCCTTGGAAAGCCTGTTGTAGACGTTTATCTGCGGCTCCGAAAAGAAGCTGAAGAACGGCCCGCCCACATAGGTCGGGACCTTTATGTCGCCGATACGCTCGATAACGCTACGCTCGCGGTAATAGGGCCCGTCGAGCGGGTTGAGCATAAAGTCGAAGAGTATCGGGTTCTTCGTCGGATACTTCAATAGATGGTAGAGATAGGGGTATTGACGCAGATCGGGATCCGCCATCGCTTCCTTCACCATCTTGTCCAGCTCCTCCGGCTTGTCTGCGTACGCCAACTGCATCGCCGAGCGCACCCTGTCGGTCACGGCATAGCCGCAGCGTGCCGGATACGTGCCCGTATACAGGCCGTACAGGAAGATATTCAGCACACCGCCCTCGTACTGCCCATGCTTGTACAAATCGTCGCCGTAGATTTCCCAGGGCGCTATGCACTTAAGCGACGGAGGCTGCGACGCCGCCAACTGCAATTGCGCGTTTGCGAAGTAACATATCCCCGCGCCCCCGACGCCCCCATCGCACCAAGGCTGCGCCGCAAGCCACTCGCATATATCGTAGCCATCTTCGCAACGCTCCTTATAGCTCATCATGCCGTCGTGATACCCTTCGCTGTCGCCAAGCCCGCGGAAGTCCGCGATCGCGAATGCGTACCCACGCTTCGCAAACCAGTACGGATCGCCCGACTCAACGGAAGCCTCAAAAATGGACTTGCCGAAAGGCTGTGGCGGCGACTCGAACACCTGGCAGTCCTTGCCGTACGGCGACTGCGACAGAAGCGCCGGAAACTTGCCGTCCGTGTCCGGCCTGTAAATATCGACCGCAAGCCCCACGCCATCGCGCGCAGGCACCATAACAGTTTCTTTTATCACGCCATATTTTGGTTCTGAACACTTAGACATTTAGTACCTCCTATTCTGCTTATAAAAACTCTGATTACTATAACTTATAAAACTCAGGGACTGCCTAAAAAGACAGCCCCTGATATGGTCTATGGTTTACATAATACCTCGCAAGCTTACTCTCTGAACCCGAACCTAAGCCTACCGGCCAAGGATCTCAAGCAGCCTGTTGTATATCCTGTCAGCCACGTCGTCGCCGCGCTGAGCATTGATCTCGTCGAGGACGACCCTATGCTGCGGGAGCAGAGCCTCTCTCCACACTGCGACTTCGTCATCGGTAAGGACTGTGATAAGGTTGCCCTTGTCTTCGGCTATGGCTCTCTGGTTGACGACGATATCCATCGTGTCGCCCCACATATCCCTGTAGCCGCCATTGTTCCAGAACGTGTCCCTGACAAGCTGCTGCAGGTCTGCGGGCATATCCTCGAACATATCTTTGTTGACCACAAGCACGTTGAACTCTGTGTACATGCCGTAGGGGCCGAACGCGACGCTCTGATTGATCAGGTCGGTAAGGCCGAACCAGCCCTTGAACGCCCAGTTGTTGATGTAACCATCAACGACGTTGTTATTGAGCGCCTCAAAGATTTCGCCGGGGGCGATGTAGTTGACGCCGACGCCGTTGGCTTCAAGCAGGGGCAGGAACACGACATTGTACGGAACCATCTGCCTGCCTCTGAGGTCTTCAGGAAGGTGGACAGGGTTCTTGTCGGTGAAGTGCATGTCGTACACACCCAGCGGGGTGGCGCCGATGGCGACCATGTTGAAGCTCGCAAGCTCCTCCACCATTTCCGGGAACTCCGAAAGAAGCTGCATGTAAATCTGCGCGCTGTCAAGCGGCTCCTCAAGGCCGAGGAACGGCAGCTGCATAATGCGGCAGGTCAGCGGAAGCGCGTCAGGGTAGTTGGGCGTGGGCAGATTCGAGAATGCCGCGGCGCCGCTCGCCATGCCCCTGGGAATCTCAGGAATGGGCAGAAGCGAACCTGACCAGAACACGGTCGGGTTAATCCTGCCGCCGCTCTCGTCCCTAAGTTGCTCGAAAAGCCTAGCCCAGCTCGGCGAAACCGGCTCGCCAAGCGTTACGCTGATGTCCCAGTCAAACGTGCGGTCATCGGTCGGATCTTCTGGGGCTGGAGCCGCCGGGGCAGGTGCCGGGGCGGGTGCAGGCTCAGGCGCAGGCGCCGGGCTGCCGCAAGCAGCGAACACCATTGTGAATGCGACTACCACCGCAAGCACCAACATTAATTTTTTCTTCATCTTTTGTCTCCTCCTTGGTTCTACCATTTATAGTTTTTTTACTATATTTCCAAAACTAATCGTATATACTATTAGTTTATCGGAACATTGTCAATACCCGTCACATCAACGACGGTATATATGTCGCCATCGCCGGGAACGCGCATAGCAGGCCTATCACTACAAGGTCGCCGACGATAAACGGCACCACCGCCTTGAACAGCTTGGGCGCGCTTACCTTCGACATCCCAGACACAATGAACACGACCATACCTATAGGCGGCGTGACCGCCCCCAGAGCCATCATAAGCACTATGTATATGCCCACCCAGATGGAGTCGAAACCTATCGCCACAAGTGCCGGATAGATGATGGGCACTGTAAGCAACAGCATGGGTATTTCGGGTATTATCATGCCAAGCACTATGTAAATCACCGCCAGCGCCAGCATCATCACAGGCAGCGGCACGTCCAGCCCGACCAAGAAATCCGAGAACGCGAACGGCACCTTGGAATATGTGATGAACCTGATAAATATGTATGTTCCGAGAAGCAGCGAGAACACCATGCCCACGACCATCGCCGTCTCCTTCAACGCAAGCAGGAACTTCTTGCCGTTAAGGGACTTGTATACCAATGCGATGATGATGGCGCCCGTGCTGCCTATGGCGCCGGACTCCGTCGTGGTGAACACGCCCGTGTATATGCCGCCTAGCACCGCCACAAAGAGTATCACGACGGGGATGATGCCGAGCGATGCCTTTCCCACCTCGCGCGGCGTCATCTTATCGGCCTTGGGGCCAAGCGAGGGCTTTCGCGTACACATGATGACCACTATGGCTATGAACACGGCTATCATAGCGACGCCCGGTATGATGCCCGACATAAAGAGCTTGCCTACGCTCTGCTCCGTCAGTATGCCGTACATTATAAGCGGCAGGGACGGAGGTATGATGATTGAAAGCGGCGCGCCGGCGCATACCGTGGCCGCGGCAAAAGACTCGTCATACTTGTAGCGCTTCATTTCCGGCAGGGCTATCTTGGACATGATGACCGTGCCTACCATATGCGAGCCGCATATGGCACCGAGCAGACCCGACGTGGCTATGGTCGCGGCGGCAAGGCCGCCCCTTATCCACCCTATCAGGGCATAGCACGCCTTGAAAAGGTCGCGCCCCAGATTGGACTCGGAGATAATCATGCCCATCAGCGCAAACATAGGAACGACGGTCATGGTATAGGAATTGATGCTTGAAAACATGGCATCGCCAGACCATTGCAGAGCCTGCTCCGTGCCGCGCATAACGACGAGGCCTACAAACCCCACAAGGCCCATCGCCACGCCTATCCATACGCGCAGCAATATAAGCAACACCAAAATGCCGATAGCTATAAAACCAATTGTTTCTGGAGCCATTATGCCACACCTCCTTCCGCTTCGCCTTCTTCGTCGCCTTCAACAAGCGCCAGGATGGCGAGGTCAGGATTGTCGTCCAAAATACCCCTTTCGCTCAAAGGCACGTAGTTCTTGATGCGCTCGATCACATAGACCACCGTAGCCGGCACGCAGGCAAGGAACGATATCCCAAGCACCAAGTACATCGGCCACCTCGGCACGTTTATGACGAAGTAAAGCTCATTGAACTGAATCGAAGGCGCGATCTGCAGAAGAAGCTGCACGCCTATGATGGTGAAGTACGCTATCGCCACCGCTCCCATTATGATCTCGACGGCGAAGTCAGCCTTCTTGGGAAGGCGGTCGATAAACGCCCCGACAGCCACAAAACGCCCCTCCACCAAAGCATGCGCCATGCACGTCATGGATATGATTAGGAACATCTGGCTCCACTCCATGATGCCCGAAAACGGGGTCTGGAACACATAGCGCATTATCACGTTCCCCACAGTCAGGCAAAGCAACGCCAAGGTAGATGCACAAGTGACATACATCAAGGCCTTGGTAAACATTTTTACACCCTTTATGGTTCCTGCCATTTAGCGGTACTCCTTTCTTTGCTCATACAATACAATGTGTAACATCATAAGATGATACCCCTCGACTCTCCCAAAGTCAACATATATTCCACATATATTCGACAATAATCCTACATAACTTTTCGCGCATTCGTTCCATTATCTCCCACCCTTGAGAGCCTCCAGCGGCAGGGCAAAATGCCCGTGGATATACTCGCGCTCAAATTTTTCATAAAGTATCCCATACAATATAGGCCCCGTGTAGTAGTGCGTTTCGCCGCGCGCTAGATCGACCACCACCGGATACCTGCTCATCATAGGGCTCTTGGTCGGGCGTGTCCGCGCATACTCCGCGGCATCCTCGCTCACGCTCCCGCTCACGACCACCGCATTGCAGACCAAAAGCTCCCCCATAAGGTTGCGAGTCCGCCTTGCGAGCGTGAAGCAATCCATCTCATAACTCTTCAAAGCGTCAAGGTCAAGCTCGTCCGCAAACGTGATATAGGAATTGAACCACACGCGCGAAAGCCATCGCAACTTGAAAACCCCCTCCCTGAATATCGTCATCTGCTCTGTTTCCCTCAGCTCGAGATGGGAAAACCCCTTCACCATCAAGTCAAAATATTTATCGCCATTTATCGGTTCCAAATCAATTTTCCTTTCATTGTATAACAATTATAATAACCATAATAACAGATTGCGCGACGAACGTAAAAGTGTTATTGTGGTGTGGACAGTAGAGTAGATGCTGCGCGTCAAGTGCTGCGGGATGGGATGTCGCCCGCAGACGAAGGGGTCGCCTGCCAGGGCCTCCGCGATGCGGCATCGCGTTCGCTACGCACTGCCAAAACGGATGATAGGAATGAGCCTTTTTCCGAGGAAAGTGCAAGTGAACCTGCTTCGCGCTTCGGAAGGAGGTTTTTGTTATGCCAAGACTAAGTGACGGCACGCTGACCCTGCGTGAGTTTTTTGCGACGGACGTCTTTTCGGTCAGATCGCTGGCCGTGCTGGGCGTGCTGCTCGGCCTCCGCACTATCCTGGGGCTCCCATTCCTTACGATATATCTTGCGCCAGGTTTCAGGCTTATCACCTTTGCCTACATACCAGACGCTCTGGCGGCGGCTTTCTACGGGCCGATAGCAGGCCTCGCCTTCGGCTTCGCAGGCGACTCCCTCGGCTTCATAGCCACCGGCGGCCTCGGCGGGCCGTACTTCCCCGGCTTCGCCATATCCGAGATGGTGACATGCTTTATCTTCGCATGCTTCTTCTTCCGTCGGCAAATCACCCTGCCGCGCATCATCATAGCCTGGGCGCTGAACCTCTTTATAGTGCTGCTCGGCCTGAACCTGATCTGGCTCGTCCTGATGTTCGGCAGAAGCGCCGGCGAAGTGTTCACCTGGGCGCGCGTCTTCAACAACGCCGTCCAGTCCCCCCTGCACATCCTTATCCTCTATCTGCTCCTAACCCGCCTCCGCCGCCTAGAAAAATACTTATATTGATTAATCAATAACCTCGTACATATCCCCCGCGTCCTCCTTGCGTACGCTCTCTTTCAGCGAGCGCACCCGTGCCTTGAACACGCTCTGTCCGAAATGCACCTCTATCACGTCCCCCACGCCCACATCCGCGCCAGCCTTGCACACGCGCCCGTTCAGCAATACACGCTCAAGGTCGCACGCATCCTTCGCCACCGTCCGACGCTTTATTATCCTTGAAACCTTCAAAAACTTATCGATCCTCATATGCGCCCTCACACGCCCTATCGCGCCATATCAGCCACAAAAAAACCGGAGCGGCGCCAACGCCGCTCCGACCTTATGTTTCTGATTCGACACACTGGCGCGCTATTTGTTCACAGCATCCTTAAGCGCTTTGCCGGCTTTGAACACAGGCGCCGTCGAAGCTGGGATATCCATCACTTCGTCCGGCTTACGCGGATTGCGGCCCTTGCGTGCTTTACGCTGGCGCGTTTCGAACGTGCCAAAACCGATCAGCTGTACCTTCTCCCCTTTGACGAGCGCCGCCTCGATGGCGCCGATCGTACCGTTCACCGCATTCTCGGCATCCTTTTTCGTTAAGCTTGCCTTAGCCGCTACTTCCGCAATCAATTCCTGTTTGTTCACTTGAAAACCCTCCTTTGGTTATCCATATAAGCCTTCTGGCTACAAATTATTGCATTCGTATTGTCCCAGACTCATAGCCCGATGTCAAGCGAAAACGGCTAAATTTCGCGACTTTTTCCGAAAAAATTTCCGCTTCCACTTCCTGCTATTACAGGCAAATTAAGAGCTGGCAATATTCATATACGACGCCTCTACCGAAATGTACATTTCGCTGTCCACGGCAAGCGTGTACGACGCGACATCATCCGACATCTCGCCGCCGTCCCAAGGCTGCCCGTAGGTGAAGTCAAGCTGCGTCATGCCTTCAGCCACACCTTCAAACACGAACGTGAACACGCCGGGCACGCCCGCCATCCCGTCGTCCGCCTCGTCCTGCACATAATCGTTCGCAATCTCCCTTACGACCCCTTCCGGCTCCATGGTGTACTGCCACGAATACCCCGTCGTGGGATTGCCCGGCAGGGTCACCGTGAACTGCAGCTCGCGGCCTTCATTGTCTGGCTCGACCAGGCCGCCCGGCCCCTCGGACTGGGACCCGCTCGAACACGCCGCCAACGCAAGCGCGCACACCATCGCCATTACCACTAACATAATCTTTTTCATTTTCATTCTCCTCCTATTCATAGAATAACGACATATATTAGCACAATTTTCGCAGAAATCCACCCTTGACATCATTTTGTAACAAACCCGTTTCTTCAAGATTTCATGCTTGAATGGGTTCGCTCTTATGGCTTTAGCGCCCCTATTACAAGGCGGTCAAATTCATGTTTGTCCATAATCACGTTTATTCGTGACAATCCATCCGTAATGGTGCCGGACATCCGTTTTGCCATACGATCCGCTATTCGGTCCGCTGTACGGTCGCTTATGAAACCCTGTATGGGGTCGGCTCCCTCTCCGCGCATAAGGCCGTCAAAGCCGAACGAAGCACCCTGGCCTGCAAGCGCGTCTGTCATGGCGTGGCCGGCCAGAGATATGCTGCGCGCAAGGTTCGGCGTAGCTTCAAGTGCCGCCGCCGCTATGCTGCCGATAAAGTTTGCGCCGATATACGCCCCCTCCTTGGACGGGGAGTTTATGCCCATCTCCCGCTTCATCGCGCTTAGCGCAGCCCGCGCGGCGGCCGCAGCCGCATTTGAGAAGTACCGGGCGTTGCCCATTACGCCTTGGCCCGCACCATACATCAGCGCCTTGCCGAGCGACTGCCCCGACGCGTTCACGGACCCAAGGGTTTCCTCTGCGGCCAATGCGATGGTCTCGCCGATGGTGAGCGAAAGGGCGGGGGTTTCTTCCTCGATGGCCTCGCATTGCGAATCTACAATCTCTTCGCCAAGATATGTGCCCTGTTCTCTAGCTGTTTCCCATCCTTTTTCGCTGTAAGCGGCGGTGAGAAAATGTGGGAAAATGGCGGACAAAAAATGTAGTTTTTTGGCGGTGAAGAATGCTACGTGCTATGCTCGAAACCGGTTTTCAGAATATCAGCCGGAAGGAGCAGATGAATGGAAGGAGAAAAATGGATGAACATTCGTAGCGACAAACAAAAGGGAATGAACTACACACAAATTGCCCAAAAGTACAATATCGACCCTCGGACGGCAAAGAAGTATGCCGACTCGGACACTAGGCCTGTATACAACCTTACGGAGCCCAAGGCGTCCATACTTGATCCGTACAAGCGCCAGATTGACATCTGGCTTGACGAGGCACCTTATTCAGCCGTGCGAATACTTGAGAAACTGCAGGAGCAAGGCTTTAGCGGCAAATACAGCATCGTGAAGGAATATGTCCGCACCAAGAAAAAAGACCTTGACGAAAGGGCGACAATTCGCTTTGAGACAACACCTGGCCTTCAGGCGCAGGTTGACTGGGCGCACTTCGAGGATCGCACCGTTTTTGAGGGCGGAAGGGACAAAAAGCTGTATCTGTTCCTGATGATTCTTGGCTATTCAAGGATGCGTTACATTGAATTTGTCACAGACATGAGCACGAACACCTTAATCCGCTGTCACCAAAACGCTTTTCGGCACTTCGGCGGCTATCCGGACGAGATACTTTACGACAACATGAAACAGGTCGTCATCAAGCGGCTTTTGAAGCAGGAGGAATCCTCGCTCAACAGGCAGTTTGAGGATTTTGCCGGCTTTTGTGGGTTCAAACCCGTGCTATGCCGCCCATATCGCGGTCAGACAAAAGGCAAGGTGGAGCGTACGGTGCGGTTTGTCAGAGACAATTTCATGACAGGAATCAAGTATGGCTCTCTTGATGATTTGAACGGCAAGGCACTCGCGTGGTGCAATAAAGTCAACGGAAACATCCACGCCACAACGGGTGCGATACCAACCAATCTTTTGCAAAAGGAGAACTTGAACCCTCTGACCCGCGAATACATCATAGACCGCATGAACCTGCGCAAAGTTCAGAAGGACTGCCTTGTGTCCTACGGCGGCTCGATGTACTCAGTCCCGGTGGAATACGTTGGCAAAGATGTGGCTGTGGTGGCGATGGACGGGGTGATTGCATGTTATCACGGCAGCAGACAGATAGCTGTGCACAAAAAATCCAGTGAGAGGCGCGGCATGGTCGTGAATGCGCATCACTACAGGAGGCTTACCCTTAAACAAGGTTTTGACGTGGAAAACACGCTGCTTGACGGCAGTAATGTCATTGACTTTCCCGTACACCCTCATGATTTGTCTATGTATGACGAGGTGGCGACATGAGCGAACTTGCGATGGAACGCCTGAAGAACAACCTTGAAGGGCTAAAAATGAGAAACACGCTTCAGATTATCGACAACTATCTGGAGAAAGCGGTCAAGGATGACATGAATGTCGTTGATGTGCTTGACCACATCTTTTCCGAGGAGGCCAAAAGCAAGCGAGAACGAGCCTATGAGAAGCAGCTTCAGATGTCCGGCTTCCCGATAAAAAAGGGGCTCGGCGACTTCGATTTCCCGTTCCAGCCGTCAATCGACAAGAAACAGATAGATGAGCTTGCAACGATGCGCTTTCTAGAAAACGGGGAAAACATCGTGTTTCTTGGGCCGCCAGGCGTCGGGAAAACCCATCTTGCAACAGCGCTCGGGATGATTGCTGCGTCGCATAGGGTTTCCACTTACTACATCAACTGCCACAATCTTATCGAGCAGCTCAAGAAGGCGCATTTTGAAAACAGACTGCCCGAAAAACTGAGGCTTCTTGCGAAATACAGGCTTCTGATAATCGATGAGATTGGTTACCTGCCAATGGATATCCAGGGCGCAAATCTGTTTTTCCAACTAATCACGCGCCGCTACGAGAAAACCTCGACGATTTTCACATCGAACAAAACCTTTTCTAGCTGGAACGAGGTGTTCGCAGATGTGACGATTGCAGCGGCGATCCTCGACAGGGTGCTGCACCACTCAACTGTAATCAACATCAAAGGGGAAAGCTACCGGCTAAAGGAACGAAAAGAGTTCATGAAGCAAAAACAGTTGACAGTTAATACTTTATTCGACGAAAGCGCATGAAGGAGGTGATGCTTTTGAACCTGGCAGGATAACGGCGGTTCGGCTTGGCAGATTGCTGCGCCAAGAAAAACATGCATTTTTTGACCGCCAAAAAACTACATTTTTAAATCGGCGTTGACACGCTATAGCGAACAGCGCGTTGAGCGTTGCGCACATCGGGTAGGACTTGCCCATTATGTTTATTTCGAAAAATCTTGCCATTTCTGTTCTCCTTTGCATTTGCGGGGGTTCGCCGCTTGCGGCGAGCCCCTGGCGTCTTCTGGTCAGCCTATCTGCCCGGGTGTAGGCATGGGGATAGCGAGTATGCTGCGGACAAAGGCGTCCGCTTCTTCAAAGGTCGCGAGCATGGAGGCCGACTCGACCCTTACAGGGCGCTTAGCCTCATCGCTGCCGATGGCGGACGCTGTCACGGACTTGGTCTGCCATTCGTAGTTTTCGCCCTTGGTGTTGATGGTCTGGCCTGTCACGTTGAATCTGGCCTTCAGGTACACCACCGGCTTGTAGGTGGTCGAGCCGTCCACCGCTATGTTTGTTTCTATATAGCCTATGCCGAGGTATGGCGCCTGGATGTCGTCGTCGAACTCTATGGTCTCGACGATGTTGCCGTCGATATTGCGTTGCTTAGGCTCGATGCCAAGCATATACATGGTAGTGAACTGCGACAGCCCATCCGTGCCGAAGGTCAGGTTCTCGCTATTGATCCTATCGCCACCGGCTTGGTACTTCACGACGTTGTTGACGTAGAACTTCTGAACCTCCCCGACTTGCGGCTCGTTCTGAAAGCTTACGGCGTCGAAGAACACGCCGCCGTCGGTGTACCTGACATCGCTATTTTCAAAGCCGTACTTAGCCATATAGAAGCCCCTAAGCCCTATGACCGTGCTGTCCTGTGTGTTGATTGTGTTGTTGTCCATTTATAGACTCCTTTCGATTCTTTGTGTTTTCATTGATAAACTTTCTTGCTTGCTACTGTTGCTAATGCCTTGGCAGCTTGCTCTTTCACACTGCCAGAAGCTGTTTTGCTTTTCCCTCCTTTCGTTGAAACTTCATTGTTTGCCGTATGTATGGGCGGCGTGTTTCCCATACAAAAAAGCGCCGGCTTCGGGCTCCCGACACTTTTTAGAGTACAAAAATAACACGTTTTGACCCGCCCTGCGTCCCCATCTTTTTCACAATTTCAAAAAGTATTGATACGGAATATTATAATCAAACAAGAAGCAGTAATATTTAGAACTGCCAAGTCGCTATTCGCTTTATTTTGCCGCTCCCCTTTTCCTCGTCACCTTCCGGTAAAACCTATACAGCTTCTCCCCCTTCGGCAGCAGCCTGAGCTCCTCCCCCTTGATCGAACGCGAGACGAAAAGCATCACTATGTAGACGATTATGCCCGCCAAAATAGCGGTCATCGTGGCTATCGCATTGCTCAGCATCGCCCCCGTCAGCTCCCTTTGCAATTGTTCGGATACAAGCTGTGCGAGCGACCCGCCCGACCCCGATATCGCGCCGTACAGGCCGAAATAGACCGCAGCCACCACGCCGCCCATCACAAGCCCGCTTATAATGGGTCTAACAAACGTAAGGTTCAAGTCGAACCGCGTACCCGTGTAGGTCACCACGGCACGGTAGTTCAGGACCGTAGCGACCGCGAACGCCACTATCGTGCCTATGGCCGCCCCCTTGATGTTCACGGACGGAATCCCTGTCAAAAAATATGTTATCACGAGTTTGCAGCCCGCCCCGATGGCGATGTTTATAAACGGTATCATCTGCTTGCCCACCCCTTGGAGCGTGCTCGTCAGGGCGTCTATCGACGAGAGGAACACTATGCCTATCGCAAATATGAACAGCGCAGGCGCCGCCCCCGCCGCCGCCTCCGGCTGGAACGGGTAGAGCAAAAACATCACCGGCTCCGCAAGTATCATCAGCCCCACCGTGCATGGCAGCCCGATGATGAACGCGAACCTGAGCCCGAGCGTGATGTTGTACTTCAAGAAATCCCTGTCCTTCTCCTTCCACGCCCGCACTATGGTCGGCACCATGCTTATCGCTATCGCCTGCGTCAGCACCTTGGGCAAGTTCGTGATCGGCTCGGCGAAGCCCGTGAGCTGCCCGTACATGCTGCGTACCGTGGCGGCGTCGAACCCCGCAAACGACAGCCTTGCCGGCACCACCCATACATCTATGTTGTACATAATAGGCATAATTGCGGCGCCGACCGTAATGGGTATCGCGATAACGGCAATTTTTTTGATGATGCTCCCTGTCGAATCGCGTCTCCCCCTGTCGCGCTCCTGCCTCGAGACCTCGCGTTTTTCGCGGTACGAGGCTGTTTTTCGCATCCTTGAATAAATTATTATAAGCGTGACCAGACCCGCCACCGCTCCTGCCGTCGCGCCGAAAGTGCCGCCCGCCGCCGCATAGTCCGTCCCCAATGCCATAAGGGCGAACGCCAGGGCAAGCCCTATTACTATGCGGAAGATCTGCTCCGTGACCTGCGAAAGCGCCGTCGGCTTCATATTCTGCATACCTTGGAAATAGCCCCTGAACGCCGCCATCACCGGCACGAATATCAAAGCGGGGGCTATAGCCCTCATCGCGTGGACAGCGTCCGAAAGATCCGTCAGGCTCGACGTGATGGCGGAGGCGCCGAAGAACAGCACGCAGAAGAAACCCACCCCTATCACGCACATCAGGCCTAGGGCTGTCTTGAACACACGGTTCGCGCCGCCAGGGTCATCGTCCACATAATGCTCAGCGACAAGCCTCGACACGGCGATGGGGATGCCGGTCGTCGCTATGACCACCAGCAGCGTATATATAGGGTAGACCGCATTGTAATAGCCCATCCCCTCGTCGCCTATAAGATTGCCGAGGGGTATGCGGAAAACAGCGCCGAGAATTTTTATAAGGATGCCGGCAGCCGAGAGTATGGCGGCGCCGTACATAAACGTACGCTTGTTCAGAGGGACTCTGCCGTCGCTCATTTATTCGACGCTCCGAGCTCCACAGGCTCTCCGAGCTCCCCCAATATCCTGACGCGGGAACGCTCCACCTCATGCAGCGTCCGTTCGATATCGAGCGTCGGGAACGCGCCACGCTCGTAGACCACCTTGCCGTCAACCATGGTCATAACTATGTCGCGGCTCGAAACGGCGAAGACGAGCGCGTTCGCCATATTGTATACGGGGTTCAGCGAGGGCGAGGAAAGGTCGAGCACGACAAGGTCGGCACGATACCCTTCTTTTATATAGCCGCAGTCCGCACGCCCCTGTGCAAGCGCGCCGCCCCGCGTCGCTATATAAAGCGCTTCCTCGGGCGTGAGCGCCGTCGGGTCGTTTAGGCGTACCTTGGCAGACAGCGACATCAGCTTCATATCGTCTAAGAAATTCAGGCTGTTGTTGCTCGCCGCCCCATCCGTGCCGAGCGCCACGTTCACGCCCTTTTCGATAAGGAGCGGCACTCGCGCCATGCCGCTTGCAAGCTTCATATTGCTTGCGGGACAAGTGACGGCGGTTACGCCCTTCTCTTTGAGGATATCAGCGTCGCATTCCTCTATCCACACGCAATGCGCCGCAAGCCCGCCGTTGTCAAAGACTCCGGCGTCGGCAAGGACCTGGGTGGGCGTGCGCCCGCCGTTTTTCGCTTTGCACTCCTCATGCTCGCTTCTCGTCTCCGAGACATGCACATGCACGCCCGCACCCGTTTCATGCGACAGAGCCGCCACCGCCTCTATAAGCGCAGGCGTCGCCGTATACTCCGCATGCATCCCTATGTCGACGCGGATGCGTCCGTCCGCCGCCCCGTGATGATCGTTGAAAAGCTTTCTCGACTCATGGTAAGGCGTGAAGCCGGCGAGGTCGAGCAGATCGTCGAAGAAGCTCAGGCCTCGCGACGCATTCATCTTCGCGCCGGACTCCACCGCTGCCCTTACTATGTCCTCGCAGAAGAAATAATTGTCGGATGACGAGACTATCCCATGCGAAAACGACTCCGCCATTGCCAGCATCGTCCCGTGGTAACAGTCCTCGCCCGTAAGCCTCTCCTCTAAAGGGAATATTTTTTTTGTAAGCCATTCACGAAGCGGCAGATTCTCGCCATAGCCGCGAAGCAGCGTCATAGACGAGTGCGTATGCGAATTGTAGAACCCCGGCATAAGCAGCTTCCCCCGCCCATCGAACACGCGTTCGACAGGGGCGCTATCGGGGCGACTCGCGCCTAAATCGAGAGCTCCGGGCTGCCCGCCATATGACCGTCCGCCTTGGCTCGCCCCCCCTACCGCCGCAATTCGCGACCCCTCCACTCGCACATCCATGCCGTGCGAAACGGAAAAGTCCTCATTCAATACAGCTATGTCCTTAAATAGCAAGGTATTCCTCCAATCGCGCAAAAAACACCTCCATGTCCTCCGGCTTGCCTATGCTTACCCTCAGCCTATCGTCTATCCGTGCCTTGTCGAAATACCGCACATAGACGCCCCCGCTCCGCAAATATGCATATATCTCCCGTGCACGCTCCGCGCTCCCGCAGCCCACGAACACAAAGTTCCCCGACGGCTCCGGCACGTCAAACCCATGCTCCCTGAGCCGTGCAGCGACGGCGTCCCGCGTCTGCCTGATCTTGTCCACGACCATCCTATAGTAATCGTCGTCAGCGATTGCCGCCATGCCAAGCGCCTCCGCAAAAGCGCCTATCGGGTATGAATTGTAGGAGTCCTTTGCCGCCATAAGCGCCTCTATCAGCCGCGCGTCCCCTATGGCGTAGCCTATCCTCAGCCCCGCAAGCGACCGCCCCTTGGAGAACGAACGTGTCACAAGCAGGTTCTTCACATTCGCCGTGAGCGGTATCGCGGAATAATCGCAGAAGTCGGCATATGCCTCGTCCCCCCCCACGACAGACACCCCGCCGTTCGCCTCTATCACCTCGCTTACAAACGCCTCGCCCGCCGCAAGGCTCGTCGGCGCGTTCGGCTCGCATATCACTATCCCGCCGTTATGCCGTGCATAGCCGTCCGCCGCAGGCAGCAAGTCCTCCCCCAAAGGGACCGCCTCATAGGGTATCCCAAAAAACTCGCACCACACAGGGTAGAACGAATAGCTTATGTCGGGGAAAAGCACAGGGCAGTCCCGCCCAAGCCCGAAGCACGCACGGAACGCAAGCGCCAAAACCTCGTCCGAGCCATTGCCGACAAAGACCTTCTCCACCGCGACGCCGTGCAGGGCCGCTATCGCCTCACGCAGCATCCCGCCGTCCTGCTTGGGATATAGCCTGAGCCCCCGCCCGTCAAAATCCGCAAGCGCCCTAAGCACGCCAGGCGCCGGCGGGTACGGGTTCTCGTTCGTGTTCAGCTTCACGACGCCCAGCCCCGGCTGCTCCCCGCTCACATACGGCTCGCCGCTGTACAACCCCGCAAGATACGCATTATTATTTTTATTCCCAGTAATTACGTCCATAACAAGAGAGTTTACCACAATGCGAACAATATTTCCTCTTTTCCTGCTTGACAAGCACAAAGATACCTGATATCATTATGATATCATAAACATATCAGTCACATTTGGAGGTAAGAAGAAATGGACGTACAGAACAAGGCAGAAGAAAGACAGGCAAGATATATCTCAGGGATGGCAATGCTGGCGTTGATGGTCGTGCTCGCGATAGTGTCGGTCTTTTTGGTAAGCTGGGCTGCAGGGGCTCCTTATGCGCTCGCCGTCTTAGGATGGACGCAAACATCCTTTATGTTGGCAGCCGCTTGGCTAATTGCTGCCATATGCTGGGCCGCTATCACTTTCATAAGCTTAGGGCTGCGGATACTCAAGCCGAACGAGGCCTATGTACTCACGTTTTTCGGCAAATACTACGGTAGCCTGAAAAAAGAGGGCTTTTTCTTCGTCAACCCCTTTGCCGTGCCAACGAAGCTGAATGACGAAGAAAGCGGATGGAAGACTGCAAACGGCGTTAGCACTTACAAATCCGCGCCCAGAAAAGTTTCTCTCAAAGCCATGACGCTGAACAACGAAAAGCAGAAGATAAACGACCAGCTCGGCAACCCGATAGAGATAGGCATCGTGGTCATATGGCGCGTCGTCAACACCGCAAAGGCCGTTTTCAACGTGGATGACTACAATCTGTTCCTTTCGACGCAATGCGACTCCGCGCTCAGAAACATCGTGCGCATGTACCCCTACGACATCACCGGCGGCGAGGACGAGCTCACGCTCAGGGGCAGCAGCATGGAGATAGCCGAGCAGCTTAGGGGCGAGATACAGCAAAAGGTGGACATCGCCGGACTGGAGGTAATGGAAGCCCGTATTACGCACCTCGCCTACTCGCCTGAAATCGCGGCAGCTATGCTCCAAAGGCAGCAGGCAAAGGCCATCATCGACGCACGCGCGCTTATAGTCAGGGGCGCTGTCGGCATGGTCGAGCAGGCGCTATGCGAATTGAACGAGCACGGCATCGTGGAGCTTGACAACGAACGCAAGGCGGCGATGGTAAGCAACCTGCTCGTAGTCCTCTGCGGCAACAGGGACGCACAGCCCATCGTCAACAGCGGCTCATTGTATTAAGGAACGCGATAGACCCATGAAACGAGGGTGGGAAAACAATGCCATCCGAAGCAGAGAAAAACGAAAAGAAGCAGCTTCCGCTAAGGCTGTCAAGCAAGCTCTACGCAGAGATCGCAGCTTGGGCAGATGACGAGTTCCGCTCGATCAACGGGCAGATCGAATACCTGCTGACCGAGTGCGTCAAGAAGCGCAGGACAAAACATTAAGCACATCCAACGCGATTTGCACCACCCCATCGCCAGAGACGCCATGCGGGAATTTCAGAACAAGCTTGGGCGTGGCCTTCATGTCAGCTTCGAGGGCCGCGCCTTCGCTATGCGCCTTGTCCGAAGCCAAGAACACACGTTCCATAAGGTTTGCGGGCGCCTCGCGGTAGACCATTTCCGCAAGCTTGGGCTTCAGCTTTATTTCCGAAAGCCCCGCCCTCTCCCCAAGGTGCCGCATCCACGCCGCATGGATAAGCGTAAGCACCGAGGACGGGACGGGCCCAAAGCGGTCGCCCAATTCATCGAGCACGGCCGTCTTGCTCTGCTCGCTGTCCACAAATGATATCCGCTTGTACGCCTGCAGCTTCACTATTTCGTCCTCGATATAGCCCGGCGGTATGACCGCCGACGCAAAGAGCTCCACGCGGCACTCGTTCTCGATGTCCTTGTGTACGGGCGCCCTGCCCGCAAGCCGCGTCACCGCCTCGTCTATCAGCTTGCAATACATTTCATAGCCCACGGACGCCATATGCCCGTGCTGGCTGACCCCGAGCAAGTTGCCCGCCCCGCGTATCTCGAGGTCTTTCATGGCGACCTTGAACCCGCTCCCAAACTCCGTAAACTCCCGTATCGTTCGCAGACGCTTCTCCGCGTTCTCGGTAAGCACCTTGTCCCTGCGATACATAAGATATGCAAAGGCTATCCTGTTCGTCCGTCCGACACGCCCCCGCAGCTGGTACAATTGCGTCAGGCCGAGCCTGTCGGCGTCGAGAATAACTATGGTGTTGACGTTCGGGATGTCGAGCCCCGACTCTATAATCGTCGTGGACAGCAGCACATCGTACTCGCCCTCGTAAAAGTCGTGCATAACTTCCTCGATCATTCGCTCGTTCATCTTGGCGTGGCAGACGCCAAGGCGGGCTTGTGGGGCAAGCGCGCGAATCTGCTCCGCCACCCGCTCTATGCCGCTCACCCTGTTGTAGACGACATAGACCTGGCCGCCGCGGTCTAGCTCGCGCCGGACGCTTTCCGAAATGACGTCCGCCCGTTCCTCGGACACGAATGTCCGCACAGGGTAGCGGTCCTCCGGCGGGTCCTCGATCAGGTCCATGTCCTTTATCCCAAGTAGCGACATATTGAGCGTGCGCGGTATGGGCGTCGCGGTCAAAGTCAGGATGTCCACCCCCGCCCGCAGACCCCTTATTTTTTCCTTTTGCTTCACCCCGAAGCGCTGTTCCTCGTCGATAATTAGCAAACCAAGGTCCTTGAACACGATTTTCGACGACAGCAAGGCATGAGTCCCTATCACTATGTCGACGCCGCCGTCCGCAAGCCCCTTTGCGATCTTTCGCTGCTCCCCTGCGGACTGGAATCGGGAAAGCATTTCCACCTCCACGGGGAAATCCGAAAATCGCTCGGAAAAAGTACGGAAGTGTTGCGACGCAAGTATGGTCGTGGGCACTAGTATCGCCGCCTGCTTTCCGTCCTGCACGCATTTGAACACCGCCCGCAAAGCCACCTCCGTCTTGCCGTAGCCCACGTCGCCGCAGATAAGCCTGTCCATCGGCCAGGGGTTCTCCATATCGCCCCGCACAGTCTCGAAGCACCGCACCTGGTCTGGCGTCGGCTCGAACGGAAAGCGGTCTTCGAAATCTTTCAGCCATACCGTGTCAGGCGAAAACGCGAAGCCCGTCGCCAGCTTTCGCTCGGCCGCGAGCCGCGTAAGCTCGCCCGCATATTCCTCTATCTCCGCACGCACGCGAGCCTTCGTCCGCTCCCAGTCGCCCGACCCAAGCTTGCTCACACGCGGCCGCTTCTCGCCGCCGCCCACATATTTCTGCACCCTGTCCATCTGCTCGACCGGCAGATAGAGCACGTCTTTTCCCGAATAGGCTATCGTCAAATAGTCGCGCTCGCCGCCGTCCGCCTCGATGGTCTTTATGCCCCTGTACACGCCTATGCCGTGATTTTCATGGACTATATAATCGCCCTTTTCAATGTCCGTGAACGCCGATATCTTTTCGTGGCCTTTGACGCGGGTGCGTCGGCTTTTCTTGCCTGACTTGAAGATGTCGCCGTCCCAAAGCCATACCCGCTTCTCGCTACTTATCTCAAACCCTGCCGCAAGCTCGCCGACAGCGAAGAATATCCTGTCCGCAAGCCCCTCCTGCTCCGCAAATTCGCGCAGGGAAACAAGACGCGCTTCGGTTGACGCGATTATTGTTATGGTAAACTTGTCTCGCAGATACCGTTTCAACTCGGCGGCAAGCAAGTCCAGCTGCCCATAAAGCGCAGCCGCGTATTTCGCCTCATAGGCTACGGTTTCGTAACCTTCGCATGATTCACCGACACCCTGCAATGTCAGGACGCCCGCCGTCATAGCCTCCCCGTACGGCTCAAACATATGCGGCCTATGCCGCCCTAAACACTCCCGCCAATAATCCCCCCCGCGAAATGCCCCCCAGTCAGCTTCCTCGCCCTCATCCATCATCGCCTCAAAATCCTGCAACGCCTCCATCTCCCGAAGCTCCAGCGCCCTCCCCACCCGCACAGGGTCGATGCACGCAAAAACGCCCCCCTCGCCCACCCAGTCCACCAACGAAAGCCCCTCCCCCGCAGGCTCCGCCGCCGGTGCGATAACTACAGTTGTGGGCCGACCTACGCCAAAATCGAGAGCGCCGCACTGCCTACCTTCAGGTTGTAGCCCGCCCCCCCGCGACTTCTGCGTCTCCGGGTCGAACGAACGCACGTTCTCGACGAGCGTATCAAAAAACGACACCCTTAGCGGCTCCTCGCGATTCACCGGAAAAACATCCACCACGTCCCCCCGCGCCGAAAACTCCCCCGGACTCTCCGTATACGGGGCGCGCCTGTACCCGAGCCCTGCAAGCCCGCGTATAAACCCGTCCCTCGGCAGCTCCATCCCCACGGCAAGCTCAAGGCGCGCCCCCGCAAACGCCTCCGGGCTGCACACATCCCTTATCGCCGCGCTCACCGGGCAGACCACCACCGCCGCACCCGGCGACGTCAAGGCCGTCATCGCATTCAGCCGTGCGGCCTCGGTCTCCCTGCTCCTGGCCTCCGCATGAAGAAAAGGCGGGTCGTCCTCCGGCAGCACGCACACCTCGGCCACCCCGTCCAAAAAAAATCCCAGCGTCTTTGCAAAAGAGGCGGCAGACCCCGCCCCCGCTGTCACGATCAGCGCCTTGGCGCCCTCGCCCGCTTCTATCACAAGCCGCGCCGCTATCGGCGCCGCCTGCACCCCCTCAAGCCCCGCATGCCGCACAGGACTATTCATCTTGCGAGTCGGGACGGGCAGCCCGGAGATCCGTGTCGTTAGAGTCAGAATCGGGGCTTTGCGTCGAGCGCCGAAGGCTAGACACATTATGCTGGATTGCTTCGTCACTCCGTTCCTCGCAATGACGACTGGGCTGCCCTGCGCTCACGTTATACCGCAGCATCGCCGCCTCGACCCCCTCCGCGACCGCCGCCTCCACCGCGTCCGCACACCGCTCCACTGCCTCCCGCATCTCCCCCATGACCTCGTCGGGGAAACCCGTCAACACATACTCATAAAGCTCCAGCGGCCCGCGCTCCCCCCCGATCCCCACACGGAACCTCGGAAACCCATCGTCCTCAAGCTGGTATATTATGCTCCTCATCCCGTTGTGCGTGCCTGCGCTCCCCCTCTTGCGTATGCGCAGCGCCCCCATAGGTATGTCCACATCGTCGTACACCACCATCAAGTCACCCACCGCCACGTCATAATAGCCCAAGGCCTCGCGGACGCTCTGCCCCGAATCGTTCATAAAAGTCTGCGGCTTCACAAGCAGCACCTTCTTCCCCGCTATCATGCCGTCGCCGATATACGCCTTGTGCTTCAGCCTCGACACCTTGATCCCGTGCCGCTCAGCCAGCAAATCGACGACCATAAACCCTATGTTGTGCTTTGTATGGCTGTACTTTGTTCCAGGGTTGCCGAGTCCCACAATCACTATCATCACGCCCGCCCCGCCGGATCCGTCAGACAAACATCTTGCTGACAGAGTCGTTGCTGTGGATATTGCTCATCGCCTCAGCGAAGATGGGAGCGACCGACAGCACCTTTATCTTGTCGATCAGCTTCTCTTCGCCGATGTTCACGGTGTTGAGAACCACGAGCTCACGGATGCTCGACGCCTGGATACGTTCGATCGCCTCGCCCGACAGCACGCCATGCGTTGCGCACGCATAGACCTCCGTCGCCCCCAGCTCCGTCAATTTGTTCGCCGCGTTTGTGATGGTCCCCGCCGTGTCAATGATGTCGTCCACCAGGATGCAGGCCTGCCCCTCTATGTCCCCGATGACGTTCATTATTTCGCTCTCGTTCGCCTTTTGGCGCCGCTTGTCGATAATGGCGATGGGCACATTGAGCGGCTGAGCCATACCCCGTGCCCTCGTCACGCTGCCGTGGTCGGGCGAAACAATGGTAAGATCCGCGATTTTCTTCTTTTTGAAGTACCTCACGAACACCGGCATACCGAACAAGTGGTCGACCGGTATGTCGAAATAACCCTGTATCTGCGACGCGTGCAAGTCCATCGTGACCACCCTGTCCGCGCCCGCCGCGCTTATAAGGTTCGCCACCAGCTTGGCCGTGATCGGGTCGCGTGGCTTCGCCTTCCTGTCCTGCCTCGCATAGCCGTAATACGGGACAACCGCATTGATGCGCCCCGCCGACGCCCGCTTCATCGCGTCGATAAGTATCAGCAGCTCCATAAGGTTGTTGTTGCCTGGGCTGCATGTCGACTGAATAATAAAGACATCGCGGCCTCGCACTGACTCTCGCACATTGACCGAGATTTCGCCGTCCGAAAACGTGGACACCGCCGCCTTGCCAAGCGGTTTGCCCATTACCGACGCTATTTCCTCCGCCAGCACAGGATTTGAATTGCCCGCAAAAATCTTAAATTCCGGAAACAAGCTCTCAACACGCATATCAATAAGTCCTCCTTGTTTATTGCCGGGTTTTGAGCAGCCCACGCCGCTCCACCCAGCCATCTATATTACGCCCTCTGTCACGCGCCACAAACAGCGCGCCCGGAGGCACGTCGTGCGTCACCGTCCCGCCCGCCGCGATATACGAGCCTGAGCCGATATTCACAGGCGAGATTATGTTCACGTTGCAGCCGATGAAAGCCCCGTCGCCTACCCTCGAACGATGCTTCTCAAGCCCGTCATAATTGACGAACACGACGCCACATCCGACATTGATGCCTTCGCCCAAGTCCGAATCGCCCACATAGCTGAGGTGCGAGACTTTTGTGCCGTCCCCTATGACGCTGTTCTTTATCTCGACGAAGTCGCCTATGCGACAGCGGCGGCCTATCACGCTGCCCGGCCGTATATAAGCAAAAGGCCCCACGGAAGTGTCCTCCCCTATTCGGCTGTCAAGCACCACGCTCTGGTCGATCGCCGCCCCGTCGCCGACCTCGCAGCCCTCGATGCGACAGCTTTGCCCTATCCTGCAATTTTTCCCAATTATAGAATTTTTTTCAATCAAAACCCCCATCCCGATATGTGTACCTTCCCCTATAGTCACGCCTTCCCCTATCTCGGCCATGCCAATGTCAAAAAACTCCACCCCCTGCGCCGCGAACGCCAGATTCACGCGCCGCCTCTCCGCCGCCTTTTCGTTATAATATCTCTCTAAATTGTCCATATCCCTATCCATTGCATATTCCCTTATTCGCCCACGCTCAACTCTCCACCGCGGAGAAGCCGCCATCTCCGCTCCCAAAATACGCCTCCTGGTCCTTCTCAAGTATAGCTTCCCCAGCCCTGTAGATATCCCCGGCGCCCATAGTGATGACTAGGTCGCCCGGCTCTGCGTACGCAAGCACGAAGTCCGCGATCTCGTCCATGGTCTCTATAAACCACGCCTCCTTGCCAGGATCCTTCTCCTTCATTTTCGCAAGTATAGAACGTGAGCTTACGTTGTGCGGGTTCTTCTCTCGTGCTGCATATATCTCCGCAAGCACCACCCTGTCCGCCAAGTCCAGAGCCTCGGCGAAGTCGTCGTGCAGCGCCAATGTCCGTGTGTAGGTATGGGGCTGAAAAAGCACCCACATCTTTTCATGCGGCACCTTTCGCGCGGCATTGATCGTAGCCACGATTTCGGTAGGATGGTGCGCGTAATCGTCCACGATCTTGACCCCGCCCGTCGTGAACCCCTGAATGTCAAACCGCCGCTGCGTACCCTTGTACTGCTCCAGCGTATAGACGATCACGCCCGGATCTATCCCCATCGTCGTCGCGCATGCCATCGCCGCCAAAGCGTTCGCTATATTGTACTCCCCAGGTATCTGCAATTGCACGCGACACAGCGGCCTTCCGTCTATCACTATGGAGAAAGCCGGAAAGCCGTTGCGGTCGAACTTGATATTGTCCGCCCTGTAATTGCAATTCTCATGGAATCCAAAAGTCACGTACGGCCGGTCCAGTTCTTCGAGTATGCTGCTTACAAACGGGTTCGCGTCGTACGCAAACACCGCGCCGTCCTCCGGCACCAAGTTCGCAAAGGTCTCAAACGAACGCACCAGGTGGTCAATGTCCTTGAAATAGTCGAAGTGGTCGCTGTCTATATTCAGTACGACGGCGTATTTGGGCGAGAGCGAAAGAAACGAATCCATATATTCGCAAGCCTCGGTGATAAAATAGTCTGGGTCGCCGACCGCCACATTGCCGCCAATCTCGCTCAGATTGCCGCCTACAAGTATTGTGGGCGTCTTGTCCGCGTTTTTCAGGATAAGCGAGATCATGGACGTCGTCGTGGTCTTGCCGTGAGAGCCCGCCACAGCGATGCTATGCCTTGCCTCACGCATAAGCTGGCCTAACGCCTCAGCCCTAGTAACCACCGCCACCCCCTTCGTGCGCGCCCCGCGAAGCTCCACATTGTTCGGCGGCACAGCAGCCGAGTAAAGCACAAGATCCGCCCCCGCGATATTTTTCTCACGATGGCCCAAGTAGACTTTCGCCCCTTTTTCAATAAGTCGGTCGGTGATTTCGCTTTCGTTGGAATCCGATCCAGAGACCATTACTCCCCTATGCAGCAATATCTCCGCAATCGCGGATACCCCTATGCCACCAATCCCTATGCAATGAACATGACGAACGCTGTCAAAGTCGATCAATTTGCGAGAATTCCTCCATCAGGATTGTATCACACTTCACCATATGATACAATAAGCGTCTGACAAACGTAGCCACGATATTACGGGGAGGGTAGTATCATGAGAATCACAGATGTCCGTATCAGGCTGGTTCCGAATGACAGCAAGCTCAAGGCGGTTGCCTCTGTCACGTTTGACGATGAGTTTGTCGTGCATGACATCAAAATCATCGACGGGCAGAACGGTAAGTTCCTTGCGATGCCAAGCCGCAAAATCAGCGACGGCGAATACCGCGATGTTGCGCATCCCCTCACTCCCGAAACGCGCAGCTATATCAGGGATGCCGTTTTCGTGAAATACGAGGAGGCTCTAGGGGCTCAGGCAATGGATGGTATGCCGACAGCGCGGGAAGATGAAGAATAGCCTGCGCCTCGCCTAAAGCTACGCACGTTGAATCTAAGACTCCGACCGCCGTATTCTTGCACCCAGCTTTGAGAGCTTTTCTGTCAGCCCTTCATACCCCCTGTCCACATGGTAGATATCGGACACGGTCGTCAGCCCTTCCGCCGCAAGCCCCGCCAGAATAAGCGCGGCGCCTGCCCTAAGGTCTGTAGCGCGCACTTTCGCCCCCTTGAGCGACGCACCGCCCGGAACCAAGGCATGCCTGCCATTGTCCACTATGCCCGCGTTCATCTTGTTAAGCTCCCCAATGTGCATGAAGCGGTTCTCAAAAACGGTTTCGATTATGTTCGACCGCCCCTCAACAACCGTCAGGAATGCCATAAACTGCGGCTGCACATCCGTAGGAAAACCTGGATACGGAAGAGTTTTTATATCTGTAGCCTTTAGCATGCCCCGCGTAGCGTCAACCTCGATGCCGCCAAAAGCCTCCCTTACGTAAACGCCCGTTTCCCGAAGCTTCGCGATAACAGGCACCACGTGGTTAGGCAGCATATTGTCCACGAGGATATTGCTGCCCGTGATAGCCGCCGCGAGCATAAAGGTCGCGGCCTCAATGCGGTCAGGTATGACCGTATGCTCAGCTCCATGCAGCTTTTCAACGCCCTCTATGCGTATCACATCGGTGCCTGCACCGCGTATCTTTGCTCCCATCTTGTTCAAAAAATTCGCCAAATCCACTATCTCCGGCTCCTGTGCCGGGTTTTCTATAATTGTGGTCCCGTCGGCAAGGACGGCAGCCATCATTATGTTCTCCGTAGCGCCGACGCTCGCGAAGTCGAGGTATATTTCGGCGCCGACGAGCCGCCCTGCCTCCGCCTTTACAAAACCCCCTCCGTCTTCACTCTCTTCACATTCAACGAATGCGCCCAGCGAGCGAAATCCTTTGATATGCAAGTCTATAGGCCTCTCGCCTATGGCGCACCCGCCAGGAAGCGACACGCCAACGCTCCCTGTCCGTGCGACAAGCGGCCCCATAGCGACGATGGACGCTCGCATGGCCTTCACCAGGTCTGGCGGGGCGATATTTGTTTTGATGTTTTTTGCATGTATGCGTATCTGCGCCGCCAAGCGGTCTTCCGTGACTTCGGCACCAAAGCACTCGAGCAGCCTGCACATGATGTCGACGTCTTTAAGCGCCGGCACGCCGCCAAGCACACAGGGTTCGTCCGTCAGCAACGTCGACGCCAAGAGCGGCAAGACCGCATTCTTGGAGCCGCCGATCTGTACCACGCCCTCAAGGCGCCCAGATTTTTCAACGTTTATAACTCCCATAACCAAGCTATTGTATCACGAAAAAACATTTTGCAATATTTGTGTAATCTTTTTGTAATATCTGCTTGCATTTTTTTACAAGTTTTATATAATTATACCGTAGTATATATTTGACGGAGGAAAACGTATGTTGACTATTGATGTTCAAACCGCGCTTCTGTGCCTGCTGATCCTTGCAGGGATTATTCTTGCCATCTACTTAATCGTAGCTGCCTACAATTTGGTAAAGACATTGAAGCGGGCGCAGTCGGTGCTTAATGATCTTGAGGTGACGGCGGAAATCACCTCTAGGCGCGCAAAGGAGCTTGACAAACTTATTGCAGATTCGCAGAAAAAGCTCAGGGCTACAAAGGGCTTGTTTACCACGCTCCCTGTGATAGTCAAGGCCGCCACCCAGATTGCAAAGGTTGTAGGCAACAAAAAGAGGGGTTGACAATTGCCGCAATGCGTGGTAGTATGTCCCATTATTAAGCTATTTTTACAGAAAGAAGAGGTTTTAAAATGAAAGCAACAGGTATTGTAAGAAAAGTCGATGAACTCGGAAGGATCGTGCTCCCCATGGAGCTAAGGCGTACGCTCGGCATCAACAAAGAAGACCCCGTGGAAATTTTTGTCGACGACAGCAATATCATTCTGAGAAAATATGAGCCTGCTTGTATCTTCTGCGGCAGCGCGGTTGACGTATCTGTTATTTACAACAAGAACATCTGCCGCAAGTGCCTTGACGAGCTGAAGACCCTTTAATGCCCTAATCGCAAATTTTAGCGTTCCGGGATGACTTCGATGATTTCATCCTGGATTGCTGTCTTTATGCTGCTCACAATCTCCTTGCTGCCTTTGCCTTGCTCATTCGGCCTGCCCTTGCCGCTCTTGCCAAGGCGCTTTAGGTCAGCCTTGTTGAATTCAAACATATCCGTGCCAAGCTTTTCCGGTTCGTCGCGCGTGCGTTCCTCCTCAATATATCTTACGCGGGCTGTGCCCTCAAAAATATTCGTGTCGAAAACGCGCGCCAGGCCTTGCCCCGTATCGACGACCTCGCCTGCATCCGGCATCCCTGCCTTCAGCTCCGTATAGACGTCATGCTCGTATTTTAGGCAACACATCAGCCTACCGCAGCAGCCTGAAATCTTTCCAGGGTTGAGCGAGAGGTTTTGCACCTTCGCCATCTTGATGGACACCGGCTCAAAATCGGTAAGCCAGCCCTTGCAGCAAAGTTCGCGACCACATGTCCCAAAGCCGCCGAGTATTCGTGTTTCGTCCCGTACGCCAATCTGCCTCAGCTCTATCCTCATGCGGAAATGCCCCGCAAGGTCCTTGACGAGATCGCGAAAGTCCACCCGCTTTTCCGCCGTGAAGTAGAAAACCAGCTTTGAGCCATCAAAGGTGTATTCGGCGTCTATAAGCTTCATCTGCAGATTGTAGTCCTCTATCTTTTGCTTGCATACCTGCACGGCTTCCTTGCGCCTGTCCATATACTCCGCCTCCATTGCGATATCGTCAGGCGTGGCTTTTCGTAGAATAGGCCGTATCGCCTTGCCGAACTCCTTCTCCGAAACCTCGTGCAATGAGCCTCTGACAATGCCTAGCTCCTTGCCTCTCTGAGTTTCGACGACGACGTAATCGCCGCATTTCACTTCATGGCCTGCAGGGTCAAAATAATAGTGCTTCTGTGAGGTTCTGAATTTTACCGTAGCAACTGTTCTCATTTGCTGTCCTTTCTTGACTATACCGCGCCCTCGTACATCGACAGCGCCATGCCGCGAAGAGCGTACCGCACACGGTCGCCGCGCACTATGCTCTCCAGAGCTTTCTCGATCTGCAAAACGCCATTCCTCATCCTTTCCGCGTGTTTTTGCTGCACTTTCGAGGCCGATTCCCTAAGCCACTTCCCTTCATCCAAATCGTCGCCGACCAACTCCGGAGCGGCTCTTCCTACCGATAGCGAACGAAGAAAGAGCTGGAAATTCAAGAGAAAAGCCACCGCTTCCTCACGCAAGGCCTCATAGCGCAAAAAAATCTGCCATGCTTCAGCAATCGTGCCCTTCCCGTATATAAGCACGGCGGTCAACCGCCTCAAATCCTCCGTCACAGGAGCGGCCTCGGGTTTCGGGTGGCCGAGCCATATACGCATGCAACGTGAACGTACGGTCGGAAGCAGCCGTTCCGCATTTGCCGTCAAGATAAGCACAAGGCCGCCTAATGCGGGTTCTTCGAGCAGCTTCAGCAGCTTGTTCTGGGCATGCTCGTTCATGCGCTCCCCCTGTGGGACAATGCATGCCCTGCCAGTCGAGGCAAAAGGTTTTTGCTTGAATAGCCCTGTCAGCTCTTCAATTTGAGACACCAAGATATCCTTTCCTTCCTCAGGCTCGACAATGATCAAGTCTTCAAAAGCATTTTCAATATCAAGCCTGGCCGCTGCCTCCGGATCGTCCGCAAAATGCTCCTTGAGCAGCGCCGCCGCCTTGCCAGAACGCTCTGCCTCGCTGCCGCCCTCTATCAAAATCGCGTGCGTTAGTTTTGCCATAAATATACCTTTTGTCGGTCCCAATGCCTAATCATCATCATCTTTAGCCTTTTTGCGCTTCCCTGTCTTTTTCTTGCCCATCAGTGCCGCATCCGCAAGCGAACTTGTGAGCTTGATGCCCAACAGCACCATCGGCACGGCAAGAATCACCACCAGAAGGATTTTCAGCTCAAGCAGGCCCAAGTATCATTTTCTCCTCAAGAAACGCCTTGATTTCCGAAGCCTTTATCCGTATCTGCTCCATGGTGTCGCGGTCGCGCACCGTCACCGTTCCGTCCGCCTCCGTGTCAAAATCCACGGTGATGCAATACGGCGTGCCCACCTCGTCCTGCCTGCGGTAACGCTTGCCGATGTTCCCGCTTGCGTCGAAGTCCACCATGAAGTCCTTCGCAAGCTCGCTGTACAATGCTTCCGCCTGCTCGTTCTGCTTTTTTGTAAGGGGCAGGATCGCCGCCTTGTACGGCGCGAGCGCAGGATGGAAGCGAAGCACCGTCCGCACGTCGTCTGTCGCCTTCTCGTCGGCCTCCAAGCCTTCCTCGTCGTAGGCGTCAGCCAGCACCATAAGCAGCATACGATCCACGCCCACCGACGGCTCCACGCAATAAGGCACAAACTTCTCGTTTGTTTCGGGGTCGCGGTACGACATATCCTCGCCCGAATGGTCCATATGGCATCTAAGGTCGTAGTCCGTCCTGTCGGCTATGCCCCAGAGCTCGCCCCACCCAAAGGGGAAGCGGTACTCGATGTCCGTGGTGCCGGCGCTATAGTGCGAAAGCTCCTCCTCGCTGTGGTCACGCATCCTGACATCGTCTTTGTTTATGCCGAGCATAAGCACGAAGTCGAAGCAGAACTTCTTCCAGTACCCAAACCACTCCAAGTCCTCGCCCGGCCTGCAAAAGAACTCCAGTTCCATCTGCTCAAACTCCCGCGTGCGGAAGATGAAGTTTCCGGGCGTTATCTCGTTGCGGAAAGACTTGCCTATCTGCGCTATGCCGAAAGGCAGTTTCTTGCGGCTCGTGCGCAAGACATTTTTGAACTCCGTAAAGATGCCCTGCGCTGTCTCAGGCCGCAGAAACACCTCGTTCTTCGAGTCGTCCGTGACGCCTGTATGCGTCTTGAACATCAGGTTGAACTGCCTTATGGAAGTAAAGTCGCTCTTGCCGCACGTCGGGCAGGGAACGCCTTTGTCCGACATAAATGCGCTCATGTCGTCGTTCGTCCACCCATCTAGCGGCGGGGACGGCATCTCGCCCTTTTGCTCGAAAAACCCTTCTATCAATTGATCGGCACGGAAACGCGCCTTGCAGCTTCGGCAGTCAACAAGCGGGTCTGCGAACCCGCCCGCATGGCCCGACGCCACCCAGACTTCCTTGTTCATTATTATAGCCGTATCAACTCCGACATTGTGCGGGCTTTCCTGTACGAACTTACGCCACCAAGCACGTTTGATGTTGTTCTTGAGCTCTATGCCCAGAGGGCCGTAGTCCCATGAGTTCGCCAAGCCGCCATATATCTCCGAGCCAGGGTATATAAAGCCTCGGCTTTTGCAAAGAGCTACTATTTTGTCCATTGTTTTGACCATTATGCTGCTATTCCCCTGTCACTTTGCCCTTGATCTCTTTCGCGGCATCCGCCACTATATCCTTTATCTCGTCTACATCGCTCCGCGCCTTGCCCGTCTTGTCCTTCATCGCATCGGCCTTTTCTGCCACCTTGCTGCGCACGGAGTCCATGGCCTCCCCGCCCTTTTCACGCATGTCGTCAAGAGTTTCATTCATCTTGCTCGTAAGATCGACAACAGTGCCGTCCTCCTTAACCAAGAGTATTTCGCACTTCATGCCGAGCGCGACGATAGAGCCGATGACGGTAAGCCACGGTGCGAGCGCCGTGCCGATTACGCCAGCTGTCACAGGGATGTTGAGCATCGCCTCGCCGTCTTTTTTTACCGTGATCTTGGTCACATTGCCCTTCTTGACCGCTTCCTTGATTTTTTCGACGACCTTGGCGCCATTGTCCGAAATCTTGGCGCCGACCTTGGCATTGATCTCATCCTCTATCTTGATGATGGCATCAACGACGTTGCCTCCTGTGACCTCGAGGGCTTCCTTCGCCTCGCGGTAGCTGACCCCTGTCCTGTCTTTGACAAGTTCGATCTTCTCAAGTGTGATTTCCATGTCTGTCCTCCTAACTGTAATTAACACCGGCTGCGAGCAACCGCTCGCTCTTGAGCGCCCCAAGCTCCAAATGCTTATGCGCAAACGCCTTCACGGCCTCGAACGCGGCCTTCTCCTTTTCGCTGTCAAGCGCCAGCTTTTCCATGCGCTCAAGAGGCTGTTCGGCGATATACAAGGCTACATCCAATATATCACCATTCACCTCCGATAGCAACAAGCCGAAGTCCGGCGAAGCCGTGTCCGGGAAGATGCCTAGAGTCTGCATCACCTTGACCATATACGAAGTCGTAAGCAGCCTGAAGCCCGCCTTGCGGCGCCCGAGCATTCCTAGGCAGTCTTTCAGCAAATCGAATATCCTAGGCTCGCTTACCCCGTCAGGCAGGAGTCTGTCCGTAAACTCCAATGCGAAAGAGGCCTCGGCAAAGCGGTCCGCGTCTTCGCCAAGGGCAAAGTGCGCGTCTACGGTGTCAGCCTTCGATATTGAGCGCAAGCCTGCGCGCTTTTCCGATATCACATAATGGCCGTGGGCAAAAGGCCTTAGCGCAAGGCCTCCCCCCTTGCTTTTCTCCGAAAGGTGTGTCCCCGCGGACAGCTTGCCCTCCTCCCGCGTAAAGATAAGAACCATGCGTCGACCGCCCACAGTCTTTGTCTGCCGTATCACAATGCCTTCGTATGTCTTTATCACTCCCGCTTGTATCCGAGCGAAGAAAGCATGCGGCCGTCGTCGCGCCAGTTCTCCTTAACCTTGACCCACAACTCAAGAAAGGCCTTTGTGCCGAGCAGAGCCTCTAGCTCCTTTCGCGCGCTCATGCCTATACCTTTGAGCGTATGCCCGTTCTTGCCGATAATAATGCCCTTATGCGTCTTTTTCTCAGTAAGTATCACGGCGGATATCCGTGTGATGCCCGGCTTTTCTTCGTAATTTTCGATTTCCACCGCGACCCCGTGCGGCACTTCCTCGTGCAGGTAGTGGAGCATCTTTTCCCGGATGATCTCGCACGCCAAAAACCGCTCCGGCAGATCCGTAACCATGTCGTCAGGGAAATATTGCGGGCCGTCTTCCGCATACGATTTCAGCTCGTCGAGCAAGATGTCCACGTTCTGCCCTTTCAACGCCGAGATGCCGAACAGTTTTTGAAAAACACCTGACTGCTCATAAGACTCAAACGCCTTGCGGTAGACGTCCGGCTCCATAGCGTCCATCTTGTTTATGACGAGTATGGCCGGCGTCTTCGCTTCCTTGATGCGCTCCATGATAAAGTGGTCGCCGCCTTTGGCGCCCAATGACTCATCCACAACGAAAAGTATCATGTCGACCTCGCTCAAGGTCGACAGCGCTTGGTCTGCCATATACGACCCTAGTTTGTTCTTAGGCCGCGCTATCCCCGGCGTGTCGATAAACACAAGCTGCACGCTTCCACCCTCGCCATGCTCCGTATAGACGCCCCTTATCCTGTTGCGCGTCGTCTGCGGCTTCCCTGAGACTATCGCCACCTTCTCGCCCAGCATCGCATTCAGCAACGTGGACTTCCCCACGTTCGGCCTGCCGACAATGCTTACGAACCCTGACCTCATATCGCCACCTCCCCAATCTCCGCCATTACGGCCTTCTCCGCGGCACGCATCGCCGCCCGCCTCTCATCGTCATCCTCATGGTCGTGCCCTAGCAAGTGAAGCGCGCTATGCGCAAAGAGATAGGCCAGCTCCCGCTCCGTGGAATGCCCAAGCTCCGCCGCCTGCCGCTCCGCCACGTCCATGCATATCACCACATCGCCGATCAGCACGGGGCCTGCCTCTGGCTCGTCGGACGCATCCAAGGCCGCCGCCCGTATCTCGTCCGCCGCCTCGTACATCGGGAACGAAAGCACGTCTGTCGCCCCATCCTTCCCCCTATACTGCAAATTCAGCGCCGCAATCTCATCCGCATCCGCAAAAAAAACCGACACCTCGCAACCCGTGCCGTCCACCCCTTCATGTGCGAACACCAGTTCTGCAGCCCGCTCAAACAGCTTGTGCAAGCCGGCGTCGGGCTCCCATTCTTCGTCAAAGACTATCCGCATCTATTTCTTGCGCCGCTCATAGCGTTCGTACGCCCCTATGATCTTTTTGACTAATGTATGCCGCACCACATCGCTCTCTTTGAGCCTCTGGAAGCTTATCTCTTTCACCCCCGCCAACACCTTTTCCGCATGGAGCAGCCCCGAAAGCTTGCCGTCGGGCAGATCTATCTGCGTCACGTCGCCGGTCACCACCACCTGTGCCCCAAAGCCCATCCGCGTCAAAAACATCTTCATCTGCTCGCGTGTCGTGTTCTGCGCCTCGTCCAATATGATAAACGCGTTGTCGAGCGTGCGCCCGCGCATATACGCAAGCGGCACCACCTCTATGGCCTCTTTCTCTTTCAATCGCAAAGCCATGTCGCGACCCATTATTTCGTAGAGAGCGTCGTACAGCGGCCTGAGATATGGATCGACCTTTTCGTGGAGATCGCCCGGCAAGAACCCTAGCCGCTCGCCCGCCTCCACCGCCGGCCGCGCCAATATTATCTTCTCCACGTTCCTCGCCTTGAACTCCGCCACCGCCATCGCTACCGCCAGATAAGTCTTGCCCGTCCCCGCAGGCCCTATGGCAAACACTATGTCATGGGCGCGTATCGCGTCCACATACGTCCCCTGCCCAAGCGTCTTGGCTTTTATCGGCTTGCCCCTGTGGGTGAACGCTATGACATCGTTGTTCTTGCCGTTCTTTCTGTACGAGCCCCCTTCCTCGTTCAGGTGGATAGCATACTCAAGCTTCTGCTCGTCAACCCCCTCGCCACTCTCAAGAATCCAGAGCAGGTCCTCTATCACGCCCGCGGCCTTTTCCGCAAGCTTGCCCGTCACCACTATTTCGTCCCGACGCATCACGGCCTCCACGCCAAACCTTTCCTCGATGCGTTTGAGGTTTGCGTCGTGGGCTCCAAAGACAGGCCCGGCGTCCGCCGAGTCCGAAAGCGAGATGCGTATTATTTCCTTTGCGTCGTTTTCCACATACAGAGTATACAATAAAAACGGGATGGAGTGTCCCCCATCCCGTCAATTTTCTGAAATTTGCCCCTACATCTTACGGGCCTTCTTGCGAGCCGCCTCGGACTTCTTCTTGCGGCGGACGCTTGGCTTCTCATAATGCTCACGCTTACGCAATTCGGACATAACCCCGTCTCTGGCGCAAGAACGCTTAAAACGCTTCAGAGCGCTCTCAAGGCTCTCGTTTTCGCGGACTACCACCTGTGCCATTCGCTTGTCACCTCCTCTTTGCAATCAGCCGAACTATAACGTGCCTAGCGATTGTACACCTTTTTTTTACACTGTGCAAGTTTTTTCGTGCAGGGGCGCACACCGCCCCCTACAGCTTCTCGAACACCTTGATCTCTGGTGGGCCGTTCTTGTAAACTTCCCCGCCTGGCAGAAACTTCTTGAAGTGGTCTGTCTCCATATGCCTGTCGAGCGCTTCCTTGGTCTCCCAAAGCTCCACCATCACGACCTCGCCTGCGCCGTCGACGGACTCGTAAAGGTCGTAGGCTATGCAGCCGTCCTCCTGCTTCGTAAGGGCTATCATTTCACGCATATACTCCACGAACGCCGCCTTCTGCCCGTCTTTAAGGTTTTCTTTCACCACTACTGCTACCATATCGTTTCACCATCCTTTCCTAACACTTCATAAAACACGGGGTCGCTTCCATCCGCCCCTGCGTCCGCTCCGGCAGACACCGCATCAGGCGCCGCATCAGCCGTCGCGACCTCCTCAGCCTTTTCAGGCACCACCCCGCTTATCGTCGCCTCGTGCATACGGCACTTGGCTTCATACATGATGGCGTCGGCGGCGAGAAATACGCTGTTGTAGTCCTCTGCCATATTGTACATAAACGCATAGCCCCACGAGACCGACGGCTTCCCAAGCTCTGGGTCATCAACCCTGTCAAGCGCCTCCGTCACGCCCGTGATGAAAGTGACCGCGTCCCGCTCGTCCGCGTTTTGCAGCAGCAGAACAAACTCGTCGCCCCCTATCCGCGCGGTGAACCCCCTTGCGGGCGCTTTCTCCTGCACCACCTTCGCAACGGTCTTGAGCAGCTTGTCACCGAGCAGATGACCTTGCAGGTCGTTGACCTTCTTCAAGTTGTTGACATCCCCGACCATGACGAGAAGCGGCATGTTCTCCGCTTTCGCAAGCTGCCTCGTCCGCTCGATATACGCATTCCTGTTGTGAAGCCCTGTCAGGCTGTCGCAGCGCGCTATCGCCTCAAGCTGCCTTAGCCGTGAATAAGTGTCCGCAATCTCGGCGATCTCCACCAGATACCCAAAGACCTTGCCCTGATAGGAGATATCGTGCCATGTGAAAAGGAAGTGGTGCTCTCCTCCGCCCTTTTCGCCCCTAACGCAGATGATGTTCTCGTCGTGCGGCGAGACCGTTCCGCCCATCGTCTCCAAAACACGTTCGCGATATCGTATATACGGCTCCTTGTAAAGCGGGTCCGGCAATGGCTGGCATCCGTCCTTCTCCTTGTGGTTCCAATCAAGGATGCTTCCCTTCAGGCTCACAGTGAACACAGTCGTCGACAGGCTTGAGAATATGAAGTCGCGCGACGTCGCTATCACGTTTGCGGTGTTTGCAATAAAGAAGCCTGAGAACAGCACGTTCATCGCGATGATATAGGCTATCGCGACCAATACGTCATGCACGTTCTGCGAGGATGATACGGCCATGCATATGCTTTCGGCCACCACAATTGCGGTGATGGCGATGATAAGCTGGTATGTAGAGCGACGCATATGCTTGGGCAATTGATAAAATACATTGAAGCAAAGCAGATACGATTTTACGAACACCACGATAAGGTACAGGATGGAAATCAAGGATATAAGCGCGATCTGGTCGTGATATATCGCAAACGTGCTGAACCCATACACAAGCTCAAACGTCTCAAGCGCCTCGATCGCGATAAGGGCGAACGGCGCCAAAAGCCAACAAAGGCAATATTTCGCCGTGATGGGCTTGTACGACGTCTGGCTATGTACGTGCAGCAGAAGCAGGACAGGGATCAAAAGGTTTGTGGCGAAAATCCCAAGATACGCCCACGACCCCTGCTCGTTGTCGATGCCGAAAAGCGACCCTGCCGCCACAAGCGCCGCCCATACGGCTATGGGTATGCCAAGCGCAATGAAAAACGAGCTTTCGACCGCCCGCTTGGAATAGACATATATCCCCCGCACAAGATAGATCAGGGCGATTACGAACACGACCCCAAAGAGGGCGAGCCAAAACACCTCCCCTACCTCGAAAAGGTTCCCTATCGTATCAAACATATAATCTAGGTTATGCATATCAGATTATCAACCCGGCGGCCACCCCATGCCGCGCCCGCCAATCAAGTGAAAGTGAAGATGTCCCACGGTCTGCAGCCCGTCCTTGCCGCAATTGCTTACAAGCCTGTATCCGTTCGACAGCCCAAGCCCCGCCGCAACCTCTTTGACCTTTGCCATCATATGTCCGAGAAGCCCCACATGCGCCGCCGAGTCGGCGATATCGTCAAGCGAGGCGATATGCTCCCTCGGAATGATAAGCACATGGACGGGCGCCTGCGGCGCCAAGTCACGGAAGCACACAATCTCTTCGTCCTCGTACACTATGTCCGCAGGGATTTCCTTGTCTGCGATTTTGCAAAAAATACATTCTCTCTCCATAATACCTTACATCTTAGTGCAAACCGTACACCTCGTCAATATCAACTACGTATAAAATGCCTTTTCCAGGCTCATCTATTTGCATATGCTTCCTTATAGAATCAACAATTGCGTCTTTCTGCTCCGCTTTCGTGATTATGAAAACCTTTTCTTTTTCGGGCTCTATCTCAAAGGAGAAGACCTTTTGGATGTCGCGTATGCCCGCGCCCCTCGCATTTATGATGGTGCCGCCCCTCGAACCCGCTTCCCTGGCGGCGTCGAGTACGTCCTCCGCCTTGCCCTTGTCGACGATCACATATATTATCTTGTACATACCCTCTCCTTTCCTGACGATCTCCGATGTGTTTTTTGCCCCCCTGAACTCAGATATGGTGTACGAGAACGCAATGCCATGGTTCGGCTTCTCGAAATTCATGTCCTCTGCGATCCGCTTCAACGCTTCGGAGGCAAGGTCGCTTTCCACCACCATGGTCAGAATCTCCTTCCGCACCTCGTTGAGCGCGAAGAAATCAAGCAGGCGGCTGTTCACGGTCCCCCTGCCTATCGACACGCTCGCGCCCCTTATGCCGTAGTTCTGTGCATAGCTCAACGCCTTGGAAGCGTCTCCCATATTCAATACGCACCTTATAAGACTGTATCCCGCCATAGCTATCCCACCCCGCTCTCTTGGACGTCGTCGTTCTTCATCTTGAATTTATAAATAATGCCAAGTATCTGCAATGCGATGATTGGCATCAATGTGACCATTGCGATGACCCCGAAGGCGTCCACCAAGACGTTCGACCCCTCCACCCCTTCGGATGCGCCCTGCGCGAAAGCCAGTACGAAAGTGGCGGTCATAGGGCCGGCCGCCACAGCGCCGGAGTCAAAGCCTATCCCCACGAACAGCGTGGGCGTCACGAGCATCAGCGCCGCCGCCACCGCAAACCCAGGAAGCAGATAGTGCCAAAGCATAAGGCCGGGCATCACTATCCGCAACATGGACAGCCCCACGGAGAACGCCACGCCGACGGCAAGGAACACAAGCACCATCTTACGCTTGATATGCCCGTTTGTCACGTCCTCTATCTGATGGGTGAACACGTATACCGCCGGCTCAGTCAGGACTATAAGCATCCCCACCGCAAAACCCAGGACTACCAAAATGGCCTTGTTGTCGTACATGGCAAGGCCGTAGCCGATGATGTTGCCCACATTCATAAAACCTGCGTTCACGCCCACGAAGAACAGCAGCAGCCCGACAAACGCGTATACAAGGCCCATGACCATCCTGCGAAAAGCCCTAGGCGGCAGATTGAACTTCCATTTTTGGAATATGAGAAGTATCGCAAGAACCGGCAACAACGCAAACAAAGAATCCATCGCCACGGTCGGCAGCTTTGCGAAAAACGGCTCAAGCAGCGAGCCCTCGGCAAACATGTCCACCTCCACGATCCCCTCGATGCCCTCGGTCTTTACGAACAGGTTCAGGATCAAAACGCCGAACGCCGCACCTAACGCCGATATGCCGACCAGCCCAAAGCTGTCCTCCTCCGCAGCCTTGCTGTCCCGCCTCATGGCGGCCGTCCCAAGCGCGAGCGCAAGTATAAAGGGCACAGTGACGGCTCCGGTGGCCGCGCCGACGGAGTCGAAAGCGATGGCAAGCATGTCCGGCGTGGCGAATATGGACAGCGCGAGCGCAGCCAAAAGAATGACAAACAACATTTTGCGGATGGAAAAGCTTTTCACGATCCTTGCCAGCCCTAGGGCAATCAGCCCGCCCAGCCCTGCGGCGACAAGGATGCGTATCAAGAATGACGGAAGCGCCCCCCCTGTCACGGAGCTCACTTGGTCTGCAAGCACCTGCACGCCAGGCTCCGCAAAAGCGACAAAGAAGCCAAGAACAAAACCGACCACGACGACGAACCACAGCTTGTTCGACATCAATAGCGCCCTGCCCATATGCCCCCCAAGAGGCAAGAACGCCAGTTCGACGCCTGCCAAAAGGATGGACAGGCCTATTATTATCGCAACAGCGCCAAGGATGAAACGCACCATAAGCAATGAAGGCACAGGCACGACGGTCACGCCAAGCACAACGACAAGGATGGCTATCGGCGCGACCGCCGACACAACCTCTTTGAATTTACCAAACAGAACACTCATTTGGCGGAGAGGGTGGGATTCGAACCCACGTGAGATTGCTCTCAAACGCATTTCGAGTGCGCCGCGTTATGACCACTTCGCTACCCCTCCGCAAATATTTATCTTAAGGATTGTACCAAAAAAAGCAGTGCTAGACAATCACAGGTTCGGGGCTGTATCTATACCCTGAAAGATTCCCCTCTACAATCATATTATAGAGCTTGTCGGCACGCACGGAAAGCTCTATAAGCGCAGGCGAGCGGGCAAGCTCGTTCTCCTGCAAGCGCAGGTTCTGGTAAAGCACCACGCCACGTGCAGGCGAGTCCGCGTCACGGGCATCCTTGAGCATGTCCGCGCCCTTGTCGTTGAACGCGAGTATACGCGCACAGATACGCTCGCCCATCGCACGCTTCATGTCCACCTTTGAAAGCCTCAGCGTCGTATGCAACACAAGGCGGCGTATGCGGGATTCGGTGAATCGCTTGCTCTTGACGAGCGAAACCAGCTCATAATAGTCTTTCGCGCGCATAGCGCCTTCAAACAGGCGGTTTTCTATCCCTTCGGCTGCCGTATAGATGGCAGATGTGGCTCTGGGGCCTATCGACAGCAGCGCGTACTGGAACGGCCCGTAAAGCGCTTCGGGGAAAACCATCCCGAGCGCCCCTGTGCGCTTGCGTGTACCCATATCTATTCTAAGGTCGCGCTCCGTGCGCATCTCCCACACGCTTATCTCTGGCTGGTATTCATGGATGCGGTGCTGGATAAGCTCTGCGGTCACAGGAGGAAGGAAAGCGAAGGCTTCGCCTAGCCGCCCCTCGCGAAGGAGCGCCCTTATGGACCCGGCGCCCGCAAAGCCCGTTTCATCGTTTGCCTCATGCTCACCCGAGCCTCTGCGAGGAACGGTATAAACTTCATTCAGCAACGGCTCGCCCTTGGCCCCTACGCCTGGATGGAAGCATATCAGCCCGCGCTTGCTGCTCTCAGCTTCGATGAGGTAGAGCTGCTTCAGGTACTCCACGCCGAGGATATCGTTGGGCTTTATAAGCATATCCGCCGCTTCCTGCCCGAATTCCGTAGCGACAGCCGCATGGCGGGCGGCAGGATAGGTGATGCCTTTTGCAAGCTCAAGCGTTATCTGAGTTGAGAGCGCCGGGCTTTCGAATGCAAGCGCCGCCGCAAGTTCCTTCATCGGCTCCACTTGCGCGCTCTCGCTGCCGAATGCCAGCGAATCCACGATGCCGAGCGCAGACAGAAGGCGGATACCGCCGCGAGCAAAGTTTTCAGGCCCTGTAGCGCCATAAGCGAAAGGCAGTTCAACAACAAGGTCGACCCCGTTCCTGACCGCCGCCTCCGCACGCAGATATTTATCGAACATCGCAGGCTCGCCACGTTGCACAAAAGCGCCGCTCATTACGGCGATGGTCCTGTCCGCACCGCTAAGACGCTTGGCTTCCTCAAGGAAGTACGCATGCCCTTTGTGGTAAGGATCGTATTCTGTTATGATGCCAAGCGTTCTGGCCATATCAGCCTGCTCCTTGGGCGCAGGGATTATTCATCCATCTGCGTTCTATAGGACAGTTCCCGAATCTCATTGCGATTTTCGGAAAGCCTGTCATCAATGCCTTTAAACGTATTCTGAAGATTGGTGAACATCTCGCCGAAATACTGTGTGTTGAGATATTCCATCTTCTCTTGAAACTCATACAGAACCTTGTCGACATAGTCGTACGTGCTCATCTTAAGCTGCTTTGCGCCAGCAGCGGCGCTTTCCTCGATCTCCCGTGCACGTTGCTTGGCCCTAACCGTGACTTCATTTTGATCCACCAGCATCTCAGCCCGCTGCTCGGCATCCTTTATGATTGTTTCGTACTCCTCTTTTGCGTCATTCAGAATGCGTTCACGCTCATCTTTGATGAACTGCGCCTGCTGAATCTCATCAGGCATGGCTTTGCGGATATCGCCCACAATCTCGACCAGCTCCGCCTTGTCTACCATGATCTTGTTCATCAACGGCACGCCTGCCGAAGTGTCACATATTTCTTCTATTTCCTCAAGCAAATCCAATACTTTCATTTCACCCTCCAAAACACTCTGTGCTTATCATACAATTATACCATACTTTTCATATATTCGAAAACCTTGGACGGCACAAGCCCTTCTATATTGCCGCCAAGCACGAATACCTCTTTCACGATGCCCGAACTTATGAACGAATGGGCTGGGTTCGACATCAGGAAAATGGTTTCAACGCCTTCCCTGAACAGCTTCGCGTTCATCTGCGCAATTCGTATCTCGTACTCAAAATCCATGGCAGCCCTCAGCCCGCGGACAACTGCGCAAAAATTGTTTGCGTTCACATAGTCCGCCAAAAGGCCGCTATAGTGAATCACTTCAATGCTCTCAATGTCTTCCGATGCAAGCCTGAGCATCTCAACGCGCTGCTCAAGGCTGTACATTGGCCGCTTTTCGGCGTTCTCAAGCACCCCCACCACCAATGTGCCGCAAAGGTTCGCCGCCCTGCGCATCACATCAAGGTGGCCGTTGGTCACTGGGTCAAAAGTGCCTGCATACAATATCCTGTCTTCTGTCATTCCGCCTCTCCGATACTGCCGTAAATCAAAAGGTCGACGCAGGTGCCGCCGTAGCGCTTTTCACGCACTTTCACAAAAGCATCCGGCAGCCCGTATCCGCCCTTCTGGGCGTCCCGCTCAATCACGATGCCCGCACCAGCCTCCAGCACGCCGTGCACAGCAAGCGCTTTCAGTATTTGTGGATAATATTCGCACATCTCGTAAGGCGCGTCAATGAAAACAAGATTACATTTTTCTGTAATATTTGCGACAGCTATGTGCCAGTCGCCTTTTGTCACGACCGTACGACGCCCTTCCGCATGGCAGATATCCAGGTTTTTTTCCAACGCGGCCAACGAAGCGGATGCGTTGTCACAAAAATATACCCGTGCCGCGCCACGCGAAAGCGCTTCTATCCCGAGCGCGCCAGTGCCGGCAAACATATCAAGGCAGACGGCGTTTTCAAGCTCTGGCTGCACCATGCTGAAAATCGCTTCCTTGACGCGGTCTGCCGTCGGTCGCACATCCGCGCCTTTAGGCGCGACAAGCCTGCGTCCTTTGAAATCCCCTGCGATGACCCTCATGAACCCTTCCCTTCCCCTATCATTCGCCGCAGAGCCGCATGCTCTTCAAGCTCCAGCCCTGGGTCGCAGGCCAAAAGCGCCTTTGCATCCTCGCTTGCCTGCGCAAGTATCCCTATATGTTTCGCGGGGTCTGCAATCTTGAACTCTGGCAGCCCGTGTTGCCGGACGCCGAAAAGGTCGCCTGGCCCGCGCAAACTCAAGTCAAGCTCCGCTATGCGAAACCCGTCCTGCTCGGACGCAAGGGCCTCGCCGCGCTTTATGGAAAGTTCCGACTCCGAATCCGAGATGAGCACACAATACGATTTGTCCGCGCCGCGGCCGACGCGCCCGCGCAATTGGTGAAGCTGCGCAAGCCCGAAGCGTTCCGAGTTCTCGACGATCATCATTGTGGCGTTCGGTATATTTACGCCGACTTCGATAACTACCGTGCTGACAAGCATGTCTATATCTCCCGCCGCAAACTCGCGCATTATCCCGTCTTTATGCACTGTCTTCATCCGTCCGTGGAGCGCTTTTACGCATCTATGCGGAAACCGTGCGGCAAGCTCCTCCCCCAAGCCCAGGGCCGTCGCCATCGGGACGCCTGCATCGCCGTCGCAAGGGGGCTCATCGCCTACGCCAGGGGTCGCACCCTCGCCCTCTCCGCTCATGTCTCCCTCGTCCCCTATCATAGGTGCCACTACGTACACCTGCCGCCCCTTTTCCATCTCACGTTCCGCGAAATCGTACACCGCGTCCCGCTTCGCCGAGTTGACGAAACGCGTCGCGACGGCTTTTCTCCCCGGCGGCATCTCATCCAGCACAGACACGTCGAGGTCTGCGTAAAGCATCAGCGCCAGCGTCCTGGGTATAGGCGTGGCAGTCATGACCAGAGTGTCTGGCGCCGTGCCCTTTTTCTGCAGGCCTAGGCGCTGGCGCACACCGAAACGGTGCTGCTCGTCCGTCACCACAAGGCCTAGCCGCGAAAAAACCACATCCGGCTCAATAAGCGCATGCGTGCCTATCACGATGTCTATGCTGCCACTTTTAAGGGCTTCCCTGACCTCTCGTTTTTCCGCCGCCGAAAGGCCTGACGTAAGCAATGCCGTGCGGGCGTTTGTTCCTTTGAACATAAGCGCGAACTCCCCTGCATGCTGTGACGCAAGTATCTCCGTAGGCGCCATCACTGCAGTCTGATAGCCGCTCTTTGCAGCAAACAGCGCCGCAGCGGCGGCGACCGCCGTCTTGCCTGAGCCGACATCGCCTTGCAGCAGCCTATTCATCGGCGACACGCTCGCCATATCGGCGCGTATCTCGCTTATGGCCCGGCTCTGAGCGCCCGTAAGCTCGTATGGGAAAAGCGAAGCCGCATCGCTCTCCACGACTCCCTCCGCACAGATACGCCCCCCTGTCTCCTCTGATGCCGCAAGGCCACGAGCGTAAAGCAGGCGCATCTGAAGCAAAAACAGCTCTTCATAGACCAAACGATAGCGGGCGGCGTTAAGCCCATGCTCATCTTCCGGAAAGTGTATGTTCGCAAGCGAGTAGGATGCCGGGGCAAGCCGACGCTCCCTTGTCAGCCCTGACGGCAATGCATCATCCACCAAAGCCGCAGCAGGCAACGCGGCACGAACAAGGCTGCGTAGATATTTCTGCGTAATCCCTGCCGTAAGCGGGTAGACAGGCACAATCCCCTTGCCGGACTGCCCATCCTCTCGCCCCTCGTCCTCGTTCGTGATTTCCTCAAAGTCAGGATGTGTCATGGTGGCTCCGGCAAGGTCTCGGCGAGGCGTACCATAGACCCAATACTCCCCTCCCTCGCTAAATGCCCGCGACAGCCATCGAGCGTTGAAAAAGAGCAGGACAAGCTCGCCGCTCTCATCGAAACAATGCACCTTCATAGGTATTCTGGGCGCTCCTTTGCCATGCACAAACGATGGCGGCGCAGAAATCTTTCTCACGTGCACACGCGCAAGAGCCGCCTCGCCGTCTTTGAGCGCCCCCACCGGCACAGGGCGCCGCCTATCTTCATAACGCCTAGGAAAATGCCATAGCAGATCTTCTATGGCATTAATATCAATTTTTGCCAATATCTCCGCACGTGCCTTGCCGACACCGTGCAATGCTGTGACCGGATCGCCCGGCGAAAAAGGTGCCCCGCTCTCACTCATCCTCGACGATTTCGCATTGCTTGCCATCATCGACAAAGACAACGTGCCTCTTGGAGAGCTTCTCTGCAAGCGTCCCGACAAACACCATGGTCACAAGCCCCACCTCTATACCTGTCTGCAAGGGAAATTCCTCACGAAGCCTATCGGCAAGCGTCTTGGCCGACTTGCGCATGCTCGTGCCAAACTGCACTATAAGATACAATTTTATATCTAGTCTGCCCTCACGCATACGTGCACGAGCAAAGCCTTTTTCGCTTTCCGCACGCACCGCTGGGCTATGCTTCATGCGCCCCCTACGGTCACTGACTATAATGTGCCCCTCAAAAGTGCCTACCACGTGTGCGCTGACGCTTTCAACAACGCCGCGCCCTATACGGATATTGCCGCTTTCATTCGTTTCATGGTTGACCATTATTACCCTCCAGGGTCGCCTCCAGGCCCGACATCGCCGCCGCCAGGATCGTCGCCGCCGCCTGGGTCGTCGCCGCCACCGGGATCATCGCCTCCGCCGGGATCATCGCCCCCACCGGGATCGTCACCGCCACCTGGATCGTCGCCGCCGCCTGGATCGTCGCCGCCGCCTGGATCGTCGCCGCCGCCTGGATCGTCACCGCCGCCGCCGCCACCGCCGCCGCCTGGATCAGGCCTAGGCCTGCTGGGTTCGTCCTGAGCGACGGACGGCCCCGGCGGAGGGGCGGGCGCTGGATCTATCGGGTATTTTATATGGTCGTCATTATGCAGCGGACAGTACCAGACAGGCACATCCACCTCCGCCATCGGAGCGTCGTCATCGCCTGTCGTTTCACCAATCCACCCATTGAGCGGCCTTGTGACCCGGCGCTCTGTATCTATACATAGCGGAGTCGCAAGATAGTTCGACTCCAGGCATATCAAGTCGCCGTATCTCAGGTGGTCCGGCTTCGTGCCTATAACGAAGTAGTCGGTTATGCCGTCCACCGAGCTCCTTTCGACGTTGGTCGGCATAGGCATAAACTCGCCGGGGTCTTCCTCGTCCTCGTAAATGCGCCCGAGCATCTTGCTGAACACCGCCGACGCCGCCACAGAACCCTGCGACATCTCTATTGCGGTGTCGATGCCGAGCCACACCGCCGCCGTGTACTTAGGAGTGCTGCCGACAAACCATGCATCGAAGTTTTCGGATGACGTGCCCGTCTTGCCTGCCACCGGCACGCCGCGGACGCCCGCCCGCGAAGATATGCCGCTCGTTATCGTTGTCCTGAGCATATCGTTCATAATGAACGCGGCACCTGGATCCATCACCTGGGTTTCCCTCGGCGTCCCGTCAAGCAGGACATCCCCGTTCTTGTAAAGCACCCTTGTATATCCGATCGGGTCTACGCGGACTCCGCCATTGGCGAACACGCCGTATGCCGTTGCGTTCTCGATAGGCCTCAGCCCCACGGTCATGCCCCCAAGGGCAAGCGCCGACGGGTTGAGGTCGTTCACCGTGCCCGTTTCAACCACCGTGGTAATGCCCAGTTCCTTCAGGAAATCGACCCCTCGCTTATTGCCGACCGCAAGCTGGGCGCGCACTGCGCATACGTTGCCAGACTGCTCTATGGCTCTGCGCATGGTCTGCGGGCCCCTATAGCCGCCGTACCAGTTTCTCGGCCATACGCGGCCCTCGTATTCCATCTCTTTATCGTCGATTATGGATGCCGATGTCCAGAACTCCCCGAAGGAAACCTCCGTCGATTCGACCGGTATCCCGTCGGCAGACTGCTGGAGCGCGGCGCCGTAAGTAGCGAGCGGCTTCATGGTCGAGCCAGGCTGCCTAGGCGCCAATGCCCTATTGAACTGCATGGACCCTTCAATCTCGCGGCCGCCCACCATGCCCTTTACCTGCCCCGTGTTATGCTCTATTATCACGGTTGCGCCCTGCGGCTGAATTACAGGCTGGTCGAGCGTAAAATAGTCCGGCCCTATCCAATACTCGCCCGCCGTGCCGTTCTCCCTTACCTCGCCTTCCGGAAAAGGCGAAAACGTGAAAACATTGTGCTCGCTTCCAAAAAACTCCGCCGACAGGATCAAATGCCCTTCCTCGTCCATCGCCTTGTAGTCGTTGGGTATATGCACCACGCCGCCCTTCACAATATAAAAACTGCCCGGCGGCCTTGTGAAGAAGTCCTTGATCTCGACCGAGATTTCCTCCCCCCAGCTCCCGCTAGTCATATATATGCCAAGCCGCTTCTCAGGGCCGGCAAAAATCCTCATTCCGCCGTCCGGCAGAATCTCAAAATCGTCGTCGTTAAGGTAAAACCACGGTTCGCCGATGCCGGCCATATCCTCCTTGGTGGGCACCGCTTCCGGCCTACCCTCGTCACCAGGCTGGGCTTGTCCAGCTTCGGGGTCGCTGCGGTCAATAAACATATTTTCATAGCTGAACAGTATTATGTCCTGGCTTTCGCTCCGCGCGTTGCCCTGCCTGTCATACCTTAGAAAAGCGACCGGGTAATTGGCGGGGTCCTCAAACTCCTCAGTGGCTATATCCTGGATGCGATGGTTGAATGTGCTGTGTATCTCAAGGCCGCCGGTGTAAATCAATTGGCGAGCCACCTCGCTGTCCGGGAAATCGTTTGGATAATTTATGACCAGGTCGTCCGCGACGTTGTTGATAAGCCAGGTTACGAAGAACGATGAATTGTCGAAGCTCTGGAGCGGCTGCGGGCGCAGATAGCGACGTATATCGTCGTTGAGCGCGTACCTGTACTGCGTTTCCGTGATATAGCCCTGATCGTACATTAAATCAAGGACCAACCGAATACGCGGCACGGCGCTTTCGTTGTACATAAAGACATACTCGTTGGTGACGAGCAATATGTCGGGGTCGTTCGGGTCGACAAAGCCCGGAGGCACCGTGCTTATCATTGAATACCTTGTGGGCGACTGCGGAAGCGCGGCCAACGCCGCACATTCGAGCAGGGTCAGCTCGGACAGGTCCTTGTCGTAATAAAGCCGGGCCGCTGCCGCCACGCCGTAGCTGTGGTTGCCGAGCGCCACCATATTCAGGTAGTGCGTAAGTATTTCCTCTTTTGTAAGGTTTTGCTCAAGCTCGCGGGCATAAAACGCCTCTTTGATCTTGCGTTCAAAATCGCGGTCTGAGCGGGTCTCCGCCAGCCAGATGTTCCGGGCAAGCTGCTGTGAAATCGTGCTGGTCCCGACAATCTCGCTGGTGACGCCAGTTTGCCATTCGAGTATCGCTCCCACAATGCGTATGACATTGAAGCCTTTGTGCTCCCAAAAAGTCCTGTCCTCTATCGCGACTATGGCGTTGATAAGGTCTTGGGGAATTTCCTCGTACGTCACCAACTCCCGCCGTGCGTCCGAAATGAAGACATCCTGCATTTCCTTGCCTTCATCGTCGTAGATCGTGCTCATTACCTTAAGGCTCGCCTCGATGCCCTCAAGGTCGTGCCTTGGAAGGTCGTCAAGGATGCCATATAGGTAATTGGCGCCGTATCCGATGCCTGCGAACAACAGAACCGCCACCAATATGAAAAAGCATCGCACAATATTTCCGGCTATGCCGATCTTTTTTTTCTTCTTCCTGCGTCTGCGTCGTGATGGAGGAGGCCTTTTCTGCGGGTCACGTGGCGCCACGACCACTTTTCGCTCCGGCTCCGGCTCTGGCTCCGCTGTTTCGGGTTCGGACGCTTCCTCGGCTTCGGGTGTTTCCTCTATTCCGAGCGCTTCTTCGGCTTCAGGCTCTTCATCTGCCTCGAACGTTTCTTCTGCTTCGGGCGTCTCCTCTATTTCGAGCGCTTCTTCGGCTTCAGGCTCTTCATCTGCCTCGAACACTCCCTCGACTTCGGGCGCTTCCTCGGCTCCTGCCTCCGGCTTTCCCTGCATCCGCGCAAACAGCGCCGCAATCCCGCCGCCTATCCGGCGAAGCCCTCTTTGAATCAATCCTTTTATATCCGAAAATGCAGACCCTTCATCCAGTGCCTCGTCTAGAGAGGCTTTTGCCTCATCTATCTCAGGGGCTTCCTCCGTCGCCTGCGATGCGGCTTCCTCGCCCTCTGGCTTTATGGCTTCCTCTGCAGCCCCTTTGGATATCAGCCACTCCATAAGCTCTCTGCGGCGCCTTTGAATCGGGCTTTCCTGCGGCGCCACGGCCTCGGGTTCAGGGGCGGCGGTTTTTTCCTCGGCAATATCTTCAGTGACTTCGGCCGCTTCCTCGTCCGCCGGCTCCGAAAGCGTTGCGGCAATCCACGCATCCACATCCGTCGCTTCCTCGATGGCTTCTTCGGTCATTTCTACGGGGGCGTCCGCCACGTCATCGGCGGCTTCTACCGCTTCCTCTGCAATATCTGCAGTGGCGTCCGCTTCCGGCTCCCGTACGAACCGTGCGGCCAACCACCCCTTTAGCCCCTTAATCACTCCCGATGGCGGCTCAGCCGCTTTCGCCTCTATATCAGCCTCTGTTGCCGCCGGCTCCGAAAGGGTCGCGGCAATCCACGCATCCACATCCGTCGGCCCCGCATCCCCCTCGGCAATATCCACATCCGTTGCTTCCAGACGCTCCGCCTCTAACCGCTCGGCCGCTAACCGCTCGGCTTCCGCCTTCTCTGCGGCTATACGTTCAGCTTCCAGTCGCTCGGCCTCTATACGTTCGGCTTCCAGCCGCTCCGCCTCTAACCGTTCCGCTTCCAGACGCTCCGCCTCTAACCGTTCAGCTTCCAGACGCTCGGCTTCCGCCTTCTCTGCGGCAATACGTTCCGCTTCCAGACGCTCAGCCTCTATACGCTCGGCCTCTAACCGCTCGGCTTCCGCCTTCTCTGCGGCTATACGTTCAGCTTCCAGTCGCTCAGCCTCTATACGTTCGGCTTCCAGACGCTCAGCTTCCGCTTTCTCTGCGGCTATACGTTCGGATTCCAGACGCTCGGCTTCCAGACGCTCGGCTTCCACCTTCTCTGCGGCAATGCGCTCAGCTTCCAGTCGCTCGGCCTCTATACGTTCAGCTTCCCGACGCTCCGCCTCTAACCGCTCGGCCTCTATACGCTCAGCTTCCAGTCGCTCCGCCTCAAGACGTTCCGCTTCCAGACGCTCGGCCTCTAACCGCTCGGCTTCCGCCTTCTCTGCGGCTATACGTTCAGCTTCCAGACGCTCGGCTTCCGCCTTCTCTGCGGCTATACGTTCCGCTTCCCGACGCTCCGCCTCTAACCGTTCCGCTTCCAGACGCTCCGCCTCTAACCGTTCGGCTTCCAGGCGCTCGGCTTCTAGCCGCTCCGCCTCTAACCGTTCGGCTTCCAGACGTTCCGCCTCTAACCGTTCAGCTTCTGCTTTCTCTGCGGCTATACGCTCAGCTTCCAGACGTTCCGCCTCAAGACGTTCCGCTTCCAGACGCTCGGCCTCCGCCTTCTCTGCGGCTATACGTTCAGCTTCCAGTCGCTCCGCCTCTAACCGTTCCGCTTCCCGACGCTCGGCCTCTAACCGCTCGGCTTCCCGACGTGCTGCTTCTGCTTTCTCTGCAGCAATACGCTCCGCCGCCGCCCGCTCCGCCGCCAGCCTTTCGGCCTCGTCTGAAATCTTTTCAAGCTCCGCCACCATCTTTGGTGAAAGCATGTCGTCTAAATCAAAAATGCGCGGAAGCTCCGCAGAGCCGAGCTCTGGCATAACGATGTCAATATCGGCCGGAGTTGCCGGCTTGCTGAACTCCTTATTCTTTTTCAAGTCGCCCTTGCTCAAGCTCTCCCGTCTCCCCGGTTGTCGCTCACCTACTCGTCGCCCCACGCCTTGCCAAGCGAGCTGACCGACGCGCCGCACGGATCCACAACCGTCGCGCCGCCATCAACCAATAGGTTCTGCCCCGTTATATAGCTCGACTCGTCGCTGGCGAAGAACACCGCCGCCGGCGCCATTTCCTCCGGTTCCGCCGCGCGCTTTATGGGAATGAAACGCGTAAGCAGGCCAAGTGCCCCGTAGATATCCGTATCCTGAGCCTTTGCGAGCCCCGCCATGCCTGTCTTGAGCATGTCGGTGGCCGTCGCCCCTGGGCTGATTATATTGATGCGTATGCCCTTGTCGCCATAGTCGAGCGCCACCGCGTTCGTGAATCCCACCATGCCCGCCTTCGTCGTGCTGTACGCAGGCATCGCCGGAATCGCACGCACGCCCGCAAGCGACGCCACATTGATAATGGAGCCGCCGCCCGCCTCGATCATCTTAGGAATCGCAAAGCGCGTCATGTAGAACATACCGTTTATGTTTGTGTTGATTATGTCGTGCCATTGCTGTATGGGAATGTCCACAACAGTGCCGGGCGGGTCTATCCCCGCATTGTTCACAAGCACATTGAGCTTGCCGAACTTCGCGCAGACCGCCTCCACCATCGCCTCGGCGTCCTCAATCTTGGTGATGTCCCCTGCGAAGCATGTGATGCTGTCCGCCGGAAGCCCCGCCGCAAATTCCTCAAGCTTTTCCTTGCGACGCCCCGTTATAAGGACTTTTGCCCCCTCAGCGATATACGCCTTTGCGATAGCTGCGCCGATGCCGCCGCCGCCGCCCGTGACTATTGCAACTTTTCCATTCAATCTTCCCATTGTTATGTCCTCCCTATATTATCTATTATTGTAAAAATATCCTAGGTTCGCGCTCTCTGCGACCCTTATTCGTCCGTGCCGCCCATATTCTCGTTCCACAGATCGTTCCACTCGCGACCCGCAAGAAATACGTTTCCGTTCATTTCATTGCTGCGTTTCAGCACCGCGTCAAACGCATGGTTGTCCATGTCGTAGTAGAACGCCTTTGCGGCGATGTCGCCCGGCACGCCGTCCTTGATCGACTGTCTGCCTGTGTTGAGCGCCTCGATGGTTCTCTTCACATAGTCCCGCGTAAAGTCGAGCCCGCGCTCGTCGAAGCCCAGCCCGAACATCGTATGCCCCGGAATGATGACCTCGGCGCCCAAAGCGCGAATCTTCTCAAGGTCCTCAATCCAATGCTCGCGCCCCTTGTCCGTGATTTCGCAGGTGAACGGATGCGCCATATTGAACACCACGTCGCTGCAGGCCACGGTCTTTATGGACGGAATCCACATCACCGTATTGTATTTCAGATCGCCCCATATTTTCGGGATGATGTCGATCTCGAACCCGTCAAGGTCGAGGACGCCCTTGGTGTACGGAACGACAGGGATGGGCTTGCTTGGGCAGTTCATGATCCCTATCTCTGCCTGCCAGTGGTCGAGCTTGGGCAGGAACTGGTCCTTGATGACCTCGATATCTTCCTCATAGGCATAGACCGGCGTGCCCGGAAAAGCCGCCAAAAAGACCTCTGTGCCGAAATAATGGTCTGGATGGCCGTGCGATATGAACAGCGCCTTGGGCTTCTTGCCGTGCTCAAGTATCTCCGCCACGACACGGTGCGCATTCGAGAGGTTGAACTGCATATCCCAGACTATGCACTCCTCCTTGCCCATCACCACAACAGAAACGACACGGAACCCGTCGTCGTTGGACACATAGCTCAATGTCCAAAGCTTGTCCGGCCCGTGCCAGTTCTCCCGTATCTCCATTCTCTCCCTGGTTTTCTGAATTGCCATTTACACTCTCCTCTCATCGCAGATAGCGTACAAACACACATGCCCGGCAACGCCTGGCCGCACATGTTACTATTCTATTACAGCATTGGTTTTTTATCAACGAAATATTGACATTTTTCACGAAATTGGACGAAATGAACGGCGGGGCAAGGCTGGCCGCCGCCATTGCGGTCACTCCGGCAATTTCGGCGTGACGTAAAGCGTCTTGTTGTTCGTGAAGATGACATACCCTGGGCGAGCCCCTGAAGGCTTTTTGACGTTGCGCACTAGGGTGTAGTCGACCGGAACCCCCTCGGAGCCGCGGCCTTTGCTATGCCAAGCCGCTATCTCGGCCGCCATGCGCAAGTCCGCGCCGCCGTCCGCAGGAGCGGTTGCGCCCGCGCTCCCGTCTGCTGGCTTATATATCGCATGCGACCCTGGTATATCCTTCGTATGCAGCCATATATCGGTCTTTGCCGCCATGCGCATGGTCAGCTCGTCGTTTTCCGCGTTGTTGCGGCCCACAAGCACCCGCGCGCCCGACGGAAGCGCATACTCGTGCGGCGCGAACACGCCCCCGTGCATCCTCTTGCCTCCACGCTTGTTGCCAGATGGGGCGCCCTTCCGCTGCCCGCCCTTCCTCAGCCGTATATATCCTGCGGTCGACAGCTCCGCGCGAAGCGCCTCAAGCTCCTCAAGGCTCCCTGCCTCGTCCACGAAATACATTGCGCCCTCTATATAGCCTATCGCCGCCCCCGTTTCCTCAAGCTGTTTCGCCTTGACGACCGCAGCGGTCTTTGCCTTGCCGTAGAGCTTGTAGTACCGCTGGGCGTTCCCTGCAGGCGTCAGGCGGGGGTCTAAGTCGATAGTCCTTACCGCCCCGTCCTTGGTGTAGTCTTCCAACGCAACCCTTGCCGCCCCCTTCTCGATGCGCCAGATATTTGCCGTGACAAGGTCGCCCGTTTCGCGCAGGGTTTCCGCGCGCGCCGCCTCCGCGAGCTCCTCCGACAGCCTCTGCTTTTTAAGGTATAGCTTGTCTAGGCGAGCTTTCAGGCCGCTCCTTATCTCGTTCGCCTTCATGGGCACCCGGCCTTGTGCCTCACGGCTCTCATACCAAGCCTCAAGCATATCGCTGACCGCGCTTTCGCCACAAAACCCTTGCGCCTCGAACCCATCATAGACACATAGCCGAAATACGTGGAAATCGACGGTCTTCCCTTCCTTTGAGAATATCGCCGGCGAGTATGCGCCCTCTGCCGCAAGCCCATCGAAATAACCAATCCCCTTGCCTGTCAGGTCTGCGTTCTTCGTCTCCTCTTCCATGATGGGCGAGATGCCCTTGCCCGGCGGAGGCGGCATATACTCCATGCCAGGCAAGGTCTGGCGCACCCGGCTCATATCGCCCGTTACGCGCTTGATGGCGTCAACGATCCGCGTGCCATCTAGAAAGATGATGTTGCTGTGCTTTCCCATCAGCTCGAAAACCAATGTGCGCCTCTCGCGAAGCCCAAGCTCGCTTGATGTCATGAAGTCAATATGCAGTATTCGCTCCCTCGGAACCTGCTCTATCCTGTCTATCCATGCACCCACAAGGTATTTGCGGAGCAGCATGCAAAACGCAGGCGGGTTGCCCGGGCCAGCCTCCCGCCGTTCCGCCAGATAGACAAGCGGTCGGCTCGCGCTTGCGGAAATCAACAGGTTGTAGCGTCCTGGCGGGCGTCCGTCCCGAGGCGGGCGATGTACACAAAGCACTATCTCCTCACGTTCAGGCTGATATACACGCTCCACACGCCCCCCTAGGAGGAGGCTGTTCAATTCACGGCTCAACGCGCCCACTACGTAGTTGTCAAAGGCCATTATCCCTCCGTCTGTACACCCATAAAATTAATCCTTGCATATTCGCTCCCACTATGGTACATTCTTCCTCGTGAGTTTGCAAGGAACCGACCCCTCGGGGCGTTTTGTACGAATAGGAAAGAGAGGGACTGTCATGTCAAGAAAATGCGTAGTATGCGGCAAAGGCCAAGCGAGCGGCAACAATGTATCGCACTCAAACCGCCACACGCGGCGCAAGTGGAACGCCAATATCCAGCCCGTCAAAGTCAATGAGGGCGGCAACATGAAGCGCATCAAGGTATGCACGAAGTGCCTGCGTGCAGGGAAAGTCACCAAGGCCATATAAAAGGGGCGCCTAGCGGCGTGCCGAATTGTATTTGAAGGAAGACCGCCTCCACACACCGAGGCGGTTTTTATTTGGCGGTTTCTTAACGTAGCTTATCCAGCATACCCGTAAAGTACGCCGGAAGCGTGCTCTCAAACCTCATATGCTCGCCTGTGCGCGGGTGGGCGAACCCGAGGACGGCCGCGTGCAGATACTGCCCCTCGCCGGCGGAGAACCCCCGTGCCGGCCCGTACAGATCGTCGCCCAGCACCGGCCGCCCTATCGCCGCCATATGCACGCGTATCTGGTGCGTGCGCCCCGTCTCCAGCTCCAGCTCAAGCAGCGTATGCGCCCCCATGCGCCCCGTAAGCCGCTCTGCCACGCGCCAATGCGTCACCGCCCTCTTCCCGCCCGGCAGCACAGCCTGCCTCTGCCGGTTCTTAGGGTCGCGCCCGATAGCCATATCCACCAAGCCCTCATCCTCGCGGAGCCCGCCTAGCACGATAGCCTTATACCGCCGCTCGATGGTATGGGCTGCAAATTGTTCTGCCAGCGCCATATGCGTCTCATCGTTCTTCGCCACCACCAGCAGCCCGCTCGTATTCTTGTCGATACGGTGCACAATGCCTGGCCTTATCCCCCCGTTCACCCCCGACAACCCGTACCGACCCATCAGCGCATTCACAAGCGTCCCCGTGACATTGCCCTTCGCCGGATGCACCACCATCCCCCGTGCCTTGTCGACCACAAGCACGTCCTCGTCCTCATAAACAACGTCGATTTCAATGTCCTCGGGCATAGCGGTAAGGGATATACGTTCGTTTACCGTAATACGTATTATGTCCCCAGCTTTCACCTTCGTGCTATTCCCAAAGTTTTCAGGCCGAACCCCGCCCTTTTCGATTATGCCCTGTATGCGGCTACGACTCAGGTCGGGAAAGCGCTCCGCAAGCACGGCATCCAGCCTCTTCCCCGCGTCCTCGTCGCCAAAGACGACTTCCCGCTCCTCGTACTCATCGGTGTCTATGTAGAGAATGTCCTCATTCATCGGACAATGCCCCGTCTGGCCTCTCCGAATGCTTCGCGTAATGCTTCAGCACATACACCCCCAGCAATATGCACCCCCCCACTATGCACATATCCGCAAAGTTCCACACAGGAAATGACCCGACGGATACAAAGTCCACCACATGTCCATACATAATGCGATCGATAAGGTTCCCTGCGCCGCCGGCCACCACCCAACACAGCCCCGTCTGCAGCACAGGATGGCGCAGCCTGCGGTATGTCACTATGCAGGCAACCGCAACCGCGGCAAACAGCACGCTCTGCACGATAATCAGCGCTTCCGTATGCCCGCTGAACAAGCTGAACGAAACCCCTGTGTTTATCGTGTATCGTATCGAAACAAAGGCATCCTGCGAAGGAAGCGCATCGCCTATTTCCATATTTGCCATCACAAGATTCTTGGTAAAGCGGTCAAACCACAGAAAGACCGCGAACATAATGCAATAGGCGATGTAAACAGGCTTGTTCTTCACTGATGTCTCGGCGACTTGAAAGTCTTGTCAGGATCCACCGCAATAAGCGGGTTCGTAGCGCCCCTCGCAGCTTTATTGATCGTCTCTCGCACTCCTGCGGCACCCCCCATAGCGCCGCCTGCGGAAACCACGGCGGTCGGGTCGTCGCCAAGCAGCACGCTCGCCGAGAAGCTGTCGAAACGATCCATCTCTGTCTCGAGCAAGTTCCGGAAGCGAGCGCTGAAAAGTTCCCAACGCCTCGAAAGCGCCACCGCTTCTTCCGTCATATGCTCCACAGCCTCACGTGCCTCGCGTTTGATACGTTCTGCGTCCAGCTCCGCGTTCTTCAGCACTATCTCCGCCCGCTTTTCCGCACTGGCGCTTATATCCGTCATAAGGGTTTTGGCAGCCTCAAGCGTGCTAAGAATAGCCGTATCAGACCCTCTGTGGCGCTCGTTCTCCTGAGCAAGCTCCCTTGTCTTCTCTTTTAGCGCCGCGTTTTCACGCATAAGCGTGTCAAGATCGGTCGCAATCAAGTCGAGGAACTGATCTACTTCTTCCTCTCTATACCCTCGGACGCCCCGCGTAAAATCTTTTCTATGAATTGCAGCCGGCGTAATCATAATCCACCTCTAAAATCAGCTTAGCTCCGCCAAGGATCCCCCTTTTCTTCCCCGTACTTAAAGCTAGGCTCGTCCGCATTCTGCACACTGACATTTTCCGGCAGAAAAACGAAGATATTTTGCGCGATTTTCTGAACATTGCCGCTAAGCGCATATGTCGCGCCGGAAAGAAAGTCGAACACCTTCCGTGCCGTGTCGTTCTCAATGCTCTCAAGATTGATGATGACGGGCGTGCGGTTCTTAAGGCTGTCCACCAGTGTCGGGCATTCATCGAAGGCCTTGGGTTCGATAACGCGGATCTTGAACTGCTCGGTAAGGCGCCTTACCGTTTCGTTGCCTCTGAAACGCACTACATTCTCCCTTTCGCGTTCACGCCTGTCGTGCGCCAAAGGCGGAGGAAGAGGCTCGCGCTCGCGTCTTGCGGGAAAAGGCTCTAGGCTTTCGGAGAGACCGTATGGCGGCTTGCGCTCAGGTGCCGCGTACGGTCGACGCGACTCGGGCTCCTCGTCAAAATCGTCCTCTTCAAACTCATCGTATTCGTCCTCGGCGCGAACCAATTCACCCAGCTTCTTAAACAAACTCATTTCACACCCTCCGTTTCATTAGCTCTATTCAACCTTTGCGCAGCCCGAAAATCGCCGTGCCTACACGTACCATTGTCGCCCCTTCTTCGATGGCGACCTCATAATCATGCGTCATGCCCATCGACAAGTGTTCAAATCCTGCCTCCAAGCCTCCGCGCTCTTTTGCAAGAGCATCGAACGTCAGCTTCGCGTCACGGAAGTACCCCCGCACATCCTCGGGGTCATCCGCCATAGGAACGACCGCCATAAGTCCTCTAATCCTGACATAGGGCAGGCAGCCCGCAATCTCGCCGACAAGCGCCCTGCAATCAGAAATCGAGACCCCCGACTTTTGCGCCTCACCGCCCATATTGAGCTGTATCAGCACATCAGTCGGCACACCAGCCTTGGCGCCTCTCGCGTTGAACTCCTCCGCCAGCCTGAAACTGTCGACAGAATGGACAAGAGCCACCTTTCCTGTGAGGTATTTTACCTTGTTTCTTTGCAAATGTCCAATTAAATTCCACATTATGTTGGGTTTTTTCGCTGACTTGTCTGCTATATCTTGCACTTTATCATATTTTTCCAAAAACTCCTGGACACGGTTTTCCCCCAAGCTGCATTCCCCCGCCTCAATCACTTCCCTGATCTCCTCCACCGTCCGCGTCTTTGTCACGCAGACAAGCGTCACATCGTCCGCCGTCCGCCCCGACCGCTCCGCTGCGGCTGCGATACGTCCCCTTACCTCGGCAATGTTTTCGCCTACGCTGCCCACTCAAAACCCCTGTGCCGCCGGATTGCTCATTATCTCATCATAATACTTGATGGTGGCTACACGCGTTCCGTCGTCTTCTTCAAAACTCCCCTCAGCGATAAGATAGTGGTTCCCTGTCTCCCTGACCACCTTCACAGGCATCCACTTGAAAGTGCCGCTCTGCTGCTTCACGTAAACGCCTGTCTGGCCAGACCTAAGCTTCACGGAATGCTTCTCGATCACAGCCCCGCTTACCTCGGAAAACACCACTGAGATGTCTCTTAGCCTGTATCTGTCTAGATATCTGTAGTACATGTCCGATTTGAGAACGATAAACAGGTCACGGCCTCGCGGCTCCGCCACCTCGACATTTGCCCGCACCCTTGTGGTTCCGAGATCCAGCGAAACCCTCCGCCCTATGCTGTATCTGTCAAGCACGGTCTTGTCGGCGTTTTCGAACCAGAACGCGACGCGCCAGAGGTTGTTGTTCGTGATGCGGTAAACGGGTTCGCCCGCCCGCACCCACTCGCGGGTCAGGTCTACAGCCTCGCCCGGCGCTTCGTCAAAGACGCTCTTTGGCAGCGACATTATGTTATCCGGGGTCACTTTATGCTCCCAGCCATCGCCGTAATAGCTTACGATGGCCGTCCTCGGTGTCACGCCTCCCTCGCTGGCCGCAGCCCCGCCTGCGGAGTCCTCGAGCATGCTTTCAAAAGTGGCAGGCCTTGCCACGGTCTCTGCGAAGATCGCTTCGAACAAGCCCCCGTCCGGATACTCGTCCATGCCCTCGCCCTCCGCCTCAATCGACTCCGTGTCCGACGTGATGACGACAGCCTCCACGTCCAGCGGCTCCGGGGCCGGCTCGATATATATAACTTGCGTGCCGGCACGCACCTTCGTGCCTGCCTTGACCATATATTCCGGAATGCCAGAGTAAGTGGCCGTATACAGAACCTCGTCACGCACAAAAATCGCCTTGACCTCGTCGGCAATCGGCAATTGTCCATGCTGGATTGTTTCTGTCCTTATCCCGATGCCTTCAATTCGGGGCGCCGCATAAATAATCCCATACAACCCCGTCACGATGATGGCAAATATAATGATGCCGATAATGATTCCTGCTCGCTTTGTCTCAGCCATAGAGCGAGTTTAGGGGAATTATGTCACCCTTTCAATATCACAGGCTGATTTGTAGAGTAACGGTAACGCCCATGTAACAAGAATAACAAAGAGCAGTCAGACCAGCCAGCCGTTTGGCGGAACAATGGTTATTTGGCCTGTTTCTACGCTGGCTTCACGCACAAACACGTCGATGAACGGCAACAAACGAATCCCATTGTCTGTTTCGATTTCGAGTATATCGTGTGCAGGGTTTCGAATCACATTCACCACCCTGCCTATAACGTCGCCACCGTTCCCATGGGATGCCGTGCCTTCATCTGATAGCCTCACTTCAATGCCTATGAGCTCTGAAACGAAAAAAGCCCCTTTCTCCCTTGGCCTCGACTCTTCCTTGTCAGCATAGACTTCCATGCCGATAAGCGCTTCGGCCGCGTCTCGGTCGTCTATGCCCTCAAGCTTCAGGATGGGCGTACGCCTTTGCATACGCAATCCGTCAACCTGCATAGCCTTGAAAAGGCTTTCAGCCTCCGCATCGTGCAGAAAAATGAAAGACAGGCGCCCTAAGGCCTCTTCGTCGCCAGAATCATGATACAGCTTTACCTCGCCGCGAAGTCCCTGCGCGCCCGATATCTTTCCAATTTTGATTTTCTCCACTTTATTCGACGATTTCTACGCCGATGTCCTTGTTTTCCTTGGCCGCCGCAGCTTTCACCACAGCCCGGATGGCCTTGGCGATACGCCCCTGCTTGCCTATGACCTTTCCCATATCTGAAGCTGCGACTTTAAGCTCGACGAAGGGCTCTCCGTCTTTCTCAATTGTCGATACCCTCACCTCATCGGGATTGTCAACGAGCGACAGCGCGATCGATCTTACGAGTTCTTCCATGTCAAACTCTCCTTATTAAATGTCCCGCGCAAGGCTACTCAAGCACGCCGGCCCTTTTGAGCAACGATTTGACGGTTTCTGTGGGCTGGGCGCCGTTCTTGATCCACTCAAGCGCCTTGTCGCCATCCACCTTGATTTCGCTTGGGCTCTTCAACGGATCATAGGTTCCAATCTCCTCGATGAACCTGCCGTCTCTCGGGCTGCGCGAATCCGCAACGATGATCCTGTAAAAAGGTTTCTTCTTTGCGCCCATTCTTCTCAATCTGATTTTTACTGCCATACTTTGCTTTCCTCCTAAAAACAACAACTAAAACATTCCACCAGGGAGACGCATACGCCCCCCTGGCTTCATGAACGATTTCATCATCTTGCGTGCCTCCTCATAGCGCTTTACGAGCGAATTGACCTGCGAGACCGGCTGCCCCGACCCTGCGGCTATGCGCTTGCGTCTGCTCGCGTTCAGTATCGCTGGGTCTTTGCGCTCCGCCTTCGTCATCGAGCGCATCACGGCCTCCATGCGGACAAACTCACGTTCGCCCTCGGCCACTTGGTCGTCCGAGAGCTTGCCCCTGCCCATGCCTGGTATCATGCCCGCTACTTGCGCAATGCCGCCCATTTTCTTGATCTGCGCCATCTGGCCAAGAAAATCCTCTAAAGTGAATTCCATCTTCTTCAGCTTGCGCTCTAGCTCTATAGCCTTTTCTTCTTCGTAATCGTCCTCAAGCTTCTCTATCAGCGATACCACATCGCCCATGCCTAGGATGCGCGAAGCCATGCGTTCCGGGTGGAAAGGCTCAAGCGCGTCAAGCTTTTCGCCCACCCCGATAAATTTTATGGGCTTGCCCGTTACGCTCTTCGTGGATAACGCCGCGCCGCCACGCGAGTCGCCGTCGAGCTTCGTCATTATCACGCCGTCTACGCCAAGCGCCTCGTTGAACCCTTCCGCGCTGCTGACCGCATCCTGGCCCATAAGCGAGTCCACCACCAAAAGTATCTCGTGTGGCCTTATGGCTTTTTTCAGCCCACGCAGCTCGTCCATAAGATCCTCGTCTATCTGGAGCCGGCCTGCCGTGTCCACTATCAGCACGTCCTTGCCAAGTCTACGAGCCTCTTTTATTGCCCTCTCCGCGATATTCACGGGGTCTTTGCTCTCGCGATCCGCAAACACCGGCACCTGTGCCCCTTCCCCCACGATCTCAAGCTGGTCTATGGCGGCAGGTCTGTAGATGTCGCAGGCGCAGAGCATCGGGTTTTTCCCGTTCTTCTTGAGGTAGGTCGCAAGCTTCCCGCACGTCGTCGTCTTGCCCGTGCCCTGCAGGCCTGCCATCATAAGTATCGTGAACCCGCCTGGGCTGTAAGTGAGCTTGCTGTTCGTGCCGCCCATAAGCATCCCGAGCTCGTCGGAAACGATCTTTATCACCTGCTGCCCTGGGTTGAGACTGGCATGTATCTCTGCGCCAAGCGCCTTCTCGCGCACACGTGCCACAAAATCCTTGACCACCTTGAAGTTGACATCTGCTTCAAGCAATGCGAGCTTTATCTCTCGCATCGCCTCGTCGATGTCACGCTCCGACAGGATGCCTTTGCCCTTCAGCTTTCTGAATACGCTTTGAAGTTTTTCGGACAGCCCCTCAAATGCCACTATATATCAAGCTCCTTGACCAGTCTTTTTATTCGTTTGAGATCCCTGACCAAATCGGGATCCAAAACCGCGACCCGCTCTCTGTCCTTGAGTATTGCGTTGAATTTTGCCTCCACTTCGTTCATCGTCTTTTCATATGCCGTATGCCTTGTGATAAGGCCAAGCTTTTTCTCGAAAGCCTCAAGCTCCACGACCGCCTTGCCGAGCGCTATATGCACCGCCTGACGGCTCACGCCCAAGCCCTCCGCTATCTCCGCCAGCGAAAGATTTTCCTCATAATAGAGCTCGAAGACCTCGCGTTGCCGCTCGGAGATCAAACTCCCATAATAGTCGCATAACAGTGAATACTCTTCGCTCGTCTTTTTCATTCGCCGCCTCCGACGCGCTTCCGCACGCCTATCGCACCCCTGTGCCTGTCAACACCATTTGTTGACACCGCCATTATGCCACAGCGGGCAACCCGGTGTCAACCCCCATTGTTGACAGCCCTTATCACCACATTCCAGGCGGCCTCACCCGTAGCGTGGAAGTCGAAAGGCCTGGCTTGTCGGCACCGTGCGTGCTCCAGCACGCCTGTACGGAATATCTTGTCTCGACGCCTGGGGTGATTGTGTTGTCGAGCCAGCCGCCCCTCCCATTGTAATATTCTTCGACGGTCACGAATATCTCGTCCCTGACGGATGCGCGCGTCCTTGTTATAAGATACCCCGTCACGCTCAGGTCCGTCACCGCGTTCCATGTCAAATGGGTGCTTGCCCTTGTCGTATTGCCTGCCTTAAGGCTTTTGGGTGCCGGGCCCGCGGTTCTCAGAGTCCTCACCGGGCTTGAGCGGCCCTCGCGGCCTCCATAGACGCCGGCGACTCGGACTTGGTACCGAGTAACGGGGTCGAGGTTGGCAAAGACCACGCTTCTGCTGTCCGCCGTGGAGACCTCTGCCGCAGGCTCGTCGCCTAAGTATACCTTGTACCCGGTCAGGCCGTTCGCGTTCTTGCCCGTGATGGCGTTCCATGTGACCGTGGCGCTTGTGGGGCTTACCGCCGTCTTTACGCCGCCCGGGGCGGCACCTGGCGGCGTCACCGAGCGGACGGCGGACGCCCTGCCTGGCCTTGTGCCGCCCGAGCCCCAGCACGCCTGCACCGTGTACCTCGCATTGACGCCGGGCTTGAGGGTGCTGTCGGTATAGGTGCGGCTCGACGTGACGAACGTATGCCTTGTGCCATCGGAGTCGACCCTGTTTATTCGGTATCCAAGCACCCCGACGCCCGAAACCGCATTCCACTCCAGCCTCACGCTTGTGCTTGTCAGGCTGCTTGACTTGAGGCCGCCAGGGGCGGGACCGGTGGTCCTTGCGCTCACTGCCTTGCTTAGCACGCCTGGCCGTCCGTCTGCCGTCCCGTCAGGGTATATGGCGGCGATCTGTATCCTGTAAGCGGTATTGGGGTCGCGTGCAGGTATCTCGAACCAATAAACGTCGTACTCCCTGCCCGAATACGTGCTTCCTGTGAGGTAATATGTCGGAACGCCGTTGACATACAGGAGATACTTGCCCATGGTGTTCCCTGCCCCTCTGCCGTGCATGCTGTTCCATTGCACCCTGATATGCGTCGGGCCCAGGGATGCCTTAGGGGGGTTGGTCTTGAGCGTCATCACCTTCATACCGCCGGGGGCGCCGCCGCCAGGCACCTTGACCGACAGGGCGGATGATGCCTTGCCCACCCTATAGCCCTCGTAGACCGGCCTTACCGTGTACCTTACGGTCGAGCCAGGCGTCAAGCCGGTAATCTTCACACTTGCCTCTGTAGAGGCGGTATGCAGCATATGCTCGTCCAGCGGCAGATCGACCGTATCCAATGCCAATCGGGACGAAACATCCTCGTCCGAATCCTCCCTCGCCGATGCGGTGAACGCCGACGAGTCCGAGGGGGCGTATATCCATCCGAGGAAAACGCCGTTCTCATAGACGTCATACTCCACGGCGCCTGGAATATGGTTCCACCTGATGGAGACCTCAAGGCGCGTCAGGCTGTTTGGCACCACCCTCAGCCCGGACGGCGCAGGGTTGAGCGCCTTGGCGGTCCGTGCGGCGGAGGCGACCCCTGGCTTTTCGCCGTACACGCTTTCGCTGCCCTCGCCCCAACAGGCCTGCACCGTGTACTTTGCAGACACGCCAGGCCTCAAGGTGTCGTCAGTCCATTCATAGCCGGCTTGCTGATTGCCCTCAAAATAGTTCACAAAGGCGACTGGCACGCCGTTTTTGTTGACCCTGTATCCATAAACCCAGCAAGCGGTGTCGTCGCATGCGCAGGACTCCATCCAGTTCCATGCCAGCTTCACGCTCGTGGCTGTCAAGGAGCCAGGCACGACCCTGAAGTTTGCCGGCGCCGGGCCGGTCGTCCTGGCGTTGACGGCGGAGCTGGGTCTGCCCTCGCGGTTGTTAAGGGACTCGCCCTCCTCCTGGCCGTCCACCACCCAAAGGGGCACTATGCGGATAGGGTACTGGGTGTTCGGGTTCAGGCCGGTGACCGTATGGGCCGTGCCCGTCGTATACTCAAACTTGGTTCCGGCATACACCAGGTAGCCGAACAGCCTGGCATCGCCCACGGCGTCTGCCACAGGCTTCCATGAGACCCTTATGGATGTCTGGTGCCTCGACTCGATCTTCAATCCGCTTGGGGCGGGGCCCGTAGGCGAGACGGTCAGGGCCGACGATGCGTTGCCCGGCTTTGTCCCGTCCTCGGCCCAGCAAGCCTGCACGGTATACCTTACGCTGACCCCGGGGCTCAACCGGCTGTCGGCCCATTTGTTCCCGTTGTCGCCGAAAGCCTCCGCGCTCACAAAGCCGTACGGTATTCCGTTCCTGCTCACTTGATACCCCTCGGCGCCGGAAACCGCGTTCCACGTCAGCTCCACGCTTGTGGACGTCAGGGTGCCGGGTACGGCCTTCAGCCCTGCAGGGGCAGGGCCAGTTGTCCTCGCCGCAGCCACCGCGCTGAAAGACCCGTATTGCGGCACCATGTCGCTATCGTGCCAGAACGGACGGATCATGGCATGGTATGTCGTGATCGGGTTTAAGCCCGTTATTTCATAACGTGTGGCGCTCGCGGCCACCGAATGCGCCTCCGCCGACCCGATAAGCGCGATCTCATATCCGTCCACATGGGCCATCCCGTTCCACGTCAGCTCTATGGATGTAGGCGAAAGAGCCTTGCCGGTCAGCCTTGGCGGGCTTTGCAATGCAACCCTTTGGCTAACCCTCGCCGACTGCCTGCCGTTATAAAGCTCCCCTTCATCCTCCCAACGGGGCTGGACGGTGTATGAGTACGTCCTGCCCGGCACAATCGACCTGTCTATGAAGCTTCTCCCTGCTGTCTCCCCGATGCTGACAGGGGTGGAGGCAAGGTCGTCTGTGCGCCATATGCGGTACTCGCTTGGGACAAAGGATGTGCCCCCAAACGTGAACGTCAGCGGGTTCCACGACAGCTCCAAGGCATATGGGTTGAGCAAAGAGGCCCTAAGCCCTGTCACCAACGGGTTTGAAGGCTCTGCAGAGACCGAGGTTATCCATTGGGCAAATGCGGTCGAACTGTCCGCAAGCACCCATTTCGGGCGCACAGCAAATGTATAGGGGCCAAAATCCAAACCATTCCAATCAAGCGTTGTGGCGGTGGTGGATCTGATCGTGGACTCCAATACCACGCCGTTCTCCACGCGGGCGACGTCAAAGCCGGACTGCTCGCTGCTTGGCGGCATACGCCAAGTCAGCCTTATGCCGGACGGGCCGTTCGCAGTCGCAACCAGATTGGATGCCGGCGACAGCGGCCGTGAAGTGAACTGCCTCGGCTCGGAGGACACCGTCTCGTTGGGGCGGCCTGCCGGGGTCTCGTGCGTGGCGGTCACCACATAGCTGTACAGCGTGGTTGGGCTGAGACTGGCATCGGTCCAAGATGTCACGTTGCCTTGCACCGTCTCCATGGAGACGCCGTTGCGGAACACCTCGTAGCCGGCCGCGCCGGTCGATGCATTCCAGCTCAAGACCGCCGATGTCGGACCCTGTGCCGTGATCGATACAATCTCAGGCGGCACAAGCGCAGGCGTTGCCACCTCGACCGGGACGCTCATCATGCTCACTTCGCCGCTTATGAGCGTCCTGTAAGCATATCTGTAGGCAGTGCCAGCCATGGCCGTGTCATCCCTCCACGTCCTAAGCGACCCCCTGTACATTTCAGAAAAAGTGCCGGATTCTCCTCTAAATAATATGTATTGGGCGCCCGTCGTCTCAGGCCACGACACATTTACGGAGAACGGGCCAGCCACAGTCGCAGCAAGCCCCGTCGGTGCAGGGCTAAGGTATTCGAGCGTCACAAACGCAGGCTCGCCCTCGCGACTGTTTTCGCTGTCGAACACTGCGACCCTGTACTCGTACACCCTGCCCCATACGGCGGAGCTGTCTGTGTATGATATGCCTTCGGGCTGCGAAAGCTCGGAGAAACTTGTGCCCGAAGAATCCGTGATGTCGCGGCGGTACAGAATATACCCCTCCGCGCCGCTGACAGCGTTCCACCTCAGCTCCCCTGCCCTTCCTGACGTACCGCCTACGGCGGCGAGGAAACCTGTGGGCGCAGGAACCGCAGGCATTGTATATGCAAGGGATTCCCTTCTGTTGCTCTCCGTGACGCCGCCAGGGTCGTTACGGTATGTGGACACCCCATAGACATATCTGTCGCCTGGCATCACCCCTTCGTCTGTGAATGTGAACGGCGCCGCAGTCCTGTCGACCAAGGGCGAGGCTGGGAAGCTTGAATCCGTGGCGAGCCTGCGGTAGACCCTGTATCCGTCCACGCCCGAGACGGAGGACCAAGAGACCGTCGTGGCGAAAAGGCCGCTTGCCGAAACCGAGACGCTGCTTGGCATCGGGGGCGCATTGCTCTTGAATACCTCTGCAACGGCTTTTTCCGCGTCCACGACGCCATGGCCCGTATGGATGTCATACCCTGCGGTATGCACGTCCGTAGCCGTGGAGTACAGGATGCTGGCCAGCTCCTGCGGGGAAAGCGACGGGTTTGCATACATCATCAGGGCGGCGACGCCGGCGACCACAGGCGACGCCATGGAAGTGCCGTTCGCCACATCATAGCCAGGATACCAGTTAATCGTCGCCTGACCCGGCGGAACTGTGCTCCAGATATGGGTGCCAGGGCCGGAGACGTTTTTGTCGTTTCCGTAGCTGGAACTCGCATTGCGGGGGTTCACGCCTATGCGCCAGTCCACGAAAGGCCCTGGCCACACGCCGGTGGTCCACGAATCGTTGTTCATCACGTTGATGACGCTTATAGCGTTCGCGAAGTCCGACGGGTATTGCGGCACGGTGTTGCCCGTATTGCCTGCCGCCGCAATGACGACGACGCCTTGGCTGACGGCGTAGTCCACGGCCTGCCTCATAAGCGCGTCCTGCCCAGGACCGCCAAGGCTCATATTTATCACCTTCGCACCGTTCCGCACGGCATAGTATATGCCCTCCGTGGTGCAGGGGCTCCACGCTCCGCCATAGGAATAGCCGTTCCACTCAAACACATTGATGGGCAGTATCTCCACCATATTGTTGCGATAGCCGGCAGCGACGCCCACATCGCCTAGGTTGTTGTTCGCGTTGGCGGCGATAAGGCCTGCGACATGGGTGCCATGGCGGTCTCCGGGATTCAAGGTGGGCAGATATGAATAATTGTTGTTTCTGAACTGTATGTTGACAGCCAGGCTGCTCAGCAGGCGCCCAGCCAGATCCTCGTGGTTCATCTGTATTTGCGTGTCTATGACAGCCACCCTGGTTCGGGCTCTGTCGGGCAGGACGTCAAGCAGCTCCCATGCGTCAAAAGTGTTTATCCTGTCGTGATGGGATGTCAGACTTAATATCGGATCGTTGGGGCGGCGGGCCGCGGAAGGGGAAAGCAAGGCGGGGCCTTCGTCGGGATAATTCGACATATTTGGAAAATTATCCTCATCCAAAGGAATCCTTGCCTCCATGGTCTCGTAACGGTAGATCGGCTGCGCGAATTTCACCAATGGGCTTTGCTCGTACTCGGCGATGGCCTGCTCCATATCCATGTCCGCCGGCAAATCCACGACGCCTATCGACTGAATGCCGCCGCCCAGCTCGGACACGGACACTATCTCGCCGGAATACCCCTCAAACGCCTGCGCTACGGATGCCTTCGACATTGCCGACAAAGACCCTGTTGCAAAGTCTGGCGCGCTGTCCTCGAACGCCAAAAGTATCTTCCCTTGGAGGTGGTCCAAGGCATCGTCGCTGCCGCCAACACCCGCTCCCGAAAGCGGCACAAGGGCGTCATCGCCGGCGCCGGCATCATCGTCGACGGTCTCCCCGCCATCACCGCCATCGGCCTCCCCGCCATCACCAGAGGGCTCGCCACCCTCGTCGTCCTCCTCATCGCTCCCGTCATTGCGAGGGGGTTCACCACCCCCGCCAATCACATCACCCTGCTCCCCCGAAGCAATCCAGTGACCATCATCGCCATCGCCTCCATCCGCCTGTGCAAACACAGACCCCATCGGCATCAATGTCGACACAAGCACCAAAGCCAACAACCATGCTATTGTCCTACGCCCGTTTGCCTTGAAAAACAATCCCATCTTCTTCATCAATGCCTCCCTACCTTTGCACCAACCGAAAGCATATCAATGCTTCTATTTTTTCATATATCCCCCCACAAAGCAAGCGATACCCCCATACGTAATATCGTAAATTTCGAGTGGCCTACCCGCCATAAAGATACTTTAGCGGCGGCAGCCCGTCCCCTTCCATATCCCGCACAAACTCAAGCACCGCCGCGACATCTCCGCTTTCGGACACATCACGGACACCGCCCTCCGCCCCAAGCGGGAACCCAAAGAGCGTCAGCTGCCTGTCCGGGCGGAAATAGCAATTCACCACCAAAATCTCTTCATCGAACTTCCCCTTTATCGCCTCTTCCGCCTCCTGTTCACCAAGAAGCTCGTCTAGCAACCCGGCATCCAGAGCCTGCCCTGCGGTATATAGCCTCCCGTCGGCAAGCGGGCGTACATCCCAGTAGGACATCCCCCTGCCATCCATTACTACCCTTACAAAGCGGTCGAAAGCGTCATCGACCAAGGACTGGAATATATCCCTCTGCTCGTCGGTCAACGGCTCATAATAATTCCCCATAGCCTTGTTGCGACCGGACGTGATGGTCTCCGTCTCTATGCCATGCCGGGACAAAAACCTCGACACGTCGAACAACGTGCCTATCGTCACCCCGATGGAACCCGTCCAGGCGTTGCGGTTGGCGTAGACCTCGTCAGCCGCCATAGCCGCATAATAGCCGCCCGATGCCGCCATCTTGGTCATATAGGCGTAGACCGGCCGCCCCGTTTGCTCCTTGTAATCCATAAGTTTGAGATATAGCTCGTCGACCTCGTACACGGTGCCGCCCGGCGTGTTGAGCCATAGGTAGATGCCCTGATTGTTGTCGTCCTTTATCAAGGTGTCTATCGTCTGGAGCGTCCACGCATGATGGTAGGCCGCGTCCGACGAACTGAATCTGCTTGCGCTTGCGCCCATGCTCCCCACCACGCTGATTTTTGCGATATAAGGGCTCGCCGGCCCTGCGAACACCTTGGGTGCCGTGACCGTATACGGCCCTATAGTCCTGTCAAAAACGCCTGCGAAGACCGCTGCGACGATGACAAAGGCGAGCACGACCGCGCAGATGACGACTATGGCAGCCCTTGCCCACTTAGGAAGCCACCTGTGCCGACGCGCCTTGTCCGTGCCCTCCCCCATGCTCAAACCGACCTCATGCGGACTTCCTCGAGCAGCTTCGCCTTGAAATCGTCAGCGCTCATTTCGCCAAGCTCGCCCTCCTTGGACGAACGTACCGGCAGCATCCCGCCCGCCGCTTCTTTCTCTCCTATCACGACGATATAGGCATCGCGGGCGTTCCGCGCCTCGCGTATCTTGAAGCCTATCTTCTCATTACGCAAATCCGTTTCCGCACGCAGCCCCGCCGCCTCAAAATCTTCCGCAAGCTTCTCCGCATACTCGTTCCACGTCGTCGCGACCGTCAGGAATTTCACCTGCACCGGCGCCAACCAAAGCGGGAACTTGCCCGCAAAATGCTCCGTAAGTATGGCGATGAACCGCTCTATCGAGCCGAAGATGACGCGGTGTATCATGGTGGGCGCGTGCTTCTCGCCGTCCGCCCCCACATAGGTGAGGTCAAAACGCTGCGGCATCTGGAAATCGAGCTGCACCGTCCCGCATTGCCATGTCCGCCCTATGCTGTCCTCAAGGTGGAAGTCTATCTTGGGCCCGTAAAACGCGCCATCGCCCTCGTTGACGATATAAGGTATGCCCATATCCTCGATCGCCGTGCGAAGCGCCTCCGTCGCCGCCTCCCAGTCCTCCGCCGTGCCCATGCTGTCCTCGGGTCGCGTCGAAAGCTCCACATGGTACTTAAACCCGAACAACTTGTACACGTCGTCGATAAACCCGATAACCCCCTTGATCTCAGAGCCGATCTGGCCCGGCAGCATAAAGATATGCGCATCATCCTGCGTGAACGTCCGCACCCTCATAAGCCCGTGCAACGCCCCCGAAAGCTCATGCCTGTGAACCTGGCCAAGCTCCGCAAAACGAACCGGGAAGTCGCGGTAGCTATACATCCTGCGCTTGTACGCAAGCATGGCGCCAGGGCAGTTCATCGGCTTGACGGCATAGTCCATATCGTCGATCTTCGTAAAATACATATTGTTTTTGTAATGGTCCCAATGCCCCGAAGTATGCCACATTTCCTCGTTCAGAATAATTGGTGTGCGAATCTCCGTATAGCCATGTTTGCGGTGTTCGCCGCGCCAGAAATTTTCGAGTTCGTTCCTTATAACCATTCCGTTCGGCAGGAAGAACGGGAATCCCGGCCCTTCCTCGACAAGCATAAATAGATCCATCTCGCGCCCGATGCGGCGGTGGTCGCGTTTCTTTGCTTCCTCGATACGTTCAAGGTGGGCATCAAGCTCCTCCCTTGACTCAAAAGCCGTACCGTAGATACGCTGAAGCATCTTGTTCTTTTCGTTTCCGCGCCAGTACGCCCCGGCTACGGACAGCAGCTTGAACGCCTTGAGCTTGCCCGTGCCGCTTATATGCGGCCCCTTGCACAGATCGACGAACTCGCCAAACTTGTAGAACGAAAAAACCTTCTCGTCCGGCAGGTCTTCCATAAGCTCGCGCTTATACGGCTCGCCCGAATCGTCGGCCCACTTCAGCGCGTCAGCCCGCGGAAGCTCATACGTCTCCGCCTTGTAGCCCGCCTTGGCGATCTTCTTCATTTCCTTTTCTATCGCCTCAAGGTCATCCTCGCTGAACCTATGTTCCAAGTCGAAGTCGTAGTAAAACCCGTCCGCGATGGCAGGCCCTATGGCAAGCTGCGCCTCTGGCCAAAGCCTCTTGACCGCCTGCGCCATCACATGGCTCGCCGTATGCCGCAGCGCCTCAAGCGCCGCCCCGTTCTCGTTTATATTATCCATGACGGAGATTATATCACAAACCCACACCTTGCATTTATTCCCTGCACCTTTTTCCCGCTTTCGTCCCTCGTACCTATATGGCCTGCATGATATAATGTGGGCATGAGCGCGGAATTTGAGAGTATCTATAGCGAGCATTATGCGGAAATCCACCGTTTTATCTACACGATCGCACGGCGCGACCCTGATATGACTGATGATATTTCGCAGAATACCTGGCAGAACGCATGGCGCTATATGGACAGCCTGCGTGACAGGAAAGCCGTCCGCTCGTGGCTGTACTCCATAGCGCGGAACGAGGCCGCACGGTATTTTGCGAACCGCCATGTCGCCTTCTTTTCAACCGCGCTGACGCTGGACGACGAGGATGCCCCCGACGTTGTCGACGAACAGGATTCGTCGTTCCCTGAGGCTCTTGCGAACACAGGCCTGCTCGCAGAGTTGCTTGGCGGCCTGAGCGAGGACGAACAGCGGCTTATCCTGCTGCACTACGCCTACGACGTCGGGCTCAATGAGATCGCCGAATTAAGCGGCCTTAATTACAACACTTTGAAGTCGACTTTCCGCAGAACAATGGAGAAGCTGCGCAAAGCGGCAAGGGATATGGAAAGGGATACGGAGGTCAAGGAAGGGTGAGCAACGTGGACGAACAAAGGTTCAAAGAGGCGCTGCAAACGCTTGTCAGGGACGAGCCAGAAAGGCTTGCGTTCTTCGACGGCTTGGATTCGGACGCAAAGCTCCCGCCCTTTGTGCCGAATAACACCGTAGGGGCGACCCCTGCGACCGGTCGCCCACCCCTGCCGACCTCTGCCCGCACCAAACGCGTACGCTACACCTTCGGCATCGCCGCCGCGGCAGCCTGCCTCGTAATGGTCTTGAGCATCAACGCCTTGGACTCCGGCTCCAATCTCGACATGCTGAATACAAGCGTAAGCGAAATGTCCGGCTCTGGAGGCGCCGCACCCGAAGAAGCTTACAATGAAGTGACCCCGGCCTCCGCACCCGAAGCGGCATATGATGACGTAGCACCCGCACCCACCGCCGCCCGCACCATCCCGCAGCCCGAATCCGAAATCGAAGAACTTGACACCGCAGACATGGACGAAGCCAACGCCCTTACCGATGACATAGACACGCCCGAAGAAGCCAATGCCCCAACACCTGCCACCGACGACGCAGGCATGGACGAAGCCGCCACCCCAGAAGCCGCTGCCACAGACCCCCCGACACATCCGCCCGTCGTCCCCCTCGTCATCATAGCCGCCGTAGCCGCCCTTTTGCTTATACTATTTATCAAACGAAAAAAACAAAAATAAAAGGCCACGGACGCACCCGTGGCCTTTCGCTTATATTTCACCAGTCTATTTTAGCAGTGAATGGCCTTGCCTAGCGCCCCCTCAAAAGCCTCCATCAGCGCCTCATTCACCGTCGGATGCGGATGCACCGTCCGCCCCATATCCTCTGCCGTCATTTCGCCGCGCATCGCAGCGCCGACCTCCGCGATCATATCCGACGCATGCAGGCAGTACAACTGAGCGCCAAGCACCTCGCCGTACTTCTTCGACACCACGACCTTTATCAGCCCGCCATTGCTCCCCTCGACCGCCGACTTGCCGTTTGCCGCCATCGGGAACCGCCCCACCGCCACATCGTCGTACTTCGCCTTCGCCTCCGCCTCGGTAAGCCCCACATACGCCACTTCGGGCTTGAGATAGATGACGCTCGGGATAGCCGAATAATCCATTTTCACAGCATGTCCCGCTATGTTCTCCGCGGCCACGATGCCCTCCATCGACGCCTTGTGCGCGAGCATCGTCTTTCCGTTGACGTCGCCTATCGCATACACGCCCTCGATGTTCGTCCTTAGATATTCATCGGTCACGATAGCCCCGTTCTCGGTGTCTATGCCGAGCGCGAGCGCATCGTCGGCCACCACGGGCGCACGGCCTGTCGCGAGCAGGACGCCCTTTGTCTTGAGCACGGTCTTTTTACCGTCCTTTTCGTACTCGACGCTGTCCTTCGTCACCTTCGTCACCTTCGCCGCCTCGTGGAACACGATGCCCATCGCCTGCAAGTCGGTGTTGACCAGGAACGCGATTTCATCGTCCACCTGCCTCAGCACCTTGCTCCTGACCACGATGTCCACCTTGACCCCCGCCGCCGCGAGGAAGTACGCGAACTCGACCGCGATGATCCCGCCGCCGAGCACCACGACCTCTGTCGGCAACTTGTCGAGATTGAGGATATCGTCGCTGTCCATATACGTTTTCGTCTTGGCGATGTCCGCGGACAATTGCGTAATGTCAGAACCCGTCGCAATAATCAGATTGGCCGTCTTGTAGGTTTTCTTGCCGACCTTGACTGTGTTTTTGTCGATAATTTTGGCATCGCCCTTGATAGCCGTCACGTTGTTCTTGCCAAACAGCACTTCAACGCCGCCCACTAAATAATCGACAATCTCTTTCTTTCGCTTTTGGACCTTTTTCATGTCAAGTGCGGCCTTCTTCGCATCAAGCCCCACCACGCCAAACTCCGCGGCGTCCTTGACGTCTTTCAGCATTTCCGCGCTTCGCAGAAGCGTCTTTGTCGGTATGCAGCCACGGTTGAGGCACACGCCGCCAAAGGAGTCTTTCTCGGCCACGGCCGTCCTAAGCCCAAGCTGCCCCGCCTTTATGGCAGCCACATAGCCGCCTGGCCCGCCGCCGATAACGAACACATCGAAGTCGTATGCGGGATCGCCGACCCCGATGCCGCCAGACCACCCCTGCGGTACAGAAGCGACCCCAGAAGCGACCACAGGAGCCGCCACGGGCACCGGAACAGGAGCCGCCGCAACAGGTGCCACCGCTGCCGCCTCAGCCGCCGTCGCGCTCACAGCCCCTTCAAGCTGCGCCGTCGCATCTGCCTCCGCCTCAGCTATATCCTCGTCCGAGCCCGCGACTATCGCTATAGGCAGCGTGACAGGGATCGTGTCACCCTCGGCTATAAACTGCCTGCGGACAACGCCGTCCTGCGTGCCCTCGACATCAATGGCTGTCTTGTCCGTCTCAATTGCGAACAAAGGTTCGCCCTTCTTTATGCTGTCGCCCTCTTTCTTGTACCAGACGGTCAGCTTTCCCTCATCCATGTTAAATCCGAGTTTTGGCATCACAACGATTTCCATATTGCAAATATCCTCCTATTCCCAGTCGCGTATCATCAACTCCAGCGGACTTTCCAAAAGCCGCTTCACCTCTGTCACAAATTGTGCCGCAAGCAGGCCGTCCACGACGCGATGGTCGACCGACAGCGTGATATTCATCATCGGCCGTATATCGACCCTCTTGGCCCCGTCGGGATTGCCCACGACGACAGCCTCATCCTTGGTCGCGCTCACAGCCAAAATCCCCACTTCGGGCGGGTTGAGTATCGCCGTGAAGTTCTCGATGCCGAACATGCCCAGATTGGAGATCGTGAAAGTGCCGCCGCTATATTCGTTCGGACTCAGCTTGCCGTCACGCGCCTTGTCAATCAATTCGCTTGACGCTTTGGAAAGCCCCACGACGCTCAAGCCCTGCGCTTCCCTCACAACGGGCACGATAAGCCCGCCAGGCGCCGCCACCGCGATGCCGAGGTTGATGCTGGCGTATTCCTCGATGCCGCCCGCCGTAAGCGATGCGTTCATTTCAGGATAAGTCCGCAGCGTCATAACGACCGCCCGTGCTATATAGTCCGTCACGGACGTTTTCTTGCCCTGCTTGGCGTTGACCAACGAACGCAACTCCAATAGATCCGAAAGATCCACCTTCTGCATAAAGTACAGATGCGGCGCCGTAAACATGCTCTCCGAAAGACGGTCGCCGATGACCTTGCGCGTCCCCGCATAAGGCACGACTTTCGCTATCCGCTTGCCGTCTGCGGTTTCGCCTATGGACGCGACTTCATCATCAAGCCGCCGTGCCGGAGCCGCAAACGCGCTGCCGTCCGCGATAGCCGCAAGCACGTCCTCCTTGACGATCTTCCCGAACGAGCCGCTTCCGGCAACTGCTGAAAGGCTTACGCCATGCTCGGCCGCCACCTTCCTCGCCACCGAAGTCGCCCGCTCATCGCCGCCGACCGCCACCGCAACGGGAACCGCACCCGCAGGCACCGCGCCAACACCGCCACCGGCCTCAATCCACGCAACCAAATCTTTCTCAGTTATCCCGCCTTCATACCCTGTCCCCTGCGCCCCGATAGCAGCCAGGTCGATGCCTCTCTCCTGTGCAAGCCTGCGGGCCCGTGGGGTTATCTTGATTTTTCCGCTCATATTCGCCACCCCTTACGCCCCAGGACGAACCATGGCGCGCACCTTCTCAAGGATTTTCTTCTCCGACGGTATGATGGGCATTTCAAGCGCCGGGCTGAACGGAAGCGGCACGTTCGGTGTCGCAATGCGTCCTATCGGCGCATCGAGATCATAGAAGATGTCATCCATAAGGTTGGCGCCTATCTCCGCCCCGATGCCGCAGAACTCGTGAGCCTCGTCGACCACAAGCAGCCGCCCCGTTTTCTTTACGGACGCTATCACCGTGTCCCTGTCAAACGGAATCACGCTCCGCAAGTCAATCACCTCGCAGCTTATCCCCTCGCCCGCCAGCTTCTCGGCGGCGCTGAGCGACTTTATCGCCAAAGACGAGGTCGCCACTATGGTGATGTCCTCGCCCGCCCTCTTGACGTCAGCCTTGCCTATCGGAATCAATTCTATGCTGTCGTCTATCTCGAACTTGTTTGAATACTCCATCTTGTGCTCAAAGAATATGACCGGGTCAGGGTCGCGCACGGCAGACTTGAGCAACCCCTTGGCCTCCTGCGCCGTCGAAGGCACCAACACCTTGATGCCTGGAAAATGCGCGACCATGGCCTGCATACTCTGCGAATGCTGCGCCGCCGAGGACCGTCCGCCCCCTATCGGGCAGCGTATGACCATCGGCACCGTCGCCTGCCCGCCCGACATATAACGTATCTTCGCCATCTGGTTTATGGCTTGATCTGCCGCCACGAGCAAGAAGTCCGAGAACATCAGTTCGACCACAGGTATCACCCCTGTCAACGCCATTCCCACGCCCATGCCCACGATTCCCGCCTCGGAAATCGCCGAGTCCTTTACGCGCAGATCGCCGTATTTTTCGAGCAACCCCACCGTGGTCTTGAAGTTGCCGCCGATAAATCCTATGTCCTCGCCGATAAGCATCACGCGCTCGTCACGCGCCATCTCCTCGTCAAGGGCTTCGCATATCGCGTCTCTGTACAATACTTCTCTCATTGTTGTATCCTCCTAAATCGCCCTATGCCCCGACAAAAATATCCGCAAACGCTTCGTTCTCGTTCGGATACGGGCTGTCGACCGCAAACTTCACCGCCGCCTGTATTTCTTCCTCTATGGCCGCCTCAAGGGAAGCGATGGCTTTCTCGGCTATCCCCTCCTTGAGCATCACGGCACGGAAAGCCACGATCGGGCAACGCGCCTGCCATTTCTCTTTCTCTTTCTTGTCGCGGCGCATACGGTACTCGCCGGGATCGCCGACATGATGCCCCTGCCAACGATAGGTCTTGCACTCGATGATGGTCGGGCCCTTGCCGCTCCTTGCCCGCTTCACGGCTTCTTCCGAGGCCGCCTGCACCGCCAACACGTCCATGCCGTCAACGATGACGCCCGGTATGTCGTACGCCTTCGCCCGCACCGCAAGGTCTGCGGTCTTAGTGACGTCTCGGATATCGACCGAGATTCCGTAAAGGTTGTTCTCGATTACATATACGACTGGCAGATCCCACGCAGCCGCCATGTTCAGGCTCTCGTGGAAAGTGCCTTCGTTCGACGCGCTCTCGCCAAGGAACGAGACCGCCACCTGCTTCGTGCCACGATACTTCGCGGAATAACCCGCACCCGTCGCTATAGGTATCTCGCCGCCCACTATCCCGTTCGCGCCGAGTATGCCCTTGTCGAGCGCCATGATATGCATGGAGCCGCCCTTGCCGCGGCAATAGCCCGTCTCCTTGCCGAGTATCTCCGCCATCATGCGTCCCGTGTCCGCGCCGCGCGCCACAAGATGCCCATGGCCCCTATGCGTGCTGCCGATATAATCGTCCTCGTTCAGCGTCGCGCACACGCCGGTCGCCACGGCTTCCTGCCCAAGGTAGAGGTGCGCCAAGCCCGGCATCAGGCCCTTCTTGTAGAACTCAAACACCTCCTCCTCAAAGCGTCGCATCCGAAACATAATCTCATAAAGTCCGAGATACGCATCCTTTGCCAATTTCTTCGCCATTTCTGTTCTGACCTCCGTTACAATGCTTTGACTACCATACTGATTCAAAAATCGCCTACGCGATTATATTACCATAAAACACATAATAATAGATAACTGGAATTACAAGCGCAGGCAGCAAATTTGCTATCCGTATCTTTGCGTCCGTCAAAAAGTTGAACCCTATCGCCATCACTATTGCGAAGCCCACCATGCTGAACATCCGTATCAAATCGTCCGAGACATAGGGCGCGATAAGGCGGGCGAGCAGGGAGATGGCCCCCTGCACGATAAACACCGAGACTGCCGAGAACATCACCCCTATGCCGAGCGCTGTCGTGAGGACTATCGCCGTGATGCCGTCCATAATCGCTTTCGTGAACAATATTGTGGAGTCTCCAGAGAGGCCGTCGTTCAGTGCCCCTATTACGCTCATTGCGCCGATGACGAATACCAACGACGCCGTTACGAAGCCCTTTGCAAAATTGTCCGATTTCAGGCGGCGTTCCATAATTCCGCCAAGCCCGTTCAGCCTGTCCTCGATTTTCAGCAATTCTCCTACGAGACACCCCACCGCTAGGCTTATCAGCAGCAGAAGCACCCCTTCCTCGCGTAGCCGTCCGTCCAGCCCTACGGACATCATTGCGATAAGCACCCCGTTGAACCCCACAATCAAGACCACGAGCCCCACGGCCTTGAGCAGGGAGTCGGTAATTTTTTCAGGTATGCCGCGCTTGAGCAGCAGCCCGACAAGGCTGCCGGCCACGATAGCACCTACGTTTACAAAAGTCCCTGTCATGGATTCTGGCGGGCGGCCTTCTTGCCGGATGCGTCCAGGGCGATTATCAGCCCGAAAGTTACGACGCTTACCACGATAAGCATCACGAAAGTCGTAAGGTACTCGCCCCCTGCGGCCTCCTGAAGCCTGCTCGACACGAGCGGCCCTATGATGGCGGCCGGCACTAGCCCGCAGGTCGACGTTGCGAAGTTCACAGGGAAATTCTTAGGGCCGAAAAAGCCCATGGTCGATGCGGACGTCAACGCAGGCGTGCCCCCGAACGACAGGCCTATAAGCGGCAGCCCTACAAAGATGAAAGCCATCTGCCCTGTAACAGCGCCGAGCACGAGCGTCACGCCGCCAAGCAAGAGGAACACATTGCACAGAAGCATCGCCTTGAAGCGGCCAAGCCTATCGTGGGATATACCGAGCGCCAGACGCCCCACGCCGTTAAACACAGAAACAATCAGCCCAAGCACAGCCGGCGCACCGAAGAAAATCGCTATGTTCGCCGCACTGTTTATCACGAGCAGGCCGCCCATCGAAGCCACCACAAGCCAAGCGAACAGCAGCCAGAACGTTGGCGATTTTATGAACTGCGCGTATGTATACTCCCACATGGGGTTTGACGGGGCGGCGTCCGTCGCTTTGCCACCGCCCTGCGCTCCGCCCGCCGCCCCCGCAGCAACCAGAGCCGCGCTCTCATCCTCCGACGGCGCCCGCACCAAAAACGACAGCGCCGTCAGCACAGCCGCCATTGCCACGCCAAGCACGGCGAATACGTTCGCTATCCCCATATGCATAGACAAGACGTTCACGACGCCGCCAAGCACCAGACCGCCCACGCCAAAACCAAGCAGCAGCACGCCGGAAGCCATCCCCGTCCTGCTCGGAAACCAGCGGGTGACGCAGCCTATTATCGCATTATAGGAAAGCCCCACGCCAAAGCCGCCGCAAACGCCGTAAAATATATACAGCGCATAAAGGCTGACCCTCTCCGCCGCGGGGTCCAAAAGCAAGGTTATCATCACAAACCCGATCAAGATCAACGCCGCGGAAATGCGGATTATCGTCCTATGGGCTATCCTCTGGGAGAGACGGCCGGCAACGATCCCCCCCACGCAGAAACACGCGATGGATATGGTGAAAGTTACCGATATCTCCGTCAGCGACCACCCGGGGAACACGGCCGCCAAAGGCGGCCGGAAGATCGACCATGCGTATATAAGCCCTAGGAACAGCAGCATCACCGTCCCGCCGGCCAGCCTCGCCGTCCTCAAATCCGTTGTATTTGTATTTACCATTGTGTTTGTATTTTCGGTGTCCATTTTATATCTCCTTACCCTACAGCCGGCCTATCGCCATCGCCGCCGGCACTTGCAGTCACATTCCTGACGAACTTGACATTCTTGACCCAATATTCCTCATATGGCGGAAAGCCGAGCGTGTGCATTTCTGCCGCGGCCTCCCGCCCTATAAATCGGAAATGCCAAGGCTCTGACATATAGAGCGTAATATGTGAGTTTTCTTCCGTATAGCGGAGTATAAACCCATACTTCCATGCGTTCTCGGCAGCCCAGATGCCCTCTGGAGTCTCGCCGAAAGCCTGCGTGATAGTATTGAAGTCGACCGACAGGCCGCTCTGGTGCTCGCTATAGCCGGGCCGTGCGCTATACGTGTCCGCCACCTCGACGCCGTCTGCCGCCGAATAGCCCGTATACAGCCTATTTTGTAAATCAAAGCTGCGGTAACCCGACTGCACCCATAGGTTGTGCCCCTCCGCTGCGGCGTCATCTATCATTTCCCTCATTGCATCCGCGGCGTCCGCACGCAACATGGAATTGCCTACGGCCACAAGCTCAGGCGGCACATAGCTTTCCGAAAAATAAAAGTACTTGTTCGCAAGCAGCGTCACGCTATACGGGCTAAGCACTTCCTCCACGTCCACGTAAGGCTCCTTGTCAAGATTCGCTTCCACCATCCATACGATATCATCCATAGGCAGATGCGGCATACGCACGGAATACGCCTTGTAGCGGTCAGCATTCGCCGCATCGTAGTACCAAAGCGAGGTTATTCCGTCATCGCCGCCCTCAGCGCCTCCGTAAGCATCGCCATCACCGCCGCCATCGTCATCGCCCGCAGCAGCGTCACGCACCGAGCCGCCGCCGTCACGCTCCGGCGCCCCATCGCCGTCCCCGCCCGAAAACGTGCCCGAAAAAAGAAGATACACGACCACCACCAAAGCAGCGACCAGAACGAGAAGCAGCACAATGCCGCCCCTCTTTCGCGCCCTTCGCTTCTGCTTTCTATTTTCGCTCATATCATCCTCGCCATAATCCAATATATTACCACAAAGCTTCACACAAAATATCACCCCGCAATGTTACATTACAGGGTCATCGCTTCCAAAACTTCATGCTGTGCCCCTATTTAGGGCGTATAAACTCCAGATATTCCTCCACTGCGGCTATCTGCCCCTTGTCAGGCAACGCTTCCTCAAGGCTACGGCCTGCCCTACCTTCCACGCCTGCCCTATAAGAGCAGTCCGGCTCTTTCGCATCGCAAGTATTCTTGCATGTAAGATAGGATTCGGACTTCAGCATCGTGACTATCTCATCGATATCTATTATCGAAAAGATAGGAAAGCCCAGTTCATATTGCGTCTCAGCCACGACCGTCAGCCTCGGGTCGCGTCCGCGTTCCTTGCGGTCGATCGCTATGATAGCGCCAACCACCTTTGCCTCCGGCGCGCATAATTGCAGAAGATCCACCGTATCACGCAACGCCGTCCCGGATGTCAATGTATCATCCACAATCAATACTCGGTCGCCTGCACCCGGCTTCTTCCCTACAAAGATGCCGCCCTCGCCGTGGCTTTTTTCTTCTTTGCGGTTAAAACAATAGCCAATATCATGGCCAAACGCCGCCATCATCGCGATCGCCGTCGCCGCGACAAGCGGAATGCCCTTGTATGCCGACCCGAAGAGGATGTTCGTGCTTTCAGGAATGACGCCATGCTCCATTTCCTCATAAATCGTACGTGCGTAAAAGCACCCGAGGCGTGAAAGCGCCGCACCTGCGGCAAGCTCGCCCGTGTTGACCATATACGGAGATCTGCGACCGTTCTTCAGGGTAAACTCCCCAAATGTAAGTGCGCCGTACTCAAGCAAAAACCTTAAACATTTCTCTCTGCAACGCATAATCCCCTGTTTTCTCCTTCTGCTCACGCTTGTTGTCATATGCTTCAGGGTACGTATACCGTACTGATTCAGAGTGATATTGTCCACTCTGGAATAATATTACCCACCATTGGGGCTGTTCAAACATGCATTTGTCAAATTGACCGTTTACTTGAGGCGGTCTCCATACATCTCTTCGTAGTACTCCTGGTACTCGCCGCTCACTATCCGCTCCCACCAAGACTTGTTCTCAAGATACCAGTCTATCGTCAGCTTTATGCCGTCCGCAAACATCGTCTCCGGCGCCCACCCCAGATCCGCCGTGATCTTCGCAGGGTCTATCGCGTACCGCATATCGTGCCCCTTCCTGTCCGTCACATAGGTGATAAGCGACTCAGGCTTGCCCAGATACCCCAAAATCAGCTTCACGATGTCTATATTCCGCATCTCGTTGTGCCCGCCGATATTGTAGACCTCGCCCACCTTGTCCGACCGCGATATAATGTCCACCGCCTTGCAATGGTCGTCCACATAGAGCCAGTCGCGCACATTTATCCCCTCGCCGTAGACGGGCAAGGGCTTGTCTGCAAGCGAATTTGCGATCATCAGAGGTATAAGCTTCTCCGGGAATTGATAAGGCCCATAGTTGTTGGAGCAGCGGGATATCGTGGCAGGCAGCTTGAACGTGCGGATATACGCCTGCACAAGCAAGTCCGCCGCCGCCTTGGACGCCGAGTAAGGCGAGCTTGTGTGTATAGGGGTCTGCTCCGTGAACAGCAGGTCGGGCTTGTCCAAAGGCAGGTCGCCGTAGACCTCGTCCGTCGACACCTGATGATATCGTGGCACGCCGAACTTTCGCGAGGCGTCCATCAGGACTTGCGTGCCAAGTATGTTCGTCCGCAGAAACACGCCCGGGTCTTCGATGGAGCGGTCTACATGCGACTCCGCAGCAAAATTTATCACGATATCGAACTTCTCCTGCTCAAACAGGGCTTCGACCTCCGCCCTGTCCGTTATATCCCCCTTGACAAAGCGGAAACGTGGGTCTTTGAGCGCCGCATCAAGCGTCTCAAGGTTACCTGCATAAGTCAGCGAGTCGAGTCCGACTATCTCATCGTCCTTATGCTTCCCAAGCACATAGTACACATGGTTTGCGCCTATAAACCCTGCCGCCCCCGTCACCAAAATCTTCATCTATCAATCCTCCAATAATGATAATAAATACTGCCCATACTCCGTCATCTTCAGCTCCTCGCCCACAGCCCTGAGCCCGCTGTCATCCACAAAGCCCTTTCGCCACGCTATCTCCTCAAGGCAAGCCACATAAAGCCCCTGCCTGGACTGCACCGCCTCCACAAACTCCGCCGCCTTGAGCAACCCCACCGGCGAGCCTGTGTCAAGCCACGCCATGCCGCGCCCAAGCAACTCCACCTTGAGCTGTCCGCGCGCAAGATACTCATTGTTCACCGAGGTTATCTCTATCTCGCCACGCGCCGAGGGCTTTACATCTTTTGCTATCTGCACCACGTCATTATCGTAAAAATACAGCCCCGGCACCGCATACTTCGACTTAGGCTGCTGCGGTTTCTCCTCAATCGAGATTACATTGTTGTTCTCGTCAAACTCAACCACCCCGAACTCGCGGGCGTCCGCGACAGGATATCCAAAGACCGTCGCCCCTTCCTCCCGCATCACCGCGCGCTCCACCACGCTCGACAGCGACTGGCCGTAAAACACATTGTCCCCAAGCACTAGGCAGACGCGGCCGCCCGCTATATGCTCCTCGCCAAGTATAAATGCGTCCGCAAGGCCACGCGGAGCCGCCTGCACTTTATACGAAAACGACACGCCCATCCTGCTGCCGTCACCGAGCAGCTTCTCGTACTGCCCTATGTCCTCTGGCGTGGATATGATAAGTATCTCCCTTATGCCCGCAAGCATAAGCACCGAGATCGGATAATATATAAGCGGCTTGTCAAAGACGGGGAGCAGCTGCTTTGAAACCGCTTTCGTCATCGGGTAGAGCCTTGTGCCCTTTCCGCCGGCAAGCACTATGCCTTTGATTCCCTTGGTACCCATCACTTTATGCATCCTCCTGTTCCGGTCTTGTATCCGATAAATAATCCCTGCTCATCCATCCTCCGCCGTCCGCAAGCAACACAAACGCCCAGTCCTCATTGCCCGAAGCCGACCCTATAACGTCCACCGGCGTCCCATGCGTAACCGTGCCGTATGTCGCAAAGTTTATGCTCGGCCCGCAACGCACATTCAGCTCTGCTGTCGCAAACATACGTTCTGGCCTGTCGGAAAGGCGGTCGGGCACGACAGACACCCTCGATCTCCCCTCATCCTCGTCATAGGGCTCCGAGCCGAAAAGATAGGGGCTGGGATTGCCTGTACCGTCCACGCCCTGAGCCAAGATCACCACAAAAGCCCCTGGCTGCACCACCGCATATCCCTCCGTATCTATTCCCGACCCTACGGTTTTGAGCGCAAGCGATTTCATAGTCCCGCCATACACGCGAAACTCCACTCTAAGCGCCGTGGTCGCGTTCTCACGGCCACCGTCAGACCATTCATCCCAGACATTGCCGTTCCCGTAGTCTACAGGGCGCGACACGCCTTTGTACATATCCAAGTGTATCTCCCTGCCATCATCGCCGCCCCAGCGGTAGTCGCCGAAATACCTCGGCCCGAACATATCCGACGGATAGACAGCTGGCTGCAACTCGCACTTTCCGTCCGCTGTGAATCTGAGCGAAAGATACTCGCTCCCGTTATAGACCCCAAACCAATCCCCGATTACGGGAAACGCCGCCGGAACAACAGGAAGCTCCTCCTTCGAATCGGTTTCTTCCTCCACCACGCCTTGCCGCTCCCCCGTAATGCCCTCTCTCACAATATCGCCAAGACCGCATCCGGACAAGACAAACATTGCCAGTATCGCAATAAACACCAGAACAATCTTTTTCATGTTAGCATTGTATCATAAAACAAGCCTGCTATTGTTTCAAAAAATAGCCCCTTCAAGGCCGTCAAGACCACTTTACCCGCGATGGATAAAGGTAGTTCATGTCGATGTTGCCGCTGATGCCGTTGACCCTGCCCGTGCTCCTGTACTGCCAGATGCCTGGGAAATCACCGTTCCAAGAAGGCGTCATGGGATCCATCTCCCTGTCGTTGTTATAGAAGCGCGCAAGCCAGAACGTATATCCCTCCCTCTCAAGCTGTTTTGCATCGAGTTGGGTGTTCGCCCAGGAAAGGAATGTATAGAAGCCTGCGGTATACCCATGCCGCTCAAGCCTTTGCATGCCGGAGCGCGTCATGCTTGTGCGGTAAGCATATCCGCCAAGCTTGTTCGTTTCCGCAAGGTAGTACGGATCTTCAACGTCAAGGAAGACAGGCAATGCAAAATCTCTGGGAGAAAGGCCTATCCTCGCCATTTCGCTCGCAAAATTGTCTATCGCCAGATTTTGAAGCGTCACGTTGGCTGAATACACATATATGTACGCACCAACAATAATGCCGGCCTCTTTCGCTCTCCTGACATTGTTCAAGAAAGTGCTGTCAAGGAAAAACCTGCCTGTAGCCTTGTCGGTATACCCCGCCCGAGCAATCACAAATTCGACGTTGTCACTGCGCACTTGACGCCATTGCGCGGCCGATATGCTCCCCTGCCAGTACGACACGTCTATACCGCGCATAACGTTGCCGAGCTTCGACCATCTGGTCAACACCCCGTTGCCATCTGTTTCCCAAATATTCCCATTGTGCAGGCCAGAATCGCCGCTGCCGCCGCCATTCCTTATATTGCCTGTCTTGGGATCGAGGAAAAACGCCAGCTTTCCGCCCGCATCGACATTGTAATCCACAGGGTTGACCCAGAAATGCAGCGGCAGCACCTGCCTGCCATGCAACCTGCGCCCCTGCGTAGAAGCGGCCTCAGAATAAAACTTCAGGCCTGTCGTCCCCCTATGCCTCCACCAACCAGCAACGCGAGAACCCGCGGGGCCGCGCGCAGGCTCCCCGACAAGAGCGGCAAAACCCACTCTGGGCTGCACCACGTTATGCCAAGTCTCGAATATAATGCCCGCCTCTTCGTCAGCAGCCCTAAAATAGTACCAGTGGTTTCCCGACTTCTTCTCCGCGCCAATGACGACATTTCCAGTGCTTGCGCTGAAGAAATACCAAAAATCTTTCGTCTCCCCTTCCCATATGGTCGCAGCCTTAGCCATGCCGGAAGCCCTTGCCCCGTTCGTGCCATAATAAACACGCCGCCCGTCGGGCAGATCGAGCCAAGTGTTGCTCAGCCGCCTGCCTTGCTCGTCGAAGAAATACCATTTACTGGAGATTTTTCTCTCACCGTTCATATACATAAGACCTGTAGAGGCAAACCAGTAATTCTCGCCGTCTATCTTTCTGGAGCCGGTCAGAAGCCTGCCGTCCGTGCGCTGCGTGCAATACTTGCTGGCGCCATCGAATATCCACGTGATAACCCCGTTTACCGGCGCACGTGCCAAAGCGCCCGTCTGCCTGTCGAAAAAGAACCTATAGCTGCCTATTTTTTTAGGGCCAAGCGTGATGCCCGCAGATGTATAGTATGCCCTGTCGCCTGCCTTCAGCCCTCCCCCGCCAGGCATATCCTCTGGTATGGTCACCCAGCCGCTCGCACGCCTGCCATTTGCACGGTAGAAATAGACCCTGTTGCCATTTATCTGGGTCTGCCCGAGCGTGTCATCCATCGGCACCATGCCGCCAGGGTTGCCGACTATGCGCTGCTCGTTTGTCACCATGCCTTCCATGCCATCGAAATAGAACCAATAGCTGCCTATCTTCACGGGCCCTGTCAATGGCGCGCCAGTCTGCAAGTTCATGTAAAGCCTCACGCCGGTTTCAGGGTCGGTAAACCTTCCCCTGGCAAGCCTCCCTAGCGGCGCCGTGATATAGTAAGGCGTTCCATCGTCCACATGCCAGTAACTCTGGTCTGGAACGATCTTCGCCCCGTTTTCCCTGCTATAGAAGAATATACGGCTTCCTATCCTGATCGGCCCTGATGTCCTGCGCGCATCACGACCATAATAGTATACGTCATCCCCTACCCTCTGCTCTCCGTTCACTCGTAGGAGGCCTTTTTCGGAACGACAGTAGTAATGCACTATTTCCAATGGATTGCGGTCATCGACGATCGCCCCTATCACATTGTGCATGGCTCCGCTTATTGGCTCGCTCTTGGGGTCGAACCAATACCAGCTGCTGCCTGCCTTTTGGGCCCCCACTCTTGCTCGGGCGGTCTTGGTGTCAATATTGTACCTAAGCCCGGTTTCGGGATCTGTGAACCATCCCGTCCTAAGCCGCCCGCGCGTGGCAGTCACATAGTAGTTGCTTCCGTCGTCGTCCTGTATCCACTGGCCTACAGCAAACTCAAGCCTCTGAAAATCCTTCCTGTCGTAGAAGAACCAATAGCTGCCTATTTTTATCGGCCCTGACGCACGCCTGGCCTGCTTGTTGAAATAGTAGACCTTTCCATCGGGCATCACTTGCTGACCGTTGAACCGCAGCCTGCCGTTTTCGGCCATGCAATAATGGTATACGTCGTTAACTTCGTCGTGTATAAGCCCTATAGTCCTGTTAAGCATGCCATTCGCATTTGGGTCAAGCCAGAACCAATGGCTGCCAATCTTGTTTGCTCCCGTCAGCAAACCCCTGGAGCTATGATAATAGACTCTGGCGCCAACAACATATCTGCTCGCTGCCACCTCGTCCAAAAGCCTTGCGGCGGTGAAATCCACCCAGCCGTTCGCGCGCCTGCCATTCGACCCGAAGAACCTGTACATCCCGCTGCCGTTCACATCGCGCTCCACATTCGTAAGACGCCCCAGATACCCCTCGTACCAGAACCAGTAGCTGCCTTCCTTTATCTGGCCAGTAGTCAGCGCGGCCGTCGTCCTGTTCGCGTGATAAGTCCTCGACACAGTCGAATGCCAAGGCTGCCCTACGTCAGCGGCGGTATTCAGGCGGGCAGAAAACTTGTTTACCCTCAAGAACCCGCTGGCCGTGTGGCAATAGTGGTAGTTCCCTGTCTGCTCGTCATATATCATTCCTATTTTGGTGTTGAGCAGTCCTGTTGTACGGTCGAAATAGTAGAACTGGCTGCCAATTTTCCTTGCGCCTGCGGCACGGCCTTCGCTGTCATAGTATCTACGGCCGACGTTTTCGTCGCGCCAGCCCATGATAGCCCGCCCGTTCGCGTCAAAGAAATAATGCCTCCCGTCAACGATGATCTCGGCGTCTTTCACCATCCCGTTCACGCCATCGAAGTAGTATGTGAAGCTTCCGATTTGCACGATGCCCGTGACAACGCTGCCCGTCACTGGGTCAAAATAGCACCAGCGCAGCTCAGTATCGTCGCCAAGCCCAGGCACCTGCTCAAGACCGTGCAGCCTGCCCCTTGTTTCGCTGAAATAAAGATCGCCCACCCATCCGAAAGTACGTTCGCCGTTTTCGTCAAAGATGTACCAGCCGCCCTCCTCATACCTGATGTCGCGGCGTATATAGTACAGGGCTATCACATCGCCCTCTTCCACTACGACCGGAAAATCGCCAGTCCTGAGAAGCGGCAGCATGTCTGCTCCATTCAACTTGTATCCGTCAAAAATATAGCCGTGCCTCGCTCCAAGCGCGGCGCTCGGAGCGTCCACCAGCGGATTGCCCATCCATACGCTCAAGGTTTCTGCCAAAGCGACATCCTCAACACCGTCGTACAAGTATATGAGCTTATAGTTCACCACCTGCGTACTGTCAGCCTCATAGACGACTGTGAACGTCTGCCCCTCATCGACTATTGCAGGCAATTCTGTATCAATGCCCGCAAAATTGAAGCCCGCCTTGTTCTTCTGCGTAATATCACTCTCAAAGACCGTTGGGTCGCCTGCCCATACATGAAGGCTGTCCGTCATGCTTTCATCAACCTTGCCGCCATACTCATGCTTGACCTGATAGTTCACAATCTGGGAGTCATCACGGACAAAATCCACCTCAAGCACAGACTGGTCTTCAAGCAAAAGGTAGGAAAGCTCAGTGCTCGCGTCCACGCCGTCAAGTGTATAGCTTCCGACCTTATACCCGCGAATGGGCTTTTTCAAATCTGAAAGCGTGAGCGATGCCGCAAGCGAAAGAGCATCCGTCTTCATATAGCCTGTTTCCGTAAGGTTTTCATCCACCACGCCTTCATATGAGTACCTCACCGTATAGCGGTTGTACTCTTTGACAAGGGCTGCAGCGTCAAGCAGGCCAAAACCATACTCTATCGACTTGCTTACGCCGCCCTCTGGAGGCCTTTTGCTCGCCCTTGAGAGCAGATCCATAAACCCTTCATAGTCGATATCGGGATCCATTTCCTTGACCAATGCCGCTGCCGCCGAAACATGCGGGGCTGCCAAAGATGTGCCGCTTTTTTGCGTGATGCCCGATGGGTTCGTTGACATAAGGCCGTAGACCGCCGCGCCTGGTGCCGCGATGTCAACCGAATCGTTTGTCTGCGAACTGGATGCCCTTACGCCTTTGTCGCCGATTGATGCGACTCCTATGACGCCTTCGCTGGCCGCAGGGTACACCTTGTCGGTAAGCACCCCCGTGTCGTTGTTGCCTGCCGCAGCAACCATGATAACGCCCTGTTCGAGCAGTCCGTTGATGCTTCCCTGAAGCGAGGCGAGATGTGAGTGCCCTGGGTTTACGTACTGGCCTAAGCTCATATTTATAACGTCAATTTTCGCTTCGGGGTTTGCTTCATTGTGCTGCTTGATATAGTTAAGCGCTGCCGCAAGGTCCAGAAGCGTTGCCTGCAAAGTGCTGCCCAGCACCTTGAAGGGCACTATCTCGGCACCGTATGCAGGCCCCGCTATGTTCAGCCCGTTGTCTGTGCTGGCTCCGATAATGGAGCTCACAAGAGTGCCATGGCCTGAAGCCAGGTCGTCGTCCACCGCTGCATAGCCGCCTTGGGCAAAGGTCGCAATAAGCTTGTTGCCGCCAAACCTGTACCCGTCCTTTATGGGCGCCATATCGTTATGCGCCCTTATCCCCGAATCAATCACCGCGATGCGTACGCCCGCACCGGAAAGCCCGCGGCTCCATGCGCCTAACGCGTTTATGCCGTATGAGCCTGCGCCGTGCAGATTCCACTGGAGGGGAAAGTCCGGATCGTACGGAAAGGGGTCAGCGAGGACGAGCGGCATCATAAGGTAGTTTGGCTCTATGGCCTTTATCTGCTCGGGATCGGCAAACTCCAGCGCGTCCTCAGGCGTCTCGACCGGGAACAGATTTCCCGCGACCGGATCTTCTGGCGCCGCCTCTATCATATCGTTTGAAACCTCATCAGGTCTTACTACCACTATATAGCCATCAAAATCTACGCCAGGGTCGGGGTCTACTGTAAGGTCTTCGATATCCGCCAAGGAGTCGTCCACGAAAAATTCCTCGACGACGCTGTCCTCGCCTTCTTCGTCCTCTTCGCTCGCTTCGCTTTCTTCGCCTTCTTCGCCCTCGGTTTCGCTCCCGGCTTCATCCCCCATTCCGTTCACGTCTGCGCCCTCGTCGTCGAGGCCTGCCGCAGGCAAAGACCCCCCCGACGCCTCAACACCCAGCACGTCGCCAGCTTCCGTTTCCCCAAACGCGTCAATTGCCGTTCCTGGCGATATGGCCAGCGAAAGCACCATTGCTATCGTTATCAAAAATGACAAGACTTTTCTCAAAACACTCCCTCACTACCTACGTACGAAACAAAAACGTACTTATTTGCATTCATCGATATTATACCCCGTTTTGCCCGTTTAAACCAAGGGGTTTATGATTATATTATGATGTTTTGGTGTTTACGTGTATGTAACATCTTTTTTGCGCCACGATGTTTGGCGAAGGCTTTTTGGTGGTATAATGACTGTATAGCATACAGCGTTGTAAACGAGGATAATATTATGAAGAAGATTCGTGGCAATATATTCAGAAAAGCCCTTGCCTTCCTGCTTGCGTTCGCGCTCGTGTTCGGGCTTGCAGGCACTGCGTTCGCGGAGGGCTACGCTGACATTGGCCTTCCGTCTGACGATATTTCAGAGGAGGCCATCCTTGGTCTCCCGCCTGATGATGGCATGGACGGAACCGACCTTGACCTGCCGGCTGACGACGCAAGCGAGGATGCCTTGGACGACTTGGCCGACAATGCGGACGAGGACGACATTGGCCTCCCGCCTGACGGCATGGATTCCGAAGACAGTTCACACGGCTTTCCAGGCATGCCCGAAGGCTATGCCCTTACAGAAAACGAAAGCAGGCTTAAGCAGGAGCTGATTTCAGAAGACATACTGGAGGTTTTTGACAATGCTGTGCCAGACGAAGACTATATTGAGGGGGAGGCGGTTTTCCTTGCGGATTCTCATGAACATGCAACAGCCATAGCCGAGGCGTATGGCGGGGAACTTGATTATTTCCAAAACAACGTCGCCATAGTCTCACTGCCGGAAGAGGCCACGACGCTTGACGCCGTCGCCGCCGCCGCCGACCGCGGCAACAACCTTCCGCCTGTGTTTCCAAACATAAGATATTCCAAGCCGACGCCAGTAGAGGAAGAGGCGAAGGTTTCTGCCTCTGGAGGCCTGTCGGCTTTCGCCGCCGATCATCCGCCGCAAAAGCGGGTCTGGTCGCCTGGATACGAGGATGCATATCTGCAAAACCCCGATGACGCCCCCTATAACTATCAATGGTTCCACGACACTATCGGCACGCATGCCGCCTGGGGCACCACCATGGGCGATGGAGTGACAGTAGCTGTGCTTGACACTGGCGTACAAAGCGACCATCCTGACCTCTCGCCTGTCATGGAAGGAATGAACACCACGGGGGGCGTGTTGATCGACACAAGCGATGCCGATGGACACGGCACCCATGTAGCCGGGATAGTCGCCGCACGTGAGAACATTGTTGGCGGTCGTGGCGTAGCCCCGAATGCCGCGCTATTGCCTGTAAAGGTTTTGGATGATGACGGATTTGGCAATACCGCCTGGATAGCTTCAGGCATCACTTGGGCTGCGAATATAAACGACAACGGCATCCCGCTGCCCGGCGACCGCCGTGCAGACGTTATCAATATGAGCCTTGGCGACATAACGACTTCCCTAACCTCCGACCTTAATGTCGATGTGCTTCTTCGGCGAGTTGTCGCCGCTGCGATAGACATAGGAATAGTGGTCGTAGCGGCTGTAGGCAACGACGGCACGACCAACCGCCCCGTCCCTGCCGCCTTTCCGAACGTGATCCCTGTAGCATCGACTGACATGAACAATCTGCGCTCAAACTTTAGCAACTGGGGCACGCCAGGCACCATCGCTGCTCCTGGAAGCTATATCGTCTCAGCCTTTCCAACCGCCGCACCCATCGAATGGCCTGTCATCTCCAGCGGGTATGCCGCGCTGTCCGGCACCTCTATGGCCGCGCCGATGGTAGCAGGCGCAGCCGCCCTATACATAAGCATGCTTCCCGAAAAGCCTAGGAACCTCAGGGACGTCACCGCCGTAAGAAATGCGCTGAATAAAAACGCGGTTGCCGCAGGCTCGCCGAATATTGGCAGGGTGCTGAATGTCAGCAAGATGTTCGACACAATCGAAAGAGTGCCGGTTTTCACCGTGCGGGACGGCGATGAAAATACGATCGCTGACATTGCCAGGCCTGTACCGAACAACTCCACCGTCGAAATCACAGGCGCCCCGTTCATCGTATATACGGTGAACGGCTCGAACCCCGCCGTCAGGAACGGCGCCGTCACAAACGGCGAGGTGCTGACCGGAAGAATCAATCTCGGCGACTATCCCGTCGGCAGGGTTGTTATCCGTGCGCTCTGCGTCAACAACCAAGGCATAGCCGGCAGAGTGGCGTCGCGCACGCTTACCACAGTGGCCGCCGCCGGGACAGGCGGTGCGGTCAAAAACGAGGGAGGAATGTCCCCTATCTCAGGCCCTGCAAACCTTAGGGCAGGAGGGTCTGGCAAGTATGTCGCATCGGTGACGGCGCTTGCGCCTCCAGGCACAAACAGGACTGTCGTATGGAGCGTCGACCAAGCGGATTCCGCCAAGGCGACGATAAACTCAAGCGGCACCCTCAGGATACTGACGACAGATGCCGCAGTGGGCACCGTCAAGATCTATGCACGTGCAAGGGTCACATCGACTGTTGCATCGGACACGGTCTTTTCGGAATACACTGTCACCATTGTTCCTGCCATCACATCCATCGCGTTGCCCCCTGCTGCGGATATCGAGACCCTCTATGTGGGCGGGCCTGCCACGCCTGGCGTGCATCCAGGGTCGCATGCCATCGTGCCGACGGTCACCTTCGCCGACGAAACTTTTCCCGCCCCCGCCGACTGGACTGGCTTTATAAGGTGGACATCGAGCCACCCAAGCAGGGTTAGCGTCGATGCGACAGGAGTGGTGACCGCCAGAGGCAGCGGCACGGCGACCATCACCGCTGCCGCCACCGATGGAAGCGGCCGAACCGCGCGAACAAAAGTTCGGTCGGTGCTGCCCGCGACCGAGGTCAACATAACGAATGCGACGCTGCAGATCGCCAGAGGGCAAAGACACACGCTCAAAGCGGCGACTGTCCCATCAAGACCGACGACGCGCGGCGTCATATGGGAGGTGGACGGCGACGCCCAATCCCTTGGCGTTTCGATAAACTCGTCTGGCAGGCTTTCCGTACCTACAAGCGTGCCGGTCGGCACGACTATCCTTGTCGAGGCATATGCAAAAGACGGCCTAGGCGCGGTAGGCGACACGGAAATCATGGTCGTAGACCGCAGGGCGTCATCCGTCGCAATTCTTTCGTTTGACGATTCGGGCCGTGCCACAGAAAGATACAACCGTACCATCGACGGAGACATCACCACAGCCGTAAGGCTGTTCACCCTGAACCCCCCTTCGGTGACCGACTACGACAGAAACCTGGGCGGGGGCGGCGCAACGCCCGCAACGGTCGATGAGACCAAGATAAAGCTTGGCGGATATGCAATCAATGACAATGCCGTCACATGGCGCTCAAGCAATACAAGGGTCGCAGATATCGTTATTACCCCAGGCATCAGCACGATAGAGGTTGTCGCCGTAGGCCCCGGCAGAGCGACCCTCACCTGCACGGCATCCGACGGCGGCGGCAAGCGGGCGACCGTCACGGTCAATGTGGCGATACCCGCCTCGTCTTTGTTCGTGCAAGGCCGAAACCCGCTCACGACATACAACAACCCATCGCTGGCATTCGGCAAGTCTTTGAGGATGAGTGCCGTGCTTGGAAACGCATACGGCAAGCCTAGCAGCTCCAAGGTGAAGTGGACACGCTACGCCTACCTTTTCGATGGCACCAAATATTATACCTATAGCCCTCTTGGAACAAAGACCCGAATCGCATCAAACGGCACTCTTTCAACAAGATCCAACCTACGGAACGACTGGGACTATCTTCGTGGACAACCGGAATTCGCCTCATACCTAGCCATCCTTGTATTTGCAGAAGCCGTCGCCCTTGACGGGAGCGGAGTGGTAGGGGAGATGTTGGTGGATATCGTTCCGCCTGCCACTGCCATGAGGTTTTCATACAGAAATGTGAGCACGGCTGCTGGCGGAGCAGGATATTCCTATTGCCTCCCATTTGTGGGCGAGACTTGGTATGACGAATATATCATAACTTCTTCAAAGCCGAACGTGGTTGCAATAACGGGTTACAACCGCTATCATTACACTCCGGGATGGGGGTTTTTTCACAATTGCGTCGGCGTATATGCGCTGGGCAGAGGCAAATCCAACATCAAAATCGTGGCAGGCGATGGCAGCGGCAGATCTGCAACCTGCACGTTTACGGTCAGATGATACAGTCCCATGCTTCAATCGCAAATTACGTTCCGGACGAATTGGTTGGCGCTTTCGGCTCTGAGGCACAGGCGGAAAGCGCCGCAGGGGTTTACGGGATAAAGCTTGCGTATTTTGCAAACAGCGTTGCCATCTTCAAGTGCGAAGGCGATCCCAAGGCCTTGATTGAGCTAGGCAAAAGAAACGGGTGGCCTGAGCTCTCGCTAAACTATGTTTACAAAGCCTTTTAGTCGCGAGCGAACAGATCCCGCGTATACACTTTCCCCCGAACGTCCGCAAGCTCGTCCGCCATGCGGTTCGTGAGTATCACGTCGCTTACATTCTTGAACTCTTCAAGCGACCGCACCACGCGGCTGTTGAAGAAAAAATCCTCCGTGAACATAGGTTCGTACACCACGACCTCGACGCCCTTCGCCTTGATTCGTTTCATAACGCCCTGTATGGATGAATGCCGGAAGTTGTCGCTGCCCTGCTTCATCGCCAGCCTGTACACCCCCACCACCGGCACGACCTTATCCGGATAGCCCGCCAACGCCAAGACCCGCTCGGCTATATAGTCCTTTCGGGTGCGGTTCGCCTCGACTATCGCCGTGATGATGTCGTGCGGCACGTCCGAGTAGTTTGCCATAAGCTGCTTCGTGTCTTTCGGCAGGCAATACCCCCCATAGCCAAACGACGGATTGTTGTAATGCGCGCCTATCCTTGGGTCGAGGCACGCCCCCTCGATAATTGCCGCCGTGTCGAGCCCGCGCGTCTCCGCATAGGTATCAAGCTCATTGAAGAACGCCACCCTCAACGCAAGATAAGTATTCGCAAACAGCTTCACCGCCTCCGCCTCCGTCGCCCCCATATAAAGCACAGGCACATCCTTGTCCTCCGCCGCATTGACCAGCAGTTCCGCAAACCCCCGCCTCTCATCGCCGCCGATTATTATCCTGCTCGGATGCAAATTGTCGTACAGCGCCCTCCCCTCGCGCAGGAACTCCGGCGAGAAAATTATTCGCTCGTACCCCACACGCTCCCGCAGCGCCTCCGTATACCCCACCGGCACCGTCGACTTGATCACGATCACAGCTTCACGGTTCACGGCAAGCACGCGTTCGACCACGCTCTCCACCTTCGTCGTGTCAAAATAATTCCTCTGCGGGTCGTAGTCCGTCGGCGTCGCCACGATCACATACTCCGCCCCCCTATACGCCTCCGCGGCAGGATCGAGAGCGATGTCAGCGGGTGCAGCGCGGCGATCCGTGTCTTGCGAGTCAGGACCAGGACTTCGCGTCGAGTGCCGTAGGCGCGAGGCGGAGCAAGGGGTCTCCGAAAGCGAGTCGGAGGCGAAGCCCTGCGAAGCCGTAGCGAGCCTTTCGGTAGCACCCCTGCGGACGCGTCGCAAGTCCTGGTCTGCGTCAAATAAGTCATCTTCGCTATCGGGGCGACCCGCACCCAAATCGAGAGCGCCGCGCTGCCCCCCCGCTGTGCCCGCCCCCGTATCCAATGCCGTCCGCAGCCTAAGCCCCCCCGCCGTAAGCGCCTCCTCTATCTCCTTGTCCGCAATAGGCGACACCCCGCCTGCAAGCATTTCCAGACGCTCCGGCACCACATCGACCGCCCACACCTCATTCTGCCGTGCAAGCAGCACCGCAAGCGACAACCCCACATACCCTATTCCCGCAACAGCTATACGTGCCATAATATTACCCCTCCTGCCCTAGCCTTTGCTGCCATCTCCACGCATCCGCGCAGATATCCTCTATCCCGTGCTCCGCCTCGAAGCCTAGCAGCTCCCGCGCAAAATCCACATTCGCATAAGCGGAAGCAAGGTCTCCCGCACGCCTCGGCACCACCGCCGTCGGAAGCTTGCACCCGCACACCGCCTCGAACGCCGCCACCATCTCGCGAACGCTCGTCCCCTTCCCCGTCCCCAAATTTATCGCCACAGCGCCGCCAGCGGACGCAATGCGGCGGTCCGTGTCTTGCGGATAAGGGCCAGAACTTCGCGTCGAGCGCCGTAGGCGCGAGGCGGAGCAAGGGGTCTCCGAAAGCGAGACGGAGGCAAAGCCCTGCGAAGCCGTAGCGAGCCTTTCGGCAGTGCCCCTGCGGACGCGTCGCAAGTTCTGGCCTACCTCAAAGAAGCCGTCGTCGATAGTGCCGCACTGCGCCCTCTCGCCCCCGCCAAGCCACTCAAGCGCCATCACATGTCCCCGCGCCAGATCCATCACATGTATATAGTCCCGCACCCCCGTACCGTCCAGCGTATCGTAATCATCGCCGTATATATGCACCCGCTCAAGCTCCCCCGCCGCCACCTTCGCCACATAGGGCAGCAGATTGTTCGGGACGCCCTTAGGGTCTTCGCCGAGAAGCCCGCTCGGATGGGCGCCCGCAGGGTTGAAGTACCTCAGCAACGCCACCGACCACGCAGAGTCCGCCGCGCATATGCCCCTGAGCGCCTGCTCGTTCTCTAGCTTCGTCTGCCCATACGGGTTTATCGGCGAAAGCTCCATATCCTCCGTATACGGCGCAGGGTTCCCCGCCCCATACACCGTCGCCGACGACGAATAAATAAGCGTCCGCGCCCCCGCCACCTCCATCGCCCGATACAGGCTCATGCTTCCGCCCACATTCACCTCATGATACCTCTGCGGCTCGGCCACCGACTCCGCCACATCCTTCAGCCCCGCAAAGTGAACCACCGCACAAAAGCCATGCTCCGAAAACAGCCGCCCAAGCGCCGCCTCGTCGCGGATATCCCCCACCACAAGCTCAGGCTCTCGCCCGGCTATTCGCCCCACGCACCCCATCACCGAAGCCTTGCTGTTCACCAAGCTGTCAAAGACTACGACATCATAGCCCCGCTCAAGCAGCGCCACCGCCGTATGGCTGCCTATATAGCCCGCCCCCCCCGTCAACAATATCTTAGACCGTTTCTCGCACATACCTTATGCCTGCCTCATTTCTTACCTGAACTCGCCTGATTCTTCTCTTCGTACCAAATGGCTTTAAGCGGCACAAACAATTGCATGCAATAGCTTCTTTTCGCTTGCGACCAAAGCAAATAGATGAAGCAACCAACCAACAACAGCACCACCATGATGGATGCGAACTGCCAGAACACCCCTCTGTCAAGCAGAAAGTACAGCAGTACAATCATCCCCCCTCCAACCGCTAAAGGTATCAGGTAGCGCGTGGCATGCTGCTTTATCGTTTCCTTCATGTCTTGCGATATATCATCTCGCGGTCGAAGTCTTGGCAATAGATACGTATATATCCATATGCTTGGCAATATTATAATCATGACGGGGAGCAGCCCCCATATTTCATATGCTGTAGTTCCTGCGATAAACCGTAGCCAAATATACAGAAATATCGGAGCGGCTATGGGAGGCAAGAGAAAAGCGATCCCGCACCAATTCTTGCGCCATTTCTCGCCCTTCATGCTCTTGGTGGCAAGAAAAGCATGCGAATATAGCACCCACGAATGCAAAAATGCAAGTATTGTTATCAGCGGTATCATCATGACAAGCCACTGAAATACATAGGGGAAGCCAAACTCTGCTTTCAAGAAGCCAAGCTCTGCTTTCAATATGTCTGTTGCTACGCATGTCGGCAACATGGTTGCCTGGTCATAGAAAAAGCTGATGGCAACGTACGCCGCCGCCGCAATGACAAATGGCACCCAATACGAATGGTTGACACGCCCGTAGTCCTTCTTGAAACTATTGTGACGCTTTCCGCCAGCAGATGGCCTGGCACAGTCCTGCTCATTTTTCAATTTACGGTCCTGCTTATTTTTCAATTTCATGCAATATTGATCCAATAAGGCTTTTATAGCGGTGTCCATAATGCTTTTGCTCTCAACATATGCGATATAACGCTCGGCGACGAAATCATGGGAGATACAGTAGGCCTCGCCATGCCTCTCTGATCTTGCTATCAAACCCTCTCCTTCCAGCAATTTCAAAATGCCATCCACCTTTTCACCGAAGCCATACGAATAGATTGCGCTTTTGATTTGAACTATTTCAAGCCCACGGTCTGTCAGCATTGAATACTTCGCAATCAGGTAGAACACTTGTGCTGCATCAAGATATCGCCCTTTTTCGCATAAAAGCCTCTCAAAATAGTGCTCTATCAAAACTCTGCAATCCGCTTTTTTCAATACATCCTGATGAACCGGCAAATCGATATCGGCTGCAAGCGCATCGGACTCCTGTGCCAGAAAATGCAATGCCATCGCTTGTTCAATGCTGGTACTAGATTCGCTAAGCACACTTTCCGCTTTTTCCTGGAGTTTTTCATTTATACTGGCGAAACCATTGTGCGTACTCGGACAACCTATCTTCTGGACGGTCAATATCTTTGGCCTGCCGCAGTTGCCACTTGGGTTGGCCAGCTTCGACAAGCCAGCATTCGTAAACAGCTCATGAAACCTGTCCGCTCTTATCGAAACCAGCACAGCGATATTTTTTGAAGCCGACAATATGGCCAATACCTCCGCAATGCCCTCTTGCATTTCAGCTTCCTCATGCAGCACTTTTTCAAACTGATCGAAGAAAATATAGAGTTTTCCGTCTGCATTTGAAACGGATCCCTTTATATCGCCTGCCAAACGCTTTAGGTCATCAACATCTCTGGACACTCCTACCTTTTCCTCGAAGCCAGAGGCTGCCCCTTCCTCCAAGCCAGACTCGCATGAGCCTTGGCCTGCGTTCTGTAGCTGCGACATTGCAGTCGAAGCATCTAGCACTTTTTTCAACGTGCCTACCAATGAATCCGCCCGATAGTCATTCACGACATCTGGGCACTCAATGTTCTCCTCATTTTCATAAGAATCTTTTGTCAGCCCCAACAATATTGTTTTGCCCATGCCGCTTGACGCAACCAGCAATAAAGGACGCTCATCTTCTCTTAAAACCTCTTGGAGTCCCCCCCTCAACACTTTTACGTCCTTTTCGCGATAATCAAGGATTTTGTGTTCAGCTCCCCTATCTTTATATTCTTGATAATTGATTACGGCAGGAAAATATTTTGCAGCAGCCCCATCGTTATTACGAAAGATTTCCTTAATATCTGGAGGGTCAGTCTTGCCATGGTTTCCTCGCAATCGTATAATAAATGCTGCCACAACTACAAAAACTGCAAATGCAAAAGGCAATACGTTTAGCGAGACGCTATCAAGCAAGACATTTAGAAACATACCCACCAGAAAAAGAACGACCGATAATACAATCCCCGCTTTATAGTCTGAAGCCGCAGTATTGCCACCGCCCTCCCCCTCTTTGCCGGCCACTGACATAGCATCAGTTTCATATAAAAAGTGTCTGTAGTCTCTTTCCTTTATCCTCTCGATCAACCCCTTTTCTTTGGACAATTCAAGCACCTCCTCTGGTTCATTCCTTGTCTCCGGCATAGAACTCTTTGACCTTGCCTACAATATATGCGATCTCATCTTCTTTCAGCCCATAGAACATCGGCAGCCTCAGAAGACGCTCGCTTTCCTTTGTGGTATAACGATCCTCGCCGCAAAACCGTCCATACTTCTGTCCCGCTGGGGCACTGTGCAGGGGTACATAATGGAAGACCGCGCCGATGCCCTCTTGCTTGAGCCATGCAAGCAGAGCATCCCGCTCGCAGGCGTCCTTTGCTTTTACATAGAATAGATGCCCATTGTGCTTGCAGTTTTCGGGTATATATGGGAGGTCGATCACACCCTCCCCATCAAGCCCAAGCCCCCGCAGCCCGTCGTAGTACAGATGCCATGATGCCAGCCTGTCCCTGACGATCTCACCCGCCATCTCAAACTGCCCCCAAAGATGGGCGCACAGAAACTCGCTCGGCAGATACGACGACCCCCACTCGACCCACGTATACTTGTCGACCTCCCCGCGAAAGAACTTGCTTCGGTTCGTCCCCTTCTCACGGATTATCTCTGCACGCTCCCGGTCCTCTTTCCTACGTACGACAAGCGCCCCGCCCTCCCCCATCGAGAAGTTCTTTGTCTCATGGAAGCTGAAACACCCGAAGTCGGACAATCCCCCGCACGGCATCCCCTTGTATGTGGAAAGCACCGCCTGTGCCGCATCCTCGACCACCTTCAGCCCGTGCGCCCTCGCTATTCGGTTTATCTCATCCATATCACAAGGTACGCCTGCATAATGCACCGGCACGATGGCTTTCGTCTTTGGGGTTATCGCCGCTTCGATTAAGCCCTCATCCATGTTCATGGTGTCAGGCCGGACATCGACAAACACTATGGTCGCCCCGCGTCCCACGAACGCGTTTGCCGTGGAGGAGAAAGTGTAGGACGGCATTATGACCTCATCCCCTGGCTCTATGCCACAAAGCCATGCCGCCATATCGAGCGCATGCGAGCCAGACGTCGTCATCAACGCGCTTGCTTCCGACGCCACGTGCCCCTGCATCGTGCCCGCCTGCACCGAACCCCTGCACACCACGCCCTCAATCCACTCAGCGCACATCCTGGCGTACTTGCCGTCGCCGCTATGCCTGCGGCTCGCAAGCACCTCCGCCATGTATTCGCTTGATTTGCCCACTACGGGCGGCCTGTTAAAAGGAATCTTCATATCCCCTAATTAGCGCTACGCTATCGCCGCCTTTGATACAAAGCTGTCAAATTCATCTTTTGACATCGTCTTGACTTCCTTGAAGTATATCTTTTCAAATCGCTCTAGCCCAAAACCAACAAAGTGATCTCCTGCGTTCTGGGCTGTTCTATTTTGTATTTTTTTCAAGCTCGACCATTCTTTTTCTTTGTTGTACACAAGAACGAATACCCAGTACCGTCGCGAAAATCCTATCGTTTGCCCCGTCAGGTCAAGAAGCATCAAAAGGCTGTCGTAAACTTTTCGCCCTATTAAGTATTTCTCAACCTTTCCTGACTTGAACTCCACCAAATAAGTTTCATTGCTATTAAGCCATACTGCGTCGCATGATGCTGGCTTCTCGCATACCGACATCCCTTCAACATAGGCATCCTTTATGCCATCAAAGTCGGATGCCTTGGTTAACGAATCGCTCATGTACACATTATTGCTAGTGTCAGCGGAGCACTCCTTAAACGTCCTTTCATACTTTTGCAGTATCTGCTGAAATTTTTCATTCATCAGAATACCCTCCGTACTTAAGATTTTCCAATTTTTGCAGGGGGTTGGCCAACAATTCGTATATAGGTTCCAAATTGCCTTCAACGTCCTTTATTGTTGCGAATACGCCATCTGCCTCAGCCAAATAATACTTACACCTATCTTTCACGCCATGTATCCCGGAAAACACATCTATGGCTTCAAGGAAGTACGGGCTATGCGTAGTAAGCAAAACGCTCAAATCAAATTCCTTTTGCAACAAAACGAGTATTTCCGCAAAAACCAATTGCCACTCTGGATGCAGATGTATTTCCGGCTCGTCAAGAATCAATACATCTTCTTTTTTTATGCTGCCGTTTTCAATAAGCGTCTTTACAATTGCAAAAACTTTCAATCCCGTCGAAAGATTCTCTATACGCAGGGGTTTGGCAAGGACGCCATTCTTATACACGATCTTCCCTTTTCCATCTGTCACAATTTCACCGTCAAAAACACTATTTAGCTTGTCCAGAGCATCCACCAGTTTATTTGCCGTGATTATCTCGTTAACAACAATAACGTCGTTCTTGTCTGCTTCCATCAGCCTGCGAAGCATGTTATTGTGTGACAAGATACGACTCACCCTGCTGGATCCAAACACATTTCTTCTAATACTGTTAATATTGTTAATGATACTGCTAATATTGTTAATGACAAGTGGATTGTCAACAATGATTGCATCGGCAAACAAATCCAACTCACCAGAACACTCAACGCACTTGTCGTGCTTTATATTTACACCTATCACGTGCTTCTTGACACTAAGGCTTATTGATGAGAGTTCTTCTTGAAAATTAACATGTTGAATTTGACCGCTGAACTCCACTTGAAAAAATCGATTTATATAAGCTTTTTGTATATCATGCCAGCTGATTTGCAAGATTTCTTTAACACCCAAAACAAGTCCTGCATATTCGTCCGAATTTAGTATTTTGTCTTGCGTTTCTTCATCTAGCTCAATTTTGGCAAATAGTTGCTCCTCAACTGTTTTGCCTAAACCTTCCCATTCTCCGTTTCCCGTGCTTTTAGAAAAATCATGAGAAAGGGTCTCGATTATGTCATTCGCTATTTGGCGGCTCAAGCTTGACATGAAGGGATTATAAGCAATCTCCGTTTCGGGATTCGATTTGCTGAGAATCTTTGATGCGCTAAAAAAAGCCTCAACCCTATCTTCAATCCCGTCTTTCCATTCATTCAATAATTTTTCTTCGTGCTTATTAAAAGCATTGAATATACAATATAGTGTCTTCCCTACCGTACTTTTGCCCGAATTATTCAGCCCTGCTATCACGGTTATGCCGTTGAACTCTATATCTGCCTTTTGAATCTTTCCTATGTGCTCGATAGAAATTTTCATATCTATTCACCTATTCCGTAGACTGCAATAACCAGTTAGTATATTTTTTCTGCCTGCAATTATACCACGATTTGCCCACTACGGGCGGTCTGTTAAAAGGAATCTTCATATCCCCCATAGCATACCATATCCATCTTGTGCGTCAAATTATTCATCCATGACCCAAATCGTACGATTTTCGCCAGAACAATGCGATTAATTTAATTTCGACACTTATATTGACTTTTATCGCACAATATCATATAATATCGTACGAAAGGAGATTTACCATGGAAATCACGGCAACTGAACTAAAGCAAAATCTCGGCAAATACCTTGAGGAAGCAAACAACGAGCCAGTCACAATCACAAAGAACGGCAAACCCATGGCGCAGCTGATCGGTCTGCGTACATATAAGTACGACCTCTCGGAACTCGAACAATGGTCGGCGAAAATGAGGGAGCAATTCACATTAGGGGAAGCGACCGCCCCCGCCTATGGTGCCTCTAGCCCAAGCATGCCCGCCGATGGAGCAAACGCAGAGGGCTGGCTTTTGACGCACAACGGCGAACCCATGGCACGCTTGAGCCCAGTTATGAAAAAAAAGAAAAAGCGCATACTGGGGTTTATGAACTGCGGACCTGTATCGGACGAAGAAAACGCAGAGCTTTTCAAATCGGATTGGACAGATGAAATGGAAGAAGAATGGTTAAATCAGGAGTGGCAAAGAAAATGAAAAACAGATATTTATTGGACACCCACACTTTTCTTTGGGCTACAGGCGATGAGTCTGTTGCCCCAAAACTCAGCTATCTTGTAAGGGACACTATCGAGGAGCCTGAGACAGAGCTACTGGTTTCTGCCGTCACTTTATACGAGATAACCAACAAACACCGGAAAGGGAAGCTACCAAAGTTCGGTCGCATCGCAGAAAACTACATGGAAGCCCTCACCGGCCTCGACGCCATCGAACTCCCCCTTACCTGGGAACACACCCACCTTGCCGGAAGCATGGATTTGCCCAACAAGGACCCCTTCGACCGCATGCTCGCCGCCCAAGCCATCACGGAAGACCTCATACTTATCACCTGCGACAAAGCCTTCGAGGGTGCACCCGGCCTCACCACTCTATGGTAGCCACGGTTTTCTCAATCATCCGACAGCTTTGCCGCGACTAGGAACAGGCTGGCACCCACAGGCATGCCTCTTCCCTTGTGGATTCGCTTTGTTTCCCCACGCAGAATCGCATTGAAAACTTTTTCGACAAATGCAGGGACAATAAAAAACCCTCCGCCGCCACCCTTGCTTTTCTTACCTGCCTTTGCTTTCCCCTTGCGCTTCAAGCGGTATGGCAACGCTCTAAGCATAAATATCAAAACAGGAAGGAACCAAAAGAAATATGTGGCATACAAAACGTCATAGCCGCTTTCCTCTAAAACATTGCATATCGCTTTTTTGTCATACCGCCGAAAATGGCTTTTGTCACTTGATGACCAAAGCATTTTGTGGGCAGGTACTGTTATATAAAGGAGGCCATTGTCTATTAGCAAGCCCTTGATCTCTTTCAGGAATCCAACATCGTCCTCTATGTGCTCCACTACGTCAAAAAGCCCGATTGCTTCCAAGGATTCTTCTCTCACGCATTCAGGGCTCAACAGGGAGCACACCACGTTTTTCATCCCACGCTTAATAGCGTTACGGCACCCTCGCTCCCCAGGCTCAAACATTGCCGCCTCAAAACCATGCTGGGCAAGATAATATGCGGTATTGCCATTTCCGCCACCCACTTCCACCACACGGTTGTGTTCAGGGGGGGTATGCAAAACCCCTTCAAGTATTACCCTGTTCCTGTGTTTGAACCAAAAACTTTTATCTTCAACTTCATAAAATCTGTCGTGAGACATATCATCGTACGACACCGCAATTTGATCTGAGCTGTCGAGCCGATAAACGCCGTCTCTCAACGACAGCTTATCCATATAAAGCTTTTCCGAAAACCAATTGTCCAATGTTGCGCCGGTATCTATCAAAACTCTGCCCGCCCCACGCGCGGCTCCATGCAGCAGCAAGGACGCATACACACGATGCGTACACCGCTTGCCCTCTGCGGGCCCACTTTCAGAAATGTTGCCAGAACGCTATGCGAGCCACCGAGCCCAAGAGGCCCGATGCCGCTCTCATTCACACGGTCTGTGATGTCCTTTTCAAGCGGGCTTTGCTTGCCAAAATCGCCGAGAGCCATCGCCTGAAGCATCAAGGACGAAGCCTCAAAATGAGACCGCCCGATGCCTATGGCGAGCGGGCTGGGCGTACATCCCAAAAGAGTCACGCTCTCGACCGCCCACGAAACGATTTCATCCACAACGGCCTCGGCACTATTTTTATGAAAAACGCGATAAGTATTCGCGCGTATTTCCGGGCCGCCGCCCTGCATCAATACATGCAGTCGCAGGGTGTCACCATCCGCCGGCAATACCATGATGGGGGCAGGCTCTACCTCCGAGGGATCCTCAAACATCCCCTCGCTTTGGTCGACCCGCGCCCTATCGTCTCCCGCCACAGCCATAGGTCGCCCAGGGAGCTCGCGCAGCCCCAAAGCCACCCCCTCCTGCATCGCAGCGAAAAGCCAGCCCTCCAAACTTCTGCCCTGCCCTGCTTCCAATATCAGATGCGGTATGCCGGTATCATCGCAAAGCGGGCTTCTCCGTTCAGCTGCCGCCTTCGCGTTCTCAAGCAAGGTCTCAAGCGCCCACCTCGCGGACGGGTTTTCCTCGGATGCTATCACCCGCCTATATGCCTCTATCTGGTCAACACGAAAAGATGACGATGCACGGATAAGGGCGTCTGCCACCTTGCGTACAACGCTGTCGTATTCACTCCTTTTGCCCGCCATGTCGCTCATCTGTATATCGACTCCCCATGCGCCGCCGCCACGATAGCCGGATATCCAGCCACCTCAAGCTCATACATCGCCTCCATACCGTCCTCGCCAAACAGGACGACTCGCCTGCTCAAAGTCTTGCCCTCAAGCAAGGCCGTCACCGGCGGGATGACCACATATATGCTGCCATGCTTCGCCAACGCCTCTACCGTGTCCTGACGCAACGACCCCTTTCCAAGGTGCAACCGCACCCCAGCCGCCGACAGCGCAGGCATACTCCCCTCGATTTCCGCCTTGTTGCTGGAAGTAGGCCCCACCCCCGCAGGGCTTACCGCCGTATGGAAAATAACGCTCCCATCAAGCTCTATGCCCATTGCTTCCGCCGAGCCATCACCCAAAAGGCGTACCAGCTTCGGCAGCGCCATATCGCGCCCCGTGTAAATTTTCCCAAATATGGAAATTTTATCGCCAACCCTCAAATCAGCAACCACTTCGCTCTTTATGGGAGTCCGTATTTCAACCAACGTTTAATCCTCCGCAAACAATCTTAGGTAGTCCGTCTCGTCCTCTACCACGCCATACACTTTCGCACGCATTATTGTCTTTTGTGCCCAATTGGTGTGCGGCCTTATCTCGTTCATCTTGTTGCCCGACGCGCTTTTCATCACGGCGCCGGACGCCTCGACGATCTGCACCGCATCTTCGTACTCCTCTTTCGTCACTGCCTGCAATGCGTTCACATATCGCAGATGCGACGGGTGGATGACGGTCTTGCCAATAAAGCCGTTCGCCTTGTCAAGCACCACTTCACGCAGCAAACCGTCCACCGCAGAGTTGACGATCGGGTTTCTTGTAAGCAGCGAATGTTGCAGGCTGACGTCCTTTATGTCCTTGAACTTCTGCTTGCGGCTTACGTGAAAATACTCCCAAACCGGCCCCGACAGCACGTAGTCGTTGTTCCGGCCAAAGACATTCAGTATCGCCGACAAGCACGCCCTCACCGTCAGGATGTCGTATATTGTATAGTCGATGCTGCGCCTCATTCCAAAGACCGACGATATATCCGTCACGCCGACGCGAACATTCAAAACATAATCCTTGTAAGAATCGACAATGCTTTTGATGCTTTCCAATTCTGAATCGCGCGTTTCGTGAAGCGCTATCTCCACCCCTTCGAGTATGGGCATCCCGTAAAGCATACATCCTTGCTTCTCATTGAATCGCTTTAGCGCACCAAAGTATTCCCCACCGTCTACAGCCCTGAATTTCGGAAAGACAAAACCGGAAAACGACGAGACATGCTTTGCATCCAATCTACTCAAGAACGAAACGAATTGTTCAGGCCCGCGCGCCCGCAAGAATAGCAACGGCAAATCTTCCTCCGAAACCTGCCCATCCCTTTTTGCCTCAGCGATGGACTCAAGAATCCTCAAAACATTTTCCTCTGCCATAGGGACATCTTCTTCCGGGCAAGCGTCCTCGAAGCACATCGTCATGGTCGTAAGCCCTGGATACTTCTTCGATACGATGTCATCGAAGAAGTCCTTTGTGGCAGGCATATACAGCACCGCCCCAAGGCAATAGGCAAGCACGTCCTTTTCCGTGTCCTTGGTAAAGTCAAACGGCTCTTTTACGAATTTATAGCCCTGTTTGTATTGATGGTGTCTCACATTTCCACCTCTGCGACTACAAAAACGAGCCTCTGGGCGAAACCACCGCCTCAGGGTAATATTCGTCGATCATCCGTTTCACAAGCACTATCTGCTTCGCGCGTTTTTTCGCATCCGAGTCGCTTGTAGTCCAGCTATGGCTTTTCGCCACAGAGCCGCCGGTCTTGAGGTATATCGGGGATGCGACGCGTATCATCTCTGGGACTTCATAATGCCTGATAAATCCGCCTGACGAAGCTGGGTTCTCGGTATGGACATCTATCGGGATATTTATTGCCTGCCGCATTGAGGCAAGCATCTGAAGCTGTATGTCCCTGATCGGATTGAGCGTGTCGGCCCCGATGCTTTCAAGCAGCTTTGCGGCGCACGGGTTGCCGTGGCCTGCGTGTGCCGACAGCTTGAACTTGCAGCCCGCAGGTATCTCTCCACCCTTTCTCGCCTTGTCTAGTATCCATAGGCAGCCCTCGTCGTAGACGAGAAACGACAGACACCCAAGGGCTACTGCCCGCTTCACGTCCTCGATGGCTCTCACTATTTGGTCCTGCCCGCGCAAGCGGTAGCCCATCCGTGAGCCTTCCTCCGTATGCACCGATGCGCTCGTATCATAGACGGCTCTTGGGCCTATCGCCAGAACCAGTTCCACCGTATGCTTTTTTGCCAAACCCACCATCTCATTTATTTCATCATCGGTCAGCAGCATGACGCCCTGCGTCTGCGTTACTCTATGTATGGCAATGCCGTATTCATCAAGCGCCTCAAGCAGCGACTTCATAGCCCCTGGCCCTTGTATGCCAGGCACCTCAAACCTATACTGCCCACCATCGGAAAAACGCTCCCCCGATGTCGGCAAATCATATGCATCGCCCTCTGGCAATCCAAGCCCCGCCAAGAAGTCTTTGGTTTTTTGCATCGTCATATTACCTCCAATCCTTTCTTCCCATGAACAATACTACAATATCGCCCGCCGTGCCAGCCTCTCGGCCACTTCCAAAATAAAATCAAAGGAGCTGGCCTCCCTCTTGTTTTCCGAGACCGACCTTTGAAAAAGATCCGCCGTCATGACCCCGTCCTCAACGGTCTCTGCCACTGCCCTTTCCAAGGCGTCGGCAAATCCGCACAAACCGCCCAGGCCATCAAGCTGCCCTCGCTTCCTCAAAGCGCCCGACCAAGCGTATATCAATCCAATCGGGTTGGTCGAAACGCTCTCCCCCCGCATATGCCTATAGTAATGCTGTTGCACTGTCCCATGCGCAGCTTCGTACAAAACCTGTCCGCTCGGCGAAACCACGGAGGATGACATCATCGCAATGGAGCCGAACCCTGTTGCGACCATGTCGCTGAATACATCCCCATCGTAGCTTTTGCACGCCCAAACAAACCCGCCTCCAGAACGCAGCGCCCTGGAAACAGCATCATCTATCAGCATCCTGTGATAGGCGATGCCTTCCGACTCGAAACGCACCACAAACTCAGAATGATACACTTCATCAAATATCTCGAAAAAGCGGCGGTCATACACCTTCGACACTGTATCTTTCGCGCCAAACCACAAGTCTTGTTTCATTTCTACCGCAAACCCCATAGCACAACGGGCAAAAGCCTCAATACCCGCATCGGTATTGTGAACCGCCTGGACCATGCCGCCTGTTTCGCAAAACTCATGCACGTTTTTCGAGAGCACGTCCCCGTTCGCCTTCCTCAATACGATTTCGCATACATCCCCTTTGTCCGCAAGCATTTCAACGCCGCGATACACATCCCCGTATACATACCTGACTATTGTTATGGGGGATTTCCAGTTCGGCACAAGTGGATCAATTGCGGGGATGCATATAGGCATCCTGAAAAGCATCCCGCCCATCTTGCTCCTGACAATCCTGTTTGGCGAAACCACATCGTTCGCCAAACCATATTCCTTCACCCGTTCGGGGGTCGGCGTGATTGTCGGGCACTTGACGCCCACACCATGCTCCATCAGAGCCTCTGCGGCACGGACGCTTACCTCATTGTTCGTGCGGTCTCTCTCCTGCACCCCCAAGTCAAAATATTCTGTTTTCAAATCCACAAATGGCAGAATCAGCTTTTCCTTGACGCTATCCCAAAGGATTCTCGTCATCTCGTCGCCGTCCATCTCGATTATTGGGATTTTCATCTGTGTTTGCATCTACGATTCCTTATCCAAAGTGTTAACGATACCTTATCCATCGCCAAGCCCGCTTCACCATTATACATCATGTCCGCCATATGTTGAATCAACCTTGCCGCCATTTTAGGCATTCGTACTGACACGCGACAATAGCCAGTCAACGACATTCATCTGCTTGATGCCATTGTGATATGTGTCTTTTCCTATTTCATCCAAGGTGAGAAGGTATTTTGGAAAGTGATCGTTTATCTTCATAAGCGATTCCAGTTCACGATTCAATGTGCTTTCATCCAGTACAGTCGCAGCGACTTGATAATATCCTCGTCCGTCTGTCGTGCTTTCCGCCACAAAATCCACTTCCTTGTCGCCAACCTTGCCGATGTTTACTTTGTTGCCGCGCCGAATCAGTTCGAGGTAAACGATGTTTTCAAGCATATGCCCGGTATCCGGCGATGAAGTCGCGAGCAGCATATTTCGGAGTCCGGAATCCACAATGTAATACTTGTTTTGCGTCTTTAGGTGCTGCCTGCCCTTGATATCGAATCTGTCTGCCTTGTAGAAAATGAAGCTGTCCGTAAGGGCGCGAATGTATTGCTCGACTGTATTGACCGAGATTTTCCGTCCGGCAGAATTTAGCGTATCGCTGACTTTTTTTGTTGAGATTGGACTACCGATGCTACTGCACAGAAACTTCACGACATCCTCGAGTATGCCAATATCCCTGACCCTCTCTCTGGTAACGATATCCTTTACGATTACCGCATTATACAGCCCATCCAAATATTCATCGACAACCGCTCTGTCCTTTTGCAAAGCGGACACGAATGGAAAACTCCCAAACCGCATATAGTCCGCAAACAAAGCACTATTGCTTTGCTGCTCGGACTCTGCATCCGTTTGCGATGTGAACTCCAGATACTCATGGAATGAAAGCGGCAACATTTCGATTTCAATATACCGACCCGACAAGAGCGTGGCAAGGTCGCCGGAAAGCAAGGTCGCATTTGATCCCGTTATATAAAGGTCCACATTGTCTTTGAGGTGCAAACTATCAATCGCTCTCTCAAAATCCCGGCATTGCTGGACTTCGTCTATAAATATATAGTTCATCCCTTTTTTACTCAAACGACCCTCTATAGCCTCATGCAAAGCCTCCGCAGTCAACAACGCTTTGTTCCCCATATCCTCCAAATTAAGCGATAGAATATTATTGTCATCAACCCCATTTTCCCTAAGTGCATCCATATACAGATAAAAAAGCGTTGACTTTCCGCACCGCCTTACTCCGGTTACGACTTTGATGACAGGCTTGCCTTTCCAAACGGCAAGCCTTGATAGATACTCTTTGCGTTGAACCAGTCTTTTTTCCATTGTGCATTTCCTCAGTACCTAGTATAGCTCATGCACAACCGTAAGTAAAGTTTTTTCTCGAATCAGAAAAAACTTTATCATATATCAATGTTTTTTCTCAAATCGTAAAAATCTTCGCTATATCGCCTTGTACCAATTTGCCAAATCCATGTCCATCGACATGGTGGCGGCGATGATGGTAGCCACCCTTTCTTCGCATATCTCTGCGGAACCCGCAAGCGACCGAAACTTTTCGACTATCATTTCCTCGGACATCGGGTTTTCCGGCTCGCCTAGCGGATGGTCTACACGCTTCGACAGCCTCTTGCCGTTGTGTAGGGAAACCACTATCTCGGCTGCACGCACCGCCGGTGATGCCGCCGTCATTTCCTTGCATTCGGACATCCGCACCTTTGACGCCAGTTCGAGGATGGCACGATCTGCGACCTTATCTTCCCTAAAAGCCTCAATGCCTGCGCTTTGGTTTGCTATTGCCGTTGCCACAGAAAAAGGCGTGCTCATCTTTGCCGCCTCGGCAGAACTGATGTTCGTGCTGTCGTGGCCAGGTATCGCCAGCTTGTACGTATGGATATCAATGCTCGCTATATCATCGGGGATTATTGAATGCTCCGATGCCAAACCTAGCGCCCCTTCGATAGCTGGATGACTATGCCTACAGGCCGCATATGGCTTCACATATGCCTGCTCGATTTTGTAGACATCGCATGGGGCGGTCAAAGCATCTGCATCGTATTCATCCGCCATAAAATTTAAAAACCCTCGCTCTCCTCCGAGCGAGTCATCCGGCCCGCAAAACCCGGCCTGTCCCATCATCGCGCTTACATACCCGTTCATGGCGGCGAGCCCTGCATTGTACGGCTTTAGTTGTGATGAGTCGTCTATCATTTCAAGCAGCCCCGATGCGCTCGTGCACGCAGCCGCCACTGCGCCTTTTGTCTGCTCGAAATCAAACCCCTCCGCAACAGCCACGGCCATAGCCGCACCCACAGTGCCACACGTCCCTGTGGCGTGGCCGCCGCGAAGTTTGTGCGATGGCTGTATCGCCTCGCCGAGGCGTATCGTGGTTTCATACCCGGCAACAACGCCCCTCAAAAAATCATTCCCCGAGACCTTGCCGCCCCCGCACGACGACAGCAGCGCCGATATCACCACCGCCCCTGGATGCACCGCCGCAAACCGATGCCCGTCGTCAAGCTCTGCCGTGTGGGCGTTCATCCCATTTACCAATGCGGCGGTCTGGGCGTTTGCCGCTCTGTCACCGCCAAGCACCTTGATATCCCCAGACGAACCCATGCCCATAGCCTCCATCAACGCCGCCACACGCCCCTTGTTCATCCCATACCCAACATATGCACACCCAAGATAGTCTAAAACGCATAGCCTGGCTTTCTCCACCACCCGATCCGGCAATTCCGACCTCATAAACTCTGCAATAAAATCTACGAACTCTTTGGTTGTTCTTGTCATTTCCATCATCCTTATTCTTTTTATTTGACAGATACTTTTCCCAATCTGATGCAGCCATGCTCCGTTGATATGACAAATCCGTCATTCTCTTTTTCAATCCCACTGCATCTACTTCCATCAGCCGGAAGCAATGCGTAGCTGCCAATCTCATACACTTTGCCTTCGTGTGATAGATGTAGGAGCCCAAAAACCTTTAGTGGCCCATAGTCCATAGAGCGCAAAAAAGCCGACATTTTGCTGAAATCCCAGTCCAGGTCAAGAAACCCATTGTTGGGGATGTCGTACGAGTAACGGAATTTGCCTTTCTTGCTCATGTCTTGGGGGGTACTCTCAATGCTTCCTTCAATCAGTCCGTCAGCAATCGCATCGAAGCCTTCACAGGCCAAGCCATGCTGACACCTCATCAACTGCAACGCCGTCAAATTGTTGTCCAATGTGATTTTCCTGACGCACAGGATATCTCCGGCATCTGCTTTGGGTGTGATGTAGTGCCATGTTATGCCCGCTTCTTTGTCCTGATTATAGATTGCCCATGTCGCCCCGTTTCTGCCAGGGCGTTCAGGCAAAATGGCGTGGTGGCAATTGATTGCGGTAATCCAACCCTTTTCTAGCACTTCTTTCGGGATAAGGTATAGATTGAAGGCGCTGACTAACAGTGTTCTCTTAGATATGCCAAGCAAATACTTTGTCAAATCTCCCCATTCGATGTGTCTGCTGGAAAATCCCTCTCTCGTACACCAACTTTCAAGAAAGACCGATTTTTCATCGTTTGTGTCCAAAATTTCGATGGGCAACCCGCTCTTGCCCATAGTGTTTGCGCAATGGCACGCCAACTGGCTGCTACCTATTATGATTACGTGGTCGTACAAAAAACACCCTCCTGCAAAAGCAGCCCTACACGCACCCTATAAAAGCATGTGTGAGTGTAGGCAACAATAACGACCCATCGGCGCTGAACTCGTCAAACAAAGCGATGAAATCATCGACTAAGGCACCATGCCTTTCGCGCTCCTTTTCTATGCATGGAGCGTACGAATTCACCAAATGCATTTTGACAAATGTTTCTCTGTCCAAATTCAAATCGTTGTTAAAAACCATTTTGTCGTAAACTCCCTCTCTGAAGAATGATGAAAACTCTTTGGAGTCTGCAAGCTTTAGGTTTATATTGTGTTTCCTGAAAATTTTGTTGTACTCCAAGGCGATGACGTTGCCCCCCCCCCCCAGACAAATGGGGCGTGCGTGTTCCACACGAGTACGACTTTACCGCCAGGCTTCAAAATACGAGAGCACTCTTTTTTGAATTTTTCAATGTCAAACAAGTGAAAGCCCTCTGCTGACGTTATGAAGTCAACACTTTGTTCTGCCAGATTTGTATCTTCCGCAGTGGCACAGATCGAAACGAAACCATGATAGCCTGAAAAATCCGCCTCTGCGATTCCGCGCATTTCCTCGCCTGGCTCAACAGCAAAAATCTTGCTGCCACGTTCAAGCAGAGGACGGCAGAATATTCCCGTTCCCGACCCGATATCCGCAATAACGCTGTCTTTCGTAAACCCTCCTTGCGAATACAAAAAGTCGTACAACTCTTTCGAGTAGGTGGGCTTGAACCTTTTGTAAGCCTCCGCGCTATTTGTATTTATTTCTCTCATGTCGTTCATAAAGTCATCCTGCCTGATTCTCTATCAAAGCCCAAATTGCTGCTGCACTGTTAAAATTCTCAGGCAAAAGGTCAGTGACATTAATGTTTATGTCAAACGCTGAATTGGCCTCGGACACAATAGAGATAATATCAAACGAATCCAGCAGGCCATCATCAATAAGTTTGTCATGTGCTTTGAAATCCAAATCCGGTCGGATGCTCTCAAGTATCTCCATCAATTTTTCCATATGCTTTCTCCTTTTCTTATTGTGCTTCCATCATTTCTCTCAATGCTGCCATATCTATCTTGCCGTTGAAGCTTTTCGGCATCGCATCCAGCTTGGCGAACTTTCGTGGCACCATATATGACGGGAGGCGCTCACGTAAATATATCGCCAATTCCCTGTCGCCCGTCTCTCCTGCGTAGAACAGCCATATCTGCTCCTTTTCTTGGTGATACAGACAGCAAGAGCTTGTGATTTGCTCCATGGAGTCCGCCGCCGCCTCTATCTCCCCAAGTTCTACGCGATGCCCCATGTGCTTTATCTGAAAATCCATTCGCCCGTGGAACATCAAATTGCCATCGTCGCTCCACGAACCGATATCACCTGTCTTGTAAATCACCTCATCGTAGTTTTTTTGCGAGGGGTTTTTCACAAAGGCCTCTTTTGTCTTTTCAGGATTGCGATAGTAGCCCAAAGCAAGCGACGAACCCCTTACGCAAATCTCTCCCCGTCCGCCCGCGCCGACTTGCACACCGTCCTCGTCAAGCAACAATACATCCGTATTCTTGAACGGTACGCCGATAGGGATTGCTTCCGAATCGGAAAACTCCCTGTCCACGATGTAGTAAGTGCAGCTTGCGGTGATTTCAGTCGGGCCATAGTGGTTTGCGAACATCACGCCTGGCATATTCTTTTGCCACACCCGCAGATGCTTGTTCGGCAAGACCGAGCCGGTGAAAATCACTTTCCGTACCGTATCCAACCGCGTCTCGTCGAAAACATTCAGCTCCGAACAAAGGGCGAGGGCAGAGGCAACCCAGCATAAGGTGGTTATTTTGTTTTCATTGACGTATTCAAATAATTTATGCGGCATCGAGAACAATGTCTTGGGGATAAGCACGGTTTTCGCGCCTGTGTTCATCGGAAGAAAAATATCTCTTATGGCTGCAACATAGTCAAGTGGGGCTTGGTTGCCGAGCACATCTTTTTCAGTGATGCCGAATGTCTGTGCAAACACGTTAATGTAGTCAATCACAGCCCGATGGGGAGTTATAACGCCCTTGGGCAGACCGCTTGAGCCAGATGTGAACAACACATACAACGGGTCGGTATCAAGCCTTTGGTTCGCACGGAGTCCAAGCTCATCCTTGTCGATAGGGTATGCCTTCGCATCGGCGCTCGAAACAACCTGCCCTTCAAATTCCAAAGATGCAATCAACTCATCGCATTGCCCGTCGGTCAAGATAACGCCTGCGTTCACGATGCTCATTATCGTTTTCAGCCTATGGCTCGGCAGGTCGGCGGCAAGCGGGATGTAAAAACAGCCGGCATAAGCGACCCCCATATATAGCGAAGGAACAAAGATATGCTTGTGGGCAATGACTATCACTGGCTGCCCCCTCTGCGCATATCGGCATAGCAGGCTTCCGATTCGCCTGGCTTCATCTGCGACCTGCGAAAAGGTGACACCGCCGTTGCCATCCTGGTATGCAACGCGGCCGGGGAAATCCCCCTCTGCCTTTTCCATATACTCAAGTACGCTGGTTTGCAAATTTCCCTCTTTCCTGCCTGAGTTTGCTTATTTGGGCACGACCTTAGCCTACCTCTCGCTTTTGTGATATATTATACACTATGCATTGCTGTATTGGAGGTGTTTAACTTTGAATAATCCAAACAATTTTCGCTATTTGGTGCAATCATTTTTGGGGACTACATTTTTCGGGTTGCCAGGCCTAAGCGCTATCCGAAAGAGATGGTACAAGCGCAAATTCAATATGGGGGACAAGCCATATATCCCTTCAGGCGTGATGCTCGTCTCCCCCCACAGCACTTCGCCTGACGCTATTTGCATAGGGAATCGCGTAAACATAGGCAGAAAGGTTTTTATAGATTATTCCGGCGGGCTGACGATTGAGGATGATGTCACAATAGGCAGAGAAGCGCTGATTGTCACGCACCGCCATTTCCGCCAGATAGCAAGGACAATGTTGGGCGAGGGCGAAGCGGTCGTGAAGCAAGAGGGCGATTTCCACCCAACCCCTCTGACAATCGGGCAAGGGGCATATATTGGAGCGCGAGCCATCATATTGCCGGGAGTAAAATCCATCGGCAGGAATGCCGTCATATCCGCAGGGTCGGTTGTAAGAAAGTCAGTCCCAAACAATTCCATTGTCGAGGGCAATCCGGCTGTTGTAGTGTTTCAGGCCAGAAACCCCAGCGATACTGATTAGCGATATAGCGGCTTTTCTCAACATAGCCGTGCCGTGTCAAAGCGCATAAAAACCATATCGTTCCCATCACAGTCCAGTATCTCAAGGCTGTCCTGAATAAAGTCTACAAGCTCTATCATTTCCTGTCTTGTATCGCAAATAAACTTGAACCGCGCAAAATGCTGGTCGAGTGTGCCGATGTATTCGGGCTTTATCACGTCGCCCTGCTGGTAGTATTGCGTTATGGTCAAAGTGCGAATCTTGCTGGCTATTCGTTCCAAGCCCTCAATTTTTCCAATCAATCCGTCTTTCAGCGGCACATGAAATGATGCCGCCGTCTTCCCCAAGACATTCGGATCTATTCTTCCGATTTCCTCAAAATCAGCCATGGGTTCACCCAAAGAAAACCGAAGCATCATACGCATATCGCTGACCCCTGTAATAGGCTCGATAATTTGATATCTAAGGCCGCCGCTTAACCGAAGCCCAACATCATGGATAAAGATATCGCCATCTTTGTCTACCATTGCCTGTAAGAAAAAGACGCCATTTCGCACACCGAGATCCATGAGCATTTTTTTGATACGTGGGTGTATCATCTCAGCGTATTCATTGGTTAGATTTGAAGGATATACGCCAATGGCACTGACTAAAGATTTTCGATTGACAGGATCTACGGAATGCCTGTCGAAAACGCTGTACAAAAATACGTCACCATCAATGATAATATAACTGGCTCCCAAGGCTGTCATGCCCTGTATGAATTTCTCAACAATTATCTCGCCGCTTTTCGAAAAGTCCCGTACCTGTTCAGCGATTCTCAACAGCTCGCTTTGATTGTTGCAGACAAAAACCCCGCGACCGCTACGCCCGTCCACCGGCTTTACAATGACGGGGTACTCTATTCTCTCAAGCTCCTCACGACAAATGTTTCCAGACAAGCGGTACTCAGGTATCGCCGGCAATCCGTAATCCACGCAAAGCCTTCTGAACGTAGACTTGTTTGAGCATATATCCCATTGCTCCCGTGTGGCATAGAAGGGCAGCCTCGCAAGCTCGCACACATTCATCACATTGAGCAATTGGAATTCGCTTGGGCCGCAAAAAACACCGTCGATGTTTTTGTCGCGTATCAGCCCCAGCAAACCTTCTGTATCTGCCGTGCTGACCATGGCCGTCTCGTCAGCGATGTCTTTCGCCGCTCCGCCTTCAAGGTAATCCGTTACAAGCGTATAAACCCCCTCATCCTTCGCAAGCTTCACAAGATCCAAAGAGGCGTTCGTCCCGCCAAGGACAAGAAGACGTTTGCCGGACAGGTCAATGCCGCTTTGCTGCTTCATTTCGCCCCTCCCTTGTCAATCGCTCTGTACGAGGCTATTATCGCAGCCACGAGCTTCGCCCCGTTTGCTATAACTGTGGTCCATGCAATACCCCACAAACCGTAATAGTAAGTGGAAGCATATGAGGCAATCAAAAACCCGACGCCCCAGAATGTCTGTATCAGGGATAGCTTGCCGGTCTCTCCTTGGGACATTAGGACTGCCATATGCAGGGAAGCAACAAAGCCCATCACCAAACCAAGGTTTACAATTAAGTTGTATTGGATCACCTGGCTATATAGCTCGTTGTAAAACACATAGACATACAATGGCGCTACCAAGATGGAAAACCCATATCCTGCAACGCCAAAACCGGCGCAGGCAAGGGTGATTTTCTTATAAACGCCCTTTGTCATCTTCCAATTGCGCTGTGTCATATACGACATCAACAATACCCTGATCGGGGCTACAAGAAAATGCATTGTTTTCGCTACCAACGAAATCGCATGGTATTGCGTGACGCTTTGGGCATCCATTATCTGCCTGACTATGACCTTGTCGAAATGGACCACGCCATCACGGACCAAGCTTGACCATAGCAACGGCAAAGCGGTTTTGGGGACAGCAGATGCGTTTTCGGTCTTTTCTGCCTTTCTATATATGCTGCCTCTGATAAAAACATATAGCAGCGACAAAGAATCGCCAATGACGAAAATCAAAAGCCACTTTTCTGTCAAAAAGAACACTCCTAGCCCGACCAGATACCCACACGCGCCTAAAAGGTTGTATGTAAAGGTTCCTTTGAAGTCTAGGTTTAGCCGGAACTCGACGGCGCCGTACACTTTAAGCACTTGAAGGATGGAAAACAAGCCGAAACAGATGGAAAAGACCATGTTTCCTGTGTTGAAGAACCCTATAGCGAAACAAATCACTGCCGACAAGGCTGTGCAGACCGTCATGATAGGCCAATAATCAGCGTTTGTCGCGTCAATGGTCTTACGCAAAATCAGGCGTGTGTTCAGGATGGAAGTCCCGACAGCTTGCGGGATGATGTATATAAACCCCATGAAAAAGAGAATGTCCCCTACTGCTGAAACACCGTAATACTTGGCAATGACAGGGTAAACAACAATCTGGAGGACGGCAGCAACAACTATCCCTGCCATCATCGTATAAAACAGGTCGCTCGACAGTTTCTTCTTTTTTCTCAACAATTGAAAAGTATTCATAACAATCCTATACAAAGGCTATCACAAACTAAATTCAAAGTAAACTTTGTCGCGTATTCATGTTATAGTTAGCGGTATGGAAAAGAAACTGTCATTTGTGATACCGTGCTACAATTCGGCAACCACATTGGAGGCCGTTGTCACTGGAATAACCCAGTCGTTCGATGAAAGAGGGGAATACGACTACGAGTTCGTCTTGGTAAACGATGCCTCGACAGACGGTACATTTGAGGTGATACAGAAGCTTTGCGAAACGGATGCAAGGATCACAGGCATTGACTTCGCAAAAAACCGTGGTCAGCATGCCGCGATCATGGCAGGACTGGCACACTCGACTGGCGACCTGGTCTTTTCAATAGACGATGACGGGCAGACGCCCACCGAGGCCATGCACAGTATGCTGGAGAAGTTGGACAAAGGCTACGATGTCGTTTGCGCCTATTATGAAAAACGTCTGAACCGTACCCCTTTCAGGCGCATAGGGTCAAAGCTGAACAGGACGATGCGAAGATGGCTTTTGGAGATACCGAAAGGCGTCCGCATATCGGTGTTTTTCGTGGCCCAAAGGTTTGTAGTGGATGAAATGCTGAAATACAAGAACCCATATCCGTATATTTCCGGGCTGCTCATACGGACTACGGACAGAATCGGAAATGTCGCTGTAGTCCAAAAGGAACGTATATCGGGTTCGTCTGGGTATAGCTTCACAAAGCTCTTTTCGCTGTGGCTGAACGGCTTCACCGCCTTTTCGGTAAAGCCTCTGCGGATATCCACTTTTGTCGGCCTTGTTTCCGCTACGATAGGTGTCGTCGTCGCAATCGTCCTGGTCATAAGCAGGCTGGTGAACCCGTCCTACGTCGCGGGTTGGATTTCAACCATAGCCCTTACTCTGATAATTGGCGGCATCACCATGTTTATGCTTGGGCTTTTGGGAGAGTATATAGGCAGGATGTATATCAGCATCAATGAAAGCCCGCAATACGTCATCAGAAAGATAGCAAAAGGGACTTTCGGCAAAACAAAATGAAGCGGATTATGATTTTGGGGGCTAGCATCGTTCAAACCCCCCTGATTGAACAGTCCATCAAAGCTGGGTATGAGACCATCGTTGTATCGCCAGATTTGTCTGCGCCAGGGCACTCTTTGGCGAATACAAACATCCGCCTCGATGTCCGCGATAAGGATGGCGTTCTCAAGACTGCCCGCTCACACCGAGTCGATGGAATCACGACAGACCAGACCGATGTGGCGGTTCGCACTGTGGCATATGTCGCGGAGAAGATGGGGCTGCCAGGCATCGGCTATGAGACAGCGCTTCTGTTTACCGACAAATATCTTATGCGGGAAAAGTGCAAATCCCTTGGCATCAAAACGCTAGAATATAGACTGTGCAATTCCTTGGACGATGCTATTGATTTTTTCGAGGAAATAGGGACGGGTGTGGCTGTAAAGCCAGTCGACAACCAAGGGAGCCGAGGCGTCTCCCTTGTGAAAAACATGGCAGAGCTTGTGGATGCATACGATGAGGCAAAGGGCTTCGCCTCTGATGGACGGGTTCTGGTGGAGGAGTTCATGCATGGGCAGGAATTTGTTGTCGATGGGATTGCATACGACCATCAGTTTGAGAACTTGATCTTGGGCGATTATATATTTTTTGATTTGCCTAATGTTTTTGCGGCATCCAGGCTCCACTTCCCATCAAAGGCCAATCCAGACATAGTAAGCAAGGTCGGGGAGCTAAACAAGAAAATCATCACGGGCTTCGGGCTGTCCCAAGGCAGGACGCATAGCGAGTTCATTGCTGACGGCAACGATATAGCCCTCGTAGAGGTTGCAGCGCGCGGCGGCGGTGTTTTCAATTCGTCCGATTTAGTCCCTCTGTCTACAGGGGTGAGCTCGGAGGCGTTTTTATTGAATATCGCATTGGGCGTGCAAAGCGGGTTCCCTGAAATCAAGAAAGGCCTGTGCACTTGTTGCTATAGATCGTTCTTTTTGCCGGAAGGCGAGGTCGTTTCAATCGAGGGCGTTGACGAGATAAACAGCTACCCATTCACGCACAGGAACAATCTTTGTGAATTGTATATCGGGAAAAAAATTGCGGGGAACAGCGACAAGACCTCGCGGTTCTTTGTGATAGTCAGCGCGAAGACCCACGATGAACTGGACCTGCATGTCAATATGGTCAAAGAGGCATTGAGCATAAAGGTTTTTTCGCAAACGCACGGCCATCGCGACCCGATCTGGGACTGATCGGATTTCCCTCCGCTATTCTATTTTCCGCCAAACATCGACCCCCGACCCAGACAGCCTATCCCGTTCGTACCTTTCGGACAGCATCTCCTCTACAGCTGCCGAGCTTTGGTCGCTGTATATCACGACTGTTTCAGTATCGACATCAGCGATGTCAGACCTGCCTCTTGCATGCTTCACTTCTACATCCCCCACATTGTATCTGTTGCGGAAATAGAGGTCGTAGACAATCGGGGCAGAGGCGGCGGCGTGTACTGGAGCCATTATTGTCACATCACCCCCAATAGCCTCCTGGTTCTCAATGATCCATGCTGCACCATGCTTCATCCCCGTATGCGAAGGCTGCAAAAGCGACGATGTATACGCCTGTGGCGCAAAATAGAGCAACAATGCCAAAGCCAACGCCCAAAGCCACCTCTTGTCGATTTTGAGAATATTGACGAATATGTACACCAACGCGAGACCGATCGACAGATAAATAAGCGGATAAAGGTATTGGAAATACCTAGAGGCAAACATATTCGCAAGCCCGCCCATCGCCTGCAGCGCAGCGTAGTTCATAATTATGCATACCCACGGAACAATTGCGATGAACACAAACAGCAGCTGCTTCCTGCGTCCTTCAAAACCCATGTCGCCAATGAGCAAAGGCCGCTTGAGCACATTTGCGAACACGAGAAGGATCGCCAACGCAATCGAGATATTGAACAATAACAGCATAGGCCCCGTCCCGCCAAGCATAAATTCCGGTATTCGCACCAAGTTGGAGAGATTTGGATCCATAAGGAGAGCAAGATAGGATTCACTGTCCTCTGCCGACAGGCGTACAAAATACCTTGAGAGCAGCAACACTCCAAACGGTGCCGCCACCACGTAGGAAAACAGGATTCTCTTTTGTTTTGCCCCCAAACGAACCAAGACAAGGTCTACGACGAAAAAACATGCCAATATAAATCCCGCAAGGATCTGCCCTGTCACGGTCAGCCCCATGGCGATGCCAAAGAGGATTACCAATTGCGGCTTTGCCTTTTTTTCTAAGGTGAGCCTGCAAAACAGGTAAAGGCTCAACGCCGTGAACAGCACCAGCCACGGATAGAACCTGAATTGGTGCGCCACCTGAAAGACATGATACGAAAACCCAAACAGGACTGCCGATATTATCCCCGCTGTTCCTCCGAGGATATGGCGACCGATAAGCCCGACAAGATAAACCGCCCCTGCCACCATAAGCGCACACATAAGGAGAAGCCATACATCGTTCAAACCGCCGATTTCCAACCAAATACGTGCAAAGAAAAAGAAAGCGTTCGGAGTCCTGGTGCCCATAGGCCAAAACGATCCCAGATATTCCATTAGAGACCTATCGTGAAGGCGTAGCGAACGCAATGTCGCTATCTCATCGCTCCACAGCCCGTTGTACATCCCACTCCTTATCATCAGAAACAACGATATAAGCACGAAGAACAGCAGACACCAATAAAAGACCCTGCCGTCTTGGAATATTGACCATCTGGTTTTGCCGATAATGCTAGTCTTTACTGGCATTTCGCCCCCCTTTTCTCACAATCGCTCTATAGGGGGCTGTAAGCGCCCTGCCCAATTTGTAGGATTTCGAGTTGCAAATTGCCGAAATCTCTTCTTCAAACGGTTCCAGACCTTTTATCCTGTCAACTTGCTGCAAATAAATGTCTCTTATAACATCATGCATGGCATAGTATTCATCGCTCTCCCTGTCCTTTTGCAAATAGTGCTTCATAACATCAACAAATGGTCTTGCCACGTCTTTCTCGTCAAGAAAATCTGCTTTCTCAAGTCTTTGCTGCCCTTTTTTCCCAACTGCAGCCCTCAAAACAACAGGTATTTGATCAGGGGCGCTGGTATACGGCACTACGCCTCTTTCCACCAATTGGTACTGGTATGTGTCCAATCTCCCTATCCGCCTATTGTTCAGCATTTTGTCATCAGTGTTATAAATCGCCACTGGCACCTCGGCGTACAATGCGTCGAAAATTGCCCCGCTGTTGTCAGACAGGACAACATCTGCCTTCTTCAGCAACTCGACCAAATCAGCCTCCTGGGTATAGTATTCGTCTGCAATCTCCCGAAGTATGCCTGTCCGGCCCTTTTCGCTCTCCCTGTACTGCATGATATGGTGTGCCTTTACGACCACATAATAGTCTTTTCTCAACGCCCCAACCGCTTTTTCGATACTATCTACCGAGCTGATGTTACCGAAAGTAGGCGCATACAGCAGCACTGGCTTTTCGCTCGGTCTGTCCGAGTTTTTTTGAAAACCTTTATATCTCATTGGCGATACCAAAAATGTCTTGGTGTAGGCGCTTAATATTTCGACCTCTCTTTTTGTATAACAGAGAATAGCGTCGTATACCAAGCTGCGCTGAGGCAGGAAAATATGTGCCGGTTTCGCAGAAATCAAACTATACTTGTATTTGATCCTAAATTCATGGTCTATTTTTCCTGGAAAAAAATAATGCTCCGTTGGGTTTGGTTCAAGCAGGATTTTATACTTTTCCGACTTGTCAATCTCACGAATCGGATTGTAGCCTTGCCTCTTGATTTCCCTATATGTTTCGTCAAGCAAATCTTGCCTTTCGCTATACCTAAGCGGAACGATGAGATCGACAGATATGCCTCCCTCAAGCAAGGCATCCACCCCATTTCGCATTGCATAGAACTCGACCATGTCATCGAGCACAATGGCTATCCTATCGTTTGAAATCACGCTGTCTGTCGTCATTGCTTTACTGAATCCCCCTATCATTCATTGGATATAAGCATTCTGTCTATCACGGCAGACAGCTTGCTTGAGCTTACATGCTTCGTATACGATATGTAGCAGACCCTAGAACCGCAGCCTTTCAGGTACTCGTCAAGCTCTATCCACTTCGGCTCATCCTTGTGGTCATCTCCCACAAAAATGATGTCGTAATGATATATTTCATAGGCAAATTTCTTGTCGGTGTTCTCGACTCGAACCACCTCGTCGACATACTTTATCGCCTTGACGATCTCCATGCGTTCGCTTTCGGGTATTATCGGATATTTGTTTTTATAGCCGTATGCCGCCTCATCGGAATTGACGCCGACTATCAGATGGTCGCAGTGCTGTTTTGCTCTTTCCAAAACGTTCAAATGCCCGATATGGAACATATCGTAAACGCCAGCCGTATACCCTACTATTTTGCCTCTGCCTTCTCGCATCTGCCCTCTCTTTCAAAATGCCTTACATTGTTAGCCTGTACACTGTGAAAATGATATAATAAATGCGTCGCGTTGTCGAGGCATATTGACATGCCCCCGATTCATAGAAAGGATTTATCGCTTAATAATGCTGCTATCAATAGTCATACCCGTTTTCAACGAAGCAGATTCCCTGTTGGAACTTCACTCCGCACTGACTGCCGGAATCGAAGGGTGTTATGAGTTGGGGGTAAGCGATTACGAAATCTGGTTTATTTCCGATGGCAGCACAGACCGCTCCGAAAATGTCATCAGGGAAATTATCGAAACGGACAAGAATGTCCAGCTCATTTCATTCCGCAGAAATTTCGGGAAAGCCACCGCGCTCCAAGCGGGTTTCAAGTATGCTGAAGGCGACATCATTATTACAATGGACTCCGATCTGCAGGACGATCCATTAGAGATGCGCGACATGATCCTCAAGCTTCAAGAAGGCTATGACATGGTCTCTGGCTGGAAGCAAGACCGCCAAGACCCACTTGAAAAGCGCCTTCCCTCGAAGCTTTTCAACAAAGTGACCGCCACCGCGTCCGGCATAAAGCTTCACGACTTCAATTGCGGCTTCAAAGCGTATCGCAAAGAGGTGGTCAAAAGTATCGATGTTTATGGCGAGCTGCATAGATATATACCAATACTTGCACACCGCAAAGGCTTTAGGATCGCGGAGATCCCCGTGACAAACCACAAACGCAAATATGGCAAGACAAAGTACGGGGTCGAGCGCTATCTACGCGGAATGTTTGATGCCTTGACGACCGCATTTCTTTCAAAATTCTACGACAGGCCTATGCACTTTTTCGGTCGAGTCGGCTTGGCGCTGCTTGTCGTTGGCATCATCATTTGCGTCGTGCTGACGGTTGAATGGTTCATGGGCGCCCCGATAAGCACAAGACCTCTTCTTACCCTTGGAATCCTCTGCATAATCTTAGGCGTGCAGTCGATTGCGACGGGATTCCTCGAAGACTTGATTGTAGATGCCACATGGCGTCGCCGCGAAAACGTGGGGCATATCAAAGAGGTTATCACCCATGCCGGCATCGCAAACCCTGCTGCAACACCTCCTGCATCAGGAGATGACGCCTCCAACTGAATTTCTGAGAATGTGCATGAAGGCACTCAAGCACCATAAAGAGAAAATCTGGCTGGCTGCAAAAATCATTTTTTTGGTTTTGGCCGTTTTCTTTTTAGCACGATACTTCATTCTCAATATATCAGATATATCGGACATAGACCAGTACATAGACTGGCGGGTGTTTGCCTTATCAATCCTGATTTTTATTGTACACAAACTGACGTTGGCAGGCCTGTGGCACTATATCACGATATTGGGCGGCGTCAGAATCAAACCGTCAGATGCAGTGACAGCATATCTATATTCCGTGCTTGGCAAGTACATACCTGGCAAGGTCTTTATGCTGCTTGCACGCTTCCCTGCATACAAACGCGCAGGCACCTCCCTAAGCAAAGTCACCGTCTGCTTCCTCCTAGAAGCGGTATGCACCATTTTGGGAGCGGTCATACTGTTTATTGCGTCGCTATTCTTTTTCCCAAATAACCTACTGAGCGGCTATGAGCCGCTTATTGCCATACTGATTGCGGTTTTATTTGTCTGTATGCATCCCAAGGTAATCAATTTTTTGCTAAGGGGTCTGGAACGCCTGACAAAAAAAGAAAATCTGCAATTGTCTATGACCTATATGCAAATGCTTAAAGTATCGCTGCTGTTCGTGCTCAACTGGCTTGTTGTCGGCATTGGGTATTATATGCTTGCGACATCCGTATATCCGGTACCCGCTTCAGAACTGCTGTATACGGCGGGCATTTTCGCCATCTCAACCACTATCGGCATACTCGCCATAATAGCGCCCTCCGGCATAGGCGTGCGCGAAGCGATTATGATACTTGGCCTTGGACTTATAATGCCACAGCCATACGCCGTAATGATAGCCGTGATGGCGCGGCTATGGACAACCGCTGGCGAGATGATAGTTATACTGGCTGCATTTATTGTCAGCAAGGTGCGGAACAAATAACAACAAATTGCGAATAGTGTATAATGGATTGTAGAATTTTGCGTTGAAAGGAGTTTGTGAATGCCAAATCTCTTGAAGAATAGCTATGTGATTCTTGTTATTATCATAGCTCTTCAGATTCTGATGATGATTTATTATCTCGACCAAAAAAAGGGTTTTCATTTGGACGAGTTTTATTCACATTCACAGGCAAACGGACAGTTGACTGGAGCACACGCGCGAAATCAGGACAATATGTACAACAATTGGCATTCTTCCGATTACTATCTTGATATTCTTACAGTTCAGCCAGAAGAGCGCTTTGACTTCAAATCCGTTTATCAGACAATTTCACTGAATGTACACCCTCCTTTCTATCATATGCAGATTCATGCCGTTCACTCCCTGTTCCCTGACACATGGAGCAAATGGCTTGCTGGCAGTCTTAATATCCTTTGGTTTATAGGCGCAAGCATCCTTTTGTACCTTGCCGCAAAGCTCGCTTTGAAAGATAGGTTTTTGGCCTTGCTGCCCAATGTCATTTGGGGCTTCACCGCAGGGGCAATAAGCAGCGTGGTCTACTTCAGGATGTATGTTGTATTGACTTTTTTCTTTGTGGCTCTTATATATCTTGCCATGCTTATCGTCACCGAAAAGACAAAAATGAATCCGAAGTGGTGCATAGCCCTGTCCCTTACTCTGTTTTTTGGGTTCTTTACGCATCATTACATCCATATATTCTGCACTTATATCGCAGTATTGCTTTTGGTCTGGCTTCTATACAAAAAAGAATACGGCCAACTACGCAACTGCGTTGTAGCAGTAGCCGTGGCTTCCGTGGCGTTTTATATGTGCTGGCCTTATGCTCCTCGCCAAATACTGCGATCCCACCGAGGCACAGAAAGTATTGACAACTTCTTCTCATCCGAAGGGTTTTCCGAGCGCCTCTCCGAGTTTTTGATTGTTCTAAACAGAGATTTATTCGGAGGGATGGGGCTGCTTGTCTTGGTTGTGGTTATCGCATTGTTGATTGCCTGCATAATAACGCTGATTTCACGCAAAACAAAGCTGGCGAGCATTATTGCGCCGAAAAATATTTTCAAGCCGGATTGTTTCGTGGTTGTTTTGCTGGCTGGCTCTGTTTTCTATTTTCTTGTAATAACAAAGGTCGCGCCCTTTACGCAAAGATATCTTTTTGCTATTTACCCAGTGATTATCCTACTGCTCGTAACAATTGCAAACCATGCCTTGCGTTTTATAACCAAAAGGTTCGCGACAGTAATATTGGTTGCCTTTTCCGCATCTATTATTCTATCAGGATTAAGTGGAAAAGAAATTCAAAACCTATATGCAAACACTCCCGATATACCTTCGATTGTCCAGCAATACGATGCCCCGGTCGCTATCGCACTGCGAGCGCCCAATTCACGTATTGACTTGTTGCTGCTTGATTTCGCGCAGTTTGACAAAGTCTACATTTGCGAATACGTCGAATATTTTGACACTGCGCTAGACGGTGTGGCTGAAGATCACGACTTATTCCTTTATATTGACAAAGCCTTGGATTCCAATGAAATACTGGAAAATATGCATGAGAGGATATCGTACAACGATGCCCAAATGCTTTGCACGAGCTATTGGGCCAATGTGTACTATATTGATTAGATGCCGCCGACCAGCTTGATCTGCCAGTAGGCCGACAGCAGCCGATTTATCCGCATGGCTTTGGCGTGAAGATCCGCATCAAATGTTTTCATATGCCTGTCGCTCACAAAATAGCGGTATAGCGGCAGCCCCAGTTCTTCAAACTCGCTTGAATGATCGAGAAATGCTTTGAGGGCGCTCAATAGCATATGCTCGTCTTTGTACCATTTCTGCGTCGCTTTTTGAAGCCGCCTCATCGTTTCTTCGTCGGGCAGAAATATTGATTCCTGGACGGTCTCTTGCCATTTGCCAATGTCGTGGTCGAGCACCGCTTCCGCATTTCGATGCCTACTGTATCTGCCCTCCTTGCTTTTCTCATACGGAAACCCCGCAAGGCGCGGGTTCAAAAGGGAGATCATGTCAAACTCAAACCTTTCGCCCAAGCCATCGCGCATAAGCATCGAACGACATTGAAAGGCCGCTTTCGATTGCAATGGCATCCACCTGAGCGACTGCTGGATATACTTGGTCTTGAAATGGTGCCTGTTGCGGTAGTGGATGTAGAACGATTCCAGCTTCTCCTTGACGGTTTCCCCTGGCAGAGGCGTTATGCTGCCCGTTAAGTATTCCAGAAAATATTGCCTTGCCTTCACGGAATGAGGAACATCTACCACCCTGCAAAATTGCTCAAGCATCTTGCTACTGTGCCCCGAATAGTCCGCCCAGGAATATACTTGATGGTAGAGCGCGCCAAAACCCCCTGTCATATGGATCGTGCCTTTGTTCTCAAAAAATTCCGGCGTGATTCTGAGTATGTAGTACGTGCCAAGATTGGGTGACTGGGGGGCTTGACATAGGACTTCGCCGCACAAACCGATGCCATCTTGTGATTTTTCTCTGGGGATGTCATCCCAGTTCAGCCCAAATGCGTTGACGATGGTGTTTGCCACCTCGAAATCGTCCGTGGCGCTGACATATGTGTTGGTCCTGATTTTTTCCGTCAATGCCTGCGGAAGGTTTGTAGCCGCGGCCAAAACCATCCTGCTGTCAAGCCCGCCCGTAAGGTCGCAAAGCGCATACTCAAAAGCGGGATGCTCCAGCGCCGCTCGCACGTTTGCCACCACATCGTCCTTGACCTGATGCATATAATTCCCATATGCTTCTTCCGTATATGGCGCAGGGTTGCGGGCCTCCTCGTAAAGGCTTGTGTTTTCAAAAATCGGCTCCGAACCAGGATATATGACAATGCGTTGGTCGAGCGGAAGCTCATAACAATGCTCCACGTCCATATGCCTTGTAAAGCTGCTTTCGCATGTAAAGCCGAAGAACGCCATTCCCGCCGCCACCTTTTTCGCATCCAACCTCAATTTTGTGCCGACCGCTTTTAGCGTCAAAAGCAGCAAGTGGTACGAGGTGGCTGCCGCAAAAACCCCATCGTCGGATTTATGATAGTACCATTGGCACATTCCGAAATAGTCTGTGCCCAATTCGAGTTTGTCTCCGTTAAAGGTCAAGAGCTCAAACTCCCCTATGCTCTCACGCAGCTCGGCAACAGCGATATCATGCGCCTTTATGTCATTGTCGCCGACTATGAGTTTGTCTCGCCATCGTGAAACGCCCGAAAAAACATAGGTCGTACCGCTCCTGTCTGTCTGTGGCTGATTCGTGGACAAAACTGTACAGCCCCCCATATCGGATATATTCAAGCCTTCTTGCCCGCAAAACCCTGCCAACCCTTCCGATGCCTGACTGCCTACTATCACGGCAATTTCACCATACGGATAGCGGGGGCGAAAAAGCGCAAGCTCCGGCAGTTCCTTCATCTGGTATTCCTCTCTGAACACCCGATACTCCTCCTCAAAACGCTGCGAATCCTTTTCACAAACGCCCCCCCCCCCGAACGTTTGTTCGCGAACCTTGCAAGACCCTTCTGGCGCTCTCCAAAAGCCCAAGCTTTTGCAAAGCAGCTTTTGCAGCCCTTCTTGCAAACGGAGGCTTGCCCTTATTCGACAAAAGCCTTTGCACCATTTCTATATCGGCGTCGCCAAAACGACTTAGGCGTATCATATCCCCGTCTATATGCCCGTCCAGCTCAAGAAGCAGCGCCTTTATGTCAGAAGAACACTCGCCTCTCAGCTCCCTTTCGATATGTGCATAGATCGTCTCTGGCCGCCTTAGCGTCAATGCGTGCAGATGGCACAGGCCATTTTCCTGGGATATCCGCAAGTTGTCCGTCACGCCTCTCAGGGCTGAAGCCAGTTTCGCCCCATCCCAATTCGTCTCCTTGTGGGCAATTCGGTATCGGTATGAAACACGGGCGAGCGAGTAAAACCGCCCTGCCGCCATCATCGCATTCACGAAAAACGGGGGGTCCTGGAATCGGATATACGGCGGGAATTTGATATTGTTTTCGGCCAGCATTTTCCTGTCGTAGATGAAGCGGTGAAACCCATAGTCAAACTGGTAGTCCTCATAGTCCCAAAGGCGGTCCTCGCTGAACACATAGCCCCAGTCCTTGCCCTCAAAGACGGTGTTCACTTCGTCTGTGCCATCCACGAATGAGGATGATGTGGAGAATGAGGAAAACGAGCCGCCGCATATCTTGACGTTGTTCTCTTTCGCACCGCCATACAAATCCTTTAGGACATCCGTGTCGGGGTAAAGGTCGTCTGGGTCCATAAAGCACACGAACTCGCCTGTCGCAGCTTTCAGCCCTGCGTTCCTGGCCTGGGCGACGCCTTGGTTTTCCTGCTCGATATATGCTATCCTGCCGTCCTGCTCGCGGTAATGTTTTGCGATCTCAGCTGAGCCGTCGGTCGAACCGTCGTTGACGCAAATAATCTCGATATCTTCGAGCGACTGACCCAAAACGCTGTCAAGGCAGGCACCGAGGTAGGCGTCCATATTGTATATGGGGATGATGATGGAAACCTTGGTCATTTCTCTCTCACAATCTCATTGGCAAGCGACTCCACCGTCAATGCGAACTCGAAACGCTCCCCGCTAGTTAGCCTGCCTTTCGCAATCTGCCGCTGCCCATCCTCTGCACGCACATAGTTATGCGCGACAAAAAACTGAAAGTCCCTAAGCACCCACGCTATGCACTCCCGCAATTCCGAATCAGATTCAATATTCGACGCTTCGCCCTGCATATGCTTGAGTATTTGAAATCCGCTATAAACCTTGTCCGCCCCAGGCCCTGACGAAACTATCGAATCCGCCCGCACCCTCCTTGAGAACATACGTTCTGGAGTGTGCATCGCCCTCTCCGCACGCAGCATCGCCATAAGGGTGTATGCGTTGTCCTCGAAGTACAGCCCCTCCAAAAAACCCAAGGCTTTGTCCTCGATAAACGACTTCCTCGCAAACTGCGTACACGCACTGGTTCTGTACTCGTTCATCCGAACCATCCGGCAAAAGAGCTCCGCCCCGCTCATCACGCCGGCGTACCGCCCTTTGCGTATATAATAACCATCATAGACAGGATGGGCAGCGCGGGCAGCGTCGTTCTCGTAGTTTGTGTCCGCATCAAAGAACAATATATCCAGACGTTCCTTCTCCGAAATCTCCTTGCATATGCTCATGGCATCTGGCCGGATCGAATCGTCAGCGTCAAGATAGTAAATGTATTTTCCGACTGCGGCCCTGAACCCTGCATTGCGAGCGGAGGACAGCCCGCCGTTCTCCTTGTCAATGATGCGGATACGTCCATCATGATTTGAATACGTTTCTAAAATGCCCCTTGACCCGTCGGTCGAACCGTCGTTCACGCACAAAATTTCTATATCGATCTCCGTCTGCGACAAAACGCTGTCCAAACATTCAGCAAGATACCTCTCTACATTATAGACAGGGATAATTACCGATATGACCGGGGTTTTCACATCATTTTTCCGCATCTACCTCTCCCATAAGCCAATTGTACCAAAAAACTGGTGCGATTCATACCATACCGCATCAGGAATCATATGGGCTATGCTGCAAATAGCTCACAAAAACATTGCCATATACGCGGGGATATGTGTGATGCCCTCTTTTTCCATGACATCTTTGGTGTATACGATATACGGCTTGCCGATGGTCTTTGAAAACTTCGCAACGAACTTGTCAAGCGAAGAATGGTATCGATATGATGCGGATTTCACTTCGATTGGGCAGACCTTGCCATTCCTGACAATCAGAAAATCTATCTCCATATTGTTCCGCCTATTGCCGGAATCGACACGCGAGTAAAAGTGCAATCTGTGCCCAGAGGTGCGGAATGCCTGTGCGACAGCATTCTCCAGAATCATCCCTTCGTTGACATTAAGCTTGTCGAACAAAATCGCGCGGTACAGCTCGTTGTCCATATACTCGTTGTCGTGAAACGTATGGGTGACAAGCAAGCCTGTATCCGCCATATATAGCTTCTGCGTGGCACGTTCGCTGCTCAAAGCCAGTCCTACATTGGGGTCTGTGGAATTGAAACAATGGTTGACTATCATTGCGTCAACGAGCCACATAAACGCGTCGCCATAGTTGCGTTGCCGTGCAGCTTTGCCAATGGACGATAGCCTGAACTTCTTTTCCGCTTTTGCCAATTGCCCAGGAATGGCGTCGAATATATCCACAACTTTTTTTTCGTACCCTGTTGCATACTTTGCGATATCGTTTCTGTACAGAGCCAAGATACGACTTTTTTCCCTGTCCGCCACCTCGAAATCGCAGCCATCCAAATACGCCAGTACAGCTTGCGGCATACCGCCCACCAATAGATATTGACGGAATTTGTCCATAGTCCTTTGATGCACGGCAGCCCCAACGGGCACGGTCTTGTCGAAGCATTCCCTAATGAACGGAACCGTGACTTCATCGTCCATTGCCCATAGAAATTCCTCAAAATCCAAGGGGTGCATTTCGATGCTATCTTCCTCGGATGGGATAAGTATGTCCTTGACGTTTTGCTTTATCGACAAAAGCGAGCCAGTTTCTATATAGTCGTACCTGCCATCCGCAACAAGCGCTTTCAACCGCTGCCGAGCAAGCGGGAACAACTGGACCTCGTCAAAGACGATAAGGCTGTCCCGTTCATAAAGCGGCGTATTGTAGTAAACGGAAAGCTGCGCGAAAAAATAGTCCAAGTCATCGCCATGGTTTTCGATAAGGCTCAGCACCTCTTTCGTGACGGCGGAGAAGTCGATAAGTATGGTGCTTTTGTATTCGCTTTGTCCGAATTGCCTGCAAACATGCGTCTTGCCGACACGTCGCGCCCCTTCAAGCAGCAGTGCGGACTTTCCTCCGCTCCCCTTTTTCCATTCGAGCAGCTTTTGGTAAGCTTTTCGTTTCAAAACCATGCCACACCTCCAATTTTCAGTGATTATAGCAGGTTTTGCACGAAACTGCAACCTGCGCCCCGCATATTTTGCACGAAACTGCAACCTACACGCCACGTATTTTGCACGAAACTGCAGGCTGATGTGTTTGTGGTCACATACAAAACTATAATTGCTTGCCTTATTCTCTTATGGTGCGGTATAGTCTGGTATAATTCATACCAAAGGAGAAATAGTATGGAATCAGTCAAAGTCAGCATCATCACGCCTTGCTACAATGTAGAGCAATATATCGGGGAGTGTCTGGACAGCGTCCTTTCGCAGTCGCTTGGGGATATCGAAATGATATGCATAGATGATGGGTCTACGGACTCGACCCGCAAAATCTTGGAGGATTACAAGGCGAAAGACCCCCGCATTGTGATAATAGAGCAGGAGAACAGCGGGCCATCCGTTGGGCGGAACGCAGCTATGGATATTGCACGCGGAGAGTATATCTCATTTGTCGATTCGGACGACTTGATGGCGGAAGGGGCTTTGGAAAAGTGCTATGTCTTGGCGCACGAGTACGCTACGGACGTGGTTCACTTCAACGCAGACACGTTCTTTGACAGCCCGGAGTTCAAGGAGCAATTCAAGCTTTACGAAGAACAGGGGCAGCGCGACCTCGCAAACAACAATTATATACGGTCCGGCTACGAAAAATACAACAGCAAAGGGACCCCGACCGACGGGCCGACGCTGTTCTCGGCTATGTACCCTGCCGGCACTTATCGCCCTCCAATTTGGCTCTGCTTTTTCAGGGGCGCCTTTTTGAAAGAGCATGGTTTCCGCTTTATCAAGGGCATATTGCACGCCGACGACCCATTCACTTTCGAGACGATCCTGTCTGCCAAGTCGGTTGCGTTCTGCGATGATGTCCTGTACCGCCGCAGGTTCAGGCCGGACTCGATAATGACCACCCCATTCGGCCGCAGGAACGCAGTCTCGCGAATCATAGGCCAGAAAAAGATGCTTGGGTTCCTCGACTCCATCGCCCCTGCCCTTTCCGAGGACGCCCTGCGCGTGGCGATGCACTACCTGAACTACCGCAGAAAGATAATAGAAGAAAACTATATGAAATTCCTTTCGGAGGAAGAAGAAGCCGATTTGGAATACATAAACCTCTTGGCATCCCTGCCCATATACGGGCAGCCGTCTGGCGGGCAAGGGTCTACGTCGTTTTCCTCACGGGTGAAGAACAAGCTCAAACGCACTTTTAAGCGGGGATAAAAGCCTACTCCTCTTTCCGCCTGAAAGCCCTTTTCAGCACACGAGCCGGGGCGGTAAGCGCCCTGCCCGCCCGCCATGAGTTTGACGCTTTCATGCTTGCGATCTCATGTGCGTCTTTGTTCTTTTCATCGACAAACGCCTCGATCATTTTCTCCAGATGCGAAAGGAGCAGCCCTATCCTCAAACTTTCATCCGCAGATTCTGGCGTATAGCGCAGCTCTATCGCGTCATTGCCGACCGCAGGCTTTATCTTGACAGGGGCTATCGTGAGGCTCGCCAAAAGCGCACCCACGCCCTCGCCGCCTGCTTCGCCCGATATGGCTCCCTCCGACACGCCCATCGCACCCTCATCCAGCACGGAGTAAAAATACGACTGCCTTTGAGCATCCTCAAGCGACAGTCCGCCCGCCCGCTTTATCGCCTCATACATCTGCGGCCAATGAAAGGACTTGGCACGACCGCCCGGTATGCTCAGGTAGTTGAGCCATCCTATTATTATCTTGCTGCTCGCCTGCCCCACGCTCCTTATGGGGAAGTGTGCGAACACCAATTCAGTGAATGCTTCCTTCGCTCGCGGGGGCGAACCGTCGCGTGGGTCAAGGTCGTGCTGCCCAAGCTGCACCCTATAGCCATCGTTGACGAACAGCTTGCGGGAGACCACGATTTTGTAGTATGTCTCCATATCCGGCGGGCGGTGGCTGTCAAACCGTTCGAGCACGCTCCCACTTGAGGACAATGCCGCCTCCATCAATACATACGTCCGCCATGGGAACAGATATATCACATCGTCGCGCAGGCTCTCAAGAATGCCCCGAACATCCCTGTCGCCGTCCGTCGTGATGAACTCGTCGGCATCCAAAGGCACGACAAGGTCTGCACCATATTGAGAAAAGGCGTCCGAGACCATGGCGTTTATCGTCTCGTGTTTGTAGAACCCTGTCCCAAAACTTTTTTCGACAATGGTTATAGGCAGCCCCTCACCGACCAAGGCCGCAAGGATTTCAGGCGTGCGGTCGTCGCTACTGTCATCCAAGACGATCAGCCTGTCGCAAAAGCCCAAGGCATATCTGCAAAAGACCTCTGCGATGTCCTCCTCGTTCTTCATCATTGCCACGGCTACGATATTCATTTCTCGCCTTTCCCGCGGAAACCCGCCTTGACCTTTGCTTTAAGAAAAGCGCCCGCGCTCAAATCCCCTGCGCCGTCAATCTTCTCCAAAGCCTTTTGCCCTCTGAAAAGCTGATAGTCGAAGTGCGAAAGGAGCGCGCCAAGGGTCTCGACAACGCCGTTTTTCTTCGCAAAAAGATTCACCTGCCGCAGCGATTCACGGAGGTTCAGTATCTCAAGCTCCGCCGCCCTGTCCGACATCAGATAGGCGGGTATATATCCCTCGCTCTGGCAGACATACGGGTATATCCGCTCAATCGCGTGCAGCAGGCTTTCATCCTGACTTACTGGCTCCTCTGGAAAATCCTCGTAACGCCAACCCTTTTCAAAAAGCCTTTTCAGTGCGGCGCAACGAAACCAGAACACCGAGCCGTACGATGCGACCGGGTATCTGTCCTCGGCGATGGGAGCGGTCAGCCCAAGTTCGCCATGCAGACGCAGAGTGTTTTCAAAGTCGCTCGCCCACTCGTTGCCAGGGGTCTTTGAGTAATACGCATGGTTTGGCTCCGTTGGGGTGAGAAATCCGAGCAAGGGGTTTTTTAGGAAAATATCTATGGTGTTCAAGGCGAACACATGGCTTGGGAGCGTGCACAATTGCAGTTTGTAAGCATTGCTGCGCCCTATGCTGGCAGGCTCTATCAAGTCCGTTTTTTTGTCGTGATAATAACAGATGAAATCGTAGGACTTCGCGATGTCCGCAAGCCCGACAAGCATGGCACTCTCGTTGCGCCCCCTGTTCTCCACAAGGCGGACCTCGACCTTGTTGGGCAAGGCTGCAAACGCCGCCTCTATCGACCGCGCTTTTTCCTCCGAGGACGTGGTGACGAAGATGTCCATCGACGCAGGCACGTTTTGGGCGTATGCAAGCGAATCGCCAAGCAGATCCATATAATATAGATGCATGAACAATGCGACTTTGAGACCGTTTCGCTCTATGGGGTCGGCTTCTGGTATCTGCGTACTTGTCGGCAGTATGTGGACAAGCCCAAGGGCGTTCACAAAATCGCAAGGGTGGGCGGCACGTATCAGCCACTCCCATATAAGACCTACATCATATTCACCCAAACTCTCCAACGCACGAAGGAAGTCGCCCGCAGGCTCGCCAAAGGTGTTTTCCAGTATCCTGTGCTTGGGGGTGGTGAAAGCCCGAATGTCAAACAGTGGGCATCTGTACTTCTCGAAAAGCGTCTTGGGCATATGGAGCATATGGAACGGGTTGAGGTCGTCGCCGCCTGACGGGGTGATATAGCTTCCACCCCTATATCCGATTTGGGCGAAATATCCCGTGATATCGTCAAGTAGCTCGCCATTCGCTACGCTCGCCTCGTCGCTTTCTCTTCCGGGCTTGGTCAGGATATCCCAAAATTGAGTAAATTTACCCGACCCCATCAGCCCTTTGCGAAACGCCACGAAAGACATATGCGACTGCTCGGATATATCCGGCAACGGCTCGTAAGGGTAAGGGTAGCGGTCGGAAAACCCGTGTGGCGTCAAAGTCCAAAAGTCGAGGTCGCCGTGCGCTTCCATTTCCGCAAACATTTCCGCAAGCGGATATACAGGGCCGAAAAACACGCTTGAAAGGAACACCGCTTCGTCCATCCCCTTGATTTCCCCCACCTCGGACAGAGCCTTGGCGTAGTTGTGCGCCTCTGCATCCTTGTTTATCACGACCCTGTCTACGGCTTCCTCCACTGCCGCCCTCGTCCCTTCGTGCAAGGCGCCCCTGCAAACAAGGACCAGCAAGTCCGCCTGCTCCTTCATCGCACGCAAAAGCTCCAGGACATACCCATCCGCATATCCATCCTTGTCCAACAAAGAAAATATCACCGCTCTTTTCATTTCAACCTATCATACCCAAATCTGCGGGCATTTGCTATACTATCGCTATGAAATTCTTTGCTGGCATCCCTATTGAACGACTGACGCTTTTCGCGGTGCTTGCCGTCGGGGCGTTTTACCTTTTCGTATTCCCGCCAAACTCGGCGCCTGACGAGGCGGTGCATTTTGCTGCGGCCTATCAAAACGTGGGTACCGCCCTAGGCGAGACGAGCGATGACGTAAAGAGCGTTGCCATACGAGCGGCGGATGAAAAAATGATAACGGACTACTCCAGATTCCCTGACAGGCATACGGTAAAGTTTTTCGGTGAGGAGCTTTGGAAACCACTCCCTCCCGGCGGTGCTGAGATCATAGATGTGGAGCGGGTGTCCGGCGTGCCCCACCCCTATATCTATTTCCCGCAGACAGCGGGCATGTTGCTCGGACGCGCATTTCAGGTGAACCCCGAATGGCTTTACATGCTGGGGCGTATATTCAACCTCATATTTTATGCTATCTGCGTCTGGATGGCGGTGCGGCTCACCCCCATCGGCAAAGGCGTCTTTGCCATCGTTGCTCTCTACCCAATGGCGATGGAACTCGCCGCCTCGCTGAACAGCGATGTGTACTCGACCGCCCTCGCCATGCTTGCACTCGCACAATATCTGAGGATTGCGTATTCGGACAGCCCCGCACGGTTGCAAGACCTGCTATTGATGCTGCTCACAATGGCTCTGCTCGGCCCTCCAAAGGTCGTGTTCATTCCCATGATGATGCTTGCGTTCTTCCTGCCCGCCAGGTGCTTCGCGGAAAAGGCCGCAGCGATTCGCTACCGCATATTGGTCGTCGCGGTTTTGGCCGCGACCACGTTCATCGCCCTATACGTCTATATGCACCGCGCTGACGGCGGCGTGCCCGTGGTCACATTCCTTGACCAAGAAGTCTACACCATCGAGATGCTGCTTGCAGACCCATTTCTGTTTGCGAGGATGTGCAAGCGGACGGTCGATATGTTCTTTGAGTTCTATCTGCACTCGATGATAGGGTCGGATCTGGGGTGGCTGGAGATTCGCATCAACAAGGGCGTGATTCAGGCATTTTTGGCTCTGTCCGTCATCGGGGCTTTCAAAGCGTCCGCCTCCGAAAAATCCCTGATGCTGCGCGACCGCATCCAGTTCCCCATCATCTTCATTCTTGCGGCGCTCGGCACGGCAATCATCATGTTCGTATCGTGGACGCCCATAGGCTCGTGGAACATAATAGGCATACAGGGCAGGTACTTCCTCCCGGCCTGGCCTCTGTTCCTGCTCTTTGCGGCGCGATGGCCGAAACCCGTAAGACCTACCTGGCTGTCCGACAAACTCTTAGTCTTGGCCGCCTGCGGCTTGAACATCTATGTCTTGGTCTCGGTCTATGCCTTTATCTCGACAAGGGGGGTAGTCACCCTATGAGCGTCGACAATATGAGAAAAGATTATCTTTGGAACACCGTCGGCACTTCGGCGAATGCCTTTGTCTCGCTGCTGCTGCTTATCGCTGTGACGCGAATCAACGGCATCGAAGCGGGCGGGCTTTGGGGGTTCTGCTTTTCGTTCGCCATCCTGTTTTTCACCATAGGGCTTTACGGCGGCAGGATATATCAGGTCTCGGACATAAGCGGCGAATTTGAGAGCCGAAACTATGTATTCCTAAAATTCATCACATCGGGCGCAATGCTTGTCACCGCGATCGTCTTTATCCTTGTCAACAGCTACGACCAGGACCGCATCGCCCTGCTGCTCTCGCTCGTCGTCTACAAGATGCTCGATGCGATAGCAGACCCGCTATATGGCGTGATGCAACGAAAAGGGCATCTCTATCTTGCAGGTATCTCGATGACGCTAAAAGCCGCCATCGGCTTCGGCGCTTTCATAGCCGTAAACATAATGACGCTGAATGTCCTTTACGCCAGTCTTTGCCTGCTTGCCGCCAATGCGGTGTTCATACTTGTTTTCGACATTCCCTATACTCGGAAGCTCGAAAGCATAGGTCACGTACTCGACAAAAACCTCAAGCCTAGCCTTGTCTTGCTCAAGGCCTCTGCCTATATCTTTGCGTTTTCGCTCCTTACGAACTTATTGATAAATATCCCAAGGTACTTCGTCGATGTCTACCATACGACCGAGGAACTAGGGTGGTTCGCCATCATCATAATGCCTGCCACCATGCTGAATCTGTTCGTCCAGTTCGTAATACAGCCCAAGCTCGTCCCGCTATCGGAGCGGTTTGCGGCGGAAAAATACGCTCGGTTCAACCTCACTGTCACAAAGCTTATCCTGGTTTCGCTCGGCTTCGGCGCCATCACCATCTATCTGGTGTGGCTTGTCGGCGTCCCTGTGCTGTCATTCATCTATGCGGAGGACCTGACACCGTGGCGCACCGCCATGACGCTTGTGGTATTCGCCGGGACGCTCAACACCATGACGATGATATACTCGATGATACTTTCGGTCATGCGGAAGTTCAAAATACAGCTATTCAATTATCTGGTTGCGGTGGCGGGGATATTCATTGCGAGCGCCATGCTTGTAGAACAACGCTCGGTGGACGGTGCCGTACTGGCTTTCGTGATTGCGAATGCCATCCAAGCCGCCCTATTCTTCGTATCGTACTATGTGATTTTCAGGAAAGTCCGGCGATAAACGTCTCCAGCGCCTCCTGCCAAGGACGCATTTCGTCCCCTACCGTAGCCCGTAGCCGAACATGGTCCATGGCTGAGTACGCCGGCCTTGGCGCAGGGCGTGGAAACTCCGCCGTGGTGACGGGCGCCACTTCGCAATCAAGCCCCGAAAGCCGCACTATCTCCTCGGCAAATTCGTGCCATGAGCATATGCCGTTGCCTGTGACATGGTACAGCCCGTAATCCTCGCCCGCACCTATTTTCAGAATATGGTGCGCGAGGTCGTTTGCGTTTGTGGGGTTGCCGACCTGATCGTAGACCACGGTAATGCGTTCGTTCTCCGAAGCTATTCGGCGAATCGTCTTTACGAAGTTGTTGCCCGCCTTGCCGTAAAGCCATGAGGTCCGCACGATAAAGGCACGGCTACAGTCCGAACGTACGTTCTCCTCGCCAATCAGTTTCGACCTGCCATAAGCTGTGGCAGGCGCAGGGATATCATCCTCGGTGTACGGCCTGTCCGCACTGCCGTCAAAGACATAGTCCGTCGATATGTGGACGAGCTTTGCGCCATGCGCTTCGGCAAGCCGTGCTATGTTCAGCGGCACGGCCGCATTGCCCTTCAAGGCGGCGTCATAGTCCGTCTCGCAGGCATCCACGTTTGTCATGGCGGCGCAATTGACTATCAAATCGAAAGACGCGTCACGATGCAGAGCCGCAAAAGCGTCCACCGCCGAGGCATCCGACACATCAAGCTCTTCCATGTCGATGCCCACGACATCCGCACCCAAATATTCGCCTGGAACCGACCCGAGCTCGCTCCGGCCTTCGCCCAAAATCTCTATAAGTTCCGTGCCTAGCTGCCCCTTGCTGCCAGTTATCAATACCTTCATTGGTTTTGGCTATTCTGGCTGTCCTGCCTGGGTTTTGCCTTCTTCTTGCGCCTCAGTTTCTTTTCAAGCTGCCTCGCGTACGCCTTGCGGAACATCCTGAACTTTATCTCCCTAAGCGCGACCCCGCGGTCCGGCCCGAAAATCACGCGCTTCGCGCCGAGCGCTGCGACATAAAGGCCGCGCGGCATCTTACGCTTGATAACACGCTTCATAAGCGCACGAATCGGCCTTACGCTCAGAGCAAGGACATAGTCCGTCGACTGCAGATAGTCATCGAACTCATGGCCTGCATAAAGCGCGCTATATGTAAATATCGACAGATATTGCCTGAGGTTTGTATACTCCAATGAAGCATATTTGTCGCTCATGACGATAGCAGGATAATATCCCGCGTCCTGGCAGACAAAGGGATATATCCTTTCAATCGCATGCAGAAGCGATGCGTCGATAGGCAGCGGCTCCTCGGGAAAGTCTTCATACGTCCAAGGGTGGTCAAACAGCTTCTTGAGCGCCGCAGGCCTGAACCAGAACGCGCCCCCGAAAGAGCATACCGGCTGTGCGTCTTTATCCATAGGCACATTGAGCTCCAGCGTCTTGGCAAGTGCCACCGTGTTTTCGAAATTGGCAGCCCACTCGTGCCCTGGCACCCAGTGATAGATAGCATGGAAAGGCTCTGGCACGCAAAGCATGCCTAGCTTGTGCTCGGAAGCAAACAACTGGACTATGTTCTCTACATAGGCTTCCGAGCCTAGCAGCGCATCATCTATCTTGTAGCCCCATCCAAGCGAGGCATGGTAGTCTACCTGCTTGCTCACCTTCTCTTTCCAGAAACATACTGCATCATACCTTTGTGCGATTTCAGCCATACCTACGATAAGCGCGCTTTCGCTTCGCCCCCTGTTTTCCACGATGACAACGTCGCTCAAAGACCGCTTCTCACGGAAAGCCGCACGAACCGCCCACGCCTTGTCCTCTGTGTCCGTTGAAACATAGACATCCGCCCCGTAAGGCATCCTGGAAGCAAGCTCGGCGGCAAGCTCGGCAGATTCAGGATAGTAGATGTGCATGAACAGCGCCACCTTAGGCAGCTTGCGCCCCTTGGACAAATCCGGCTCCAACACGCAGTCACGCGGAAGCACATAAGAAAGCGACAGCGATTTTACATAGTCGCACATATCGAATTTTCTGAGCAAGGACTGCCAGATAATGTCTGTGTCGTACTTCGTATGGTTCCTGATATAGTCGAATGCGTCACGCGGTTGGTCGCCAGCGTTCAGCGTCAGAGTGTCCTGCTTGAACACCCTGCATTTGAGGAACGGGAACCTATGCTCGCGAAGCATCGTGGCAGGGCAGTAGAGCGTGAAGTTCGGATCGTCCGTCGCAGCGTCGTCCGTTCGCACGAAAGAGTCCCAAGAAAAACCTTCGTCACTGAACATCTTGGTCATAATCGTCTCGAACTTGCCTACCGCCTCTTGGTATATGTCTATAGGCAGCAGCTTTCGCCAAAACCGCTCGAAAACCTCGGACTCCATCAATGCCTTGCGGAAGACCACGAAATATGTCTGAAGATGCTCGGGTGCATACCCATAGGGATTGTTGCGCGTCACCAAGTCCTCTTTTTCGTAGGCTGGATGCTGCGTCATACCCCAGAAGCCGAGTTCGTCCCGGACTTCCATCTCTGAAAAAATGGTTTCCAGAGGATAGACAGGGCCAAAGACTGTGTCATTGGCGATCAACACCTCGTCGTATTCCGCAAGCCCCTCAAAACCGATATGCATCAACCCCGTACGATATCCCCATGCGTCAAAGCCCTTGTTCTCGCGCACACGCAAGTCGCTCTGGTCGGCGGTATATTCCAGAAAGCGGTCTCGCGTCTCAGGCGCCAACGAGCCGTTTGACACTATCACAAGCCGCTCGCAGACCGTCTTGATCTCGCCAAGGTAGTAGGCGACATAATCGTCGCATATCCCATTATTGTCATAGAACACAAATATTGCTGCGCGTTTCAATATGAACCTCCTTCGTACAACTCGGCCGCCTCGTCGATTGGCCCGTCGAATATGACCTTGCCAGCTTTCATCACAAGGCCTCGTTTGCAAAAACTTACCGCAGTCTCTGTGCTGTGCGTCACGAAAAGCAACGTCACATTGTCCTGCTCGATAATCTCTCTTACACGTTTAAGGCACTTCTTTCGGAAACGGCTGTCTCCAGTGGACAGCGCCTCGTCAACGATAAAAATTTCAGGGTCTGTATTTACATTGACCGCAAAACCGAGCCGTGCAAGCATCCCGCTTGAATACGTCCTGGTCGGCTGGTCAATATAGTCCCCAAGCTCCGCAAAGTCTATGATGGACTGCTCGGACGCTTTGATCTCGCTGTCGTACATCCCCATAAGCTGGCACTTTAGATAAATGTTCTCCCTGCCTGTAAGCTCGGTGTCGAACCCCGCCGTAAGCTCAAGCAAGGCGCTTACGCGGCCGTTGACGTCTATCCAGCCCTCGGTCGGGAAGGCGACGCCCGTAATCATCTTCAACACGGTTGACTTGCCTGCGCCGTTCACCCCGAACAGAGCGACAGACTCGCCTTCCCTTATATCGAAGCTGACATCATCGACCGCCCACTTCTCTTTGTACTTCACCCTCTTTGAAAAGACCGACAGCAGCCGCTGCTTGTCGCTTCGGAAAAGCTTGTAGAGCTTTTTGACGCTTGAAAAACGTATGACAACCTTATCAGAGGACATCGGGGATCTCCTTGTATAGTTTGCGGTACGCCCAAAGCGCCAAGCTCGCCATCACAAAAAGTATGATGCCGAAATACATCAATTCCTCCTTTTCGTCCCATATCCATACTTTGTAGATCAAGACGTTGCGATACCCGCTTGAAATGAAAGTGATGGGGTTCAAAAGCAAAAGTATCCTTACAACCTCCGGCACGACCATGGATTTTACATCGTAAAGGATGCCTGAAAGCCAAAACAGCGCCTGTGTCGCCGCGCCGATCAAGTTGTAAAAATCCTTGCTCATGCACGTCAGTATCGAAGCGAACTGCGCCCAAGCAAGAAAGAAGAAATACATGCAGAGCATATATAGCGGTAGCTGAAGCAGATATATATCAGGCTTGTACCCATATCCCAAAAAGAACAATATGACGATGACCATCAAGAATATATGTACGTATAGTTTCGAGATGCCTACAAATGTCGGTATCGTGGCTATCGGGAAACGCATCTTTGTCACAAGGTAGTTGTAGCGCCTAAGCGCATTGGCGCCTTGCAACAGCATCTCATCCATATAGAACCACGGGATAAGCCCGGCGATAAGCCAAAGTATGAACGGATGGCCTGTGGATACCGTACCCCCGATCCTAAGCCCGATGTCAAAAGCGAACCATAGGACAAAAATCGTGACTGCCGGCTTGATGATCGCCCAGGCCCATCCGAGCGCGCTCCCAGAGTATGTCTTTATGAGATCCGACTTGGCGAGCTTGATCAGCTGCCGCCGCCAAGTGATATGCTGTTTTATTATTTTGATCAACGTACGCATAGTGCAAAGATTATACCATATATCAATACATCCTCGCATATGTTAATATATGTCTATGAATATATTATATCGTTTCAAAACAGAATGCCCCGAAAGGCTTAACGCCATAAAGACCGACCGCTATGCGCTCGCCTCCGCCGTGATATGCGTGCTGCTTGCGACTCTCATATTGTACAGCCTCTATGTACGAGTCCAGATGTACATGCTTGGCATCACCCTTTGGGAGGACGAGGCACGGCTCGCCGAGAACATCGTCGACCGCAATATGATAGATATGCTGACCCCGCCCCTCGCAAACCTACAGACTGCGCCTGCGCTCTACCTCGTATTCACAAAAGTTCTCACCTTGATTTTCGGCACGTCAGAGGCCATACTGCGCCTGCCGTCGTTCATCGCGCTTATAGGCCTGCTTATAGTGCAATGGTTTTTGATGCGAAAGGTTTTCCGCATCCGCATCCTCTACACCATGTTCGCCCTCGCCCTGTCATCCACCTTCCTCTACTATATGCAATACTCGCACGAGCTGAAATCCTATATGGGCGACGCCATGTTCGTGCTCGTCGTGTTGTTCGCCTACTACGCCTATCGTGAGGGGCATTTTGGCAAGGGGCTTCGTAGCCCAATATTCCTCGCCTTGATTTTCGGCGCATCAATGCTGTTCGCCACGCCCGCAGCTTTTGCGGCAGGCGCCGTCTTTATAGTGGAGTTTGTCTGGGCGTGCCTCCACAAAGACAAAAGAGCCGCCCTGCATATCGTCCTCAGCGGCATCATCTTCATCGTGATTTTCATAATGAACTACTTCCTTTGGCTCGCCCCCATCGCGACGGACGGGATGATGGTGGATTATTGGCGCGGCTTCAAGTTTGACTTTATGATTTTCACAAGAGGGGCGATTTCGCACAACTATGCCATACTGAGTGATATGCTCGCCCCTGTGTGGCATTACGTCTGGCTGATAATCCCGCTCACCGTCTGCGGGTTTGCGATCTCTCTCGCCAGGCGGTGCATCTACACGGCGACGGTCGGCGTCTTTGTCCTTTTGCTGCTTATAGCCTCCGCCGTGGACGGCTACCCCATCGCAAACCGCCTCTGGCTGTTCGCCTATGCAATAATATTCATATATTGTTTTGTTTTCATAGATGCTCTTAGGATCGCGATAGCGGACGGCAAGGCTGCAAGGCTTGTGCAATGGGGCATCCCCATCTTCCTGTCCGCCCTGCTGCTTGTGCCAAACTTCTCGTTCCCTGCATACGGGAGGGGCGAGGAATGGACGTTGACGCCGGGCAACCAGGCGAAGCCTCTTATCGAATATGTCAGGGAGAACATCCAAGAGGGCGAGACCCTTTACAGCTACCATATCGCGAACAAGATATTGAAATACGAAAACGGTTATCACACAAACACGATCGGGGACGTCTCAAGCGACAATATCATTTACGGCATTGAGGCCTACGGACGCGATGGCACGGAGTATTTTGACCCGGATATCGAGAGAATCGTCGAGACCAGCGGAGCCTATATCCTTTTCTATCATTCATACCAGCCGTTGAGCTATGACTTTTACATCCCATATGTCATAGAGCGGCTTCAGGAGCGGGGCTACCTTGAGCTGATTATGGACGTATACCACACCCCACTGTACTGGTTTACGACCGACCGCGCAAAGCTAAAAGGCTCGGCAGCGTTCGGCGTGTCCGATTTGAAGTCGGAGGACGGCAGGGTTTACGGCGTTGTCCATGCCGAGAACACGGGCGCCTCCATCCTTTCGTACGACAACCCTTATGATTACGGAAAGATATATGCCGTTCTCAGGGAAGCGGGCAACGACGCAGGCTCCATCGACCTGAAAGACGTGACCGTACTCGGCGAGTTTGCCTCCCCCATAATGCAGGGCGAACGCGCAGACCTATGGGTCGAGCGAGACGGCCTTGTCCCCGGCGAATATTATATTGATTTTATTGCAAACGATATGTTTTCTTTTAGCGAACTGGGGTTTGAACCCATCCCATTTGTAGTAGAATAGTGCCAACGCTTGTCATGTGAAAGGAGATCCCATATGAGCATCGCAGTATTGATACCATGCTATAACGAATCGCAGACGATAGGAAAGGTGGTCGCGGACTTCAAGGCCGCCCTGCCCGATGCCGATATCTACGTCTACGACAACAACTCAAAGGACGGCACCGACGAGATAGCGCGCGCAGCCGGCGCCATAGTTCGATATGAACGCAAGCAAGGCAAAGGCAACGTGATACGCACGATGTTCCGCGAGATCGACGCCGACTGTTATTTGATGATAGACGGCGACGACACATACCCCGCCGAGCACGCACAGGACATGGTACGGCTCGTGCTTGAGGAAGGTGCGGACATGGTGGTCGGCGACCGGCTTTCGTCCACTTACTTCACGGAAAACAAGCGGGCTTTCCACAATGCGGGAAACAAGACCGTCCGCAAGCTTGTCAACAAACTTTTCCGCGGCAATGTACAAGACATAATGACTGGCTACCGCGCCTTTTCGCCGCTCTTTGTAAAGACATTCCCGGTGCTTTCGATGGGCTTTGAAATAGAAACTGAAATGACCATCCATGCGCTCGACAAAAACATGAACCTCCGCGAAGTGAAAGTGGACTACCGCGACAGGCCCGAAGGCAGCGTCTCAAAGCTCAACACGGTCAGCGACGGCACAAAGGTGCTCACCAAGATTGCCATGCTGTACAAGGACTATCAGCCGCTACGCTTCTTCGGCATCATAGCGAGCATATTCTTTGCCATCTGCCTCGTGCTGCTTATAGTCGTGCTCGCGTCGTATTTCCAGACGGATGCCTTGCTGCGGGTGCCGACTCTTATAGGCGTCGGCTTCCTGTTTATCGCAGGTGCCATATCGCTCGTCTGCGGCCTTGTGCTGAATACGGTCGTAGGGCACAACCGCAGAGGATTTGAGCTTTCCATGAATATGCTGAGCCTGCTGCTCAAGCGGCAGAAGTAGGAGCGGGATTCTTGGGCGAGTCAATCTTTTATATAGTAGCGTATCTGGCGCTCTGCGCGGCGGTCTTTTGCTGCCCAAAGGTAGGAAAAGATTCTTTCTTTATCCGCCAAAACGCTTTCCTGTGGCTTGTGCTCGCCCTTATCATAGCCGAGTGCTGGGCAAGCGTAACAGCCGGCATTATGACCATGCTTTCAATACCGGTCACGCTCGTGTCCGTAGGCATAGGGCACTTCATAGGCGCTGTGCTGATATGTTTGGCTGTGCATTGGCAAAAGCGTATTCCGCCAAACTCTCTTTGCGGCGGCATACCAGACCCGAGGTACAGTATGCGATGCTACTACAGGCTCTCGGACATCCGTGCCGCTGATATCGCCATGGGCGTACTCCTGCTCGCACTTATAATATTCCTCGGCTATATGCGATTCCATACGGCAAATCCCATCATCTTCGCCACGATAGACCCTGCCGAGCGCCTTGGCAACGCCATGACCATCGCCGTCACGCAGTCCGTGGTGACGAATTTCCCGAACCAATACTTCACCCCGCTTGCAAGCTCGCTGTTCATCCAGACGCTTCAGCCCTTTATGGCCGATGTGCTGCCCTTCCGCTTTTTCGAGTGGAAGGACTTGCTCAACCTCTGGTTTACTGGCGCGCTTTTCTACGGCGCGGTGTCGCTCTATATGCGTAGCAGGTTTTCAAAGGCTTTCGCATTTGTGCTTACATTTGTCTTTGTCCTCGGCTTCCCATGGATGAATCAGCTCTTTGGCTTTGTCTACCCTGGCGTAGCGACCAACCTTATACTGCTTGTGCTTATCGCATTCGCCCTGCTTTACAAGGGCGAACTGGACAAGAGATTCGCTTACGCCTTGATAAGCCTTGTCTGCCTAGGGCTAGGGATCTGCTACACATTCTACGCTCCGCCTGTCTTTATAGCAGCTTTCCTGGCGATACTTTTTTACGAACGAAAGGAAGGGAGCGCAGGGCTCGGCCGAATAGCCCTTACGGAGATCGCCGTCTTTATCGTCCCTGCCATATGGACATTTATCACATCCGTTATGGTCGATATGAACGACGAGTTCAATGTCGGCAGCTCCATCACGGCGGAAGGCGCCATCTACCGCAATCTGTTCACGGATTTTCTGCCCTACGCCCCATTCGCTTTCTGGCTTGTATGGCTTCTGCTGTCAAAGAGGAAGTTTGAGTTTCCGTTGGCGTTCACGCTCTGCTTCGCCGTGTACCAGATCGCGTTCTTCGCGCTGATGATGACATGGCATGTAAGCACATACTATTATTACAAGCTCTACAACGCCACATGGCTGATATTCTTGTTTTTGGCCTGCCTCGCCATAGACATGCTCGTGCGGCACGCCCGCGTGAAACGCTTGATAGCTGTCTACTTTATCTGTTGGGCGCTTGTCGCGGCGCTCGGCGTTTCGGGCGTGGACTATATGCTCAACTCGCGTAGGCCACTGTCGAACGAGCAGCCTGGCGCAGATGTAAGCTTCCGCATCTACTCGACCAACCTTCTGTACTTCCGACCGCCCGGCGTCCACAATGTCATAAACTACGATTGGGACTTTATCGAGCTTTGCACGGAGGCGCGACGGCTTGCAGGGCCGGTCGACGAAAGCAGACGCATCGAGATCGTCACGGAGCAGATGAAGGACACGTTCTGGAAAGACGCCCTGACCTCGCAATTCCTGGTTCCCGCCCTAGGCAGGCCCGACAATACGGCAGGCCTTTGGATCGTGCTCAAAGACAGCGACATCTACAATGCGGACAAGGAATATTACGACTCTCTGGAAATATTGTTTGAAAACGGCCTTGGCTTTGTCGTAGACCCCGCCTGATAGACCGACTTCCCGCAGGCATCATTACCAGTCGCTTTTGTTCTCCAATGTGCCGATATACCGCCAGTTTGAAAAATCCCTGCCGTCGCCCGTGACTTCATAGCGTCTTAGGTTTTGGATATATTCGCGAATCACGGCATCCCTTTCGCTCGCTTCAAGGTACGTAGACCCAAACCCCTCTGCATCGCCGAACATGCCTGCCATGATGGTCGCCGCGAAATGGTCGGGGTTGACCGACGTTTCGTCTGTCCCAAGCGGAGTGCCGTATACGCCCCCTGGCTTTACGAACAGCCCTGTAAGCGCCGGACGCTCCAGCACATCGCCCTGCATAAAGCCGTGGTCGCCTGTGATTATGATTGTGGCGTCCTCGTAAATGCCAAGCGCTTTCATCTGCTCTATATATTCATAGATGATTCCAAATACCCCCATCGCTTGGCGAGCCGGCGTCGACTGGTCGACGCGCTGTATGTTCTCGTCCATCCAAAGCGGGTCATGCGGGCCTAGAAGATGATAGAACACGAATGTGCCAGGGGCGTCTGACAGCCTCAACCGCTCCGTCAAAAGCATTTGATAAAACGCAAAATCGTTTGTGACATAAGGGGAGGCTTCCGCCGTCATTATGACCGCATCCGCAAACTCCGTGGGGGACAGCCAGAACAGCGGCTTTGCAGGCATGGGGGCATAACGGAACCCTGACAGCTTGAGCAGCTTCACCAAAGCGACCCGCTCGTCAAAATCATACTCTGGCACAAGGATGTTGCTTGCGATCCCCTGAAGGTCCTCTATGCTGCCGTAGGTATAGCCTTTCGCCATATACAACTTTATGTCGACATCACGTTCTTTCATTTTGTGCATCATTTCGGCATTTTCCCAGGCATACGAAAAATAGTCCCCAACGAGTCCGTCGAAATAGAAGTGGTGGCCTGTAAGCATGGTCGTGACGGACGGAAAGGTGCTGACATAGTATGACATATTGTCCTTGAACCTCGTAAAGCCGTCGAGCCTGTCAAAGAAAGCCGAATCCATCCCCTCGATCTCCACTATGATCTCCTCATCAAGCCTGTCGAGCAGGAATACCACGGTGTTATTGCCTGCGGACAGCTCGTTGATTCCCGCGATAGACAGCGTTTCGCCGGATTGATCGACAGTGCCGTAAACGCCATCCCTGTTCTCAATGCCTGCCCCAAGCACGGACATAAGCGCGACGGACTGGATTATTATCAATATCACAGGGGCGAAAACCATCAACCCGCGCCAGACAGGCTGTGCATACCGCCAAAGCAGAAACACCGCCGCAAATACGCAGACCCAAAATACCGCGCTGCCTATCGTCATGCCAAGGTAGTCCCCCCATGCAATGGGGTCGCCTGTAAGCTCCCCAAGCCCCATATTGAGGAAGTTGCCCTGCACATAGCCCGCAATCAGCACCGCAAGGGCGAGCGACAGCAGAATCTCGAACACCTTGCCCCGAAACAAAGGGACCGCAACAATCAATATTACAAAGCAGGCCGCAAAACAGGCAAGCAAGACCGGCGTGACCTCGAAAAGCTTGAACGGCATAAGGGTGGAGTTTTGCGTAAAGAGATCAAGGCATCCGATAAAGACAAAGCTCAGGCAGACGGCGAGCACGACGGGTAGCGCCGCCTTGAGCCTGCCGCGATAGACCCGCTTGCCCAAAGCGACCCCCGATGGATCAGGCGGCATCCTCTCCATGTCCGCAGGCTCGCCGAGCGCCGCCATATCTTCATCTGACGGCGGGGTCGAGGTGCCCGCCAATCCACACTCTGGCAGAACATATGTTCTTTCGTTGGCATCGTGCGACGCGGCGGATGCCCCCCCCCCTTTATTTTGCCCTCTATAAAAAATCCCATACAGCCCATACTTCACCTTCGCCGACACCATATTGAACTTGTACAAAAATATGCTCAGCGACACCCCAAGCATCACGACCAATGCTGTCACTATCTGTATGATATACGTCGTCGTGGCCGGGTCTATATATGCATAGGCCGCACTCGGCGTGAAAACCCCAAGCGCGACGACCCAGTATGCAAGCACGGCCCTAAAGCGTCCCATATCAATTCACCCGGCCTTCCCACTCGTCGGAATATTCCCCGACATAGCTCCAATTATCGAAATCGCGACCGCCGCCGGAGATCTCATAGCGATACCTTCTAAAATCGTATTCTCGCATCGCCCCCGCATCCTCGACGGCAAAATAGCCTGGCCCAAACCCGCCTGCTTCGCCGAAAAATCCGCCCATAACGGTCCCATGCAGATAGTCAGGGCTGACTGGAGCATTGCTGTACGCAAGCGGCATGCCCGCGCTGCCAGAGGGCTTTACGAAAAGTGCGGTAAGCGCAGGCCGCTCAAGCCCCTCCCCATCCGCCATGAAGTCGCCATGGTCCCCTGTTATCACGATTGTCGCCTGCTCATACAGACCGAGTCCCCTCAATTGATCCAGGTATTCGTACACTATCCTCATGCATCCCATTGCCTGCTTGACAGGGGTGGACCAGTGGACCCTCTCGATGTTCTCGTCCATATACAATGGCCCATGCGGACCTAGCAGATGATAGTACGAAAATGCGTGGCTGTCATCGGAAAGCGAAAGCCCTCGCTCCGTGAGTATCGAATAAAACGCAAAGTCGTTTATCAGGTATGGAGCAGACTCCCCAGGAAGCAGCAGCACGTCCACAAACTCTATGGGCGCCAGCCAAAACGGGGGCTTGAGTGCCATCGGCATATACTTGAACGCCGAATATTTCAGGAATTTCACAAGAGCGACCCTTTCGTTTGCCTCCACCTTACCCTCCATGATATTGCTCGCTATGCCCCTAAGCTGCTCGATATCATTGTACGCATACCCCTTGTCCATATACAGCCTGACGTCGATGCCGTGCTCGCGGAGCGTATGCATCATCTCCGCATTCGCCCAGGAGTGGTCGAAATAATCCGTGTCCGACCTATCCCAACGGTAAATATGCCCTGTCAGCATCCCTGCCACTGACGGAAAGGTGCTGGCAGCATATGAGATATTGTCGTCAAACATCGTAAATCCGTCAAGCGGCTCAAAGAAATCCGGGGCTGCTTCGAGAATCCCCTCCACATATTCCTGGTCGAATCTGTCAAGCACAAAGATGATGGCGTTCTTCTCGTATGCGGGCTGTGCCTGCTTGTCGATGGTTAGCACCTCGGACGCCTGCTCCCAGAATGTCGCCACCCGCCATTCGCCGGCTTTTGAGGTGTCGACCGTAAGGGACACAAGCCCCGAGGCCTGCATTATAATCAGCAGGACAGGCACAAAGACAACAAAGCGGAAACGCCCCCTTTTCAGCTTCGCCATCAAAAATACCACGCAGGCGAACACGGCGATCCAAACGACCGCACCCAACACCATAGCCCCACGGAGAAGGCTCCAGTCGATGGCGTCCCCCGTAAGCTCGCCAAGCCCGGTGTTCAGGAAATTGCCTTGGATATAGCCCGCTATCAGCACGGTCATAGCGAGCGACAGAACGAGCATATACGCCCGCCCCCTAAAAATAGGTATGACGAAAAGCAATGCGACGAAGCAGGCTGCGGTTGCCGCAAGCAGCACAGGCATTACAAGCCGCAGGCTGAAAGGGATGACCCCCGGGTTGCCGATGACCAGCTCCATGCTGACGAAAAGGACAAAGCAAAGGGCTATGGCAAGGGAAAGCGGCAGCGCCGTCTTTAGCCTTTTGAGGTATGTCATATCCTTGGAGTCGGCTGTTTGCTGTGCTTTCTGCGGGATTTTTTCCATGCCGACAGGCTCGCCCATCGCCGCCATATCTTCATCTGACGGCGGTGCGGAGGCATCGGGCATCACATATTCCGGCAGGACGTACTCTTTTTCGTCATTGCGGGATTCGGCAGCCGCCCTCTTTTGCCCTCTGTAAAAAATTCCATACAACCCATACTTGACCCTTGCCGACACCATGTTGAACTTGTACAAAAATATGCTCAGCGACACCCCTAGCATCACGACCAAGGCGGTGACTATCTGCACTATATAAGTCGTGGTCGCAGGGTCGATATACGCATAGGCAACGCTCGGAACAAAAAACCCCGCCGCTACGACCCAATATGCAATTGCCACCCTAAAGCGAATCATATGCGATTACCCTGCCTTGCTGTCTTCCCATTGCCCCGAATATTCGCCCAAACCATGCCAGTTCCCAAAATCGCGACCGTCCCCGCGTATTTCGTAGCGATAGCGTTTATGGGTGTATTCACGCACAATGTCCTCGCCTTCCTGCGTGGCAAAGAACCCTGGCGCATACCCCATCGAATCCCCCAACAGGCTTTCCAAAATCATGCCCGGGAACTGCGAATGGGACACCTGCGCCATGTTGATCGCCAGAGGCGTGCCATATGAGCCCGCCGGCTTTACAAAAAGGGCAGAAAGCACTGGCAGTGTCAAATCCTCGTCCTCTGGGATGCCGTGATCCGCCATCACTATTATCGTCGAGCTTTCATACAGCCCCAGAGCCCTAAGCTGGTCAAGGTATTCATAAACAATCTTCATCGAGCCTTTTGTCTGCTGCAAATATGACGACCTGCCGACATGCTCGACGTTCTCGTCCATTACAAGCGGCGGGTGCGGGCCGTTCAGGTGGATGTAGGAGAATATGGCACGGCTCTCATCCGTCACAGAAAGCCCCTGCTCGACCAATGAATCGTAGAATGCGAAATCGTTCACAAGGTAGGGCATCGTCTCACCTGTAAACACTATGGCGTGGTCAAATTCGTCGGATGACAGCCAAAACACCTGCTTCGCGAGCATAGGCGAATGCAGGAAGCCCGACAGCTTGAGCAGCTTCACAAGCGCTATGCGGTCGTTTATCACCTCATCCACTTCCCCTATATTGCTTGCAAACCCCCTTACTTGCTCGATATCGTCGTACACAAACCCGAAAAATGTGTAAAGCCTTACGTCAACGCCCTGCTCCACCAACTCGTGCATGAAATTTCGCCCCGCCCAGGCATCGGCAAAATAGTCGCTGTCGGATTGATCCCAACGGAACATATGCCCTGTGAACTTCTCGGTCACGGACGGGAATGTTTTGGCGGAATGCGAGATGTTGTCCTCGAACATCGTAAACCCGTCAAGCGGCTCAAAGAATTTCGGGTCATCATCGAGGACCGTATATACAAAGCTTTGGTCGAATCGGTCAAGGAGTATGACGATCGTGTTCCGCTCGTAAGCGACCTCGTAAATCCCTTTGAACGTCAGCCGCTCGTTCGATTCCTGCCAATAGGCAGAAATACTGTCCCCCGAATCCACCCTCTCATACATTGCGGACACAAGCCCTACGCATTGCACGAAAACAATCAGGAAGGGTACGAAAACAAGAAACGCCCTATGTGCCGATTTCGTAAACCGCATCATCAGAAAGACCGCGACGAACACGCCGAGCCAGAACAATGAATTTGCCACGATCGAAACGCTGTACATACCCCACTCGATCTCATCGCCTGTCAATTCCCCAAGCCCTCCGTTAAGAAACAGCGCCTGCAAGTAGCCAGCGATCAATATTGCCGCCGCCACCGAAACCACGAACATGTACGCACGCCCACGAAAGACCGCAAGCACGACAGCCAACGCCGCAAAGCACACTATTGTTGCAAAGACCAATACTGGCATCGCCTTCGCAAGCCCGAATTGTATGCTTCCTGGATTCTGGATGACTGCGACCATGCTGCCTATCAATATGAAGCTGAGGCTGATGGCAAGGGAAAGCGGCATCGTAGATTTGAGCCTTCCCAAGAAACCTTTCTCCCACGGCTTTTCCCTATTGGCGTTTTTCGTGACTTTGTCTATGCCGTCAGGCTCACCAAGAGCGTCCATCTCAGCCGTCGTGGGCGGCCTCCCTGTGCCAAGCATCACATAGTCGGGCGGGACGTATCTCCTGGCGTCGTCATCGCCAAGGCCCGTGTCCGCATCATCGCAGGGGCGACCGCCCTCCGTCGCCCGCTTGTTCCGCAAGCGATACACCAACCCATACAGCCCATACTTGGCCTTGGCCGACACCATATTGAACTTATACAGAAATATGCTCAGAGACACGCCAAGCATCACCACTAAGGCAGTTATTATCTGCACTATATACGTAGTCGTCGCAGGGTCTATATACGCATAGGCCACACTAGGCACGAAAAAGCCAAGCGCGACGACCCAATATGCAAGAGCGAATCTAAGCCGTCTCATGCCGTCACCAACCACCTTCTTGGCGTTCCCCGACAAGGCGCCAGTTCGCAAAGTCGTTTCCGTTGCCAATTATTTCGTAACGATAGGAGTCCGTGTCATATGTACGGACGCTGTCCGCGCCCTGCCCCATATCCATATAGCCGGCCGCAAAATCCCCGCGATCCCCGAAGATACCATCCATTACCGTCCCCGAAAGCTGCCTGGGCGATACCGGCGCATGGCTATATGCAAGCGGCACCCCCGCCCTTCCCGACGGCTTCACGAACAAAGCCGTATGCGCCGGCTTTTGCAATTCGCTTCGCACAAAGTCTGGATGGTCGCCCGTGATGACGATGGTCGCGCGCTCATACAGCCCAAGCCCCCGCAATTGCTCCAGATACTCAAAAACGATTCTGAACGCCCCCATCGTCTGGCTTGTGCGCGCCTGCCCATCCTCGTCCACCGCTTCCACGCGGTTGATGTTCTCGTCCATTATGAACGGGACGTGGGCGCCTTGCAGATGATAATAGAAAAAACCCGTCTCGGCATCCGAGGGGCTGAGCCCAAAGGACGTGATATTGTCATAGAACGCGAAGTCGTTGGTCATAAAAAACGCATTGTCGCCCGTCTGCCTGAGCGTGTCGCCAAACTCCGTCGGCGATATCCAAAATCTCTCCTTAATCGGCATGGGCGCATACCTGAACCCTGAGAGCTTTGCCAATTTCACAAAAGCGATTCGCTTGTCGAAGTCGATCTGCCCCATATTTATATTGTTCGCGATCCCCTTCAATTGCCCGACGTTGCCGTATGCATACCATATATCCATGAACAGCCGGACGTCGACGCCCCTTTCTTTCAGCCGTGACAGCATTTCCGCGTTTGCCCATGCATAATTGAAATAATCCTCGCGGGGCTGATCATACTCGTAGCGGATGCCGGTCAGCAAGCTTGTCACAGCCGGGAATGTGTCCGCATAATGCGAAATGTTGTCGTCGAATTTCGTAAATCCGTCAAGGACGTCAAAGAAGCCAGGCCGATATTCCTCGATCTCCTTCACAAAGCCCTCGTCCAATTGGTCAAGGACAAAGATTATGGCGTTCCTGTCCGAAGCGGGGTTGCGTAGCCCTTCGATGGTCAGCATTTCCTCTGGCTTTGCCCAAAACGGCTGTTCCGCATATCTGGAATAATCGTAAAGCGCCATGGACAGGCCCGACGCCTGCATCACAAGCAGAAGAACGGGCACAAAAATGATTGCGCCGCGCCAAGCCTTCCTCGCATAGCGGAGCAGCAGGAAAACGCAGACGAACACAATCGCCCACATAGCCACGCTGCCCGCCGTCAATGCGAGGTACTGGCCCCAGTTTATTGCCTCCCCTGTAAGCTCGCCAAGCCCGCTGTTCATAAAGCTTCCTTGTATATAGCCCGCGACGAGCACCGCAAAAGCAAGCGAGACCATGGCATGAAACGCCTTGCCCCGAAAAATGGCAAGCACGAGCAGCAGCACCGCAAAGCAGATGGCGGTCACAAGCAGCAACGTGGAAACCATCGCCCCAGGCCTGAAAGGTATGTCGCCCCAGTTCTGCACCGCTAGGTCAAGGCAGCCGATAAAGACAAAGCTAAGCGGAACAGCCATTGCGACAGGCAAGGCGGCTTTGAGCCTGCCGCCATAACCCCTCGCCCCCAGGTCTGCCTCCAAGGGCTTGAGCGGGATCTTCGCCATATCAAAGGGCTCGCCCATCACCGCCATATCCGCATCCGATGGCGGGTACACGGCATCCGCCATCGCATAACTCGGCAGAACATATGTTCCTACGCCTGCATCGCGGGAGGCGTCGGGCGGCGTTGCCGCACGCCCGCTCACCCTATGCCAAAACGCGTACAGTCCATACTTCACCCTCGCCGATGCCATATTGAACTTGTACAAAAATATGCTCAGCGACACGCCTAGCATCACCACAAGCGCCGTGATTATCTGCACTATATAAGTCGTGGTCGCAGGGTCGATATACGCATACGCCGCGCTCGGCACGAAAAACCCAATCGCGGCCACCCAATATGCGAGGGCTATCCGCCGATGCGTCAAGAGGGTCTGCCCCCCCTTTTGTAGTTTATGCGGTCTATGATATACTCCCCGCCGTTTCTCGCGCCGTCCCCCACATTATATATATACCGCTCGACGACCTTGGCGATCTTTTCGCGCCAAGCATCCTTGCCCTCGATCAGCTTTTCGCAGACCTCCCCTATACCGCCAAGGTCCTCCACGTCCACAGACACCCCTATCTCGTCCCGCAGGCTTATATCGAGCGGCACGGCCTTTATATTCTGATAGTTCGGGTTGACCGTTTTCATAGGCGTGTTCACGAAAAGCGAGGGCCTTTTTGTCGTGTAGCTGTACTCCTGCGCGACAGTCGACCAGTCGGTCACCACGATGTCCGCCGTGTATATGGACTCGCTTGACGAAAAATCCGTCTCAAGTTCGATGTCCTTGCCGAGCCGCCCCCCCAGACGTTCCTCCATCCTCTTGACCTTGTGTGGAAAACGCTTGATAAATTCGGGGTGGGGGCGGATCACGATATCGTAGTCCCTGCCTGACAGCCCCTCTATCAATTCATCAAGGCATAGGTCGAGCAGATTGGACTTTTGCCACGACGGCGCGATAAGCACTTTCTTGCGTGCCCTCTCCTTTTGCTCCAAAGCCGCCACACGCTCGGTCAGCTCGTCCAAAAGCGCATACCCTGTTTTTACAAGCGTCTTTTGCGGCAGGTCATAGGCAAATTCCGTCTGCCTTATCTCGCTGATATGGTTCGGCCCGTAAAGGAACACCGTGTCGAAGTGGTCGAGCGCGCCCTCGCGAAGCATCAAATGCAGGCTTGTCATGCCGTGGTCGGCAAAGATGTATTCGACATCCTTGCGAACGAGCGAACGCTTGAGGTGGTACTTCCCTATATCCGGCGTCGTCATAAAGAATATGTCCGCGTCCATCTTCATAAAGAGCCCCACAAGGTCCTTGTCGTTGGCATAGTAAGCCTTGATTCGCGGCTCCCCGATCTCGAAGATGCGGTCGTCAGGGTCGCTCGTGACATAATGTATGTCTATGTCGCTGTGCTTCAAAATATATTCTATATAGCCCTTGAAATATTTGTAGAACCCGCTCCCCTCCGAATAGAACACCAGTTCGTGCCTTGCGTCTTTCGCAAAGAACCGGCTCATCTCCGCCTTCGAGCGGGCGGCCAGTTTCTTTTGCAGCGTGCGGGCGGCCTTTCTCTCCTCGGGCGTCTCCTTGTGCATCTGCGCCAGGGCCTCATA